>CAZYDG010000001.1:0-11792 GCA_964645835.1 uncultured Syntrophaceae bacterium
CGATCTTTGATCGGCCGTTTTTTCAGAGAACTACCACCAATTTACGGGGCACAGTGGCTACTTGAATGGCGGAATGACGTCGCTTATTGTTAAAGAACAGATACTTATACTCGTTTAAATGTGTGCGAAAGTTGAGTTAAATACCATAGCTTCACGCCCGATGGAGTAACCAGAAGAAAAAGCCCCCTCGTGAAATTCCCCATACGACCCGGATTTTGATAAACATCCTGGCACGTCTCTGGACAAACAGCAAGAAAAAACCCGCTATTTCTAACGGGTTTTGGACTTCTTTGGACTGTGTTGGATTACGTCCTGGTGGAGGTGGCGGGAGTTGAACCCGCGTCCGAAAATATTCCACTGCAGTTTCTACGTACATATCCTTTGATTTGAATTCGCCTTCCGAATCCCCCAAAGGCAGGGTAAACAGTCGGCTAGCCCAGTGAGTTTTTGCCTCATTTCCCCCGGGCGAGAAAAATCAGCTATCCTGTCTAAATGACGCCCTGATCTGGCCAGGCAGGCAAAGCCAGTAGGACGTTAGCCGACGCTATGCGGCTAAAGCGTAATCGTAATTGTTTGCGATTATATGTTTCCTACCTGTTTAACGAGGCCTGTAGGAACCTCGGTACGCTTCTACAGCTTCAACTATCCCCGTCGAAACCGTGACACCCCCATATATTCATTTGAAAGAACATGTATAGCATTTAAGACAATATAGATGCTAGACGCTGAAAAGTCAACAGTAGTCTGCTGAAATAGCGGTCTATCGGAAAATGCATAGAGATTGCAGCGCTCCCTGCGGTAACTCCTAAGAACCATGCAGAGTCATTGCGAGCAAAGCGCGGCAATCTTGCTTTTAGATCGCCATGCGGTCCGCAGGACCACTCGCGATGACAAGGCTGATGTTTCTTGACTCAATAACTCCGAAGTGAAGCGACCGGGGTCAGTTAATCGCAATGACAAAATTGGGTTCGAATTTTTCAACAACTGCATCAGCAGGACAAGTTACTTTTTCTTAGGCTGTTCACTGGCCAATTTCTTTGCCCTGCTCTGCCACTTCTCGGCTTCCTCACGATCTTGAATCAGGCCCACCGGATTGTGGTACTTTGTCCGCAGAGCTTCATCCGTCATGTTATAGTCCTGCTTCTTCGCCTCTTCAAACCACTTCAGGGCTTCGCCTGCGTCTTTCTTCACACCCCATCCATTCTGATACAGGGTGGCGAGATTGACCTGGGCCTTGGCGTAGCCCTGTTGGGCACTTTTCTCATACCAACTCGCTGCCGCTTTATAATCCTGTTTTACACCTTGCCCTTGATGAAACATCACCCCGAGATTGTTTTGCCCCATCGCATCGTTATTTTCAGCAGCCTGTGCATAGTATTTGGCGGCTTTGGCAAAGTCTTGGGGTTTCACGTCTCCAAGATAATAGGACTCGGCGGCCTTCATTGATGCCCGGATATCACCTTTTTGCGCCGTTCGTTCGAACGTGCCCGTGAAAACCGTGGCCACTTTGGATGCTGCCAGAAAATGGCCCTTTTGATCGGCAGAATAAATCTTTACCGCGTCTTCGTTCGCAACATAAACATCCGTGGCTGTCACTACTCCGGCCGCCTTGACGATAAGCGGATTCTTAACGCTCATGTCAGCAAGAACCTTATTGGCATCTACAACGGAATTTACGTAATAGCCACTGCCATGGGCCAGGAAGACATCTTTAGCAAGTTTTGACGGATCATATAGGACTTCTTGATTCTCAGTAAATATCCGGCTGAAAAAGGCCGGTCTGAATTCCTGATCGGCGGCATCAATAATCAAGCCGTCATATGGAACATCCAGGGCTGGTGTCTCGGCAGGCTGATAGGCTTTTGCGGCTTCCAGCCTTTTCATGACTTCTTTGTTCTTGAAAAGGGATGAATAATTCCTTGCCAATAGACCTTGGGTACCCCATAAATCGAGCCGCATGACAGAGACGGCCGCCTGATCCGGTTCACTGTAGGTTTCGAATAGTTTCTTCTCGCCAGGCAGCCACCCGATTCAAGTAGCACGGTTTTCTTCTCATCGCTGATTACCGGTATTTTCTGTATCTTTAGCAGATCGTTTGCTGCGACAACCTGGGCGGCCCGTAAGGCCTGTGGCTTCCGCAAGGATTCTTTTCTCTCTTTTACCACCGGATAACCGTATTGCTCTGCAATCATGGAACCTCTCATCAGCGCGCTCTCAGCATCAAGGGAAAGGAAAATATTCTTTTCTTGCCGCCATTTACGGACCGCTTCCTTGGGCGACATAGGATCTCCCAGACCGTTGCGGTACAGGACTGCCAGCTTTTCCATAGCCGTCCTATTCTGGACGCTTGCGGCCTTGCGCAACCATTTTCGCGCCTGCTGATAGTCGGGCGGCCCATCCTTGCCCTTCAGGTAATTCAGGCCCACCCTTGTTTGCGCCTTGTCATTGCCGAGCTCTGCCGCTTGCAGGAGCCATTTCACCGCTTCCACTTTATCCGGTTTTTCCGTTTCATAAATCCCGACCAGTTTGTAAGCGGCAGAGGCGTTGCCCTTCTCAGCAGCCTTGCGATACCAGTCCGCTGCCTGGGGGATATCTTTGGCAATATCTTGCCCCCCGCTGTATAAATCACCCAGGGCTTCCATGGCTTCCAACCCATCGTTTTTTTTCAGCGCCATCCGGTAATATGCCAACGCCTTATTAAGATCCCGGGGAACGCCCTCACCGAAACGGTAGACGGCGGCTATCCGGATATAATGATCGGAATCTATCTCCGCCAGCTTTATATGCCATTTCATGGCTTCGTTCATGTCCTTTGGAACATCTTTGCCGCTTTCATAGAGGCTGATCAGCTGCTTGATGGCAACCGTCTCCCCTTTCTCAGCGGCCATTCGGTACCATTTCACGGCCTCCGTTATGTCCTTCGGGATGACCTTACCTGCATGATAGATCTTCGCAACCTTCAGGCCATATTCGCCATCCTGTTCGGCAATCTTCTTGTACCATACAATCGCCACCATCAGATCTTTGGGAACGCCCTCCCCTTTTTCGTAGATGGTCGCCAGGGACTTCATCGCAGATATATCTCTTTTATCCGCGGCCATTTTGTAGTATTTGACGGCTTCCGTTATATCTTTGGGAACAATCTTCCCTTCCCGTAACAGATCCCCCAATTTCACCTGTGTTCGGACGTCTCCGGCATCTGCCGCCAGGCGGTACCATTTCAACATTTCCATGTAGTTCTTTTTTGAGCGATGGATATCTCCGATCTCCGCATAAGCATCGGGATATCCGTTTTCTCCGGCCCGTTGAAACCATATGATTTTCTCGTCTTCACGACCCAGCAATTGCGCCAGGGTTAACTGGGCATAGGCGCAATTGCCATCCGCTGCCCGGCGATACCATTTGATGGATTCTTCCTGGTTTTGGGGGAAATTATAAAGCGATGCTAGCAAGAGTTGGACTGCCGTATCGTCTTTGTCTGCCTTTTGCCTGTATTGCTTGATCTTGTCTGATAGCCCTTTGGGCAATTTCTTCGTTTTTCCGATGGCTTTTTTGATTATTTCAACCCGCAGAGGATCGATTGTCGCTTCACCCTTTTTGAACCATTCTTCAGCCTTTTTTCGGTCCTTGGTAACCCCCGAACCGGTATCGTACAGGAGGCCGATGCGGAAACAAGCCACCGCATCTCCCAGCTCAGCCGATTTTTTCAAGTTTTCCATGGTTTCAAGACAAAGAGAAAAGGAAGGCAAAAGCATTTGTAAAAAAATCCCTAAGACAATGGCCACCATAAGGAATAATCTTCTTTTCCCCCTTACCGTCATTGCACCTTGATCATCCATCATCGTCCTCCCTTGAGATCTTCCACACCCAACCGGCTATTGGAAATCATAGGTCAAAGAGCTCCTGAAAGCCCTTCCTTCATCTTTATAGTCCTTCAGATTTCTGATCAACTTTGCCGCCAAATCCGGGCTCGAATATTTATTCTTATTGGTTTTTACCCATTCAATCATCCGAGGGTAATCCGGAACCTGGGTGTAGTTGACCTGGACCCATTTTTCCCCTTTGCCCTTTTTCGAACCTTTGCTTTTTACAATCACCATGATTTCCTGTCTCACACCTTCCTCCAGGACGTCGATTTTTGCCTTTGCAGGCTCCACAACAAGATTCTCAGAGGTATAAAAAGAAGCATCGACATTGCGGGTTGTTCCTATCTGCGAGGTGAAGACGATCTTCACCTTGACCGGTTTTGAAAAACGACCAGGCTCTTCAGGCTGAATATCGACCAGGAGGTTATTAGGAACAGGATATCTCGCAGGAGGGGACCCAAGGACGGGGGTTGCAATAAGAAGCGCGGCAATAATGGTCGTTTTGAACCATTTCATCGATGGAGACCTCTCATATGGAAAAGAATGGTTGAAGGAATGAAAGTCAAATCAGCCAAAATCGATGGTCTAATTGTTTGAATTCATACCATAACGATCTCGAGCTGACAATTTTTTTTGTTGCGGTTTTCCATCATCCGCCATAGACTTCATGATCATGGTCAGTGAGGAGGGCAATTATGAATCATAGAAAAACCATCATCGTGCTCTGGCTTACCGCCGCATTGATGCTGTCCCTCTCATCCGCCTGGGCAGCACCAAAGAAAGCCGTGAAAAAAGGAACATCGGATAATATAACGCAAAAAAAGATCACGCAATGCGCCGCAACATTGATGTTTACCAGTTACGTACTCTATGACGGCGAAACAGCGCGCAATGATAAATTACGGGGGGTTTACGACTTTATTCTGCTGGAAAGCAACGTGCTTGAGATGCCATGTAATGGCAAGCTTGAGTTCGAAGCTCAGGCGAACGACCCTTTTCCATCCGATGTGTCCGAGGGAATGGGGTTTGCACTGTACCGGAAATCGCTCAAAGGACGGCTATCGCCGGACAGATCCAAGGTCGAAGAGATGACATACACCGAAAGCCGGACTTTATACCGAGCAAAAAAGGCGCCTCAAGCTCCGGACAATCAACAGACAGCCAGTTGGCGGCTTACCATGCGGGATATCCCTATGGCCAGCCGCAACTTGGCCGGTGACAGGACTACGACCATCTACAGGATATCGCGGGCCGATCAGTTACGAAATGACTATGTCGATCTCGAACCGCATATTCAAAACGCCTCTTTCGAGATCGTTTATCCCGACGGCAAGACAATGTTTGTCAAGCGGTTCTATCCCAATAAGACGACATGGAATCCCGTTTCAGGGCCTATCAGCCCACAGGAAGCGTTCCATAATATGCAGCGGCAAAAGATTCCCGAAATATTCCTGCGAATGGAAATCGGCGCCGATGTTCTCCGCGAGGATTTGACGCCGAGATAAACAGCCCGCTTATTCTCGATTCCGCTCCCGCAAGTAAGAACTGTAGGGTGGATGAAGCGAAGCGCATCCACCATCCGCCGGTGGAACCGCTTCGCTTGTTCCACCCTACAATGAAATAAGCGAAGCTTTTGGCGCAACGCAGTAGACGTGTCCCCCTCTGGAGGGGGTGCAGGTGGAGGTTTATCCGCGGTTCCGCTCCCGCAGAGCCCTTTGCATATCCCGGCGGTCATCTTTCTGCTTCAAGTCTTCCCGCTTGTCATAGAGCTTCTTGCCGCTGCCCACGCCGATTTCTACCTTCACCTTGCCATTCTTGAAATAGACTTTCAAAGGTACAAGCGTAAGACCCTTTTCACGCGATTTTCCGTATAGTTTTTTGATTTCCCGGTTATGGAGGAGGAGCTTCCGGGTCCGCAACGGCTCGTGATTATAACGGTTCCCATGGCTGTAAGGGCTTACATGCATGTCATGGAGCCAGACCTCCCCGTCCTTCACCATGGCGTAACTGTCCTTGAGTTTCACCCGGCCCTCGCGGATCGACTTTACCTCAGTGCCTACGAGGACGATGCCCGCCTCATAGGTGTCACCAATAAAATAGTTGAGCCGGGCCGTCTTGTTCTGGGCAATGATCTTCTCGCCTGTATCTTTCTTTGCCACCGCTTATTGTCCTTTCGTGAGCAGGTAATCGGGCTTTACATGCCCCATGGCCGTCCAGATGTTGTGGCGGATCTCTTTGTTGTCCCGCTCCAGCATCTTGATGAGATTCTTGATATAATGGCGGCGCGATGTCTTGCTGGAAGGGCAGCGGTTCTCCACCACGGGAAACCGGCATTCTCCGGCATATTTCTTTACCGGCTCTTCGGGAAGATAGGCCAGTGGCCTGATTATGTGGAGCTTTCCCCCGAATATCGACTGGTTGGGCATCATGGTGCTGATCTCCCTGCCGTAAAACATGTTGATCAGGAGCGTCTCGATAATGTCATCCCGGTGATGGGCAAAGGCAATTTTGTTGCATCCCCTTTCAGCGGCAATCTCGAATATGCGCTTGCGTCGAAGGCGTGAGCACAGGAAACAGGGATTCTTCTTGTTGAAATCGCTGTGCGAAAGGGGGCCGTAGTTGGTCCTTTCTATACCGAAGGAAATGCCCTTGTCTTCCATATATCTTTCAAAAACCCCGTACTCCTTTTCAGCGCCGCCGAATCCCGGATCGATATGGACGGCCATGAGTTCGAAGGGAGGCACAAAAATCATGGGGCTTGCCAGCAGATCGAGGAGGGCCAGGCTGTCCGCACCTCCTGAAACACCGACGAGAACCCGGTCTCCTTCGCTTATCATCCCGTAATCCATAACGGCTTTCTCAAGCCACTTCTTCATGTGATGGTACAGCTTCGTTCGTTTACCCGCCAAATTTCCTACCTTCCAAATCTTTTAAGATGAACTTTTTTGCAATCAATAAGCCTTGTTTTCTACCTGAGTTTAAGCGTCATATCAAGAGTGTTTTCCTTGATTCCTCCCCAATTATTTTGTAAGAGATCTCAGTAAGTCGATTAACATGATATTACATGACGACCATAAGGAGGACACATGACTGAAATCATTAACGTTTACGCAAGAGAGATCCTGGATTCTCGGGGGAACCCGACTATCGAGGCTGAAGTTACGCTACTGTCAGGCATTATCGGACGCGCCGCCGTCCCCTCCGGCGCTTCAACTGGCGAGCACGAGATGCTCGAACTACGTGACGGCAACAAGAAACGCTATCAGGGAAAGGGCGTTCAGAAGGCGATCAAAAACGTCATCGAAAAAATCTCGCCGGAACTGATCGGCATGGACGTACTGGCCCAGCGTGACATCGACTATACCATGATTGTCCTGGACGGTACGGCCAACAAAGGCAATCTTGGCGCCAACGCCATCCTCAGTGTATCTCTGGCCTGCGCCCTGGCCGCCGCCGAGGCCGTGGAGCTGCCCCTTTACCGCTACATCGGCGGAGTCATGGCAAAGGACATACCGGTCCCCATGATGAACATCTTAAACGGCGGCCAGCACGCCGACAACAATGTGGACATCCAGGAGTTCATGATCATGCCTGTAGGGGCTCCGAATTTCCGGGAAGGCCTTCGCATGAGCGCAGAGGTTTTTCACACCCTGAAGGCTGTTTTGAAGGCCAAGGGGTATAATACGGCCGTAGGTGATGAAGGCGGCTTCGCCCCGAATCTCAAATCGAATGAAGAGGCATTGAGCCTGATCATGGAAGCCATCACCAAGGCAAAATACAAACCGGGCAAAGACATCATGATCGCCCTCGATTCGGCAGCCAGTTCCTTTTATAAAAATGGCAAGTACATCCTGGAAGCGGAAAAGAAGCCTACCAAATCGGCGGAGGACATGGTCCGGTTCTATGAAGACCTCGTCAAGAAATACCCCATTATCTCCATTGAAGACGGTCTGGCGGAGGACGACTGGGACGGCTGGAAGCTGCTGACGGACACCCTGGGCAAGAACGTCCAGATCGTAGGCGACGACCTGTTCGTAACAAACAAGAAGCGCCTGGAGATCGGTATCGGCAAGGGCATTGCCAATTCGATCCTGATCAAACTCAACCAGATCGGGACCCTGACGGAAACGCTGGAAACAATCCAGACCGCCAAGGAAGCGGGTTATACAACAGTTATCTCCCACCGTTCCGGCGAAACAGAAGACAGCACCATGGCCGATGTGGCCGTAGCCGCCAATTGCGGGCAGATTAAAAGCGGGTCCCTCTCTCGAAGCGAGCGATTGTCGAAATACAATCAGTTGCTGAGAATCGAAGAAGAACTCGGAGACGCCGCCGTTTATCGCGGCATGGGGGCTTTCTACAGCATCAAACGGTAAAACTTAAGACACAGGGGTAATTCATTGCGAATCGCCCCTGTGTTATTTTTTGATTCTCTGCCATTTGATTTCGGAATGGGGAGGACGTCATTCCCGTGGAAACGGGAATCCAGAGGTTTTAAAGCTTCACCGGCAAATGGTGGATGCGCTTCGCTTCGTCCACCTTACAGTCTGCCAGTTTATTCCTGGATTGTCGGATCAGGTCCGACAATGACGAATAAGAAGGGGACCGGATAATGACAGACAAGGATGGCGTCATTCCCGCCGGTTTAAACTCAATTTCCTCTCATCAATTTATTGCTGATCAATTATCTAATCATCATCTTCATGGCTTTGCGGCGAACCCTGAAACCCATAGTGAACAAAGCGGACATCTTTCATCCTCTGGGCTTTCTCAAGTTTTTCCTGTTTGTTTTTACAGTCTAAGCACTGTGTAGTCACCAGTCTAGCCATTAGCCGCTTCTCCGATATTTCTTCCCCGCAATCAACACATATTCCAAATGTGCCATTATCTATCCGTTTAATCGCTTCTGTCATCTTTAATATAAGGCGCCGCTCCCTGTCACGAATTCGCAGTTCATAATTCCTTTCAGCCTCCATTGATGCCTGATCGTTGCTGTCCGCAGTGCGCTCTCCGCTATTTAACATCACTGACAGCGTTTTAGTCTGATCGTTTAATAGTTCGGCGATTTTTTGCTGCAGACGCTCTCGAAAGAACATCAACTTTTCTGGTTTCACGCTCTTTCCAATCCTTTTGTTTTGATGTTTTAATAGGCTGCGATCAATTGTGATCATCACACGTCATCCAGCATTGAGGATCATCTGCAAAAAGATCTGGGGTGCCGTGAGATTTTGAATATGCATAAGCCACGGCCCGACAGCCGCGGCAAGATGGCCATAGGGAGCATTTTCCGCATTTCCCTGAATAACTTTCCCGTTGTCTGAGACGCCATAGAATTTTAGAGGAAGACCAGATTTTTCGCAACGGGGTTTTGCGCAGGTTGCCTATTTTAAGCCCGATGCGGCGGCAAGGCATGACGGACCCGTCACTGGTAATGGTAAGCCCCGAAAAGCCGGCACTGCAGCCGGACAACGCCAGTTGGCTCTGCGGGGGCGGCTTTGCCCCTGAAAGAACACCGGCAAGAGGATCGCCCGAAGAGACCCTGAACGAAGGGCTGCTTAAGGCAGATGCTCGGCCATACGCATCCATGATCTGTGAAGATGTCAGGATACTGCTCAGTAACGTCCCGCCACTTCCACAGGGTACCAGACGGGACAATCCCATTCGGGAGAAACCGAGATCTCTTGCTATCTCTATAGTTTCTTCTATTCTGCCTACGTTGAGTCCCGAAAGAGTCATATTCGCACTTACTTTATTCCCCGTTTCGATGAGCAAGCGGGCACCTCTTACCGCGGCGTCAAAGCTTCCGGGACCTCTGATTCCATCGTGGATCTCAGGTGGGCCTTCAAGGCTGACCTGGACATCTACAATGCCCAGCTGGGACGCCTTGGCTGCGTCTTCGGCTTTTAGCAGACTACCGTTCGTCAAAATGGCAACGTTGAAACCACATTGCCGGACATGGGCAATGACATCCCAAATGCCCCGGTAGACTAAAGGCTCGCCACCTGTAAAATGGATCGACGGGGAAAGGATAATGTCGTACTCCTCTTCCCAGGCCTTGAACATCTCCCTCGCCCCGTCGATTTCATATTTCAGTTCATCGATTGACATCTCCCCGGGTTTCTTCCGCGTCTGATAGCAATGACGGCAGCGGAGATTGCACCGTTCGGTAAGATGCCACTGGATAAAAAAATCAAAGGTCTTGGTTGCCCGACCGGCAACTAGCTCGCTTTTCACTCCTTTCAACTGTAACATAGATTGCCGGAATCAGCGGACCGCATCAACGACCAGAACGTCTTCTCTTGACTCTTAGCTTTCTTGCTCAGCTCTTTCTTCTTCTTTTGTGCCTTCATCCTATTCGCCTCCTTTCATATTTTATTCGGCCTGGGCGTATAATCCTTTTTCCCCTACCCTCCTGGTTTGGAATCCGGATGTATTTCTTCAGTTCATTCCTGAATGTGCCTTTGAAGTATTGCTAATGTCCGGCCTCATTTTTCCACAGTTCGTTGAGCCGTTGGTCACGACCGCACCCTGCGCGATAGAATTTGTAACGAAAAGGGTTCTTCTTGTAATAGTGCTGGTGATATTCTTCTGCTAGGTAGAATACACCTGCCGGGACAATTTCGGTTACAATGGATCCCTTAAAAGGTTTGTTTTTTTCCAATGCTGCTTTGGATTCCTCGGCAATCCGGCGTTGGTCATCACCATGATAGAAAATGGCTGACCGGTACTGATGGCCGACATCACAGAATTGGCGGTCCCTGGTCGTGGGATCGATGTTGTGCCAAAATACATCCAGGAGCTTCTTGTAAGTGATTATCCTCGGGTTATAAATAATCTGAACTGATTCGGCGTGGCCTGTGCTGCCGGAAGAAACCTGCTCGTAAGTGGGGTTTTTAACACTTCCTCCTGTGTAGCCAACGGTAACGGACAAAACACCGGGCAGATTATCGAATGGTGACTCCATGCACCAGAAACATCCACCGGCGAAGGTTGCGATCTCTTTGTGAATGCCGGAAATCTTCGTGACTTCATTCGCATTAAGGGAAGCAGTCACCGGTATGAGTATAAAAGCCAGAAGGAGCATCATGACTTTTCGCATTACCGGCTTCCCAATCCTACCTAAAGAACTTCCTGTATTCACCATAACCCGCTTTCTCCAGATCCTCTTTTGGAATGAATTTCAGGGCCGCCGAATTCATACAATACCGAAGGCCTGTTGGAGGAGGGCCATCGTCAAATACATGACCGAGGTGGGAATCGCAATGTTTGCTTCTCACTTCAATCCTTGTGAAAAACAATCTCCGGTCTTTCCTGGTTATAATATTATTAGGTTCAAGGGGCTTGGTAAAACTCGGCCAGCCGGTCTTGGAGTCAAACTTGTCTTTGGAACTAAAAAGGGGCTCGCCTGACACAATATCCACATAAATACCTTCACGCTTGTTGTTGTCATATTCATTCTGAAACGGCGGTTCCGTGCCTTCCCGCTGGGTCACTTCATACTGCATGGGTGTCAGCATCTTCTTCAGGGTCGCATCGTCGGGCTTCCTGAAATTTCTCCAGTCGTTCGATTTTCCCATACCGGTCCTGGCACTCCCAACAGACGCACTGCCAACCTCTTGCATATTGGCTGCCTGTGCTCCGGATTTCCCGACCTCGCCAGCTAAAACCGAATGTTGACCGGCCAGGACCATGACCATGCAAATAAAGCCAATTAACAAATCTTTCATAAAGCTTCTCCTGTACGCCCAACACCTATCCATGTTAAATAGCCGCTTCATCTTAGTTACTCAACTTTCGCACACATTTAAACGAGTATAAGTATCTGTTCTTTAACAATAAGCGACGTCATTCCGCCATTCAAGTAGCCACTGTGCCCCGTAAATTGGTGGTAGTTCTCTGAAAAAACGGCCGATCAAAGATCGGAGC
>CAZYDG010000002.1:0-28279 GCA_964645835.1 uncultured Syntrophaceae bacterium
CTCCGAATATACCTCTTCAAATCGCATCCTCCGGATCTCCTGTAGCATCTCCGTCTGTCGCATCGATCACCTCCATAGGTGATCTTAACAAACCGGACAGATTGTGTGCTACAAACCGGACATATCACGTACTCCCAACAAAGCAGACATTGAGGGTTGACAAAAATGAGTTGTCACATTATTGTAATAACCAAATACTGGTTTTTTTGGCTGAATAGCTGTTCGGGTCATTTCCACATTTCTTCAACTTCTATCGTTTGCTGAAAAGAAAAGAGGTTATTTCTTATGGGTGAAGGCATGCAGGATAAATCAGCTATGGGGAACCTTATGGCTGACATATTGAAATCATCGGGCCTCCTCTTGGAATCGGCAATGAAACAAGGGCCTGTCGCTTCCGCCGCTTCATCTGAAGATGGCAATGGAAAAAAGAACCGATATCTCGATTCCATCGAAAACACAATCAACCGCTGGCAATCCATTTCTTCCACTCTGAATGATCCCAATATGGCCGATGCCATTCTTAAAGGCCTCAACACCCTGCCGGAATTCTACATGACCCTGGCAAAAACGGGCTGGGAGGCGTCGGTGCGCCTTCAAAAGCAGGTTATGGAAAAGGCGAGCAAGATCGGCAAAAAGACGGAAGCCTATAACTTCGACAATCTGGAGCAGGATTTGTTCAAGGCCTGGAAGGAGATCTACGAAGAAGAATTCCGGCAATATTTCAATATCCCCCAACTGGGGCTGATGCGCTTCCATCAGGAGCGATTCAACCGTTTCCTGGATCAAACGAATCTTCTTCAGGCAACCTTGTCCGAATTTATATTTATCCTCTATCTGCCTATCGAAAAATCCTTTAAGGTGTTTCAGGATCAGATCGAGCAGATGTATCAGGAGGGCAGGCTGCCGGACAAGGCAAAAGAGTACTACAATATTTGGCTGAAGATCCTGGAAGGTCATTATATGACCCTTTTCAAGTCTTCGGAGTACTTAAGCGCCCTCCAGGCGACTCTGAGGCAACTGGAGGCATATACCGATGCAAAGAATACATTCCTCGAGGATATCCTGCAAAGCCTGCCCATACCGACGAACAAGGATATGGACAACATGTACAAGGAGCTTTATCTCTTGAAAAAACAGGTCAAGACCCTGGAAAAAAAGGTCAAGGATCTGGAAGCGCGTAATGCTTAACACAGGACAGACTGGAGACAAGGGAGGTAGACACAAATGGAGCAGTCGAAAGTTTTCCTAGACCTGATTCGTTCCAATTTGGCCGCCGAGGCCGAAAAAGCACAGGACACGGTCAGCAAGGCATCAGAAGTTCTTCTCGGGCCTTTGTCATCGGACTTGGCCACGACTCCGTACGATGTCGTTTATGAGGAGGACCGGGTCAAATTAAAACACTACCGTACGCCAGGGGATCACAAATTCAAGACACCCCTCCTGGTTACTTATGCCTTAATCAATCGGGAGACGATGCTCGATCTTCAGTCGGACCGCAGTGTGGTCAAGACCTTTATCAATAACGGTATCGATCTTTACATGATCGACTGGGGCTATCCGACCCGAAAGGAACGTTTCCAGACCATTGACGACCATGTAAACGGCTACATGGACAATGTCGTTGATTACATTCGTGACGCCACCGGAGTTGACAAGATAAACCTTATGGGCATATGCATGGGTGGGACCTTCAGCGTCATTTATACCGCTTTGCATCCGGAAAAAGTCCGGAACCTCATCACGACGGTGACACCCTCAAGTTTCGATAATGACAAGGGTCTTCTCCATGTCTGGATGAAATCCATCGATGTCGATCACCTCGTAGATACCTATGGGAACCTTTCGGGTGACGTTATGAATTTTGGTTTCCTCCTGCTCAATCCGGCCCGGCTGATGCTCGATAAGTATGTCGGGTTTTTCGAGAATATGGGCAATCGTTCATTTGTTGAAAATTTTGTCCGCATGGAAAAATGGATCTTCGATAGCCCCGATCTTCCCGGCGAGACTTTCCGCCAATTCGTCACGGATTTTTACCAGAAGAACCTTTTGATCCAGAGCAAGCTCCATATCGGCGGCAAACGTGTGGATTTGAAGAAAATCACCGTGCCGGTCCTTAATTTCTACGGGCAATACGATCATCTGGTGCCTCCGGAGGCCTGCAACCAATTAACCCAGAATGTGGGCAGCAAGGATGTGGAGGATATCTGCCTGGATACGGGCCATATCGGCATTTATGTCAGTTCCAAATGCCAGCGTGAATTTGCACCGAAAATCGTCCGATGGCTCCACGAAAGAGACGGGGGCGATGTCAAGGTCAAAGAGGCAGAAAAGGTCAAAGACACCGCAACGGAAAAAGAGGCGGCGGCGCCCTCCAAACCTGTGGGAATGCGCATCAAAAAGCCGTCCCGGACGCCAAAGGGAAAAGAAACCGGCAAACGGGTCGGCGGCGTCAAACCATCATTAAACCAGATCATACAGAACACTATATAAAAGGATATAATAACCTTACAGAGGGGGAAGCAGTATGCCTGAAATGACTCAGTATTATAAAATAATCAGCAACATCAGCGAAGCATTCGGAACCACCAAAGACATGGATGCCTTGCTTAAACTGATCGTGGAAAGCGCTAAAGATACAATGAAAGCCAAGGCAGCGTGCCTGTTTCTTGCCGATGAGACAAAACAGCAATATCAGCCTGTGGCACAGGTTGGACTCTCGCCTAATTACATCCATATCGAAACCGATCGGGCAGCCAAAATAAATCCGGCCCTGCGAACGGGCGGCTATCTTTATTATGCCGACGCCATGACGGATCCCCGCCTGGAAAACCGTGATGTGAAAAAGGCGGAAGGTATCGGCTCCATTCT
This sequence comes from uncultured Syntrophaceae bacterium, assembly GCA_964645835.1. GTDB lineage: Bacteria > Desulfobacterota > Syntrophia > Syntrophales > UBA8958 > CAZBME01. Next base: position 2,869 of record CAZYDG010000002.1, read on the forward strand.
CGTCATTCCTTGCCTGATCAAGGGAAATCTCATTGCCATCCTGGCGCTTTATACTGCAAAGAAACGGGAATTTTCTCAGAACGAGATCGATTTTCTAAAGATATTGGCGGAACAAGGCGGTTTGGCCATACAAAACGCCCGGCTCGTTGAGAGCCTCCGGCAGAACACACAGATGTTTTCCTCCCTGGCGGCCACCATCGCCTCCAGTCTGGACATCAAGACCATCCTGCAAACCCTTACGGAAGAGGTCTCCAAGTCTCTTGGCGTCAAGGCTGCCACCATACGCCTTCTGAATGACGAACGGACGATGCTGCAACTGGTGGCCTCCTACGGTTTAAGTGAAAAGTATCTCGACAAGATGGTCGTATCGGCAGAAAAGAGTATCACGGACGCCCTGAACGGCAAGCCGGTCATGATTGTCGATGTGGCAGCGGATAAGACGGTGAGGCGGAAAAAGGAAAAGCAGGAGGAGGGCATTCTATCGCTCCTTTCCATTCCTATCAAGGCACGGGAAGAAGTCATTGGGATATTGAGGCTGTATAGCGCGACACTGCGGGAATTTACAAGTGACGAAATAATGCTTGTGACAGCGCTGGCCAACCTTGGGGGGCTGGCGATTCAGAATGCCGGGCTGTACCTGATGCTGCAGAGCGATCTCAAGGAGATGAAAGAGGCATCCTGGACGTATAAGAGCTGGTTTTAAAAGCGTATTTTAGCAATCACAATGAATTGATTATACAAGTGGGGAAAGGAAGGGATTGAAATGATCGGTAAAACGATGGATCAAATAGCGATGGGAGATTCGGCGGAATTATCAAAAACCGTTACGGAAACGGATGTTTATTTGTATGCCGGCATTACCGGGGACTTCAATCCGGCCCATATCAACGAAACCTATGCAGCACAGACGTTTTTCAAATCCCGTATCGCCCACGGCATGCTTACAGGGGGGTTCATCTCCGCAGTGCTTGGCACGATGCTGCCCGGGCCGGGAACTATTTATCTTCGTCAGGAAATTAATTTTCTGGCCCCGGTCCGTTTTGGGGACACCATAACAGCCAGAATAGAAGTCATTGAAAGGGATATAGAAAAAAACCGTCTTCGCCTGCGAACGACCTGCACCAACCAGGATGGGAAGAAAGTGGTTGACGGCGAGGCCCTTGTGAGTCCGCCGAAGGCCGCCAAGAAGGCTTGACAAGTTCCTCCCCCTGCACCCCCTCCAGAGGGGGACAACACCAAAACTGTCCCCCGCAGGCGGATACCGTGAAGGGTTGACAGCTTATTTCATTGTAGGGTGGAACAAGCGAAGCGGTTCCACCGGCGGCGGATGGTGGATGCGCTTCGCTTCATCCACCCTACAGCGCTAAACCCTCCGGATTCCCGTTTCACGGGAATGACGGGGAAACGAAGTGGTAATTAATGCTTTTTCTTGGACGAAGAATCGCTTTTCTTTTCGAAGACGATGCCCAGGTTATTCATCAAAGCTTGAAACTCTGCCTGCTGCTTGGATAAAAGACCCTGTAGTTCTTTCGTTGTGGCAAAGGCATCATCCTGCCTTTCCCCCAGTAGCATCCTCAATTGCTTGATCGTCAGTTCCTGTTCGCCGACCCTTTTTTCCAAAGCATCATATTTAGCGGAAAGAGCATCATAATCTTCCTTGGTAACCAGCCCCCAGATTGAAAGGACCTGCCGAAAGGATGTCTGAAAGTTATCCCGGCTTTTTTCCCATGCACTTGTACTGTTAGAGTGATATTCGGTTTTTTTGTCCAAACCGTATATATTCCGGAACAGGGTTCTCATGGATTCATAACCATCCATACCCTGACGGAACAGGGAGTTCATTTCTTCAATCTGTTTTTGACCTTTGGCCACATTCAAGAATAACTGTCCCCAAAATTCAAAGAAATCTCGATCTATCATGTATCCTCCTCCTGTAGATAGGAGAAACTATCATTAAATGATCGTCAATTCCCCGGCAGTTCACCCGGGCATCGGATTACCTGTCGGGGAAAGACCAGAGGTTTTCACCGCACACAACGTAAGTAAAGAGTAAAGGGAGATTGAAGAATATGCCTTATTTTTCGGAGGCTCCAAAATATTCTTCCATTTTCTTGTAGCCTTCATCAATTTTGGCCTTGAACTCTTCAGGGCCGTTTTTACAAGTTTTAAGCCATTCCGCGACAGCTTTTCTGCCTTCTTCGGGGAACCACTTGTTCTGATCAAGCCAGAGATTGAACATCTTGTCGGTCTGGTCCTGCATTACCGTCATGGCGCCAAAGGTTTTCTCGACGGCCGTCTTGTTGAAATCAAACATCTGTTTCATCATTTGTTTTGGATCCATTTTAACTCTCCTTTCGTTACTTTGTTTTGGCTGTTGTTTTGACCTTAGTATCCTTGTCCTTATTGAAGGTCGTAAAAAATTCTTCCACCTTTTTGAAACTATCGTCAACCGAGTTTTTGAAATCCGATCGGCCTGTTTTGTAGGTTTTGACCCACTCGTTAATGGCCTTCCGACCCTCATCAGGCACCCAGGTTGACTGCTCCAGGAACATGTTTACCATTCTCTCCGTCTGTTCCTGAAGAATCGACATCGCATTAAAGGTGTTGTCGAATGTGGCCTTGTGAAAATCAATCATCTGCTTGGCAACTTTTCCTTGTTCCATCATGACCTTACCTCCTTCTCTATTTTTATCTTTCTGAAGACGCCTATTTTGTATAGGCTATTATACGAAGGATTTTAAGTTTGTCAAGGCCATTTTGTTGCAATGCAAAATAAATTATTTACTGTTTAAATTACCTCGAGTTCTTTAAAATGTATAATAATATAAATATGATTTTAAAGAGCAGCTCTGTTTATCTTTTTGTAACTTATGTTTGATAAATATTTTATATTGCGCTATATCATAAACAGGACCGCATCAATCGCAATGAGGATATGGCATATGGACAAGATACTGGTCTACAAGAAGTATGGTAACCGCCGTTTGTACGATACGGAAAAGAGCAGCTATGTAACCCTGGACGATATCGCCCATGTAATCCGCGACGGCCGTCAAGTGCAGATAGTGGATGCCAAGACAAAAGAAGATGTAACGTCTTTTATTCTGACACAGATACTCCTTGAGGCGTCGCGAAACAAGAATTTTCTTATGCCTGTCCCCCTTTTGCATTTGCTTATCCAATCCAGCGGCAATCTTTTAAATGAGTTCTTTCAAAATTATCTGGAACAGATCATCAAAAACTATATGGCCTACCAATCCGTAACGGATCAGCAATTTAAAAAGTGGTTGGACATCAGGACATCTTATCCGAATATGCCTTCATTTTCGTCCATAATGGATTTATTCCCCAATCTGAGCCCGCCGTTTACAGAAGAAAAAGATAAACCGGACCGAACACCACGAAAATCTTGACAACAGAGTACGCTTACCGTACGATTCCAAGGTTAAGATTGAGTGGAATCCCCGGAAGAGGAAATGCCTGAAGAAATGATGGAAGAAAAGTTCTCAAAGAAAATCGTTATCCATTATACTGCTGACAATGTGGACCAGCCCATTATTTATGAGTTGGTAAAGCGCCACGACCTGGTCTTCAATATACTAAAGGCTCGTATCTATCCCCGGCGGGAGGGTGTCATCGTCCTGGAGTTGATCGGCTCAAAAGACAATTTTGATCAAGGCATCCGCTATCTAAAGGAAAAAGGCCTGAAGGTCGAACCCCTTTCCAAGAATGTTATCCAAAACACGGACAAGTGTGTATATTGCGGAGCCTGCACGGCTTTTTGTCCGACGACGGCCCTGTCTTTCGATAAGGAAACCATGAGAGTTTGTTTCAATGTCGAGAAGTGCAACGGCTGCGAACTCTGTGTGACTGCATGCCCGGTTAGGGCAATGGAAGTCAACCTGCTATAGTCAGTTCTGTTGAAAAACGTCCATCCCAAGCTTTCACGGGGAACCCCCCCCCTGCACTCTGAGACTGTGGCGTAATTTAGAGTTTTTTCTAAGCGATTTGAATGTAGCGCAGGACTTTAGTCCTGCTGATGCTGCTTAATATTAACACCTTAATCAAAACCGCAGACCTAAAGGTCTGGACTACAGCAAATTGGATGCAGCAAATATTTGAATCACGACACAGTCTCCCCTCCCAGAGGAGACACGTCTACTGCGTTACGTCATTTCATTGCAGGGTGGAACAGCGAAGCGGTTCCGCCGGCGGATGGTGGATGCGCTCCGCTTCATCCACCCTACAGCTGAACATTTTTGAACAGCATGTCCCAAATCAAGTATTTCCACAATCTGCCGATAGGATCTCCTGACCCCAATCGCCCTTCAGGGTTTCCGCAGTCAGGGCATCTTCAAGCATCTGAAGAAAATTGGTTCGTGGGATCATGCGGGCTCCCAGGCTTTGCAGGTGTTCGGTAAATATCTGGCAGTCGATCATGACAAATCCCAGAGCGTGGAGTTTCTGCGTCAGGACGATAAGGGCCGCCTTGGAGGCGTTGCTCACTCTGGTAAACATGGATTCGCCGAAGAAACAGCGTCCCAGGGAAACGCCGTAGAGACCGCCGACAAGTTGATTGTCTGCCCAAACCTCGACGGAATGGGCGTATCCCCGATCATGGAGGTCGCCATAAGCCTTTGTCATGTCGGTGTCTATCCAGGTACCCTCCTGATTCTTCCGGGGTGCTCGGCATCCGGCCATGACATCCCGGAAATTCCGGTCCATGGTGATACGGAAAAGGTCCTTCTTCAAGACCTGCCGCATGCTCCGCGATATCTTCAATTCATGGGGAAACAGAACAAACCGCGGGTCCGGCGACCACCAAAGGATGGGCATTCCTTCTGAATACCAGGGGAAGATGCCCATACGATAGGCCATCAGGAGCCTTTCCGGAGACAAGTCTCCACCGACAGCGAGAATGCCTTCCGGAGACGCCAATTCCGGCGAGGGAAATATCGGCTCATCAATTCGTTGAGTGATGGGCAGTCGAAAGATGGGCATGTCCTACGGCATCCTTCACGAATCGCAAGCTTGATCTTCCACCGGGCATTCAACTTTCAGGACAATTTCGGTCATTTCGGCATCGGCCCCTACGTCAGCGACAACCGATCCACCGTTGACAAGCTTTCCGAAGAGGACCTCATTGACGAAGAAATCCTTGATCTTGTCCTGAATCAGGCGGCCCACTTCACGGGCGCCGAATTCATCGGAATAACCTTTCTCGGCCAGCCAATTCAGGGCCGCCGGTGTTACGTCCAGCGTAACCTTTTTGGGGGCCAGGCGCTCCTGAAACTCGCTGATCTGCTTTTTCACGATATCTACGACAGCGTCCTTCGTCAGATTGTTAAAGGTCACTGTCGCATCGAGGCGGTTGCGGAATTCAGGAGAGAAGAACTTCTTTACTGCATCCGTGACTGCTTTGCGGCTGATCCGCCGTTCGCCAAAGCCGATCTCCACCCTGCCGATATCCCGGGCGCCTGCGTTTGAGGTCATAATAATTATGACGTTGCGAAAATCGGCCTTTCTGCCGTTGTTGTCCGTCAATGTAGCATAGTCCATGACCTGAAGCAGTGTATTGAAAATATCGGGATGGGCCTTTTCGATTTCATCCAAAAGCAGGACTGAATGAGGCGATTTCCGGATAGTCTCCGTAAGGAGGCCGCCCTCTTCGAATCCCACGTAGCCCGGAGGGGCGCCGACCAGTCTCGAAACCGTGTGTTTCTCTTGATATTCCGACATATCATATCGATGGAGCGAGACACCCAGGATAGACGCCAGCTGGCGTGCCAGTTCCGTCTTGCCCACACCCGTCGGTCCGGCAAACAAGAGCGATGCCACAGGCTTGCACGGATCTCCGAATCCGGCGCGGGAACGCCGGATGGCCTGTACGACCAGATCGATGGCTGAATCCTGGCCGAAAATATTGGATTTCAGTGCAGATTCGAGGTCCCTCAGACGGAGCGATTCCGACGAAGAGACGGATTGCTCCGGAATTTTGGCGATCTTTGCCACGATTTTTTCGATATCGTAAGGCGTGATCGTGATCGTGCTGAATTCGTCCTCCCGGTACAGACGGGTCCTGGCGCCGGCCTCGTCGAGTACATCTATGGCCTTGTCGGGAAGATGACGGTCATTGATATGTTTACCCGATAGTTCCGCAGCAACCCGCAGGGCGTCATCCGTATAAACCACCTGGTGGAATGTCTCGTATTTATCCCTTAAGCCCTGCAAAATCTTATGGGTTTCGTCGATCGACGGTTCGGATATGTCGACCGGCTGAAAACGCCGGGATAAGGCGCGGTCCTTGTCAAAGAATTTTCGGTACTCCTCATAGGTAGTCGAACCGATACACCGGATTTTTCCGGATGTCAGGACGGGTTTCAGGATGTTCGACGCATCCATAGCTCCTCCGGAGGCTGACCCGGCGCCAACTATAGTATGGATCTCATCGATGAACAGGACGGCGCTTTTGACCTTCTGCAATTCGTTGAGGACCTTCTTCAGGCGGTCTTCGAAATCGCCGCGGAAACGGGTTCCCGCCAGAAGGGCTCCCATATCCAGAGCATATATCTTAGCGTCTTTCAGGGGTTTGGGCACCTTGCCGTCGGCAATCATCTGGGCCAGGCCTTCGGTGATCGCCGTCTTGCCGACACCCGCTTCTCCGACATGGATGGGGTTGTTCTTATACCGCCGGCAGAGGATCTGGGTCGTCCGTTCAATAATGTCCTCCCGGCCGATGAGAGGGTCAATTTCCCCCAGTCTGGCTTTCTGGACCAACTCCGTTGTGTAGGCGGCCAAGACCTTGACGTCTTTCTGCGATGCCCCTTCCTTTTTCTCCGGTACGCCGATTTGTGGCTTTTCGCGCGGCGCCGCGGAGATTCCATGGGAAATATAGTTCAGCAGATCAAGCCGGGAAAGACCTTCCCGGTGGAGAAAGAATGCGGCGTATGATTCCAGTTCGTCGAAGATGGAAATGAGGACATCGCCGATATCGAGTTCACCTTTTTGGGCCGATGTCGTGTGCCAGACTGCCCGCTCGATGACATTCTGAAAACTCGCGCTTTGGACCGGGTCCATATCCTTAGCGGTTTTCGGAATCTTGGTCGCGAAAAAATCCTCCAGCTTGGCTTGAAGTCCTTTCACATCGCCACCGCAAGACCTGATGATTTCGCTGGACGATTCAAAGAACAAAGAAGCGAACAATATGTGCTCAGGCGTCAGATATTCATGAGACCGAAGTTTGGCCTCTGTATAGGCTGCCCGAAATATGTGATCTAATTCCTCATTGATTTTCATAATTTACTCCTGCCTTTGGGGCATCATGCCTCTTCATAGCTGCATTTGAGGGGGAAACTCCGCATCTTGGCCATCTGATGAACCCGCGATACCTTAGTAACTGCCATGTCATAAGTGTAAATCCCACAGACGCCGTGCCCTCTTTCATGAACATCCAACATGATTTTCGTCGCCTCCGAGGCAGTTTTATGGAAAATATTCCTCAATACCTCGACGACGAAATCCATGGTCGTATAATGGTCATTATGGAGAATAACCCTATACATACTCGGTTCAGCTATATCGGTTTCAGACTCTGGTGCAAAATCCCTATCATACTGATGATGACCGGCCATGAAAAACCCTCCGGTTATTTTGAATCTATTTTAAATATCAATTCGAGAAAAGCAAGCCTTTCATTGAATACAATTTGCAATAGAGAATTGTTGACCCGTGATTAAGAATTTATGATAATGTGAGTTAATTTATCTCATGGAGGATAATATATGTCAAACCCGAACAACCCGAACAAGCCGGAGGAGCAGCAACCCGTTCAGATCAACACCAACGACGAGATGTCGCGGGGCCGGTACAGCAATTTAATGATCGTCTCCCACAGCCCGGAGGAATTTATTCTCGACTGGCTTTTGACATCGCCGAACGGAGCTCATCTGGTATCGAGGATTGTTTTAAGTCCCGGAAATGTCAAACGGACCGTTGATGCCCTGGCGACCAACTTGAAACAATATGAAGAAAACTTTGGCCCTGTCAAGGCCGTTGAGGCGGGCGCGAAAAAGGTCCATTGATTCCACCACAAAATGCTATAAAAATTCCCTCCCCTCCTAGCAGGGGAGCGGCAAACGAAAATCCCCTCCCCTTCAAGGGGAGGGTCAGGGTGGGGATGGGGTAAAGACGCATGCAAGCATAAAAATCAACCCCATCCCCCTCCCAACGTCCCCCTCGAAGGGGGAGAGAAAAAGCTTGTCCCCCTCTGGAGCGGGTGCAGGGGGATGTTTTCAACAGCCTGATAAATGCCGGAAAGTTAATGTCGCATGATGGGTAGAACGGATTGGCAGGTATATATGATTCTGTGCTCCGATAACTCGTTATATACGGGCATTACGACCGATATCAACCGGAGGATCAATGAGCACGCAAGCGGCAGAGGAGCGAAGTATTTCCGGGGTCGCCAGCCTGAGGGATTGGTCTATCTGGAACGCGGCCATACGCGAAGCACCGCAGGATTAAGGGAAAGACAGATCAAGGCTCTCGTCGCCGTTGAAAAGCGGCGCTTGATCTTATCTGACTGCAATGAAATGATAAACCATTTTAAACTTCAAAGGAGGAAATCATGAAAAACGTAGAAATGTCCCTGGATGGAAATATCCTGACCATTAAGGTCGATCTGACCAAAGAATTCGGACCTTATTCTTCAGGCAAAACGATTATCATCGCCTCGACGGAAGGGAACATTGCCGTCCCCGAACGCGAAGAGGCCAAAATCGGCTTGAATGTTTATCGCAAGAAGTGATTAACATTAATGAGTTGAACATGACTGGAAGGCAGACGGCAATTGTATTGTTCCTGCATCCGCGCGTAGATGGCAATACCGATGCCGACTGTCAAAGTTTTAATCCGGACCTTTGATGCCGGAACTTTGATGGAGGAAGACCCATGCCCTATTATGTCACCGATGACCATGTCCGGCTGTACTATGAAACAAGGGGGAAGGGAAAACCTGTTGTTTTCATTCATGGGCTAACGGCTAATCACCGTCATTTTAAAAAACAGGTCCCCTCCATGGCCGGTCATTTTCAGGTCATTACATACGATCAGAGGGGGCATGGCGATTCAGATGTCCCGGAACACGGGTTGAACATGAGAAGGCTTGCCCGTGATCTGCGGGAATTGATCGAGTATCTTGGCCTGGAAGATGTATCTCTTGTAGGCTGGTCCATGGGGACCCATGTTATCTTCGAGTATATCCGGCAATACACTTGCCGGGGCATTGCCAAGATCGTTGTCATCGATATGACCCCCAGGCTTTTGAAGGCACCTGACTGGCACTGGGGCCTGCCGGGACTGTTCAGTGGAAAAGCGGGTGATTTCGGCCATGAGGATAACCTATTTATGCTATCCGCCATGCTGGAGGACTGGGGACGATACAGCGTGGTCGTGGCGGAACGTATCCTGAACAAATCCCTGTTTAACGAGAAACGGGAATTCAATCACCAGGCGGATTTCAAGGGCAAAGAAGATCTCCCCTGGCTATACGATGAGGCCCGGCGTAACACGCCACATGCCATTGTCGCTTTCTGGATATCCATGTCCATGCAGGATTACCGTCCCCTGCTGAAGGATATCACCGTCCCCTGCCTGCTTGCCTACGGTTGTGAGAGCAACTACTACCCCCCGGAAAACTACGAATTTATGAAGAACCAACTGCCTGAAGCCATGGTTATCCCTTTTGAGGGATGCGGCCACGCCCTTCATATTCAGGACCCTGAAAAATTCAACTATAACGTCATTGCTTTTTTGTCCTGAATAGGAAATCGCGATTCGATCATGACGTAAACATATGGTCTTAGGCCAAAAAAAAGGCGCCGCCGCACATTTATCATGTGTGGTAGCGCCTTGTTCGTTTGGGAAGTAGGCCTTATTGGGGCTTAACGTTTACGGCTGCCGGACCTTTCGGACCTTGCTCAATATCAAAGCTGACACTCTGGCCTTCTTGCAGTGTCTTGAAACCTGTGGTCTGGATCGCACTGAAGTGAACGAACACATCACCGCCATCAGACTTTTCGATGAAGCCGAAGCCCTTGCTTTCGTTGAACCATTTTACTTTACCTTCTGACATCGTTTGCATCCTCCTTTCTTAAATTTTCTTGCAGTCGGATCAACACGATGACAGGAATTAAAAAACCACCAGACGAAAGAGCATGGTGGCCATCCTTTGCACTTCAAAATGTCTATTTCCAACCTCTTGTTATATTCTACCGACTTGCTTTAGAAATATCACAGAATAATATGGCATACTATCCTTAACCATATCGAAAGTCAAGAAAAATTTTATTACACATTATGAAACATTCACACTACGGGTAACGCAGGGTAAACATCGAATCATATCAAGCCTTCAAAGACAATATTATTGACATATCCACCGATCTTTCCTATATATCTTCGGGTTGCCTGAAAAGCAACTCCGTCCTTTTGCAGACTGTTGAAAAACGCGCATCCCGCGCTTTCGCGAAAATTTTTCCCGCAGGCGGGGGAAAAAGGGGGTGGTATGGCTAACCCTCCCTCTGGCCCCCTCGAGAGGGGACACGTCTGCTGCGTTGCGCTTAATCCAGAGATTGTTCCGTGTATCTGCTATGACGAGAAACATGATGTCGAGAAAATCCAGATGAAAAAATCCAGGAGCATAACCCTTATCCTCCTGACGAGCAGTCTTTTCCTGGGTTGCCAGGATAAGGTAAGGAATCAGTATGCCACTTGGGACGATTGTGTAAAGGACTACCGTGACCCTTCCAAGTGCGAGGCGGAGAAGCAATATACCTCCACAGGGTACCATATGATTTATCATGGCCCCTGGTATCGGCCATCCAGTTCAACAGACTATGCCCGCAATCCGTCGAGTGTGACGAAAAGGGCCATCGGTATTACTCGGGGCGGCTTTGGCGCCGGCGGCGCGAGAGCCTCATCGTAAGCCTTTGATATTATGATCAGACGACCCGTCAATAACATCCGTAAAGACTGGCAAAAAAAAGTTGAAGAGGTCGGATTCCGCTTCTACGAAATCGATGGATTACCCTACTGGGATGAAACGGTTTATTATGAATTTTCTGCGGAACAGATCGATCACCTTGAAGAAGTCACGGAAAATGTATACGCCATGTGTCTGGAACTGGTGGATCATGTGATCCGGAACGACCTCTTTGAACAGCTTTCAATACCGGAAGCATTTTGGGATTATGTCAAAACGTCATGGCGGGAAGAGCGGCCAACGATTTACGGACGTTTCGACTTTCACTATGACGGCCGCTCAGAGCCGAAGCTGCTCGAATTCAATGCCGACACCCCAACGTCCCTTTTCGAGGCCAGTGTTGTGCAATATTACTGGCTCCAGGATTTCGATTCCGCTAAAGACCAGTTCAATTCGATCCACGAAAAACTCCTGGAAGTCATCAAAAACAGGATTTGCCCCCAGACGAACGGCAAAATACTCTATTTTTCCTGCGTCAAGGAGAGTCTGGAAGACTACACGACGACGGAATACATCCGTGATGTTGCCATGCAGGCAGGCGTGGAGACACAACATATCTTTATCGACGATGTCGGTTACAATTCTGAGACGGGACAATTTGTCGATCTCGACGGGATGGACATCCATCGCTTATTCAAACTTTATCCCTGGGAATGGATGCTTTCGGAACCCTTCGCCCCGCATATCCTGACTTCTGACATCCTGTTTTTCGAACCTCCCTGGAAGATGATACTGAGCAATAAAGCAATCCTGCCCCTTCTCTGGGAGATGTATCCCCATCATGCAAACCTTCTGCCCGCGTACTTCTGCGCGCCGCCGCCATCGACGGTTCCTTATGTGGAGAAGCCTTTCTTCTCACGGGAGGGTGAAAACATAACAGTGGCGACCACCTTTGCCGAATCGAGAAGGAGGATGATCTATCAGGAGTACAAAGAACTTCCCTGCTATGGGTGGAGTTATCCCGTTATCGGGTCCTGGATCATCGGCTCCCAGGCAGCCGGTATGGGAATCCGGGAAGGAACGACACCCATTACGAACAATTTCAGCCGCTTCGTGCCCCACCTCTTTTGTTAATCGGCATGAGCCAACACCACGGTAAGGAGAGCATCATGAAGGGCATAATCGATTGCGGAAAATATGAATTCAGCCCCGTTGAGAACAATGTGCTTCTGGCCTTGTCGAAAGGCCTCCATCGATTGGGATTCCTCGTCTTTGCAGTGGGAACGCTCTTTACCGTTTATCTGCTCGTAGCTTATTTCGATCCGGGCGATATCTCCAGCGAGAGGCAAATGATTCTCAATGCCGTTGACTACGGCCTCTGGATCATCATCGCGATCCTCGTCATTTACCTGAGCATCATGATCGTCCGTCTTGCCTGGCCGCTCAAACAAATCGTTGAAACTACAGGGGCCGATATGGCCTATCTGATGAGTTTTTTACAGGAGCTTATCAGCATGGTCCGCACCTGCTTCTTAACCCTCATTGTCGTGTGCGTCCTTATGATGGTGAGTTTGTTGATGCTTATCTTCGTTTTCTAATCAGCAGGCTGTTGAAAAGCGTCCATCTGCTGCGTTGCGCCGCAAGCCTCCCCCGCTTTCGCGGGGGCAGGCTACATCGACGTACTTCTATGTACGCTGTCCCCCGCTGGCGGGGGTGCAGGGGGTGGTTGCCTCAGCTTTTGCGCGCCTTGCATCTGGGCATTTTTGAACAGCCTGCACAAAATCGAGTGTTGGGACACAGCCAGAAAGATCTTGCTATGACAAATGATGAGCTTAAAAGTGGAAACTGGTTCACCGATCTTTTATTGAACTTTGCTCCAAAACCGGAAGAGGTCGTAGTTACCGGAACGCCTGAGGAAATGATTCGTGAGGCAGCCGGCAAGGCCTTCTGGATCAGTACGACCTTAAGCGCCGCCTGGGGGCCTGTGGGTCTGGCAACGATCCTGCCGGAGATCGTTGCCGTCATGAAGCTCCAAATGAATCTCGTTTACAAAATAGGCCGTTACCACCGGAAGATTTATGCCCTTCGCCACCCGGCTATTTTACTAATCTTTGCCAATGCCCTGGGCCTGACGATTGGCCCTACAATCGTCCGCAACATCGGGACGCGCCTGGCCATCAAGTCCTTAAGCCTTCCCGTCATTCGCAAAATTGCCGGGTCCATCGGGATGGACATTGCCGTCAAAATCTCTCAACGGGTAGCCGGCCGGTGGGTTCCCATTCTCCTGGCCCCGGTCTTCGGTCTTTTTTCCCGAAGGCTGACCGAAAAAATCGGCAGGGAGGCGAACCGGATTTTTGCGGCTGATCTTGAAATTGAAGACGTTCCAGAGGATGGAGCGTGACTCCGAGCAGCCGCACATTATTACATCAACAATTAAACATGGCAAAGATCGTCATGCCGGGCTTGATCCGGTGGTCTTTGGAGTGCGCAGCCTGGGCTGCGCTTTGAAAGCGGCGCCTAGGCGCCGCACTCCGAAAAAGATTTTACGTCCATCGGTATTCTTGCTTATCCTCCTAAGAAACTTGATGAGTCATTGCGAGCGAAGCGCGGCAATCTTGCTTTTAGATCGCCACGCGGTCCGAGGGACCGCTCGCGATGACTGCAAGTTTCTTCCATGAATCATCCCAGTGGCTGTAACCGGGGTCAGTTGCTCGAAATGACAAGAAAAATGAATAATAACACAGCCGCGAGGGCGCAGGGGAAAGTAGGGTGGAACAAGCGAAGCGGTTCCACTGTCGGCTGGTGGATGCGCTTCGCTTCATCCACCCTGCAGCTTAAATTGTTCACGACGCACGGGCAAGACTTCGTCTTCGCCCGTGGCACCCAATGTACTGCATCATCCACCATGCTGCGATGCTGTTTTTAAGGTACGAGGAGCACCCGTCGCGTCAGTTGTTTGAAAGATACGTAGCCGTCGGTGTCACGGCCTTAATCTTGACGGAAATCTTGCTTCCGTCGGCCTTCTTCCCATGGAGGACAAATTCGCTCAGCCCCACGTGGTTGGCCGGTGCATCTTCTCCCCAATCATAGGTATAGCCGAGACGCGTCCAGGGATAGGGGGCGCTGGATGTATAGATGAACTGGGTCCGGTTCTTGAAAAAGTTTTTATAGTCCGTAAATCCGCAATTGCCCCACTGGTCACAAGCCGGGCATTGGGCCGGATTGCAGGACTGATCGGCGAAGACTAGTTCCGTGGTATTGTATTGTCTGAAAGGGTTGCTGTATTGATCGCTGGGGAAATCCATTTCGGCCTCGTAATCCGTAATCTCCGGGTCCGGTGACGGCCGGAAAAGATCCTTGGGTGACGCCCATATTTCCAGGAAACAAGTTTTGTTGACGGCATCAGACGGCGGCAGGCCCAAAACCTGGGCGACCCGCATGGTCGTGACGGTCCTGTTCTTGAAGAAATTCTTAATTTCGGGAACGATCGAGACGTAAGTGTCACGGCTATATTGGCATTCTTTTCCTTCCTTGCAGGTATCGGTGGGTTGGCATCCACCGTCTGGACATTTGTAGATGTTGCATGCATTCTGGTCTACCCAGCTCACCACCAGAACACGAGAGCCGACAACGCCGTTTTCCCAGATGAGATCTGCATTTTCGGGAATAATGGCTGTCAGGTTCTTCGATACCTTGTCAGCGGTAACGGTCTTTGCGTCGTTACAGGCTTTCGCGTATTCCGCCTGCGGGTCATAGGCCTGGACATTACTGCCGCCCCCATTGCCTTTGCACCCTGTGAGGAGAGATGATGTAATGAGTAAAATAAGGGTCCAATAAACCAGTCCTGAAAGCTTCCGATTCGTGTTTTTCCGTAAATACAGCATACCAACCTCTCTTCCTTCGCTAAAATGTTCTCAAACAGCCAGCAACTCCTCCGGGACATCGACCAAAAAGTCCGGATTTGCGGTAAGGAGCCTTGTCCGGGAATGCCATCCCCAGGTCACGGCAACGGTCAAGACCCCTGCCTGTCTACCCTCCGTGATATCTCCTGCCGTATCGCCGACATAATATGTATTCTCAGGGCCGACACTAAACCGGTCCATTGCGTAGGCAATCTTATCTTTTTTACTCAATGAAAAATCGGACCCCAGAATGGTTTGGAAGCATCCGTCATATTGAAATTTTTTAAAAATCTTTTCGATGGCATCGAGCGAGTTGGAGGAAATGATCGCCAGGAGGTGATTCTTGCGCAGGGCCTCGACAATAGGAATCATTAAGGTAAAGGGTGTCACATCGTCGTAATAATTCCCACCCATCATGGCTGTGTAATCCAAAAGGGCCTTGCCGAATGCATCCAGATCGACGCCTCGTTGCTGGAGCGATTCATAGAAATTATCGTCGAACAGATCCCGATAGTCCTCTTCAGTCTTAACGATGGGGCTGCCGATAGTCTCCAGGCACCATTTGACAGCCCTCAGGTAAACCTGGAGCGAATCCACCAGGACGCCGTCAAAATCAAAAAGGAAGAGTTTCTGCGTCATGATTCGGTAAAAAGTGCGGCAATCTTTCCTGCGAAGGGCGGTTCGATGACACCCGCCTCCGTTATAATGGCGGCAATAAGATCATGGGGTGTCACATCAAACGCGGGATTATAAACAGTCATGCCGTCCGGGGCAGTACAAGCGCCCCCAAAGCCGGTTACCTCACCGGGTTTTCGTTCTTCGATGGGAATGGCCGATCCGTCCGTTATGGAAATATCGATTGTTGACAGGGGCGCGGCGATGTACAGAGGGATGCCGTGAGCCCGTGCCAGCACTGCCAGGGAATAGGTCCCGATCTTGTTGGCCGTGTCGCCGTTTGCGGCAATACGATCCGCTCCGACGATTATTTTGTCGATCTTCCCCTGTTTCATCAGGAACCCGGCCATATTGTCTGTAATGAGCGTGGCCGGAATGCCTTCCTTCATCATTTCCCAGGCCGTCAACCTCGCCCCCTGTAAAACGGGCCTTGTTTCATCGACAAAGATATGGATCTTTTTTCCTTCTTCCCAGGCCGCCCGGACGACGCCCAACGCCGTGCCGTAACCCGCCGTTGCCAGGGCTCCGGCATTGCAGTGGGTCAAAATGCGGTCTCCATCTTTGATCAGGGTTTTTCCGTGGCTGCCGATTTGGCGATTTATACTGATATCCTCGCCGGCCATGCGGATTGCCTCGTCGACAAGGGCCGTTTTGATTCGTTGGATACCGGATACTTCCATCGCATTGCCGGTAAGGTGAGTGTTGTCGATATCTTCGAAGAGGGAAATCTGTTGCGTCTGTTTTAACTGATCCGTCCGGCGCGGCTTGCGTCCCCGCTTTTTCTCTGCCGGGGACATCCGGGCGGCTTCATAGCAATTCCGCATTCGCTCAATGGCCCAAAAGAGATTACGGGCCGTGGGCCGGCTTTTGGAAAATCGCAGGCAAATCTCTTCGAAGGCTGTGTCGAGCGCGTCTTCCGAATCGGCGCTTTCATGGAGTAACCCCAGAGCAATGCCCATGGCAGCGGCGATACCAATGGCCGGGGCGCCGCGAATCGTCAGATCGTCTATGGCATCGATCACCTGCCCGTATTCATGGCAGGTAATGTATCGTTCCACAGCGGGAAGGGCCTTCTGGTCGATCATGACGACGGTGTCGTTTTCCCAATAGATTGTGCGGATCATCACGGCATCTTTGATGGCTTGAACAGTATCTTCGTCCGTAGTCTTCATATCCGGTCGGCCGTGGTTTCAGCCCGGCAGCATCTTTTTAAGCAGATCGTTGAGCAGTTGTGGATTGGCCTTGCCCTGAGTCGCTTTCATGGCCTGGCCGACAAAGAAACCGAAGAGCTTGTCTTTGCCCGAACGGAACTGGGCAAGCTGTCCGGGATTGGCCTCCATGATCTGAGTGACTACGGCCGCCAGGGCGCCTTCATCCGTGATCTGGACCAACCCTTTTTCTTCAATGACGGCCTGTGGCGTCTTCCCGGTTTTGTACATATCTTCGATGATCTCTTTGGCCATCTTGCCGCTTATTGTGCCATCGTCGATGAACTTGAGCATGTCGGCTAATGATGCCGGAGACACGGGGCATTCCCGGATATCCCTTTTTTCTTCATTGAGAAATCGCAGTATATCTCCCATGACCCAGTTGGCAGTCGTCTTCGGTTGCCCCCCGAGTTTGACTGTCGCCTCATAATAATCGGCAAGAGCACGGCTCGTGGTAAGGACGCCCGCGTCGTAGGCCGGAATATCGTATTCCCGGACAAACCGTTCCCTTTTTTCCAGGGGCAATTCGGGCATGGAAGCGGAAATCTCCGCCACCCAGCCGTCGCTGATAGCGATTGTTACGAGGTCCGGATCGGGGAAATATCTGTAATCATGAGCCTCTTCCTTCCCACGCATGGAGTTTGTCACCCCCTGGCTGTCGTCCCAAAGACGGGTTTCCTGGATGACCTCCCCGCCCCCTTCCAAAATGTATTGCTGGCGCTTGATCTCGTATTCCAGGGCCCGCTGGACGTTTCGGAACGAATTCATGTTCTTGAGTTCCGCCCGGGTGCCGAAGGCCTCCTGGCCCTTAGGGCGCAGGGATATATTGGCATCGCAACGGAAACTTCCTTCTTCCATGTTGCCATCGCAGATTTCCAGATAGACCAGGATTTCATGTATCCGGCGGAGGTAGGCCGCCGCCTCTTCGGCGCTGCGGATATCCGGTTCGCTGACGATCTCGATCAGGGGCACGCCCGTCCGGTTCAGGTCCACGTAACTTGCGGGGTTATACTCATCGTGTATGAGTTTGCCCGCGTCCTCTTCCATATGGATGCGGGTAATGCCGATTCTGTTCTTGCCTGATTCCAACTCGATATCAACGTAACCGAATTCTGCGAGCGGATAGGCGTATTGGGAAATCTGGTATCCCTTCGGCAGGTCGGGATAAAAGTAATTCTTCCTGGCAAAACTGTTTTCGGCATTGATCCGGCAATGGGTCGCAAGACTCATCTTGATCGCAAATTCGACGACTTTTTTGTTCAGGACGGGCAAAACGCCCGGCATGCCTAGACAGACCGGACAGGTATGGCTATTGGGCGATGCCCCGAATTTCGTTGAACAACTGCAGAATATTTTTGTATCCGTGAGGAGTTGGGCGTGGATTTCCAGCCCGATGACCGGTTCGAATTCCATTAGAGGGCAGGCCTCCTTTTCTCAAGATTGGCGAGTTTTTCATAGGCGGAACCGATCTGGATCAGCCGTCCTTCCTGAAAGTGCCCCGCCTGAAACTGCATGCCGATGGGCAGGCCGCCGTCCGTAAAACCACAGGGAACGGATATGCCCGGTATTCCGGCCAGGTTAGTGGATATTGTAAAAATGTCGGATAGATACATTTGCATGGGGTCATCAGTTTTTTCGCCGATACGGAAGGCCGGAGTCGGTGTTGTCGGTGTCAGGATGACATCACACCGCTTGAAGGCTTCGTCGAAATCGCGGCGGATGAGTGCCCGGACTTGGGATGCCTTCTTGTAATAGGCGTCGTAATATCCGGAAGACAAAACATAGGTCCCGATAATGATTCGCCGTTTCACTTCCGCTCCGAAACCGGCGGAACGGGTCTTTTTATACATGTCAAGCAGGTCCCTGCCTTCGAGATAGCGCAGGCCGTACTTGACGCCGTCGTAACGAGCCAGGTTGGAACTCGCTTCTGCGGGCGCGACGATATAATATACGGCCAGGCAGTATTCCGTGTGGGGCAGGGAGATCTCGATGCATTTGGCTCCGGCGCTCTCCAGAGTTTTGATGCCTTTCTGGACGGCAGAAAGAACCTCCCCATCGATCCCCTCGATAAAGTATTCCTTGGGAATGCCGATGGTCCAACCGCTTATATCCTGGTTTAGAAACTCGCGGTAGTCGAGGACATCCATGGGCACCGACGTCGATTCCCGGGGATCGTACCCCGCGATGGCGTTCATCATTATTGCGCAATCTTCCACATCCTTCGTGAAAGGCCCGATCTGGTCCAGGGACGAGGCGAAGGCCACAAGACCGAAACGGGATACACGGCCATATGTCGGCTTCATCCCGACAATGCCGCAAAGGGCGGCTGGCTGGCGGATGGAACCTCCCGTGTCGGAACCGAGGGAGGCGATACATTCGTCAGCGGCCACTACAGCAGCGGAACCGCCGCTGGACCCGCCGGGAATCCGATCAAGATCCCAGGGGTTTCTGGTAGTGCCGAACCAGGATGTCTCCGTCGATGATCCCATGGCGAATTCGTCCATGTTTGTTTTGCCGGTAAAGACGGCCCCGGCCTCCTTGAGCTTCTCCACGACCGTGGCATCGTAGGGCGGCTTGAAATTATGTAGTATCCGGGAACCACAGGTGGTCGGGAAGCCTTTCGTGCAGTAGATATCCTTCAGGGCGATGGGGATGCCCGTCAAGGACTTGATCTTGCCTTCCCTTATGTTGCGGTCCGCTTCTTCGGCCTGGGTGAATGCCGATTCTCTCATCAGGGCAATATAGCCGTGGACTTTGTCTTCTACGGAATCGATGCGTTCAAAGACTGACCGGACGAGTTCGACCGCCGTAGTTTCACCGGTTTTGAGCTTATGTTGAAGTTCATGAATGGTTAATTGATTAAGTGCCATATGTTATTATTCCTCACTCGATAACCTTGGGTACTCGGAAAAATTCGCCCTTCGGATCCGGCGCGTTAGCCAGGGCCTGCTCGTGGGGGAGAGACGGGTGAACCACGTCTTCCCGGAAGGCGTTGTGAAGCACCGTCGCGTGGGTCATGGGGGCGATGCCCTCCGTATCCACGGCATTTAGCTTTTCCATATAAAGAAGGATGTCGTTCAATTGGGAGGTAAATTTCCCCATTTCCTCCTCCCCGAATTCCAGCCTCGCAAGATGGGCCACGTGGGCTACTTCTTCTTTAGTAATCTTCAATCTTTCCTCCTCACAGTCTGTTGAAAATACTCGATTTTGAGCAGTCTGTTCAAAAGCTTGTCCCGTACTTGATACGGGATGTCCAGATGCAAGGCGCACAAAAGCCGAGGCAACCACCCCCTGCACGCCCGCCAGCGGGGGACAGCGTACATAGAAGTACGTCGATTGACGAGGCTTGCAGCGCAACGCAGCAGATGGGCATTTTTCAACAGACTCCTAAAAAACCTGCCAGACGGGTTCCACCTGCTCCATAACCCGTCTGATCGTCTGGTCCTTTCCCTGATCGGCCTCGTATTCGAGGCGATCCAGGTTATCTTCAGAATAGTGCGTATCGTCGTGCATTTCATTGAGCACCGCTTTGACCGATTCCGCTACACCCGTTACATGATAGCCGCCCTCAAGAACAGCCACGAGATGTCCATCGCAGACAACATCGGCAATATCCATCATGATCCGGGTCAGGGCGGCAAAGCCCGTCGGTGTAACTTTCATGTCACCCAGGGGATCTTTTTCATAGATATCAAAACCGGCGGACACAAGGACCAACTCCGGCTTGAATTCCATAGCCACCGGTTGCAATAGTCCTCGATAGGCCTTGACATACATGGCATTGTCTCCGCAGGCCTTCATGGGAACATTGATGGTGTAGAAGGCCCCTTCACCGTGGCCCACATCCGTCAAAAACCCCGTACCCGGATAGGCTGGAAATTGATGGGTGGAAAAATAAAGCACCTTTTTATCATTATAGAAAATGGACTGTGTCCCATCTCCGTGATGGAGATCCCAGTCGGCAATCAAAACCCGCGATAATCCATACCGTGAGATGGCATAGCGGGCTGCGATAGCGATGTTGTTAAATATACAAAACCCCGCGGCATGACCCGTCCCGGCATGATGCCCCGGTGGCCGGATAATGGCGAAAGCGTTACCGACATCCCCATTCATAACGGCATCGACAGCGGAAAGGGCACCACCGACGGCTAGTTTTGCAGTATCGTATGTATCGGAAGTCGTTTCCGTGTCCGGATCAAGGACAACACAGTCCTGATTTGCCGTTTGGGCAATCAGATCAATGTAGCGAGGGTCATGGACCAGGGCGATTTCATCATGGGTTGCATAACGTGGCTGAATCGATATAAACTTGCCAGCCATGTCGGGTTTGTCCAGCATGGCATGGATGGCTTCCAACCGCCGGGGCGATTCGGGATGGGCTATACCGGCACCATGCCTTAGATAACGATTATCTCTGACAATTCCTGTCTTCCGGGGCATTATTTTTCCAATACGCTTTTAATCTCCGAGCCAGACGTACCATTGATTGTTGCAAAGGTAGGACGTGAGCTTGAAGCAAAGAAGATTTCTACCATAAAAACCGTTGAAGTGCAAAAATATTTACCGTTGACAAATGTTTGCACATCAAGATATATTTTCGCCCACTATTGTAACACGGTCTTTCGCGACGCCGTCCATCTCGGCGGAAACGTGCAAATTCCGGATTAAAGGACAAATCATATGTTTGGCATAGGCATGTCTGAGCTCATCATTATTGCCATTGTGGCCCTTTTGGTTGTCGGGCCGAAGAAGCTCCCCGATCTTGCCAAATCGCTGGGCAGGGGGTTGAACGAATTCCGACGAGCCACAGAGGGCGTTACGGAATCAATCAAGGATACCCTGAAAGAGGACGAACCCAAGAAAGAGGGGAACGGCCCCAAAGATTCCCTCCTTTACGGCAAAGCCGACGAAAAACCCCATCCGACGGAAGAAGCCTCTTCCAAACCTAAGGCCTGATGAACAACATGGAAGATGAAAAACTGCCCTTGACCTCTCATCTGGAGGAATTGAGGAAACGTATTATCCGCATTCTCATCGCCGTCGGCGTCGGGTTTTTTGCCTGTTATTACTTTAAGGAGTATCTTTTTAAAATTATCACCCAGCCCCTTATGGACGTTCTCCCCAAGAACAGCCATATGATTTACACAGGCTTGCCGGAGGCTTTTTTCATCTATTTGAAAATAGCCTTCTTTGCTTCTCTTTTTCTGACGAGTCCCTATATCTTCTTCCAGATCTGGCGTTTTATCGCACCGGGTCTTTTCCCGAAGGAAAGAAAGCTTGTCCTGCCCTTTGTTGTCTCTTCCACATTTCTCTTTCTAGCAGGGATCCTTTTCGGCTATTACTTAGCCTTGCCGCCGGCCTTCGAGTTTTTTGTAGCCTTCTCTTCGGATGCCCTCAAACCCATGATTTCCTTCCGGGAATATCTCTCATTTGCCTTGAAGATGCTCCTGGCCTTCGGGGTTTCTTTTGAACTGCCCGTTTTTATCTTTTTCATGGCCAAGCTTGGTATCGTCAACGCCCAAATGCTCCGTAAGCAAAGACGGTATGCCATACTGATCATCTTCATCGTTGCCGCCATACTTACGCCTTCACCGGACGCTTTCAGCCAGATCATCATGGCCATACCCCTCATGGTCCTCTATGAAATCAGCATCTTTCTAGCAAAATACGCCGGGAAGAAGAAAGAAGAAAAGCCGGACCCAGCCGATGAAAGCGAGGAGCCGTAGAACCCGTGAAAGGTAAAACACGCCGAAGACACTTTGGTTTCGGAACCTTTCTCGTCATTAGCCTGATCCTTGTCTCCGTTGCTGTCCTCGCGGGTGGTGGCATTGCCGCTTATATGCTCCTTGGGGAAATGCCCAGCATAGCCGCACTCAAGGATTACCGGCCCTCAATCGCCACGCGGGTCTATGCGGATAATAACGAGTTGATTGACGAGTTTTTTCTGGAAGACCGCAAGATAATCAAGATTGCCGATGTTCCCAAGATTGTGATTCAAGCCTTTATCGCCGCTGAGGACAGCCGTTTTTTTGAACACAAAGGAATTGATTTCACGGGTATATCGCGAGCATTCTTCAAGAACGTGGGTGCGGGACGTATTGTTCAGGGGGGCAGTACGATTACCCAGCAGGTAGCCAAATCCATGTATCTGTCTCCCGAGCGAAGTTACATCCGCAAACTCAAGGAGGTTGTCCTCGCCTACAAAATCGATCACTACCTTTCAAAGGAAGAAATCCTCAATCTTTATCTCAACCAGATTTATCTGGGACACGGCACCTACGGCATTGAAGCAGCGGCCCAGGGGTATTTCGGCAAGAGCGCCAGACACCTGACCTTGCCCGAAGCGGCCCTGATAGCCGGACTGCCCAAAGCCCCGAGCACCTACTCGCCTTTTACCCATTTCGATAAAGCCCGCCAAAGGCAGACCTATGTCCTGGAAAGGATGTTCGAGGACGGCTACATTACGAAGCAGGACAAGGATCGGGCTTTGAACACGCCTTTGCTGTTGCGGTCCATCAAGCCAAAGGAGAAGGTGGCCCCTTACTTCATCGAAAACGTCCGGCGCTATATCCAGGAAAAATATGGCAGCGAGGTCTTGTACAAGGAAGGGCTGGAGGTTTATACAACCCTTAACCTCAATATGCAGAAGGCTGCCAATGAGGCCGTAGCGACGGGCTTAAAAGAATTGGAGGAGCGCCATGATTACGAAAAAGGCCTTGTCCAGTCGGCATTATTGACCATGGATATAAAAACGGGCGCCGTTAAGGCCATGGTCGGCGGCCGGGATTTCGTCAGGAGTGAATTCAACCGGGCTACCCAGTCGCGCCGCCTTCCCGGTTCGGCGTTTAAACCGCTCATTTATACGGCGGCCTTTGACAAGGGGTTGACGCCTTCGACCAAATTTGTTGATGCCCCGATAGAATATCCGGACCCGTCCAGTCCCGACGGCATGTGGCGCCCCAAAAACTTCGATGGCAAGTTTAAAGGGCCAACCACTCTTCGCAATGCCATAGTGCAATCCCGTAACATTATGACTATTAAAGTGCTTCAGGAAATCGGTGTTGATTATGCCGTCTCCTATGCCATGAACCTGGGTATTACATCCCCTTTGGCAAAAAATCTATCTCTGGCCCTGGGAACATCGGGCGTCACTCTCCAGGAAATGGTTCGGGCCTACGGGGTTATCGGCAATCAGGGCCGGCGTGTTACGCCTTTTTTCATCACGAAGATAATCGACCGTACCGGCCAGGTTTTTGAGGAAAATCCGCCTCTTGTGGAGCAGGTCATTGATCCGAGAATTGCCTTCATTTCGACATTCATTATGCAAGACGTAGTCACCAGCGGAACGGGCCGCCGTGTCAAAAGCATCGGCCGTCCCGTGGCCGGGAAAACGGGGACGACCAATGACGTGAAGGACGCATGGTTTATCGGCTTTACGCCTTCTCTTGTAACCGGCGTGTGGGTAGGCTTTGATCAGGAGAGGACCCTGGGGCATCAGGAAGTCGGCGGCAGGGCTGCTGCGCCCATCTGGCTCTATTGTATGTCCAAGATCCTTGCCAACACACCCGTCGAGTCTTTCCCCGTTCCCCAGGGAATTGTCTTCGTAAAGGTAGATGCCAAAACGGGCAACCCGTCAAACGGAGGGGGGGCTATTTACGAGGCTTTTCTTGAAGGAACGACGCCGGAAGGCGCCGCTGTAATAAACCCATATGACATACAAACTACTGAAACGGTTGTGCCACGGGAAGAAGAAGGGGAAGACTAACAGGCTGTTGAAAAACGTCCATCTGCTGCGTTGCGCCGCAAGCCTCCCCCGCTTTCGCGGGGGCAGGCTACATCGACGTACTTCTATGTACGCTGTCCCCTGCTGGCGGGGGTGCAGGGGGTGGTTGCCTCAGCTTTTGCGCGCCTTGCATCTGAACATTTTTGAACAGCCTGCCCGAAATTGAGTTTTACAACAGCCTGTTAAAGGGGGATCGCCATGAGCATCATCGCCCCAAGCGTCATTTTCGTCTTGAAGGACTTCTCCGCCAGCATGGCCCCAACCTCCTCTTTTGTATGTGCCGATAATTGCATAAGCGATGAAGTCTACTTGGGCGTAATCGTGAAGATGGTATCCAGTTTGAGTTCCTGAAACAGGCGATAAAGATCGGGCCTAACGTTGACGACACTCATCTTTCCACCCTGAACGCCGATCTTTTTGTAAAAGAGCAGCAGTTTTCCGATGCCGGAACTCCCCATATAGCCAACGCCACGCAAATCGATGGTGATCTCTTTAATATTTTCGAGTTCCTTGACTTTCGCTTTCAGAATTTCTGCTCCCTTTTCATCGATGTCACCGTTGATCTCGGCCCTTCCTTTGTCTCCATCGTGGGTAATCTTGATATCCATAACGAATCTCCTTTAAAATGAATCCTGATAATCGCAACCCGTCTTTTTGCCTGGTTCCATGGAACAAACAACATGTTTTCAGCAATGTGTGATGGTACATTAAGGTTATGATAACTCAACTTTCGCACACATTTAAACGAGTATAAGTATCTGTTCTTTAACAATAAGCGACGTCATTCCGCCATTCAAGTAGCCACTGTGCCCCGTAAATTGGTGGTAGTTCTCTGAAAAAACGGCCGATCAAAGATCGG
>CAZYDG010000003.1:0-20965 GCA_964645835.1 uncultured Syntrophaceae bacterium
GGCTTCGGTGTATTCTTTTTTCGATTGCGGACTCATATTCAACCTCCATAGAAATGGCGGTATTCGGTAATATCGAATTATGAGTCAACGATCCTTTTTATTCACCTCCTTCGGTAACATTTAATTTGAGGCAATTCGCTGTTGCATTTTTTCTTGACCCATAATATATCGATATGATATATAGCTATAAAATATATGAATGAGGCTTTCCATGGATGTACGATCAACCCTGCTGGGATTTCTGACGTATGGCAAAATGACAGGCTATGATTTGAAGAAGATTTTTTCCCTTTCCTTTTCATTTTTTTCCGGCCTTAGTTATGGTTCCATCTATCCGGCCCTGAAGAAGATGGAGCAGGAAGGGTTGATTTCCTTGAAAGTGGAGATGCAGGACGGCGCGCCGAACCGGAAAGTCTATTCGATTACCGATGCAGGCAGGACGGCATTTATTAATGCCCTGAAAACGACTAATCCCACGGAGAGGCCGAAAAACCTGTTTCTGACGAAGCTCTTTTTCTTTTCGATCCTTACCCATGAAGAGAGGCTCACTTCGTCGGCCCAATATCTGGAATCTGTCAGGCAAGTACAGAAAGAGCTTGAAGCCATCGGGCCTCAAATCGAGACCGACGCCGATCCTTATCAGAAGCTCTGCTACTCGTTCGGCGTCCGGTATTACAGGGATATGGTGAACAATATATCGGAAGTTGTCCTTGCGTTGGAAAAAATGAGTGAGACAGGAGGGGAATGTCCTGAATAATGAGGAGTGGAATATGAAAATCTTAGTACTAAACGGGAATCCCGATTCCGGGAATGGAGCTTTCGACGCCTATCTGGACCGCCTTGTCGCAAGAATGACGCGCGACGGCCATGAAGCGGATCAAATGCGGCTTCGCGACCTGAAAATCAAACCGTGCGTGGGGTGTTTCAACTGCTGGCTCAAGACGCCCGGTGTTTGCGCCATCAAGGATGATGCCCGGGAGGTTTCCAGGCGATACATCCATGCCGATCACGTCGTCATGGCTTCTCCCCTCATCATGGGATTTGTCAGTGCAGTGCTGAAAAACGCCATGGATAGAAATGTCCACCTCGTCCATCCCCATCTTGAAGAGGTCGGCGCCGAGGTCCATCACAAGAAACGATACGATGCCTATCCGGTGATTTCGTTCATGCTGGAAAAGGAGCCCTCCACGGATGATGAAGACATTGCGATCATTTCCGATATTTTCCGGCGGGAAGCCATCAATGTGCGCTCATCCCTGGGGTTTGTTCATTTCACGAAGACACCGGCAGAGGAGGTTGATTATGCGCTTAACATTCATTAACGGCTCACCCCGCGGAAAGCGTAGCAACACGGGAAGGCTCATGGAACACTTTATAAGGGGATTCCTCGAGACGGAGGCCAATACCTGTGATCTTCAATACCTTATCGAGTATAGGAACAAACTCCGGGACCTTGCCGGTATTTTTGCGGCATCCAGCCATGTCATTATCGGATTTCCCCTCTACGTGGATTGCATGCCCGGCAGCGTAAAGGCGTTCTTTGAAATCCTGGCGCCCCACAGGGAAGATCTCCGGAAGCCTTCTCTGGGGTTTGTCATTCAGTGCGGCTTTCCTGAAACCTACCATCTCCGGTTTGTCGAAAAGTACTGTGAAAAGTTTTCCCGGCGGATGGGCTGCCCTTATCTGGGATCGATCCTCAAGGGGGGCTGCGAGGGACTGGATATTCAACCGTCATTCCTCACGGATAAGTATTACCACTACTTTCACGCGCTGGGAGCGGAATTCGGAAGGACCGGCGCCTTTGACCGGGAACTCCTGGATAAACTGGCCCGGCCGGAACACCTGACAGCCGAGAATATGGTCCAGATCATACCTTTTATCAACCAGGGACTATGGGATGCCCGGCTTGAAGCCAACGGCGTTTTGGAAAAGAGTTTTGATCGGCCTTTATCATAGAGGGCAGGGAAGGAGAAGATTATGAACGACGCCATTTATGAACGTCTGGCCAAGGTTCTCGATACGTTGCCCAACGGGTTTCCGGCAACCGAAAGCGGTGTGGAAATCAAACTGTTGAAGAAGATATTCAGGCCGGAGCAGGCCGAGCTATTCTGCGACTTACGGCTGACCTTTGAAACCACCGCGGATATTGCGAAACGAACTGACCGCCCGCTTGAGGGATTGGAGGAAAGGTTAGTCCGTATGGGGAAGCAAGGGCAGATCTTTATGATCGCTATGGGCGAGATGCGTTTCTTCCGTATGCTGCCTTGGGTTTTCGGCATCTATGAGTTTCAATTGAACCGTATGGATAAAGAGTTTGCCGAACTCTGTGAAATATACCGGCCGGCATTCGGGCGTCAGTTCTTTTCACAGAAGCCTCAATTGATGCAGACGCTGGCCATTGAGGAGGCCATCCCCGTTCAACAGGAGGCGCTGCCCTATGAAAAGGTGTCTGCGATTATCGAAAATGGGCAATCTTTTCTGGCCAATGAATGTATCTGTAAAAAAGAGAAGGGGCTCTTGGGGCAACCATGTGAAAAGCCTGTCGAGGTCTGTCTGGCCATTGCTCCCGTGCCCGGCATCTTCGATAATTCTCCCAGCGGACGGGTGCTCACAAGGGAAGAGGCTTATGCATTGCTCAAGGAAACGGAGGAGGCCGGTTTGGTCCATCTGACTGCGAATGTTCAGGTTGGTCAGATTTATATCTGCAACTGTTGCGGCTGTTGTTGTGGGGTCTTGAAAGCCATCAACGACCTGGGCATACCGGCCTCACAAGTGATCAATTCACATTATTACGCCGAGATCGATGCAGAAGTGTGCATCGGCTGTGGCGTCTGTGCCGGTGAACGCTGTCAGGTCAAGGCCATTGAGGAGAAAGAAGACATTTATTGTATTGACCGGGATCGCTGCATCGGCTGCGGTCTTTGTATCAGTACCTGCCCCACGGACGCCATAAAGCTTGTCCACAGGGATCAGCCGGAGGCGCGAATACCGCCGCTTACTGAAGACGACTGGTTCAATGAACGGGGCCGTGTCCGAGGTGTTGATTTCAGTGCTTACAAATAGGCTGTCGGGCGTTAGGCCGTTCAAAGGCTTCTCCTGAGAAACATGAAGAGTCATTGCGAGCGAAGCGTGGCAATCTTGCTTTTACTCATTTTGAAAGATCCGGGGTTTTGTGTTAATCTAGGGTATATATCGGATCAACGAAACGCAGAATTCAAACTTGGTAAGTTGTTGAAAAAATCGATTTTGTGCAGGCTGTTCAAAAATGTTCAGATGCAAGACGCGCAAGAGCTGAGGAATGAGTCGTACATAGAAGTACGTCGATGTAGCCTGCCCCCGCGAAAGCGGGGGAAGCTTGCGGCGCAACGCAGCAGATGGACGTTTTTGAACAGCCTGCTGGAGGGTATCTATGAAACGGGAAAACAGCAATGAAGCTATCCTGAAGCTTGCCAGGCAGTTCATGGAAAGCAGGATTCTTCTGTCAGCGGCCGAGATGAATATCTTTACTCTTATTGCTGAAAAGCCATCAACCGCCAAAGATCTTGCAGGCACACTAAAGGCTGATTTACGTGCCCTGACCATCTTCCTCGATGCGCTGGCGGCGATGGGATTGCTTTCCAAGAATGAAAGTCTGTATGCAACCGCCCCCGAGGCAGCCCCGTTTCTTACCGACAAGAGCCCGCAGTCGGTATTGCCGATGGTCCTCCATGCGGCCCACTTGTGGGAAAGCTGGTCCGGCCTGACTCATATTGTCAAAGGGTCCGGTTTGACCGGGGTTCCGGTATCTTCCGCCAGTGATGCCGGCGAAATGCGTGCCTTTATCGGAGCCATGCACGTCGTGGCAATGCCCTTGGCGCAGAAAATCGCAGCAGCCGTCCTTCAGCATGGCCCGTCCGGAAATCTTATCGACGTGGGCGGCGCCTCCGGTACATACACCATCGCTTTTCTCAACGCTGCGCCGGAAATGAAGGCAACGCTTTTCGACAGGCCTGCGGTTATCGAAATAGCCCGTGGCCGTCTGGCCGACGCAGGGATGCTCGATCGGGTCCGTCTTGTTTCGGGTGATTTCTATAAGGACGAACTTCCCGGCGGGCATGATTTAGTCCTCCTTTCAGCCATCATTCACCAAAACAGTCCTGTCGAAAACGTCAAATTATTCAGGAAGGTGCTGCGCGCCATGGTCCCTGGGGGCAGGTTGGTCATCCGTGATCACGTAATGGAGCCCAGCCGGACAGAGCCAGCAGATGGGGCTATTTTTGCCGTCAACATGCTCGTGAACACGCCGGGGGGATCCACATACACTTTTGATGAAATCAACCACTGGCTTGAGGAAGCGGGATTCACAGGAATCAGGCTTTTGAAGACCGGAAAACACATGGATGCATTGATCGAAGCCATCAAACCGGCATGATGTGGCAGGTATAATTACAATTTTGAAGTAACAATGTGAGAACGGTTCCTGATCTGCAGCGTCTTGATAACCCTCCCTGAATACAACTGAGTATTAATCCGGAAATCCATTCTTCGTAAAATCGTTAGTTGACGGATTTTGAAAACTATGCAATATTCCTTACGAAAAGTACGAAGAATGGATAAGCTCTTGTCGTTATCCAAAAATGATTTTTGAAGAGAAGCCGGGCTTGTGCCATTCTTTATAAAAGGAGGAGTTTTGGAATCCAGCAAAAGTTTAAAACTCCGAGAAAAATGCCGGCTTTATGAAAGTGTGTTGAACAACATTCTCAGCGGTGTTCTCATTACCGACCCCGATGGGTACATCATCTTCTTCAGCGAGTCCTATGGAAAATTTCTGGGGATGGATCCGAAGGCGCAGATAGGAAAACACACAACAGAAGTCATCGAAAACTCCCGGATGCATATAGTCGCTAAAACAGGCGTCCCGGAAATCAACCACCCGCACCAAATCATGGGCCGCAACCAGATTGTTCAACGTATCCCCATCAAAATCGACGGCAAGCTTGCTGCTGTTTTCGGGCAGGTTATGTTTGAAGATATCAAGGATGTCCAGATACTTGCAGACAAACTCAGTATCCTGGAGTCCAAGGTGCAATTCTACGAGAAGGAGTTGGAAAACCTTCGGGCTTCGAAGTACAGCTTCCGCAACATCATTGGCTCAAGCTACGTGATGAACGAGCTGCGCAAGCTCGGACAAAGAGCAGCCAAAGTAAATTCCCCCGTTCTTCTGGTGGGAGAGAGCGGCACGGGCAAAGAGCTTTTTGCCCACTCCATCCATAGAACCAGTGACCGCCACAAGATGCCCCTCATCCGGATTAACTGTGCTGCCATCCCCAAGGACCTCCTGGAGGCGGAACTCTTCGGCTACGAACCGGGCGCCTTCACGGGCGCCGGAAATAGGGGCAAGCCCGGCAAGTTCGAGCTTGCCCACCAAGGGACAATATTCCTCGACGAGATCAGTGAGCTTCCCCTGGATATGCAACCCAAACTGCTTCGTGTTCTCGAAGAGAAACTGGTAGACCGCCTCGGGGCCACAAAGCCCGTCAAATGTGATTTCCGCCTTATTGCAGCGACAAACGAAAACCTTGAAGACTGCATCCGGAAGGGCAAGTTCCGCAGGGACCTCTACTACCGGCTCAATGTCATCCTCCTGCATATTCCGCCGCTTCGGGAACGCAGGGAAGACATACCGCTCATCGCATCTCATCTCATCCAGAATCTCTGTCGGGATTTTGGCTTATCTCCCAAGGAAATATCTCCTGAAGTGATGAAGATTTTCGAGAATCATGATTGGCCCGGGAACGTACGGGAACTGTCTAACATGCTCGAACGCACACTTTCATTGATAGATGAACGTGTGGAGACCATCCATGTAGACCATCTGCCATTGTTCTTCCGGAGTTTGAATGTACGATCGGAATGTTTGCAGAGCCCGTTACTCAAGGAACTCAGGACAATCTCCGAACGCGACGCTGTGCTCCATGCCATCCACGCCGCCAATAACAATAAGAACCAAGCCGCCCGGATTCTAGGCATCCACCGAACGGCACTCTACAAAAAGATGAAAAGATTGAATTTGCCGTTAAACCAATAATGGGCAAATGTATCAAATAATCTACATGTAGCGTTTGGATACGGTTTTCTTATGTTATTAAAAACTTTCCTTTTTTTATCTTTCTTAATCATAAATGTAGCCGCAAAGCTACATGTGTAGTTTTCGTAGATATTGTAAAAAAAATATAAATGATTGCGGTAACTTGAATGCGCTATCAAAATATTTTTTTGGCGCGAATATTGCGTATGACCTGCTTAATTGGAAGCTGCTGATATTCATTATTTCGAAAGGAGGTGGATATTCGCTCTGCAATATGAGGATTGATTAGGTTCCTCATTTAGATTGTCCTGCCAGGCGGACGGGGATAGAAGCCGGGCAAGACTAGGGGATGAACGCCCCATTGGATATTTTTTCGAGGTCACCCGCGCAATTGAGCCGAGTGGTTGATTTGCATTTTTCTTTTATACCTATGAAGGAGGTAGAATGAGCGAACAAACAGGTGGAATGAAAACTCACGTTAAGGTCGCAACAGCAAGTCTGATCGGGACCACGATCGAGTGGTACGATTTCTTCATCTATGGAACGGCTGCGGCTCTTGTCTTCAATAAGTTGTTTTTCCCGAAGATGGATCCCATGACCGGTACGCTCGCAGCATTTGCAACCTACGCCGTCGGATATGTCGCCCGTCCCCTTGGGGGCTTTGTATTCGGTCACTACGGCGACCGGATCGGTCGCAAGGTTATGCTCTATTTGACGCTTTTGATCATGGGTATTGCGACATTCGCCATCGGATGTCTGCCCACCTATAACAGTGTGGGTATCTGGGCTCCGATTTTGTTGATCGGTTGCCGTCTCCTCCAGGGTTTCGCACTTGGCGGAGAATGGGGTGGCGCGGTTCTGATGGCCGTCGAGCACGCACCGGACAACCGACGCGGATTCTATGGAAGCTGGCCGCAGCTGGGGGCGCCGCTGGGGTTGGCGGTCGGGACCCTGGTGTTCACGCTCATTGCATCAAGTATGAATGATGCGGATTTCATGTCCTGGGGGTGGCGTGTGCCGTTCCTGGTCAGCATTGCCCTCGTCGTCGTCGGTCTTTATATCCGGGGTCGAATTGCCGAATCTCCACAATTCCAGAAGATTAAGGATCAGAAGCAGGAAGTGAAGATGCCTATCATCGAGTCGATTAAGCGGCATCCCAAGCAGATCCTGCTTGCCATGGGCGCACGGTTTGCCGAGAATGGATTCTTCTATATCTATGCAGTCTTTGTCATGATGTATGGAACCCAGGCGCTCGGTATGACCCGTCAGACCGTCCTCAACGGTGTCCTGCCGCCCTTGTCGAGACGTTTACGATCCCCATGTTCGGTCTGCTTTCCGACAAGCTCGGCCGGCGGCCCGTATACATGTTCGGCGCCATATTCTCGGCCCTGATCTCATTCCCGCTCTTCTACATGATGGGTACGAAGGATGCCGCGCTCACGGCAGTGGCCATCACACTCGGCCTCGCAGTCGGCCATGCGGCCATGTATGGCCCGCAGGCAAGTTTCCTCTCTGAAATGTTCGGTACGAAAGTCCGCTACAGCGGTGTATCGCTTGGCTACAACCTGGCGTCCATCTTTGCCGGCGCTCTTTCGCCACTTATTGGCACCTGGCTTCTCATAACCTTTAAACCCGAGACGTGGCCCATCTCGGTCTATATGATCTGTTTGGCCCTGATCACGGTCGTGGCGGTTTTCTTTGCCGCCGAGTCGCACAAGAAAGCTGCAGAATATTAATCATTTAATGGCGAGAGGGACATATCCGCAACATTCCCTCTCGCCCTTATCTTCACTTAACTTGATACCTCCTTGGGATGACTCGTCTATAATGGCGGTGAGGGTAAATTAGTGTCTTAAACCAAGGGCATTGAGAAAAACGGATATACAAACAGGAGATAAGGAGAAGTAAAATGGCAAAAAAAGCACTCAAGGAATCACAATTCAATTTGCAGCCGCCGGACATTAAGAAATCGGAGATATTGATTGTTAAAGACGATAACTTTAAACCGGAATTTGTATGTTTGGTTACGGGTGCAGCAAGTGGAATAGGCCGTGCAACCGCTCTTGCAGTGGCAGCAAATGGAGTGAGCGTAGCTGCGCTGGATATGGATGAAGCTGGTGGCAAAGAAACAGTAGAGATGGCCAAGAAGCTCGGCGGGCGTGTTCAATTTATCAAAACGGATCTTACCAACGATGCCAATATCGAAAGCTGTGTCAAACAAGCTGCAAAAATGGGGAGCATCAAATTTCTTGCCAATATTGCCGGATTGCAGCACATTGATTCCGTAGAAAATTTCCCGATGGCAAAATACGATCTGATGCAGACGATCATGCTGCGAGCTCCATTTTATCTCTCCAAACTCGTAATCCCCCATATCAAAAAAAGCAAGAACGGCGTTGGGGCAATCGGCAATATGGCATCGATTCATGCGCACATCTGCACAATGAATAAGCCGGTTTACAATATTACGAAATTTGGCCTCCGCGGCCTCACCCAATCCATTGCTGCCGAAGGTGAAGGAAAAATCAGGTCTTTTTCCGTCAGTACCGGCTTTATCAAGACACCGCTCGCGTTGAAGCAAATTCCTGCGCAAGCCCAGCAGAGAGGAATTACCGAAGAAGAGGTTGTTGTCGACGTCATGCTTGGTAAATCAAGAGTTAAGGAAATGATGAATCCGATCGAAGTGGGTAATTTATTTGTATTCGGTTTCTCGAAGCATGGCAAATACCTGGTCGGAAATGACCTACTATTTGACGGCGGCGTTGTCAAAACATACTAGTGCCCTGTAACATAATCTTTTTCGCATCACTGTAGGGTGGATGAAGCGAAGCGCATCCACCATCCGTCGGTGGAACCGCTTTGCTTGTTCCACCCTACAAAGAAATAATTGTTATACGGTACTAGCCCATAGACAAATCTTTCAGAAATATGGAGGTCACCATGAGTAAACCGGTGAAAAAAGTAGCTGTAATCGGCACGGGTGTGCTGGGATCGCAGATCGCCATCCTGGCGGCGAATGCGGGATATAAGGTCAAGGTCTATGACGAAAAGGCCGGGGCCTTCAACGCAGCCTTCGAAAACCGCCGCAGCGAGCTGAAGACCAAGGGATTGACGCCCATGATCCCCTGGGAAAAATGGGACAAGCTCAAGAAATCCATCAAGCAGGTTACGGATTTGGGAGAGGCTGTCGGGGACGCAGACCTTGTCATCGAAGCGGTTCCGGAGATCCTTGCCCTGAAGAAGAAGGTCTTCAAGGAATTAGGGCAGAAAGCCCCCAAGGAAGCCATCCTGGCAACAAACAGTTCCTCAATGCCCGTTTCGAAGTTCGAGAAGAGCAGCGGCCGCGCGGAACGTTGTTTGAATATCCACTTCTACTTTCCTCTCCAGGGGGTCAACCATGTGGACGTCATGGGAGGCTCCAAGACCCTGCCGGAGGTCTTCGACATAGGGGTGGACTGGGTTATCTCCCTGGGCTGTATTCCCCTGAAGGTGAAGAAAGAAATTCTGGGGTTCTGCTTCAACCGGGTCTGGCGGGCCGTCAAACGTGAGGTTCTTTTCATGTGGGGCAACGGATATGTGGACTTCCAGGACAGTGATCGTGGCTGGCGGGTCTTTACGGGCATGAAGGAAGGCCCCTTCGCTTTGATGGACAAGGTCGGCCTCGATGTGGTCTACGATATCGAAATGGTTTACTATAAAGAATCGAAGGATCCTAAGGACAAACCGCCCGATGCGCTCCTGCAAATGATTAAAAGGGGCGAACTGGGCGTGAAGACGGGGAAGGGCTTCTATACTTATCCCGATCCCGAATACCTGCGTCCCGAATTCATGAACCCCAAGAAAAAATAAGCAATTGAAAGACCGATTTGAGGGTCTGCCCCCTATGCGGGGGTAGACCCTTGTCTTTTACCGGGGATTGCCCTGCTACAATGATATTCCACCCCAACCTGTTCCAGGGGAAATGCCTGCCCAGATACAAGGGAGGGAAAATTTTCATCCCGACATTGGAAATGTGCGCAATATCATGAAACAATTCTATAAGTTCTATGATCTGTGGTCTAACGATCCCCGGTAAATAGCTTTCTGATGTTTCGGCCGGCTTCCTTGAAGGCATCGCCGGTCTTTTTCCCCGTGTCCCGGAACCACTCTCCGATGGATCGGCCTTTTTTCTTGGCTTCCTGTCCGGCTTCTTGTCCTGCCTTTTTGAAGTCCTGGCCGAATTCCTTACCACCTTGCTTGGCTTCTTTGCCTATTTCCTTGAAGTCTCGGCCGATCTTCTTGGAACCTTCCTTGATACCCTGCCCGATTTCCTTTGCCCTTCTTTGAACCCGTTATCGGCCCAACCTGGAACGCCCAGCAATAGTATGAGCAAAACAAAGATCGTAACGTTTCGCATATGGCCCTCCTTTTTCGTCAACGTATCACCTGACTTTAAAGTAAAGCGTAACAAATTTCATTCTTGATTGCCATCTCTTCCCGTTGACCTGATCCGCCACCAAACCCAAAGACTTAGGTGCATTCCGACCAAGAGAAGCGGTCCATTGGCATTCCGGTTCACGGGATTTTCCTCTGTTTAATCTCCTTATTCCGTTATGGAGGCCTTTCGGCTATGCAGGGAGAGAGGACTCATTCCTGAAAGCTACAGCCCGTCTCTTTTCGGCCACCAGAGTCCCCTGAACAGCTTCAGTATGAACATCGCAGGGCCGCGGTTCCGGGCTCTTTCCGAGGAAATGGAAGCCTTGGTCGTCAGCAGGAATCGCTTCCGATTGTCTTAACCTGATGCCTGCTTGATACACGCTGGTTTTGCAAATGGTTTCCAGTTTAACTGGTTGTTTAATAATTCGATTTTGCGCAGGCTGTTCAAAGATGTCCAGATGCAAGGCACGCAAAAGCTGAGGAATGAGTCGTACATAGAGGTACGTCGATTGACGAGGCTTGCGGCGCAACGCAGCAGATGGACGTTTTTCAACAGCTTCTTAAAGTGCCCGTGCCTGGATAGATGTCCACAAATAAAGTGCGGCGTAACTGCGCCATCCAATCCAGCGTTCGGCAATCTTTCTTACCGCCTTTTCTGTCGGCCTCGCGGGAAGGCCCAATGATTTCTGCAAAGCCGCCTGTAACCCGAGGTCTCCGGCGGGGAAAATGTCGGGACGGCCCAGGCCGAACATCATGACAATCTCTGCCGTCCAGCGGCCGACCCCCTTGATTTCACAAAGACGTTGGATGACTTCTTCATCGGGAATCTTTGCAAATACTGCCCGGTCAAGTTCACCCGCCTCGGCACGATGTGCGATTCCCATCAGGTAGGCAGCTTTTTGCCGTGACACGCCCTGGGTGCGCAGGACATCTTCGCTTGTCGCGATCAATTGTTGTGGAGATGGCAAAAGGGAATATTTTTCTTCGCCTGCATCGCCGGCAACGGTGATAGTGGTCCCCAGGTGCTCCATCAGCCGCCGGCGGATCGCTTGTGCTGCACTCACGCTGACCTGCTGTCCGATGATGGCGATCAGCAGGCATTCATATACATCGGGAGCACGCAGGATGTGGAGTGCCCCGAATCGCTGAAAGAGAGTCGCCAAGTCGGGATCGGAAGCTATAGCCGCATGGTAATTTGACGCATCATCGTCAAGCCCCCACAGGATACGGGCCTGCGTGGCAAGTTCAGCGAGCAAAACGGTTTGCTTGATTCCGGGGCGTGTAGACGAATTATGCTTAGCTACGATGCGGACGCTTAACTTGCCTTTCCGCCTCAGGTCGAACTCCGCCACAACGGGGACGCCCGTCAGCCAGAGAGGCCGGCGCAAGACCCGGTTACCCTTAAAGTGATAAAGAACGCCGAATGAAGAAGTACGAAGGCGGTTGAGTATCCATTCGATATTCAGATTCTCGGGTATCGGGATCTGCATGGACCGTTTCCCTCAATCCATCCAATACTCTTCGTTTTTCAACAGTCTGATAGAGCCCGTTGTATTGCTTCACTTAGTTCTTTGATCTTATAAGGTTTGCCCAAAAATGTTTGGGGCTTTTCGGGATGGTCGCCCGCCATGACGTTGGCGGCATCGTACCCGCTGGCCAATATAACCGGGATGCCGGGTTCGAGTTTGCGCAAGGCTGTCAGTGTCTCCCAGCCGTTCATCTGCGGCATGGTAAGGTCGGTAAGTACGCAACGTATTTCATTCCTGTGTTGTTCGAAAATCTTCAAAGCCTCGACACCGTCCTTGGCTTCAACCACTTTAAAGCCGAGGCGTTTGATCATAGCCGCAGCCATATTGCGCAACATTGCATCATCATCGACCAATAGCAGCGTTCCGCCTATCTCAATATCCGGCGCTGGAACCGCTCTGTCTGTCATACGGGAAACATCTCCCGCAAACACCGGCAAAAAGATCCGGACAATGCTGCCATGTCCCCGTTTGCTGTTCACTGTAACCGCCCCGCCATGGGTCTTTACAATCCCCAAGACTACGGGCAAACCCATGCCGCGCCCGGTAAACTTGTCGGAGAAAAATGGATCAAAGAGATTCTCCATGTCCTGTTCCGCAATTCCTATTCCCGAATCAGCAACTTCCAGGCAGGCATATACTTCGTCATGCGGTTGCCAATCTATGGGAAAACGGTGTAATGCCGGGATGTCGGACCTGGAAACTTTTTTGATTCGCATGTGTATGGAACCTCTGTTTTCGCCGATCGCCTCCCAGGCGTTGGTGACTAAATTGATGAGGACTTGCTGTATCTGGTTCGCATCTATGCTGACAACCGGTCCGGGAATTATAAAATCCGACTTCAACGATACATTTACCGGCAAACCGGCCAAAAGCATTTGAATATTCCCGCTACAGGTTTCGGATAAATCTATGGGTTCACGTATGTCAGATGATTGGCCGAGGTAGGTCAGCATCAGCTTGGTCACGTCCGCAGCCATGGAAACCGCATTCATCGATTCGCTCAGATTCTCCTGCAGCTCTGAACTTTCGGGGAGTTCATTTATGACCATCTCCAGGTTTCCCATCACTACGCCAAGTTTATTGTTGAAGTAGTGGCCGATTGCTCCGGCCATTCGGCTCAGGCTCTCGGTCTTGTGGAGTTGACGTTTTTGGTCCTCAAATGCGGCTTTTTCCGCCTCTGCCCGCTTACGCGCGGAAATGTCACGGACAATGGCCCACATGCTTAGAGGTGTGCCTCCGGCATCCCTTAAAAGGGCGGTCCTCAGTTCCACAGGGAGTACCGTTCCGTCTTTCTTACGATACTCTTTTTCATAGATATCTGAATATCCCCTTGTAAGAATCTGCTTTTTAACAATAGCGTCTTCTATCGAATGCCACTTATCAGGGGTAATGTCCTTATAAGTCAGGTTACCGATTTCATCAGGTGAATAGCCCAGCATGTCCATATAGGATTCATTGTAATCCTTGATGTGTCCATCCATATCAACGCTTACAAACGCATCCATCATGCTTTGATGCAATTGGCGATACTTGCTCTCCGATGCCCGAAGTGTCTCCTCCATGCGTTTGCGTGTGGAGATGTCGCGCACAACCGCAACTATTTCTTTTTCCCCCGTTTGGTTGTTCTGCACAATCCTGCCCGACATCTCAACCCACTTATATTCTCCGTTTTTGCAAATTGTCCGATATTCAGCTTTTTGCGGCTCGCCTGTTTCAATGGCTTCTGTAAGTGCCGCCCGAACTTGAGACTTATCATCCGGGTGCACACGAATAAAACCGGAAGTTCCTATTATCTCTTCCGGCCTGTAGCCGATCATTGAATATATGGCATCAGTTACGAAAAGCAATATACCGGCAAGGCTGTATCGGGAAACATAGTCTGTTGTGTTTTCAAGAAGAAAGCGATACCTCTTTTCGCTTTCTCGCAGCGCATCCTCCATTTGTTTGCGTTCGGTGATATCATGCGCGACAACATCAGAGGCAATCACACGGCCTTCTGCGTCGTAGATATTCTTATTGTGCAGACTAACGCATGTTTGTTTGCCATTTTTACCGATTATTCTATATTCAACTGTCTCCGGCACTTCTTCGCCCAGAGCCATCTTTCTCAAGCGCTCCAAAAACAGCTTCTTGCTTTCTTCAGTCAGTACATCGTATGGACTGAGATACGTAATTTCTTCCCGGCTGCAGCCAAGATATCTGCAGAAAACATCATTTGCTTTTATAAATTTTCCGCTCTTAAAATCGACCCGGTAAATCCCTGCGGGAGAATTATCAAACAGTTGCCGGTAATTTGCTTCACTCTCTTTCAATGCTTCCGCAGTTTGTCTATGTTTGGCCTCCAAATATTCCAGGTCTTGGATTCTCTGCCTTAATAAGTCATTCTCTTCTATGAGTTCCTGATAAGTTTTGGATGGATCATTCATCTTTTGATACTCCTCTATAAAAATAGAAGCCGCCAGCTTAAAAATGGTAATCTTTAGTGAGTGAAATCATACCAAGTTGCAATCCAAAAGATATCGAGGCGGCATGGGAGAGGCGACTTGTGGAGTATTATTCACACGCGGAGCTGATAAAAGATTCAACAAAGGATAAACTGAATTGAAGACGATTGGTTTTAGCGCCTGCATAGAAGCTATCGGATATCCTGTAATCTGTCAAACGGAAAGTGAGGTATTAGACGCGCCGGGCTTCCATCGTGTTATTATGACCGTGCTCAGTGGGGCTGACGAATCCGATCAACCATGTCCAGTGTTACCCGCTTGATCCGGTCATCGGCGAGAAGTTTCTTGCGTAAAGCCTCCAGGTCAGCACCATCCGGGGCTTGGTAGAACGCGGTCATCATAGGAGCGAAGATATGGGAGAAGGTTAGTCCGTATTCATCGGCGATGGGTCGTGCATCGTTGATATCCTTCAGTTTCAGCCAGAGTTTTCCCGTTACGACAGCCAGGGATTGGGTCTGAACATTCAGAGCAATTCGATGTGCTGTTGCCGTATTGCGGGATGCGGCTTGGCTTGCCATGGTTCCGGAAGCGGCAGGCTTGTAGATCGTAAAGCCACCCTTTTGTTCTATTGTCTGCCGTCCGCCCGTAGCGCTCTCTGCTGTCTTGCCGCTGGAAGCGCTCTTTTTCTCTCCCCGGAGCGTCGGGAGCCAAACGTAAGTCATTCCATCATTTTCGAAGGTACTGCCCTGGGGAAGAGTGGCGATGAAGGCCTTTCTCTGAGCGGCGTCATAACACAAAGCCTTATCAGCAATCATGATATGCGTAACGGAAAGTGATAAGAGTGCCAGAAAGGGTATTATTATTTTTTTCATGTCTTATTCTCCTTAGCAGGCCGTTGAAAAACATCCATCTGCTGCGTTGCGCCGCAAGCCTCGTCAATCGACGTACTTCCATGTACGCCTCGTTCCTCAGCTTTTGCGCGCCTTGCATCTGGGCGTTTTTGAACAGCCTGCACAAAATCGAGTTTATCAGAACCCGTTAGTATCCCAGAACCTGCAAGCCGAAGTATGTCAGCGAGCCTGTGTTTCCCGGCCAGCTGTCCAGAACCTTGAGGGTCCATGTTCCCTTTGATTTCTCGCCGAAAAAGGCGTTGCTTGATAAAATAACGCCCCCTGTTGTGTTCAGTCCCGTCTTCAAGGCACTGCGGATGTTCAGGATGATGCTCTTCGTCCCGCTGGGAGATATGATCTCAATGCCGATTTCACCTGTATTGGGATGATTGATGGCAACAAGAAGGGAGAAGTTCTCAATCGTCAGGTTATCAGCAATGTCAATTGTTTTCGTCACACCTTTAGCATCATTATCAGGTATGGTCATGACGGGACTGACGGCGCCGCCGTAGGACTTGTCCTGAAGGGTGGGGAGTGTCGTCTGATAGTTTCTTGCCATTGCGATTGCGGCATCGACGGAAACGGCCCCGAAACCGTACCAGTTGTGAAAGTTGAACCCGGCCGCGTTGGTTATCCAGCCTTGACCGGCCTGATAATCCGTGCCGTTGATGTTGACCGTGACGGAGGCCCCGATAGAGTTTGGATCGATCTTCCGGGCCGTTTTTGCCAAGATGTATTTGACATCTCGCCGGGTAAGATTCGGATTGACCTGGAGCATCAAGGCGACGGCGCCGCTCGCGGCAGGTGCCGCCGCCGATGTGCCGTTGAAGGCGCTTGTGTAGTTGCATACTTCGTTGTAGATGGAATCGCCGATTTCAAATTTGTTCGCGGGTGAGACGAGATCAAATCGGCTGTAGCCTTTGCTGCACGTGCTCTGATCCGTTGTGATCATTGCGGGTGAGTTTGTTCCGTATTCCCCGCCGGGTGCGGAAACCCATAGATTGGATCCAGCCGTGGAGTACGACGACCTGACGCCATTAGCATTAAAGGCGCCGACGGTAATCACTTCGGGACGTGAGTTTTCCTCATCAGCGACGGCATTTTCGCAAGTCAGGTCCGCCCGTCCGTACTTCTCATCCGTACAGTTATAGATATTATTATTGATTTGATTTTTAAAGGACAGGAATCCATTTCCCGCTGACTTGACATAGATGCCGCCCTTGCCTTTGCGAAGGGTTGACGAGGAACTGTAGAGGTCTCGCGCCGTCTGAGGCAATGGAGAGAAAGCCGTTGAATCGTTGCCGTAGCTCATGTTGAAGATATGGACGTCCTGGGAACGGGGATGGCCGCCCATGGAGTCAATATAGTTCTGAGTGGTCTGGGCTTCCAGAACGTTAAACCCTTTCAGATAGGCCCAGGGGGCCACGCCCCGTCCACCCACGCCGTTCCAGCCGACAGCGGCAGCGATACCGGCGACAGAGGTCCCATGTTCGCCGGTCGTGAATGTGGACGTCGGGTCTGTCGTTTGAGTGACATAATTCCAGGAGCCGTTGGGAATGACATTGGCAGCAAGGTCTTCGTGAGCGATTTCGAGGGAGTCGTCAAGGATAGCGATAATCACG
This sequence comes from uncultured Syntrophaceae bacterium, assembly GCA_964645835.1. GTDB lineage: Bacteria > Desulfobacterota > Syntrophia > Syntrophales > UBA8958 > CAZBME01. Next base: position 16,969 of record CAZYDG010000003.1, read on the forward strand.
CCCGCACCGCTCAGATAATCGGCGAGGGCCTGGGCCATCTGAAGGTCTTCGCCAGCTACGCCACCGTTTTGAGAGAAGGCGGCCTGGCCCGTATTATTCAGGTACCATTGCTGGAAGAGAAGGGGATCGCCTTGTGATGGAGTGCCGCTCCCGCCGCCGGAACATCCCAATACTAGTACGCAAAAGGCCAATAAAAGATGTTTTGTCTTTATATGAAAATCTCGCCTTGCTCCCCTTTGCCAAAGGCGGGATAGGGCAATTTTCATGATTTGTTGCGCCTGTTTCAGACAGGTGGGGGCAGTTATTCTTTGTTTCGTCATCATGTTAATTGGATCTCCAGTTGTTGAAAGAACTTAGCGATTAGCGTGATTTATCTCTTTTCAACCAATGTCCAGAAGGGCTTGTTGTCGGCGCTTTTATCCTGCAATAATTTACCGAGAATCGTATCGTCATCCATGGTGTCGCAGGTGCCGTCGGGATTCTGGATCGCTCCGGGGATGTATATGATCCCTCCCTTCACGGACGGAGATACCGGTATGTCCACATCCTTTTGGAAAACGAGCCGGAGGTTGTCCTGGTTGGCAAAAAAATAATCACGGAAAGCCTTCCTGACGTCATCTGTCAAGCCGGTGGCGTAGAATTCCATCTGGGCGACCGATGTATCCACCGGAACCCACCCGTAATTCGGAAGATAAAATTCGCCCCAGAAGTGATCGGAATAGTCACCCGGTGTAACCATCTGTTTAAACATCTGTTTGCCGCCGGTAGTGCGTGCCGGGATACCGATGGATCGGCAAAGCGCTGTAAAGTACATGCTCTGGCAGCCGCAGTCGCCGATGCGGTTGGTGTGGACATAGACGGACGCCGGGGTCCCGTACGGCCACAAAGTTGCCGGTGGCAGGCTATAGGTGATATTTGCGATGACGTAGTCGTAGAGTTTCTTTGCGGCCAGGTATGGATTGGTCTCGCCACCGACGACCTTGAGCGCAGTCTCGCGTATTTCGGGCGTAATCGTCTGGTTCCCATACGACCTTGTGTATTTTATATAGTCGCTGTCGGTCTTATCGTAGGCGCCGACCATGGCCGGATCGATGGTGAAGTGCTGCTCATAGTGGGTGAAGGTGAACTCAACGGAAATATTCAGATTGCCGGAAAGATTGGCCAAGGGGATCTCCATGTACGCCAGGCCGAGGTCCTCGCCACCGGGTGCGACCTTGAGGTATTCAGGGTGCGAGATGGCGGTGATAGCTACCGATTGTTGGGGACCTGTGACGATGGGCACAGGAATCCAAATGCGCAGCGTGCCATTTGCAGGGAACATGTTGCGGGGAACGGCAAGGGTACCTATGGCGTTAAACGTTTTTGGGTTTGTGTACGTTACAGACGGCCCCGGCCGTGGCTGATTGACATATTTTGTCATGAACATCTCAACGACTGCTTTGTTATCCCCCTCAGCCATAAACAGGTCGCGGTTGCGGTATTTTACGTTACTGGTGATAGGGGGATCACTCATATACTTCGTTATGCCGTCGATGGTGATGTGTTCAAGGGATGACCCGTCGGCGAACCAACCATCGATCCGTGATATGGGAACCGCCGGAAATCTTGCCGTAAGGATCTGCCTCAGTTGGGCTTCTGTATAGGGGTATGACAGATTGTAGAGGGCGATGCGCTGGATCGCATTGCGGCACTGGTCGGCCATTGCCGAATTTTCTTCCGCCAGGAATCTCGTCTTTGCCTGTATATAGAACGACCGGGCAATGGTGAAAGAAAACTGACTGTCGTACGACTGTGCCGTGTCGTAGAGCTGCTGGGCGGAACTCGGGCTCGAACCTCCGTTTCCGGCACAGCCCAGGGCAAGGGCCAAAAAGCCGGCCAGGATAATTATGCAGGATGAAGAAAAAATACTCGTGCGCGGTTTGTCCATCAGTGTTTCCTCTGTTAAGCGGGAGATCGGTTTCGCGGTCGGGTAGATTTTAAAAATAATCCCTCCTTTGACAATGGAGGACTGAGCGGATTTTCAATTGGTTTGTTGAAAAATGCCCATCCCGCTTTCGCGGGGAACATCCCCCTGCACCCCCTCCAGAGGGGAACACGTCTGCTGCGTGCGTTGCAAGCTCATTCAAAATATTAGTTAAGAAAATTAAATGTGTATTGTCAAGGATATTATTTCGCAATCCGTTACTCGGTGATTGGGTTGATAATATCATATTGCTTCCCGTCCATTATCGCCTAACCATAATAACCTCAATTGCGACATGGTATCCGGAAATCGAAAGATAAATATTGCATAATTTTCGTCAAGGGATTTATAAGCAAATTGCTGTACTTAACGTCGGTCGGGAAGTGTATGGGCCATGATAGCCCGGATGAAGAAGAGGCTCAACAAGTATAATTTTCATGCTATGGCAGCCGCGAAGCTATCCGTTGTTCCACCGTTTTTATGGGAGATTTATTGAAAAATGAGCAATAAAACACGTCTTCACATTGGTATTATCCTTCTGATAATAGGCTGTATATTGCCTGCGGGAAGCGTGGCAGTAATGCAAACCTCCCTGCCTGCGCCATTAAAGGGACTCCTGGGAGGTATTTTCTTTTTTGGGTTTGAAATTCTGGCAATCCCGGCAGTGGCAATTATGGGTAAAGAGAATTATAACAAAATAATTACAAAGCTTTTGGGATGGCTGAAGAGGTTCAAACCTGCGGGAAATGTGGGTAAAGTGCGTCATAGAGTTGGTGTAATACTTTTTATTCTGCCTGTTATACCTACATACATAATGGGCTATATGCCGTCATGGCTTCCCGATAACTCTCACCTGCGTCTTTATATAAACATAGCATCAGATTTAATGTTTCTCATTTCACTCTTTGTCTTGGGAGGAGATTTTTGGGATAAACTGAGAGCACTTTTTATTTTGGACGCCAGGGCGATTTTCCCGGGTGATCATCTTCCTGAGATGAAGGATAGGGCCGGCAAGGGGGAAATTTGAGAATGAGTACATATGTTCTAGTTCATGGCGGCAATACCTCTACTGATACATGGAACAGAATTTCCGGGCGGGATGACTATCCGAACGGCGGCTATTTGGGAGCCAAGTGCTGGAACCCTGCTATTTCAACTCTCACAGCGCATGGACACAATGTTTTTGCTCCAACGCTTAAGCCGGAGGACAGCAGTAGTCTGACAGAGCATATTCAACAAATCTGTGCGGTGATAGCCGGGAATAATCTTACCAACATAATATTGGTCGGGCATAGCTATGGCGGAATAGTAATCACAGGTGTTGCAGACAAAATACCGGAAAGAATAAAGCTTCTTGTGTATCTCGATGCCGCCCTGCCGGAGCCCGGACAATCCCTATACGATCTCCTTCAATTGGGATTAACTTCTTCAACTGGTGACATGCCGGCCCTGCCGGACCCGGCGCCTCCTTACGTGGAAAAACTGCAGTATAATAAGGTGACGATACAAGCGCTTCCGAAAATCTATATTCTTTGCACGAAAAGCGAATTCATTGATGTTACATCTTTGGCTAAGAAGAAAATTGATGCGGATAATAAAGGATGGAATTATATCGAATTGGATTCATCTCACCTGCCAATGGCTGACGCTCCGGACAAATTATGTCAGGTGTTTTTGGATGCCTCGTAAAACTTCTCCAGATCCGTAATAATCCGTTTGCCGATGACGTCTTCCGCTTGCAAGGGAGAGACGGCGTTGAAATAAAGATTTCTCTAATCGATTTGAATGTGACAATTTTTCCGGTACATAGTTGCCGCAATAATAATTAAGCTTGCAAAATAATAATGATTTAACCTAAACTGGATACTGTGTAAATACAACTATTGTTTTTGGATCTGTTGGGAGTACGTGATATGTCCGGTTTGTAGCACACAATCTGTCCGGTTTGTTAAGATCACCTATGGAGGTGATCGATGCGACAGACGGAGATGCTACAGGAGATCCGGAGGATGCGATTTGAAGAGGTATATTCGG
>CAZYDG010000004.1:0-40203 GCA_964645835.1 uncultured Syntrophaceae bacterium
AACTCCACGACAAGAACCACGAACGAGGAAAGCGAACATCCGCCGCTCACCTCCTGCTCTTAAATGACCCTCCATTCAAGAACAGTAAAAGCGGACAAGTCATTTGCTACAAAACCGGACAAGTCTATTTACTCTCGACAAATTTTATAAATTTAATGGCATTCATCGGAAAAGACTGGTAAAATTTTAATCAACACGCTTGGAGGAGATTCTCTTGGAAAGTGCCAAATCCCGCATTCCGCGCAGCCTGACACAAAATATCGGCGACGCCGACATATCCTACCTTATCTACGAAACCGACGGTCCCCCCATTGTCTTTCTCCATGCCACTGGCTTCATGCCTTGGTTATGGCACCCTGTCGCCCGGGAACTGTCGCCGCCCTACCGGGCCATAGCGCCTTATTTTTGTGATCATCGTCCTTCTGACCCCAACAGCGGCGGCCTGGGCTGGCGGACCATAGCCCAGGATTTTGCAGTCTTCTGCAAATCCCTGTCCCTAGATCGCCCCTTCCTGGTGGGCCATTCCATGGGGGCCACCGTCCTGGTACTGGCTGAAGCCCTCTTCGGGTTGAATACTCGCGGCATGGTCCTTATCGAACCGATCTTTCTGCCGGATGCCTTTTACTCGATGGACATAACGGTCGACCAGCATCCCCTGGCGTCAAAGGCCATCAAACGGTTGAACTTCTGGGCCGACCGCGAAGAGGCCCTAGCCTACCTTCAGTCGCGTGGCCTTTTTAAGAAATGGGATAAGGAGGTCCTCGATCTTTACTTACAGCACGGCATCACACCGGGAGACCACGGCGGGCTCCAGCTCACCTGTTCTCCCCAACGTGAGGCGGCCATGTTTATGGGGGGCAGGCAGCACAATCCCTGGCCGGAACCGGCAAAGATCGTCGCTCCCGTTCTTGTTGTAGAAGGCGAGACAAGCGATAACCGCGCTTTCATCAATTTGAAAGAAGTCACGTCCCGCTTCCCGCAAGGCCATTACCGTCTTATCGAAGGTGCAGGCCATTTGATTCCAATGGAGCAGCCACAGGTTATCACAAAGGTTATCCGGGATTTTTTCAGCGCATGCTGATCTGTAAAGAAGTGTAATCGTCTCGTTTTTATTGGTTCACCAAAGGTGGATAATTTGCATTTCACCCTTTACCGCATCCTTGAAGGAGGTTCTCATGGCTGAACAGAAAGAAATCATCGGAAAAAAGGCAAAGGATTTCTCGGCAAAAGATCATAATGGTCAGGATTTTACACTTTCCCAATTCATCGGGAGGCGAGTTCTCCTGTCTTTTCATCCCCTGGCCTGGACGAGTATCTGCGCCCAACAGATGAAGGACCTGGAAAAGCATCAGAAAGACTTTGACAAGCTTCACACAGTGGCTGTCGGCTTAAGCGTCGATAGTGTTCCCTGTAAAACGGCCTGGGCCAAGAGCCTGAAGATCAAAAAAACCTCTCTTTTGGCGGACTTCTGGCCTCACGGCCAGATCGCCAAATCTTTCGGAATATTCCGCAAGGAAGGTTTCTCCGAACGGGCCAACATCATCATCAACGAAAAAGGGAAAGTGGCATTCGTCAAGGTCTACCCGATCAAACAACTCCCCGATCTGGAAGAGATCCTGGCGATACTCAGGGAATGCTGACAGCTACGATAAGGTTAATCATCCATAGGGAAATCCCCCTGAATCCCCCTTTTCCAAAGGGGGACTAAAACGGTTGGGTGGCACGGGCGCGCGCCCATTCCTTCCGTCAGGATTTCTTTGTCAATTTGATTGCTTTCTTTTGTTGTTTGGCCAGAGTCTTCATGGCTTTCTTATCCAGAATGCCCTTCCCTGCAGGGGCAATGCTGGAAGTATCATCAGCAGCGTCGGCAGGTAAAGACGTTTTTGGCATCTCTTGAGATAGCGGAAAAGGACCGTTTGCATTTTTTTCATTCCCCCGGTCACGAAACCTCTTCAGGATGGCCTGCGCCAAGATCTTTCCGAATTGGCCGATAAACCCGGCGACGAGGACCAAGATAACCCATTTTATTACGGACCAGGCACTCAGTTCGTCCAGCAAAGTCATCAGGGCGTCCATTAGCTGCTCTCGCCTTTCAGAAAACGATTTTCGATAAGGTCGACGATGGCCGGAATATTGTTGAGATCCAGACAGGGAACGTCCGTACCTACGGGTTCATCACTTGCTACGGCGATGAGGTTATCAGTCGGCGAACAGAGCATCTCCTTTCGCAGCGATGGCCGGTTGACCTCGATCTTGGGGTAAGGATTCTGCTTATACCCTTCCACCAGAATAATATCGACGTCGCGGATGTAAAGATCCCTAATCTCGCTGATGTCGTAGTCCCGCTCCACGTCCTCCAGAACAGCCACCTGATGGGGAGAGGCCAGGACCGTAACATGGGCGCCGGCCTTCCGGTGACGCCAGCTGTCTTTTCCCTCATGATCGATCTCGAACCCATGCATATTGTGCTTGATCGTTCCCACCCGCCAACCACGGCGGATCAATTCAGGGATGATCCTCTCAATAAGGGTGGTCTTGCCGGAGTTCGATTTGCCTACAATGGATAAGATAGGAATCATGTTATGCCTTCTCCTTTTTCACAAACAGGCTGTTGAAAAACGACCATCTGCTTCGTTGCACCTCAAGCTTCGTCAATCGACGTACTTCTATGTACGACTCACTCCTCAGCTTTTGCGCGCCTTGCATCTGGACATTTTTGAACAGCCTGCACAAAATCCAGTTTTTCAACAGCCACGTCATGGCTTTTCATAGCTGATAATGATTGATGGTTTCAAGATATTAATTATGGACCAAAAACCTTATAAAATAATAAGAATTTTCGAGACCATGAATGAGTCATTAAGTAATTGTTAAAAGGGCATCATCAGCCTAGAATGTTACTAATCATAATAAGATTGATCAGGATAGAATGACCGGTTGATTAAGGAGCCATGCTTGAGAAAATCATGGGATAAGATGCTGTTTAGCGTTATCGTCTTGATTATCTTCTCTGTAGATCTCAAAGGCGAGGCCATCGCGTATCCAGCAATTACCTGGAAAGGAGAGCGGCTTGTTTTCGCCCTCTCCTGGTTCAATATTCCGGCCGGTATCAGTGTTGCGGAAGTAAAGGATGCTGAAGATTTTCACGGAAAAAAAATGTATCGCCTTTCCGTGATCAGCGAATCCAACCAGACAATCGATGCCTTCTACAAAGTCAGGGACAGCATTTTCTCATATGTCTTTGCCGACACCCTTGCTTCCCATGCTTTCATAGTACATCAGAAAGAGGGCAGTTACCGGGGCGAAAAGGAGATAATCTTTGATTATGCAAATAAAACGGCAATGTTCCGAAAAAATGAAAATATTTCCTTTCATGTCATTCCGGACTTTGTCTCCGATTCACTTTCGGCCTTTTACTATTTCCGGACCAAAAAACTCATTGTCGGAAAATCTATTACTATCGATGTCTTTGATGATCAGAAATTATGGCAGGTTGAAGTCCATGTCCTGGGCAAGGAGCGTATTCAAACACCGGCCGGTGTATTCGATACAATTCTTATCAAGCCGCTCCTCAAATTTGAAGGCATTTTTCAACGAAAAGGGGATGTGTACTTATGGGTGACCGACGATAACCGCAAAATGCCGGTCAGGATGAAAAGCAAGGTCATCATCGGCTCCATATATGCCGATCTTATCCAATATCAACACTAGTTATCGAAATTATATGCTAAAAGATTATAACATATTGATTATTCTCATTTCGCTTTCTGTTTTGACAGGCTGTTCAATTTTTATGCCTTCCAGCAAAGTCACGACCAAATCACAATGGAACGATTACAACGATGCCAAAACGACATATGAAAATATAGTTTCAGGGAAAACCACCGTGGAAGATCTGAAAAATATGGGTTTTGATCCTCATACCGTTCCAAATATCAGAATTATGACGGTAACGGAGATTCTCAATTTATTTCTACCAAATCCTACACTTAAAGTTCAGGATTTGGATCCGGGAATACAGAAATGTATAGAAGTTAAGGATAAATGTATGGGGTATCAAATTATAATTAACATGCAGAATGCCGATCGGGTAGGGAATTTCTGGTTGGATTTACTGTCGTTTAAGCGCCACACAGTCAACACCGGCTGGGAATTCCGGGGGTTGATCACCATTGTCGATAATGTAGTCTCTTACAGAGATCCGGCCTGCGGGAGACCTTTAGTCCACACGGAACAGGTTGATGTGAAACCGTTAGGCCCTTTGCAGGAAATAGGGAGCACTCTGGCAGTCGGTATCCCCAAGCTTTGGGGGTGGTAAGAATATCATAAACTTGACAGCAGATGTCCAATATGTATAGGTAGCAACCCATTTAAATTTGCGAAGGTTGAAATATGACAATCAATATTAAAACTGAAGGACACATTTTTCTGATCGAAGTCAATCGGCCACAAAAATATAACGCCATGACACAGGAAATGTATCACCAACTGGCCCAGGCCTACTTCAAGCTGGATGCAGACGCCGATGCTCGGGTAGGCCTTCTGTATGCGATCGGCCCTCATTTTACCTCCGGTTTGGAATTGACCGACTGGGCAGAAGCGTTTAGCAGCGGCAGAGGATTCCCTCTCGACGAGAAAAATGCAATTGATCCGTTTTATATGATGAGTGATGTCCGCTGCCGTAAACCCATTATTATAGCCGTTCAGGGTTATTGTTATACTTGGGGCCTTGAGATCATGCTCAATACGGATATTCGCGTGGCAGCAACGGATACACGGTTTGGCATGTTGGAGGTACGCCGTGGATTTTTCCCCTCAGGCGGGGCTACACTTAGGCTGCCAAAAGAAATCGGATGGGGAAACGCCCAGCGTTATTTGTTGACCGGCGACGAAATGAGCGCGGAAGATGCTTACCGTTTGGGGCTGGTTCAACATCTTACCGAACCGGGACGGCAATTCGAAAAAGCCATGGAGCTTGCCGGGCGCGTGGCAAGCGCTGCGCCGCTGGGTGTCCGCAATGTCTTAAAATCCTGCCGTGTGGCAGCTCTTGAGGGTGAAGAGGCCGCCAAAGCCATCATTCATCAGGATGTGGCAGAGATCATGAAAAGCGAGGATATGCAAACGGGGATTCAATCTTTTATCGAGCGCAGAGAGGCAGTTTTTAAAGGGAAGTAGTCGCAAAACATAAGCAAGGCAAGTTGTTGAAAACTCAATTTTGAAAGGCGGGTAACACCCGCCTTTCATTTTTTTTGTTAACCCTTTTTATTTCTCAAAGATCAATTCATCCTCAATCTTGATACACCCGATAACACTCTGAGCAGCGGGACAACGAGTGATATAATTCGAGAAACATGCTTTGGCGTCATCCACTTTGTCTTCTGCGGATTTCAGATGATATTTTACGCGAATGGTCGTGATCTTGAGAACACCGTTGACATTTTCAATGTCTCCTTCAACATCTGCCCAATAAAGGGATTCGGGGGTGGGAATCTTTTTTCCGGCCATCACCGTGGCCAGTGTCCCCATCATTCAACCCGCTGTTGCGGCAACTATGTGATCAAGCGTTGCGGCATGCTCCTTTTCCGGCACAACTTTATAAAATTTCATAATCCCACCATGTACGCCGTAATAAACCGGTTCCGAAAATCCTTTAATCATAGCTCTGCGGGTGGGTCCTTTTTCCCTGACGATTTTGATTCGCGATGTGTGAACAATTTCTGCCATATAAACCCTCCTTTGCTTTTCTTTTTAATATAATGCTTCAGGGTGGCAATTACAAATATAAACCTCAATTTTCCCATCATTACATCTTCGTTTTTCCTGACATTCCTATGAAAACGGTAAACCGGAGTTTTTAAAGGTACTTGCAGTGCATTACTGGATTGTCGGATCAAGCCTGTCCTCGACTCGATCGGGGATCCGACAATGACGGAGAGGGAGGTTGTCATTCCCGCTTTCTTTCCCTGTCATTCCCGTGGAAACGGGAATCCAGAGGTTTTAAAGGTACTTGCAGTGTATTAATGGATTGTCGGATCAAGTCTGGTAATGACGGAGTGGGAGGTTGTCATTCCCGCTTTCTTTCCCTGTCATTCCCGTGGAAACGGGAATCCAGAGGTTTTAAATGTACTTGCAGTGTATTACTGGATTGTCGGATCAAGCCTGGTAATGACGAACAGGTAGGGGACCGGATAATGATGAAGTGGAGGGCGCTTCATCTCACATATACAGGCTTCTCTTCACAAGAAGCTCATCTGTTTGTCATCAAATTGTAACAATTGTTTTAGAGAGTAATAATGATTTGTTGCAATAAGTAACTTTTTGTCAGAATAGGTAATGTTAAGTCTTGATCTATTAACAAGTTAGGTATAAATTATGTAGTCAATTGCAGGGAGCGCCCATGTCTTTATCTCTGATGAACACTAAGGAAGTCGCTGATTACCTGAATATTCACGAAAAGCAGGTTTACGCCCTTATTAAGGCCGGACGTCTGCCTGCAACCCGGGTCACGGGTAAGTGGATCTTCCCGAAAAACATGGTCGACAACTGGATTGAAGAGCAAGCTAAAATCACCTTGGAGGATGCAAAGCTGAAAACCGGCCGCATTGAAGGGGCACTTCTTGCGGCAGGAAGTAACGATCCGGCACTGGATATATTGTTGACGTCCATGCATTTGTCCCATCCGGAATTCATCATTTTTACTGCTACAATGGGATCAATAGAAGGCCTAAAGGCCCTGGGACACGGTTATACGGATGTCGCCTGGTCCCATTTGTTCGACCCTCAAACAGGCAGCTATAACACAGCGGAAGCCCTGGCCCCCTATCTGAATCACATCAAGGCCGTCGTTGTTCATCTGTTCAACCGGGATATTGGATGGCTTGTCCCACCCGGCAATCCTCTGGGTATCGAGGGTTTTGATGATATCGCTACGAAAAAGCCGAAGATTGTAAACCGCCAACCAGGCGCAGGCACCCGTGTTTATCTGGATTATCGTCTGAAGATGGCCGGTATCGCACCGGAGCTTATCCCCGGTTATAACGATGTAGTCTTTACTCATATGGACGCCGGCCTTGCCGTTTTGACCGGAAATGCAGACACTGCCCTCGCCTCGATCTCCATGGCCAAACTCCTGGGACTAAAAGCCATTCCTGTAACCACGGAGAGTTTCGACATGGTCCTCGAACAAACCACCTTTTTCACAAAAGGCATTCAAACCTTTATGAACGCCCTTCAGGCAAAAGATTTTCAGGATCGTGTCTCCAACCTGGGTGGTTATGACTTTAAGAACGCAGGCCACGTCATCCACGCGACCGTTTGAAAGGGAAATTTATCTATGAAAAAGTTGCCTCTTATCACGATTCTGATCTTCATGTTTGCCCTTCCGGGCGCCGTTTTGGCTGAAGGCCGTGGTTTTATCCTCCTGGCAAGTACCATAGCCCCCATCGATTCGGGCATTGTCCCTCTCCTTGAAGAGCAGTTCGAAGCGGAGGCGGGTATCCGTGTCCGTCATGTCGGCGCCGGAACCGGTGAGGCACTTAAAATTGCCCAGAAAGGTCAGATTGATCTCGTCATCGTCCATGCTAAAACCTTGGAGGAACAATTCATCCATGACGGCTTTGGGACACAGAGAATACCTCTTATGTACAACGATTTCGTCATCGTCGGCCCCGCAACCGATCCAGCCGGCATCAGGGGTTTGAAATCCGCCACAGCGGCCCTGAAGATGATTGCCGATAAAGGCAGTCCTTTCATTTCACGGGGAGATAAATCAGGGACTCACATGGCGGAGATGGAACTTTGGAGAAAAGCGGGATTGACGCCTGACGTTAGCTGGTACAAGCTATATGAAAAAGGCGCCGAAGGCAACGCCCCAACGCTTACGCACACGGATAAAATCGGCGCATATACGGTCATCGACCGGGCAACTTACCTTTCCCTGAAAAAAAAGATCACATTGGCTATTCTTGTTGAAGGGGATGAGACCCTTTTAAATTATATTTCCCTCATTCCCGTCAACCCTGAAAAGTTCCCGGCCGTCAATGCTGAAGATACAAATAGGTTTGTTCAATGGCTGACATCGCCCGCAAAAGGCCAGCGGATCATTCGCGACTTCGGCAAAGATAAATACGGCAGCCCCTTGTTTTTCCCAAACTCGGAAGCCTGGAACAAAGAAAATAAGTAAAACCTTCAGGAGGTCATAGACATGAAGCAAACAATAACCCGGACCGTTTTCCTTTTCACGCTCATCGTCGCACTGACGTGGACAATAGGCATCGCTACCGTATCGAATGCCGCCCCGAAGCAAAAAAACGTCATCCTGGCCACTACAACCAGTACACAGGATTCGGGGCTCCTCGATGTCCTCCTTCCCCTATTTCAGAAGAAGACAGGCTATTTCGTCAAGACCATCGCCGTCGGCTCCGGACAGGCCATGGCAATGGGACAGAAAGGTGAAGCCGACGTCCTCCTCGTCCATTCCCCCGATGCGGAAAAAAAATTCATGGCCGCAGGTAACGGCACAAGCCGGCAACTCGTCATGCATAACGATTTCATCATCGTAGGTCCTCCGGCTGATCCGGCAACCATAAAAATGTCCAAATCGTCCGTCGCTGCTTTTAAGAAGATTGCCCTGTCAAACGCCCTGTTTATATCCCGGGGTGACAACTCAGGAACCCATTCCAAGGAAAAAGCTATCTGGAAGACTGCCGGCATCTCGCCGGAAGGCCAAAGGTGGTATCAGCAGACCGGCCTGGGGATGGGTCAAACGCTGAACGTCGCCGCAGAGAAAAAGGCATATACCCTGGCAGACCGGGGAACATATCTGGCCTTGAAGAAAACTCTCGGTTTGGATATCCTTAATGAAGGCGACCGGATACTCCTGAACGTCTATTCGGTAATTCCCGTTAATCCGGTAAAGTTCAAAAGAATTAATGCAGAAGGCGCCCGGGCTTTCGCCGATTTCATTTTGGCCCCGGACACACAGGCGATCATCGGCAAGTTTGGTGTTGACAAGTTCGGCGCCCCCCTCTTCTTCCCCGATGCGGGTAAGAAAGAAGAAAACCTGGGGAAATAGAAGTTTATGGATCTAATTATCGAAGGCATCCAAAAGGCCATTTTACTGATTATTACGCTGGATGCGGAAGTTATGGGCATCACAGGCCTGTCACTTGCCGTTTCCGGAGCAGCGACGCTGATTAGTCTCTTAATCGGAATCTCCGTCGGCATGGCCATCGCCCTCATAGAATTCCCGGGCAAACGATTCGTCATCAGCCTCATAAATACGGGCATGGGTCTTCCCCCCGTTGTCGTCGGCCTTTTTGTCTCAATTTTTCTATGGCGAAACGGTCCGTTCGGCTTTTTGGAGATCCTTTATACGCCTCTGGCTATCGTAATTGCCCAGGCCATCATCGCTACACCGATTGTCATGGGCATCACCCTGGCAGCCATCCAGCACTTGCCGAAAAACCTCCGCCTCCAAATCCTTTCCCTGGGGGCAACACGACCACAAATGGTCCTCATCCTGATGAAAGAAGCCCGTCTGCCCCTTCTGGCCGCCGTCATGGCCGGTTTCGGCGGGGTGATTTCCGAGGTGGGCGCCTCCATCATTGTTGGTGGCAATATCAAAGGCTACACGAGGGTCCTCACGACGGCAACGGTTATGGAAACGGGGAAAGGCAATTTTGACATGGCCATCGCCCTGAGCATTATTCTCTTGCTTCTCGCCTTCACGGTCAATTCCATACTGACACAAATTCAGCAGAGACAGAGGCCGCGATGACCGACACATCGCCGATTCTGGAAGCCAGAGATCTAAGAGCATGCCGAGAGGGAGTCACCGTCCTCGATGTGCAGGATTTGACGGTCCGTGAAGGGGAAACCCTTTCCCTGATCGGCCCCAATGGCGCCGGGAAATCGACCCTTCAAATGGTCCTGGCCCGTCTGATTCCGTCGGTCTCAGGAACCATCACTTTTCGGGGACAAGTCGTGACTAACGGCAACGGCGTCATTGCCTATCGGCGAAAAATCGCCATGGTCTTTCAGGAACCCCTCCTGTTTGATACGACAGTACGGGACAATGTGGCGACAGGCCTTAAGATTCGCGGCATAAGGCATTCAGACATCGCTGACAGGGTGAAGGTATCCCTCGAACATTTCGGAATCGAACACCTGGCCGACCGCCATGCCCGAAAGCTCTCGGGAGGTGAGGCCCAACGGACCAGCCTTGCACGGGCCTTCGCCGTAGGACCGGAGATCATCTTTCTGGATGAGCCTTTTTCCTCTCTCGATCCGCCGACCAGGGAAGGCCTGATGACGGATCTGCAAAAGATCCTGAATGAAACAAACACAACCGCGGTTATGGCTACCCATGACCGGATCGAAGCCCTGCGTTTGTCCGACCGCATTGGCGTCATGAAAGATGGTCGGATTGTTCAACTCGGCCCCCCCGAAGAGGTCATGAATCACCCCGCCGACGAATTTGTGGCCTCTTTTATCGGCATGGAAACCATCTTTTGCGGAGAAGTTATCGAGACAAAAACCGGTACAATGACCATCGCTGTTGGCGGGCATATTGTCGAGGCCATAGGCGCATGCAAGGTGGGAGAACAAGTAACATGCTGCATCCGTCCCGAGAACGTCACTGTCGTTACAGGTCCGATTCCCGATGGAAGCAGTGCCAGAAATATCTTTCCCGGTGTCATTACGGCCATTATTCCTTTGGGCCTTTTTTTCAAGATCACCATGCATTGTGGTTTCAATATCACGGCTTTTATTACATCCTCATCCGTGGAAAGACTCTCGCTACAGACGGGAAAATCCGTTTCGGCAATATTTAAGGCCACGGCGGTACATGTCCTCAAGAGCGGCGGGACGCCGGGAATCTGTTAGCAGGAAACACCCCTTTAGGGATTTGGCCGCCGGGGGGATAACTATAATGTTTGTTATAATTAAACTAATTTCAAAGAAAGGAGTAAGCTATGGATTTTAAAAAATGGTTTAGTTGTTTTATTGCAATGGGCATCTTCGTCCTCTGGGGGGGACTGATGCCGGCACAGGCAGATGAGGCCGCGTTGATCAACCTCCTGAAGAAGAAGAACATCATTACCCAGCAGGAAGCCGATGAATTGATGAAAGAATTGCAGACATCCGCGCAAAAGGAAAAGACGGATATAAAGAAAGAGGTAAAAGCGGAAGTCAAGGAAGACATCAAGAAGAGCGCCGACAAGGGCGAGTTCCTGCCTCAGGCACTGAAAGGAGTCAGCTTCAATGCCCAGATCTTTGCGGAATGGAATGGAGTAAACCGGTTCGACGGTTACGCCCCGACATCCACAACCGCACCCAGCAAGAACAGCAATGCCTTTGCCCTGAACCGGGGCCAGTTATCATTCACCAAGGAATTCAACGACTGGCTGGGCATGAACATCACGACCGATCTTTTTTACTCCACCGATGTAAACGACTCCACACAAGGTGCGGAACTGCGGTTGAAAACGGCATATGGCTATGTGAAATACGGTAATACGGTCACCATGGCCGGTATGGTGAACACCCCTTCGGACGGATATGACCTTTCCATCTGGCCTTACCGGGTCCAGGGGAAGAATCTCCTTGACGATCTCGGGATTCTCGCCACTTACGACCTGGGTATCGCCAATCAGGGCGTCTTCGGCGGCTACATGGATGACGAATATCTCAAATTCGGTCAAAAATCCTTTTCAGGAAAATGGGGCGGCTACATGGTCGGCCTTTACAACGGCGCAGGTTACACGACATCCACCGGGGAAGGGAACAACAACAAGCTTGTCTCCGCCCTGATTTATTTCCGGCCCCTGCCGACAACCCGCGTCCTCAAGGGCCTCCAGTTGGCCTATTTCGGGGCCTATGGCCAGAGCAACAAATTGGGCACCCTCCCCGGCCAGACCAATACATATCCCGACTTCCAGATCAATATGGGACAGATATCTCTGCTGCATCAAAACTTTGCCGTCAATGCCCAGTACTACTGGGGTAGGGGAACGGCAACGGGAACAGAAGATAAGGACCGCACCGGCTATCTGCTTGAAGGTTTTGTCCGCATGCCCATCGTGGATAAACTCCGGGCCTTCGGGAAGATCTACAACTATGATCCCGATACGAACATCCAGAAGAACGACTACAACATTTATGTCGCCGGTCTGTCCTATGACGTGACGCCGGAGTTTATGCCTTTTGTCGCCTGGGAACGCAGGGACAACCACGTTAATGTTGCACCCGGCACCACATCGGCCAACATCGACTACAACAAGTATCAAGTCGGTATGCAGATAAAATTCTAAAGATTTGTTTTCTATTCCAATTTTTACTTATAGGTCCCCGGTCATCCGGGGGCCTATATTTTTTCATCTCCCTTTTTCAAAGTGGGACTTGAATAAATCCTGCGTTTAACAAAGGTGGGTGAGTGGATTTTTCAAATAATCACTTCTTATCCTTCATCAGGATTCATTGCACACCCCAAATCCATCGCCAAAACCCTAGAGAAGTGGGGTATTGGTCTGGAGGTGAATAGGATTTTTCCTACTCGCATCAGTTGTGTCATCTACTGGTGAAATATAGGAAAAATCCCCGGAACCGGAAGGCCAATGCTCCGCTTCTCTTTACCGCTTTGGCTGAAATTTGATGGTGTATTAGGGACGGCTGCCGTTATTGCCTGCGGCAGGCATTTGAGATATAATGAATCTTGAAAGCAGAAAAGGAATCGCAATGAAAGTATTACTTATTTCCGCTAATACCGAACGGATGAATATCCTCCCCTTACCCCTGGGGCTTAACTGTGTGGCCGTGGCAACACGAAATGCAGGCCACCTTGTGCTATTGTTGGATCTCATGGCTGAGAAAGACAGCAAATTAGCGATAATGGAGGCTATCACATCATTTTGCCCGGATGTCATCGGCATCTCCGTCAGAAACATTGACAGCCAAAACATGGACTCGCCGATATTATTATTGGATCAGGTGAAAGATGTTATTGACGACTGCAGAACCCTTTCGATTGCTCCTATTATTTTAGGGGGGGCGGGTTACAGCATCTACCCGGAGAGCGCTCTGGAGTACCTGGAAGCGGACATGGGAATACAAGGAGAGGGAGAGGTGGCATTTCCTGTTCTATTAGACAAGATACAACGGGGCGCCGATCTTTCGGGAACGCCCGGACTGTATTTGCGAGGTCTCGGACCACAGGGGAAAAGGCTGTATGCTGAAGGCCTGGATGAACTGCCTTTGCCTGACGAAAAGTTGTGGTTCGTATCAAGTTCCGGTCGTGATGATTTTGGGATACCTATCCAGACCAGACGCGGCTGTCCTATGGACTGCAACTACTGTTCTACAGCAACTATCGAGGGACGCGCGCTTCGGAAACGAAGTCCGGGACTGGTTATAAAGAATATCAAGCGCCATGTAAACGCCGGATATAAAATGTTCTATTTCGTTGACAATACATTCAACATTCCCTTGCCTTATGCGAAAGAGCTTTGCCGTATGATCATCAATGAAAAACTGGGAATATCCTGGAATTGTATAATCTACCCCGGGAAAGTTGATAAAGAATTTGTCGATTTATTGGTAATGGCCGGCTGCAAGGAAGTCTCCCTGGGGTTTGAAAGTGGTTCCGAGAACATCCTCCGGGTGATGAATAAAAAATTCACACTGAGTTCTATTCGCCACACCTCAGAGATGCTAAAGGCATGCGGAATCAAACAATTGGGTTTTTTGATGCTGGGTGGTCCCGGAGAAACCAAAGAATCCGCCCGGCAAAGCCTTGTATTTGCCGATTCGTTAAAGCTGGATGCGATGAAAGTATCCATCGGCATTCGTATTTATCCCCATACCCTATTATCAAAAACTGCCATCGCCTGCGGTTTGATCTCTCCGGAAGATGATCTGCTATCACCAAGATTTTACATTGTCTCGGAACTCGAACAATGGCTGCGTAAAACAGTGACAACATGGATGGAAAACAGGCCCAACTGGATGACTTGATTTTCTTGCCATAAAAATCCTTCGAAATGACATCATCAATATTACAAGTTGACATGAGCTTCTTATTCGTAATAACTATCTCGGACTGATGAGGACCAGAATTGAATATTAAAATCAGCAACAGGAGAATAAAATGAGAAAAAAACGGCTTATTGCATCTATGTTTATGGCATCCATTATCATCCTGCTGCCCATCATTGCTATTGCGGCAGAAATCCCTCTTTATTTTCCGCCCGAATGGAAAGCCAAAGCTCTCCAGGCCAAAGCAATAGCGGGAACCATCTCCAGTGCAAGCGGTGAGAACATTCGACCAATTGTTGCGGAATCATATCCGGAAATCTTGTCGGCATTTACAAAGAATCAACCCATGCTCGTTTATGCGGGCAGTTTTCTTCAGGCATTATTGTTTACACGGGGGCTATCCACTCCGATCGTCCAGGGCATAGACGGCCAAGAATTTTACACAAGCGTCATGATCGCTCCAGCCTCTGCGGGAACTGATCCTAAGTTGATTGTTAGGAATGCGGGCGCGCAGGTGGCCTATGCGAAGGGCACGAGCAGCGGAGAATCGGGGGCAAAAGCAGCTACTGGTGGAATCGCGGCCATTGCAACAAAAGATCATTTAAGCGCCGTGTCGGCCGTAAAAGATGGAAAAGCCAAATGCGCCTTTGTGAAAGATGGCTGGTGGAATAAATATAAGCAACTCTTCAAGGAAATGAGACAATTCTCGTACCCTGGTGTTTCCGATCAAAAGAATCCCGATAATATCCTGTCGGCAAGCAAATCGCTTTCTGCAAAAGATATAACAAAGATCAAAGCAGCCGTTTTGAAAAACGCGAAATCTTTTCAGGTGACATCTTTTAAGGAATTTGATTCGGCGCTCCTCAATCCTTCTATTCAATTGATGAAAAAAGGGCTTATCAATCCTAAAACTTACACTTGGTGACGCACCATGCTATGATTTTTGGATAATCGTACCGACGGGTTTCCCATTTAAGGCCTTCGTCAAATTCCCCTTCTCCAGGCCGTTTATGATCTGAAGCCTGTCCAGGACCTCGCTGTTCTGAAGGATTTCCAGGCAGGGCCGTTCATGATCAGATCGTCAAGATCAAGGGCCAGAAGGTCTGTGACACCGATTTTGGGGATAAACGCCGCGTCACGGTTCTTCTTGGGATCATCCGTAAACAATCCCTTCTCATCCTTTACAAAGATGCAACTCCGGACGCCGATCAGGTAGGCGATAATGAGGGTCCCTACATCTGTTCTGTGAATATGTCTTTCATTGAAAGGTGATATGGCATAATCACCATATCATCAGAATCTTTGCATTGAAAATGGCGTCATGTTCTGTTAATTTGCATCCAAATATGGGCCGGCTGAATAAAACATCTCCACACCAATCAAGATCCATCCATAAACGGAAAAGGCATAAGATCATCCATGGATCAGACAAATGAAAGAATCCTGACTGAATTGGCCGATATCCGCCGAACCGTCGAGGAAATCAAAATCGTTGAAGAAAACCGTCTCCTTGAAGAAGGTCTCTTGCGAACCCTTGAATTCAGCAACCAGATGTCCATCATCATCATCCAGGACGGCAAGTTCAGGTATGTCAACCGGCATACGGAAAGCCAATGGGGATATACGCTGGAAGACTTAATCGACCGGGATGCCATGAGCACCGTCTACCCGGACGACAGGCAGCAGATGCGGGAATCGGCTGTCAAAATGCTTAAGGGACAGCGCTCCACGCCTTTTGCCTTTCGGGCATTAGCCAAGAATGGCGCCATCCGGTGGATAACGGAAACGGTAGCCTCCGTCTACTACCATGGACGACGGGCCGTCATGGCCAATTACATGGACATTACGGAACAAATTGAGTCCCGGAAGAGGCTGGAAGAACTGGAAGCCCTGGAAGCTTCGATCCTGGAAGCTATGCCCAATGCGGTAATCGGTCTGCAGAACCGGCGCATTATTTTCGCCAATGACGGCGTTGAATCGGTCTTCGGGTGGAAAGCAAAGGATCTTATCGGCCAATCGTCCCGTGTCCTTTACCGATCCGATAAGGATTACGATGATGTGGCCAAATATTTTTATACCATCATGGAAAAGAAAAGAACGGCGATGATGGAATTCCCCTGCCGCCGGAAGAACGGGCAAGATATAGAATGCGCCATCAGTGCTGCACGAATCGGTAAAGACCTGCATGAAAAAAATATTGTCGTCATTTACGAAGACATCACGGAACGCAAACAGGCCAAGAACGAACTGGAACAATCGCGGGAGCAATTGCGTAAGCTGACGGTCCACTTGCAGTCCATCCGGGAAAAGGAGCGGACCCTCATTGCCCGGGAACTCCACGATGAGTTGGGCCAACTCTTGACAGCCCTGAATACGGAAACAGTTTTGCTGAGCAAGAAAATACCGCCGGATCTCAAGCCCCTCGTCGAACGAACGGACAGCATGACAAATCTCATCAATATGACCATGCAGACCTTGAAAAGGATCTACATGTCTCTCCGGCCGGGCATGCTCGATCACCTTGGTCTGACCGTCGCCATCGCCTGGCAGGCCGATGACTTCGGGCAACGTACGGGTATCCCCTGTACCGTCAAGATCCATCCGGAAGATATGACCCTCGACCCCGACATTGCCACCACACTATACCGTATCTTTCAGGAGACCCTGACGAACATTTCCCGCCATGCCGATGCGACCCGCGTCAGCGCCCAGTTGAAGGCCACGGCGAAAAAAGTACAGTTGATCGTCAAGGACAACGGCCGGGGCATTACAAATGAAGAGAAAAACAAACCCCATTCTTTCGGCCTTCTGGGCATCCGAGAGCGGATTGCCAACTGGAATGGTGAAGTAAAAATCACCGGAGAGGAAGGAAAGGGAACGACGATTCAAGTCTCGATCCCTCTCCATTAAGAAGGAGACAGTTTATGAAAAAAATCAATATTCTCATTGCGGATGATCATCCCATCGTACGGGCCGGGTTCAAGCAGGTCATCGCGGACACGGAAGACATGGTTGTAGCCGATGAAGCCGAGAACGGCCAGGAAGTTTTAACATTCATCCAGAAAAAAGACTATGATATCATCCTTCTTGACATCTCCATGCCAGGAAGAAACGGCCTTGAGATTTTGAAGGACCTGAAGGTGGAAAAACCTAAGACGCCGGTCCTGATCCTCAGCATCTATCCCGAAGAGCAGTACGCGATTCGCGCCCTCCGGGCCGGCGCAGCGGGTTATATGACCAAGGCAAGCGCCCCCCATGAACTCATCGCCGCCATCCGCAAGATCTGTCAAGGTGGCAAATATATAAGCGCCTCCCTGGCGGAGAAGCTCACCGATTACCTCGATACCGATTCGGCAAAGCCACCCCATGAACTTTTGTCCGATCGCGAGCATCAGGTTATGCTCATGATCGCATCCGGCAAAACAGTCAGTCAAATAGGCGATGAACTTTGTCTGAGTGTCAAAACCATCAGTACATACCGGTCTCATATCCTGGAAAAAATGAAATTGAAAAACAATGCCGAAATTACACTGTATGCCGTAAAGAACCGTCTTATAAGCTAAACATGGGGAAGACAAATAAGGAATGTTATTCCTGCCGTACTTTTAACTTTACCTACACGCCCTAAGGAGGGGATGCATCATGCCGACGACAAAAAAAGATTCATGGAAAGGCGGGCCGAAAACCGTCAAAAGGACATCAGGACCGGATGGGGATCGCTATCCGGCTAAAAGGCCCTATAAAAAGATCTCCGATTTCGGAGAGGAAAAGAAAGAGTGGGGTGAAAGAAAGCCGGCCCCCCGGTCACCAAGGTCTTACGGATATGAAAAAAGAGAGGGCGCTGACAGGAGGGATGCAATACCCGCTACAAGGAAAACATATGCGCCACCACGTCCGGCGGAGACATCCCATGAAACCGTTTCATCAAGCGACTACAGCCAGCCCATACCGGGCTATAAACTAAAAAAGGGTCTCGAGGCGGCGAAAGCGGAGATTGCCGCCATGGCTGATCAGGTAGCCAACCTTTTGACGGAAGACTATACCGTCAGGGACGTGGAATTTTCCGTCAGCTTCAACGCGGAAGGAAAGTTCATCGGCTTCGGCAAGGGCGGCTCGGCTACGATTAAGATCAGGCTTGCTCCGGTGCAATAGAGCCCGCTGTAAACCAACTAAATATTAACCAGAAAACATAAGCTACAGGAGGTCTCAAAAATGAAACAGAAAAAAGGGAATCGGGAAATGACAAAACGCATTTTGACCAACGGGTTCTTACTTTCGTCAATCCTATTGATGGTCTTGTCCTTAGCTCTTTCGGGCTGCTCCACCAAGGAGATAGTCCTCCATCGGCACCTCTACAAACCGAACGTTCCTCAAGACATCATGTCTTATTATAAGGGCAAACAGATCGACCTCAACAGCTTTGAAAACCAGGATGAAAAGACAAGGAAATGGTCTTACAGCAGTGCAGATAAAAGCATTAAATACGAGACAACGGTGCAATTGGAAGATTTCATTATGGATTGCTTCCGCGATGCCATGTGGAGTTCTGGCATGAGCGTCTTGAAGCTTTCACCGGACCCCAAGATCCCGGACATGTCACTCATTATTGACCGCTGGACGGACGAGGCGTTCAAATTTACGATTAATGTCAAATTGAATGACGCCCTGAAGTACCGGAATCAATATAGTATTACGATGCCCATAGTTTCGTCCGATGATTTGCCGCAAAAGGAAAAGAATGCTTATGAGATGATCAATAAGGCCGTTGTCACTGTGATGAGCGACCCAGGTGTCAAGGCGGTATTTAAATAAAGCAGGCTGAAGGTTATAGACCAAGGCTGAAGACCGAAAACTGAGGCCGAAGGACAACCCGTTCTTCCAACAGCATTAGGAAACTGTTGAAAAACTCGATATTGGGCAGGCTGTTCAAAAATGTCCAGATGCAAGGCGCGCAAAAGTTAAGGAATGAGTCGTACATAGAAGTACGTCGATGTAGCCTGCCCCGGCGAAGGCCGGGTAAGCTTGAAGCGCAACGCAGCAGATGAGCGTTTTTCAACAGCCTGTTCGGTCTTCAGCCTTATTTTACCTTATCCCCCGATTGCTGTCATCGTCCTCGCACATTTCCGACGTTCCGGCATATCGGCGGCTATATCGTGAGACAAAGGTTTTCGCATAATCACTTCTTTGAGCAGGGATTCAATCACGTCATCGGTACATCCCATCCGGAGGGAGGCCTTCAAGTCCGTCTCCGCATCAGAAAGCAGACAGGCCCTCAAGTGCCCCTCTGCCGTTAATCTAAGGCGGTTGCACTCATGGCAGAAGTGGTGGCTCATGGGACTGATGAAGCCTATTTGCCCAGCACCATTGACTACCCGATACATCTGGGCCGGACCGTGCGTCTTGCCGCCCGAACCTGCCAATTCTTCAAGAGCATAGTGTTGTTCAATTTCATATCGGACAGTGTCATTGGACAGGTATTGACCGAGGCCGTCCCTGCCGGGCTGGCTGAACGGCATCAGTTCAATGAACCGCACCTCATAGGGTTTATCGAGCGTCAGGCGGGCAAAGTCAAGGATCTCATCATCATTGAACCCTTTCATTGCAACCACGTTTATTTTGATGGGAGAAAAACCTACTGCATCGGCCCGTTCGATTCCTGCAATGACGGCATTCATTCGGCCGCCCCGGGTAATGTGGCAGTATTTATCCGCATTGAGAGAATCGAGACTGATGTTGATTCTCCTCATACCTGCGGCAAAAAGCCTTTCGGCATAATCGGCCAGGAGGACACCGTTTGTCGTCAGGCTTACATCATCTAAACCGTCGATTTTGTTTATTACAGACACAAAATCGATCAGCCCCTTTCTGACCAGTGGTTCGCCGCCTGTAATCCTTACCTTCCTTATTCCCAGGCGCACGGCAATACGAACAACCCGAAGGATTTCCTCATAGCGCAAGACATCGTTATGCCCCAGAAGGGACAAGCCCTCCTTTGGCATGCAATACCGGCACCGCAGGTTGCATCTATCCGTGATGGATATACGCAGGTAATTTATATCTCGACAGTAATTATCAATCATAATTTATACCGCGTCGCACCTCTCTCCCTGCAAAATAATAAGCTAAACAAGACCTTAACATAAATCCCTGAACGATGCAAGATGCCGCCCACGCCCAAATCCACCGCTAAATTTCAGCCAAATCAAATGGAGAATAGCTGAGAATGGCCTTCTGGCTCAGACGATTTTTCCTTCCTTTATCTAAAAAGATGCCATCACTGATGCGAGGCAGAAAAATCCTATTCGCCTCCAGGCCAATACTCAGCCACTCTTGGAAACTTACGTAGATTTTGATTTCTCTAATCGCGTTTCAATCCATCGGATGGTGAAGAATAAGCTATCTTGTCATTGACTTCCTTTATACTACATGCGTACAATTCAGAGGTATTTGACTAACTGGCCGGTGAAAGAATAGATTTTGAACAGGCTGTTCAAAAATGTCCAGATGCAAGGCGCGCAATAGCTGAGGAATGAGGCGTACATAGAAGTACGTCGATGTAGCCTGCCCCGGCGAAGGCCGGGGAAGCTTGTAGCGCAACGCAGCAGATGGGCGTTTTTCAGCAGCCTGTTGAGGAGACATTATATGAAACGACTTAATTTTATAAAATTCATTCTGGTCTTGTCCCTGCTAACCGGATGTGCCGGTCCTCAGATCAAGCTTCTCACCGACGCAACTGATCCTCTCAAAGAATTCACCCTTGAAGGCAGCGGCAACAATAAGATCTTGCTAGTGCCTATCAGGGGTATTATTTCAGATAATCCTCAAAAAGGCCTGATCATCTCCTCGCCGAGCATGATTCAACAGGTTGTCTCGCAATTGAGGAAGGCAGAGCAGGATAAGCGCATCAAGGCGGTTTTATTCAAGATCAATTCTCCTGGCGGCTCGATTACGGCCAGTGACCTGCTTTATCATGAAATTTCATCTTTCAAAGAGCGGACTGGAGCGAAGATCGTCGTTTCCATGATGGATTTAGCGGCTTCCGGAGGCTACTACATGTCTCTTCCAGCTGATATGATCATGGCGCATCCGACGAGTTTGACGGGGTCGGTGGGTGTTATCTTCCTGCAACCCAAGGTTAAGGGCCTGATGGACAAGATCGGCATGGACATTGATGTAAAGAAATACGGCAAAAATAAAGACATGGGTTCGCCTTTCCGGGAAAGTACGGAAGAAGAACGGAAACTCTTCCAAACCACCGTTAACCATCTTGGCGAACGCTTTATCTCCCTGGTCAAGCAGCATCGCAAAATGACTCCACAGGCGCTTGCGGAAATGTCTACAGCCCGGGTGTTCCTCGCTGATGAGGCGTTGAAACTGGGCATGATAGACAAGATCGGCTATCTTAACGACGCCGTCATCCAGGCTAAGTTGCTGGCCGGTCTTGCAGACGACGCCCGGGTCGTTGTGTATCGCCGTGTGGAGTATCCTGACGACAATCTATACAATATCGCTAGTGC
This sequence comes from uncultured Syntrophaceae bacterium, assembly GCA_964645835.1. GTDB lineage: Bacteria > Desulfobacterota > Syntrophia > Syntrophales > UBA8958 > CAZBME01. The sequence continues at coordinate 21,552 of CAZYDG010000004.1, forward strand.
CGCCTCTGATGGATCAAGGTTATCTTTCATCAACATAGAACTGCCGGAGATCCTTAATCTGACAACGGGCTTCTATTACATCTGGCCAGGGGCCATCGGCACAGACAGGTAATTTTTTATTCATGACATGCATTGGCGGTGCATAATGATTTATAAAACAACGTTCAGGCGAATCGTTATCTTCCTTGCGCTATGTTTAATGATTCTGCTCACCACTTCCTGTGCCTTGCTTGTCATGGGAGCTATGACACGCCCGGAAAAGCTGGCCGGGACTCAAAAGGACGGAAATTTTCGGGGCAGCGAATGTCAAAATGTGCTGGTAATAAGTCTTATGGAGAATACTTCTCAACGAGTAGCGGTGGAAAATGTATTTGCGGACCGTTTAACACAACCGGGATTGATTCCCATTGCCGGTTCCCTGAAACTTCCAACCCTCTCATTATTGAAGGATAGGGCATTTCTTGAAAAACTCATGCAGGAAGAGCATATCGATCATGTGATTACCGTCGAGGTAAAAGATGTCGCCGAAAATGATTTGAAGAAATGGCCCGGAACATGGTTGGCGACTCCATTGCCAAAAGGAGACCTGGCCGATGTTACTCTTTCCCACGGCACAACAAAAAATGTTCACTTCGAGATCGGCCTCTGGGCTTTAAATAGCATGAAGCGAGAATGGACAGGAACTACCCGGCCCCTTGATCGTTCTGATATATTGCGTGATGTACCTGCAGCCGCTGACTCGACAGCCTACACCTTGAAAAAAGACAAAATTCTCCGTCTGTAACAGTCCTTTTTACAATAACCAATTAGCCAAGCAGACTGTCAAATATCAATTATTTAAATAACATTTCAAACGTTCGTTTTCCCTCTCGTCCTCATCAAATTAAGGCAGCCCCTCATTGACAAACAGCTTTCCCCTGAATAATTTTTTCACAGATACTTTATCCTTCGTTGCAACTGTTGTGCGGAGGATTTTAATGCTTAGTTGTACCCGCGCCGGGAATGGTGTTTGGATACGACATAATTCAGGAGGCGCATTGAGAAAAATGAAAAAAATCAATTTCAGAACAAAGCTTCTGATCATAATTATCCCGATCATCGTCATCGGAATAGGCGCTGTTGGGTCCTTCACTTATTACATTGCTTCCCAGGCGGTGTTGGATAGACAGATCGAAAATATGCATCAGATGGTCCAGAAAACAACAACCGAGATAGACATGTGGCTTACCGACATAGAGAGAAATGCGGCTGTCTTTTCCAAGCAGGGCTATTTCAAAGATGCCTGTCAAGGTAAAAGCCTCATGGAAGCCCAGGAAATGCTCATCATCCTTCATAAATCCTATCCGGTTTATGAAAATGTGTTTCTCGCCGATACAACAGGGAAAATTTTTCTCGATTCTATCGGTGGTAAATCCATCGGTATTGAAATAGCGAAACTGGAAGGCTACAAGACCAATATTGAGAAGGCACAGACCGGCGAAATTTGGATAGATGATGTGAGAAAATCACCGGCAACGGGTAGACCGGTAAGCCTGGTAACAGCCCCAATCCTTGTTCAAGACAAGCTGGTCGGGATCATTGGGACACCGGTTGAGTTAAATAACTTTTCCGATACCTACGTATCAAAATCGAAATTTGGTGAAACAGGTTATCTCTTTATGATGGACTCTGTCGGCACCGTCCTTGCTCATCCCAAAAAAGAAAATATTCTAAATGTTAATTGGGCTAAGGATTATGATTGGGCAAAACAAATGCTCGCCCAAAAACACGGCGAAATGGAATATCGCTACGAAGGGATAACCAAGGTAGTCAGTTTTGCCACGGCTACAAAGAAAAAATGGACAGTAGCGGCAACGGTCCCCAAGGCTGAGCTATTCACCTTCATAAACAAAATCAAGTACTACACGTCCTTCTTCGGACTCGCCGCGTTGGCGCTCGCATCATTGGTCTTATGGCTCGTAACCAGCAATGTGTTTCATGTGATCAAGCGTGTCAGCGATCACTTGGATGAGGCCGGCACTCAGATTGCCACAGCTGCGGAAGAAATCTCCCGAGCAAGCCAGTCCCTGGCTGAAGGAGCTTCGGAGCAGGCCGCCGGCGTAGAAGAGACTGCCGCTTCCCTGGAAGAGATGTCGGAAATGACAAAACAAACTGCGTTAAATGCAAACAACGTAAATATTTTGACGAAAGAATCGAGCCAAATTGTGTTGAAGGCGAATGAATCCATGCAGAAACTCACCCGATCCATGGAGGCTATTTCCTCATCCAGTGACGACACATCTAAAATAGTTAAAACAATTGATGAAATAGCGTTTAAGACAAATCTGCTTGCCCTGAATGCAGCCGTCGAGGCGGCCCGGGCAGGGGATGCGGGCGCCGGTTTCGCCGTCGTTGCCGATGAAGTCAGGACCCTGGCCATGCGCGCCGCAGAAGCAGCCAGGAACACAGCAGATTTGATTATCCAGACCGTCACCAAAATAAAAGATGGATCTGCCTTGGTGATGGAAACAAGCGCAGACTTTTCAGCCGCTTCTGAAAGCTCGGCCAAAGTGGCCGCCTTGGTGGATGAAATCAGCGCAGCATCCAATGAGCAAGCTCGCGGCATTCAACAGATCAGTAAAGCGGTAACCGAGATGGATAAGGCTGTTCAGCGGAATGCTGCAAGTGCCGAAGAATCGGCAAGCGCTTCTGAGGAAATGACTGCCCAGACTGAGCAGATGAAGCAAAGTGTGAGGGAACTTGGTTCTCTTGTCGGAGGAAAAGAAAGCACCTAGATTGATTTTCCGAACAGCCGCTAAATTTGCTTGAAACACGACGCCCCATCGCGTATCTTTTGGTCGCAGCGCCCATTCCATAGTTCATCCAAGGGAGAAGAATCTATGCGCCAAAGAACGTCTTTTACCGTCGTCATTCTATCAGTTTCCTTTATCCTTTTTTTTCTCACCCAGATCGCTATGGCCCAGGAAAAGGCCACAGTGGAATTCTTTTCTCCCGAAGGGGTCGTGAAAAACGTGCGGCAGGTCACGGTACGCTTTTCCGAACCCATGGCCGCCCTCGGTGATCCCCATCTTTCCGATCCCCTCGTGGCAAACTGTCCCGCCAAAGGTAAGGGGCGATGGATCGACAGTAAGAACTGGTCCTACGATTTCGACCGGGACCTCCCGGCAGGCCTGATCTGCGAGTTCACCGTTAAACCGGGCCTTAAGGCCCTTTCCGGGAAAGATATGGCAAGCACCGCCTTCCGTTTCTCCACAGGCGGACCGGCCATCACATCATCACGCCCATGGGAGGGCGATTCTCCCATCGATGAAGAACAGATCTTCGTCCTCGTCCTCGATACAGAGGTCCGGGAGGAATCCATTCTCAAAGAGGCCTACTTCTCCGTCGAGGGCATCAAGGAACGTGTCGGCCTGCGTCTGGTGACGGGAGAGGACCGCAAGCGAATCCTGTCCTCCGTCTTCGCTGCCGTAAAAAAACCTTCAGCCGATTGTCCGGCCACTGCACGATGCTACAAGGTTTCCGGTTTGGACATTCCTGAAGATCGGATCATCCTTGTTCAGGCCCGGCAGCGCTTTCCAGCATCTGCCGTTGTCAAGCTTGTCTGGGCCAAAGGCATCCTGTCTGCAAGCGGTGTAGCCACAGGTGACGATCAGGTTGTACCCTTCAGGACACGGGATCCCTTCGCGGCAAAGTTCACATGCGCCCGGGAAAATCCGGAAGCGGGCTGCATCCCCGTCCTGCCCATGTCGCTTTATTTTTCTGCCCCTGTCCCGGCAAAGGCCGCAGGACAGGTCGTTTTGAAGGGTAAAAACGGAAAGATTTATAAGGGCAAAAAGGGAACGGACGACGAATCGGATAAATCCTTCGTCCGCCGGATCACTTTCGAAGGACCATTCCCGGAAAAGGCTACGTTTACCCTTTCCATTCCCGGCAATTTCAAGGATGACGCCGGCAGATCCCTCTCGAACCGAACCCAATTCCCTTTGGAAATTACCACCCACTCCTACCCTGCCCTGGCAAAATTCTCGTCACGGTTCGGCATTATCGAAGCCAAGGGCGATAGGCTCCTCCCCGTCACGGTGAGGAATATCGAAGCGGACATCAAAAATCGCCGGCTCAAGGCCGAAGAAGGGATTATTCAGGATGAGGCTGCGCGGCAGGATGGCGAAGCGCCCAAAGCACTGAAGAAAGAGGCGGATAATACCGGGAAGCAAACGGAAAGCGGCATAACCCAAAAGCTCACCGGAAGGCTTCGCCAGCTTTCCCTGAACCGTGAAGAGGCGGTCATCGAATGGCTAAGACGCGTGGCTGCGGCAAAGCGGGAAACCTCCATTTTCACGGGAGGTAAGGAACAAACCATGACCCTGCCTAATTCGGGTGGCGTCAAGGCCTTCGAGGTCATCGGCATTCCCCTTGCCGGGGCAGGCTTTTATGTCGTTGAAATTGAGAGCCGGCTCCTCGGAAATCGTCTCCTCGGTGAAAACGCTCCTATGTTCGTCCCGACGGCAGCCCTTGTAACGAATCTCTCCGCCCATTTCAAGTGGGGCCGGGAATCGTCCCTCGTCTGGGTTACGTCCCTCGATAAAGGGACTCCGGTAAAAGGAACTAATGTCTCAATCCGGGATTGCCGGGGCAAAGTCCTCTGGCAGGGAAAGACGGACGCCCGTGGTATTGCATCCGTAAAGAAAAGCCTGCCCGACCAGGATGCCCTGCCCGTCTGCAACCGGGAGGTCAACTACGGGGAAATCCCACAGGCTTTGGGAAGCATCAATAATGGCCTTTTTGTCTTTGCCAAAAACGCAGATGACATGACCTTTACCCATTCCAGCTGGAACGAAGGCATCGAACCATGGCGCTTTCAGTTGCCTGCTGCGGAATACGGAAAGGAAAAGGCCGTCATCGCCCACACCATCCTCGCCCGGAACCTCCTGCGGGCTGGCGAAACGGTCCACATGAAGCACATCCTTCGGGTCCATACGACAACCGGGTTCGATCTCCTTAAACCGGGGATCAGACCCGAGACGCTGCTGATCGAACATGAAGGCAGCGGGCAGCAGTACCGCCTCCCCTTGACATGGAAAGATAACGGTGTTGCGGAAAATACATGGAAAGTCCCCGAAGAGGCAAAACTGGGAACCTACCGATTGACCTTGGTCAGTAAAAAAACAGGAACTGATAAGGCACGACGCGGCAACCGGGAAAACGCCTGGCCCTCGGGAAGTCTGCGGGTCGAAGAATTCCGGGTTCCCCTCATGAAGGGCATCATCCAACCCCCGGTGTCCCCCCTCGTGCGGGCAAAAGAAGTAGCCATGGACCTCTCCGTTTCTTACTTCGCCGGCGGCGGCGCCTCAGGCCTTCCTATCCGGCTGAGATCGGGCCTTCAGGCCAAATATGTCTCTTTCCGCAATTTCGAAGGCTTTACCTTTTCGGGGGGGCCGCTGAAAGAAGGCATCATCAACCGGGCTTCCGATAGAGACAGCGATGAAGAAGGCGAAGCGGGAGAAGGGCAAGTAAGCGATACCGACATGACGATCAAATCCTTCAAGATCCCCACACAGGACCTGATCCTCGATCAGGCCGGCGTTATCCGGGCGACGATCTCGGCCGTTCCCGCCGTATCCGTTCCCGTCGATCTCCATACGGAAATGGAATTCCGGGACCCCAATGGCGAAATCAAGACGGCTACCGCCAACATCACCATCTATCCGGCCCGCCGCCTCATCGGCATCAAGCCCCAATCCTGGGTCGCATCCCATGACACCCTGCGATACGAAGTCGCCGTCGTCGATTTGAAGGGAAATCCCATCCCCGATGCGGCCGTCGCCATCGATCTCTATCAGGAGAAGATCCTCTCCCACAGGGTCCGCCTCGTCGGGGGATTCTATGCTTACAAAAACACCCGGGAGATCAAGAAAATCGGGCCCCATTTCAACGGCAAAACGGACAAACGGGGTATCCTGATCTGCGAAGGGAAGGCCCCCGTCTCGGGCAACATAATTATTCAGGCCAGGACGGCCGATGAAGCGGGCGATACGGCATGGGCCAATTATTCTATCTGGGTTGCCGGGAAAGAGGACTGGTGGTTTGAGGCCCGAAACGATGACCGGATCGACGTCCTGCCCGAGAAAAAGCATTATGAGCCGGGTGAAACGGCCCGTTTCCAGGTACGGATGCCCTTTCGGGAGGCGACGGTCCTTGTGTCCGTTGAACGGGAGGGCATTGTCGATACCTACGTCAAGCGCCTGTCGGGAAAGCAACCCATCGTGGAAATCCCCATCAAGAAGAACTATGCGCCCAATGTATTCGTTTCCGTTCTAGCCGTCCGGGGACGGGTCGGCGGCGCCAAGCCCACTGCCACCTTCGATCCCGGAAGGCCTTCCTACAAGATCGGCATCGGCGAGGTCCTGGTCGGCTGGCAGGATTACGAATTAAAAGTCCGGGTGACGCCGGACCGGACTGTCTACAAGATTCGGGATATCATGGATGTCCGCATCCAGGTGCGCAGGCCGGACGGCAGCGTACCTCCGCCGAAGAGCGAGGTAGCCCTTGCCGCCGTTGATGAAGGGCTCCTGCAACTCCTCGGCAATGACACCTGGAAGATCCTTCCGGCCATGATGCAGCGCCGTCCCTATGAAATCGTGACCTCCACCGCCCAGGCCATGGTTATCGGCAAACGCCATTTCGGCCTCAAAGCCCTCCCGCACGGCGGGGGCGGCGGCAGACAAATCACGAGGGAACTCTTCGACACCCTATTACTCTGGAAAGGACGGGTTATCCTCGACGATCAGGGCGAGGCAAACGTTAAAGTTCCCCTGAACGACTCCCTGACGGGCTTTCGGATTGTCGCCATCGCCACTGGCGGCAAAGGCCTCTTCGGTACGGGCGAGGCCTCCATCAGAACCACCCAGGACCTTATGATCCTTTCCGGCCTTCCGAAACTCGTCCGGGAAGGCGATCTTTACCAGGCGGGTTTTACCGTCAGAAACACCTCAGACCGGCAGATGACGGTCGAGTTGTCTCTTTCCCTAACGGGAAAGGAAAAGGCCGACCTTAAGTCCGTGGAAACCATCATCTCCGCAGGGGCGGCCAAAGAAGTCTACTGGCCCATTCCGATACCCCATGATACAGATCACCTCGACTACGAAATTCGTATTGCGGAAAAAGGCGGCCCCGCCGCCGACCGACTCAAGGTTTCCCAAAAGGTCATCAAGGCTGTTCCTGTCCGTACCTTTCAGGCCACACTGACCCAGGTCGGACAAGACACCGGGATTCCCGTCGAAAAGCCGAAAGATGCCCTTTCCGGACAAGGCGGCATCTCCGTGGAACTCCTTCCTGCTCTCTCGAGCGGTCTCTCCGGCATCAAAGAATACATGGGCGCCTATCCATACACGTGTCTGGAGCAGAAGACATCCACCGCCGTGGCGCTACGCAGCAAATCACAGTGGCAGGCCGTTGCTGCCGTCCTGCCCAATTATCTCGATAGCGACGGTCTTCTGAAATATTTTCCGACCATGACGCAAGGCAGCGACGTTCTGACGGCCTATGTCATGTCAGTCACCCATGAGGCGGGCTATGCCATCCCCGAAGCCCTGCGCGAAAAGATGGTGGGAGGCCTGACGGCTTTCCTGACGGGCCGGGTTATCCGCTACGGCTCCCTGCCCACAGCCGATTTGGCCATCCGGAAAGTGGCTGCCGCCGAGGCCCTCTCCCGGTATGGCGCCTTGAAGGAAGAACAATTGAGTTCCATTCCCAAAGAACCTAATCTATGGCCTACCTCGGCCGTGCTTGACTGGATCGGCGTCCTGTCACGCCTTACGGACGGCGCCGGCCGAAGCGAAAAGCTCAGGGAGGCCCAGCAGATCCTCCGATCCCGCCTGAATCTGCAAGGGACAACCATGGGCTTCTCGACGGAATCCATGGATTCCCTCTGGTGGCTCATGGCATCGGTCGATACGAATGCCGTAAGGGCCATCATGACCCTTCTCCCCTATGACACATGGAAAGAAGACCTGCCACGAATCGCAACCGGAGCCCTGGGCCGTATGAAGCGGGGACACTGGGACACAACGGTGGCCAACGCCTGGGGCGTCCTGGCCATGGAACGGTTTTCCGGAAAATTCGAAGCCTTCAAGGTGTCCGGCAAATCCGCCATCACTTTGGGGAATCAACATAAAGCGGTCGGATGGGATAAAGGTGGCAACGGCAAGGCCCAAATGCTTCAGTGGCCCGCGGGAAAGGATATCCTGCAGATCAACCATACGGGTCAGGGAGCCCCCTGGGCGCTGGTCCGCGCCATGGCGGCAATTCCCTTGAAAGCGCCCCTGTCGTCGGGCTTCAAAATCCAAAAAACCCTGACGCCTCTGGAACAGAAGGTCAAAGGCCGCTGGAGCCGCGGCGATACGGCCCGGGTACGCCTCGAGCTGGAGAGCCAATCGGACATGACCTGGGTCGTCGTCAACGATCCCGTTCCGGCGGGAACCTCCATCCTGCGCTCCGATCTGGGGGGCTCTGACCTCTTGACAGCCAGGGAGACGAAGGGGGGAAACGTCTGGGAAGCCTACACCGAACGGTCCTTCGAGGCCGTCCGCGTTTATTATGAATATGTCCCCAAAGGCAAATGGGTCTACGAATATACACTGCGGATGAATAACGAAGGAACGTTCAATCTACCGGCCACGCGGGTCGAGGCCCTCTACGCCCCGGAGATGTTCGGCGAGATTCCCAACCATGCTATGGAGATCAGGGCGGAAACAGGCGAATAGGATTTTCCTCCAGCAAAGGGCGGGTAAATAGAGTCTTTCTTTGGAAAAGTAGGAAAGGCGTTGTATTAATAACAACTTCGACAGATAGCTTTTGACCCCATCCCCACCCTGACCCTCCCCTTGAAGGGGAGGGTAAAACAGCTCTTATTTCCGCCATTCTCCTATGATCGAAGGAAAACCCGGTTCCTTCCCCTTCAAGGGGGAGGCCAGGAGGGGGATGGGGTTTTAGGATGATCGAATTAAGCAAATGGAATTAAAGATATTATCATGACGAAACGCTTTTCCTGCTCCATCATTGCCACCCTGGCCGTATTGGTTGCAGCCGGATTGTTCGTCGTCTGGTCATTTTTTCAAGGCGGGGCACCGCCCCCGACCTTCGCAAAGGTTAAGGCAGAATATACCCTCTCCGATGCCATCCTCCTCGATCGGCATGGCAGGGTCATCCATGAACTCCGCCTTGACCCGTCAGGCAGGCGTCTGGAATGGACAGTCCTGAAGGACATCTCCCCTTCACTCGTCCGGGCGGTCATCCGGGTGGAGGACAAACGATTCTACAATCACGGCGGCGTGGACTGGCAGGCCCTGGCCGGTGCGGCGGCGCGGCGCCTCACGGGCGGCCATGCCCGAGGCGCCAGCACCATCACCATGCAACTTGCCGCCGCCTTGCAACGGGACATCCGACCGCAAGCCGCCAACCGGACCTTCCGCCAGAAATGGCGTCAGATGAAAGCGGCTCACCGGATCGAGCAGTTTTGGACAAAGACAGAGATCCTCGAGGCCTATCTGAACCTCGTTACCTTCCGCGGTGAGGTTCAGGGCGTCGCCGCCGCCTCGCGGGGGTTCTTCGACAAGGTACCGAGCGGCCTTGATGACCACGAAGCCCTCATCCTGACGGCCCTCCTGGCCGCCCCTCACCAATCTACCGAACAGTTGGCGAAGCGGGCGTGCCTCCTCGGCCCCTTCCTGGGCCTGGACTCATCGGAGGAAACGATCAAAACCCTCGTCCAGGAACGGATCGGACGCCCCTATCGGATCAGGCCCCAGATCGCCCTGGCGCCCCACGTGGCGAAGATGCTCCTGAAGGAAAAAGGGCAGCGGGCGCAATCGACCCTTGACGGCCGCCTCCAGATGCAGGTCAGTGATATCCTGAATCGTCAGCTAAGCGATTTGAAAGGCCGAAACGTCCATGATGGAAGCGTCGTAGTCATTGAAAACCGGACGGGCGACATCCTTGCCTATGTGGGAAACAGCGGCCCGACCTCTTCCGCGCCCTATGTGGACGGCGTATTGGCTATGCGGCAGGCCGGCTCGACCCTGAAACCATTCCTCTATGAGCTGGCCCTTGAAAAGCGTCTTCTGACGGCTGCGTCTCTCGTCGAAGACGCCCCGCTCCAAATCCCTACGCCAACGGGCCTCTACATCCCCGAGAATTACACAAACACGTACCTGGGCCTGGTCAGCGTCCGGACAGCCCTGGCGTCATCACTGAACACACCCGCCGTCCGAACCCTCCTCTTGACGGGACTTACGCCTTTTCTTGAAAGGCTAAAGGCCCTGGGCTTCGAAGGCATTCACAAGGAACCGGAACATTATGGCTATTCCATCGCTCTGGGGTCCATCGATATCCGTCTGTACGATCTCGCCAATGCCTTCCGGACTCTGGCCAACGGTGGGACATGGACACCCCTGCGCCTGACACCGGGAACTAACCCCAGGCATCCTGCCACACGAGTCATGGACCCTGCCGCAACTTATATCATCTCCGACATCCTCGCCGACCGGGAGGCCCGCCGCGCCGTGTTCGGGTTGGAGAACTTTCTCGCCACGCCCTTCCGGGCCGCGGTCAAGACGGGAACCAGCAAAGACATGCGGGACAACTGGTGCATAGGTTTCTCGGACCGATTCACCGTAGCGGTCTGGATGGGAAACTTCTCAGGCGAGCCCATGTGGAACGTAACGGGCATCTCCGGCGCTGCTCCGGTCTGGCTGGAGATAGTGAAGATGCTTCACGGCAAGAGTGGTACCAAAACAACACAACCGCCTCAGGGTGTCATAGCCGGTACGGCACACTATGGAAAAGAGGGAGAGGCGCCAAGACAGGAATGGTTCCTGAAAGGAACGGAACCGACAGCCACTATCACCATTAACACGCGCCACGCGAAACCGGCCATCGTCTATCCGGCTGCGAACAGCATAATCACCCTCGATCCTGATATCCCCGAAGACAATCAGCAAATCATCTTGAAGGCGGAGCCGGCCGATCGGTTATACCGCTGGCTTCTAAATAACAAGGCAATCTCCCCCGATCATATGGATTCACTCCTCTGGAGGCCCATTCGGGGCAACCATAAGCTATCTATTTCAGATCAGGAAAACCATATTCTAGACACCGTCACATTTACGGTGAAATGACAGAGGTCCGTTACTCTTTGTCATTATCCGGCTTGACCGGATAATACGGCAATACATCATAAATTCGCTTTAAAACCTCTGGATTCCCGTTTTCACGGGAATGACGTGACCCTAAATAAAAAAAGACTGTAGGGTGGATGAAGCAAAGCGCATCCACCATTCGCCGGTGGAACCGCTTCGCTTGTTCCACCCTGCAAGGATATTTTTTTCGCAGTAATGACTTGACTCTAAATAAAAAAAGAGAGGCAGGCGTTTATATCCTGCCTCTCTTCAACTTCTTTTTGGGCAAAATGACTATTCCGTCATGCCCATGAGTTTCTTGGCCATCTTCTTCTTCTTTTCAAAGTCTGTCAGGACCGTGAACATGAAGCGCTGGGTCTGCGGCGCACCGGCGCCGTGCCACGTTCCCGCCCCATGCAGACCGGCTGCCCAGTGCTGGAGGAACTTGGCTACCTTCATGCGCTTTTCCGCAGGAGCCATGGCACCGAAGGCCTTCTTCAACATGGGCCCGACATCCGGATCCTCCAGATCTTTCATCCTCGGCATGGTCACGACCAGGCCACCGCCGATATCACCGGCGTTCTTGATAATTTCCCAGAATCCGTGGGCAATGTTTAGCTTGGCGGCGTTGCCGAAGAGGTCATCCGGCAGGAAGACGCCCGATCCCTTGGGTTCCTCCCGGCCTCTCATGGCGGCGGCGATGGCGCACGCGTGTGACGTCTCGCTCAGACGTACCATGTCAATGATTTTCTCCTGGATGTGAGGCACCTTCTCAACACCGATGTATTCTGCCGCAAGAACGGTACCGCCAATGATCAGATCGGCGAATCCCACCTTGCAAGCGCCGCCGCAGTTCATGCGATGGGCCTTGGCAAACCTTGACACCAGTTTTCCGCAGAATTTCGTTTCGCCGCAGAGGAAGACTCTCTCCCAGGGGATAAAGACATTGTCAAAAATCATCGTCGAGGTTTCACGCTGGCCGTAGAGTGGATTTCCCAGCTCTTCTTCGCTGTCGCAGGCCTCTCGTTCCGCCGAATAGGCATTGTACTGGCAGACATAAGTAATCCCCGGAGCGCTGTTCTGTACCGCGAAAGACAGCGCAAACTGCTCTTCGCCCTCCTTCAGAGCCCCGCCGGGCAGAACCAGGGTTTCGTGGGACCCGATGGCGCCACTCTGGCTCACCTTGATCCCTCTGACCACAATTCCGTCATCACGCTTTTCGACAAGATGAACAAAAGTATCGATGTCATCCTGCTGGGAAGGCCGTTTCTTCCGGTTCCCCTTGGCGTCGGTGATGGCTCCGGAGACCGCCAGATCGTTGTCCTGGGCAAAGGTGAGCCATTTGTTGAATCTTTCATTGTACTTTGTCCCCAGGTCACGGTCCATCTCCCAGGTGGTTGCGGCAAGGCTGTTTAGGGCATCGCACCCGACACAGCGATAATTGCATGTGCCGACCGTCTGGCTGGTCAGAAGGGCCATCTCCTGACGCATATCCAGATCGTGGATGCTTGTTGCAACATTGAGATTGCGGTTGACGGGCTGTCCCGTCAGATGGGAGGTCGCTACCATGACTTCTTTGTGATTCGGATCTTCAGCCAATCCGTATATCGCCGAGTTGGCCACGACCATGGACCGGGTGATGGGGTTGTCCAGCAGATTCTCAACCCATTTCCCGCCGCAATAAACATGGGGTTTCATTTTCCTGATGGTGTCAAGATACTCTTGTGCCGTTTTTAAAGCCATAACTTCCTCCTTTTGGTTAGTTGTCCGATCCGATTTCTATGAAAAACTCTGCGGTATCCCCAGTATATGGAAATGCCACAATGTTCAGCATGGCATTATCCACCATCCCCAGCAGCTCCGCCTTTGTCCGTTTTCCCGTCATAGACAGAAACAGTGTCCGGTCCTTCAATGCGGCTTCTCCGATGAGACCTGTTTTGTGAATGCCCGGCAGAACCTTTTTTCGAAGACAGCAGTCTACGAAACTGGCAAAAGTGCCGGACAGAGCTTTATAGGTTTCGCAGACCTGACCGCCTATTTTAACGGCGATTATCTCCACTCCTGATTCATTTTCTTTCAATCCCACTTTTTATCCTCTCGCTGTTTTCAATTTTACTAATTATCAATGAAGGCGTCTGGATTGATTAATTGATCATTGACAATTGATCATCGATCATTATTCGTTTCCGATTACGCTACATCTTGGCCCGGAGTGATTGGGCTGCAATGTGAATGGCATCCCAGGCGCCCCCGAATGGCGGAGCATAGGGAAGATCCAGATAACCCAATTCATCTACGGACAATCCTGACCAAAGGGCTACGGAAAGGGCGCTGACGCGCTGGACAGCACCTTTTTCACCGATGCACTGTCCTCCGAGGAGTTTTCCCGTAACCTTGTCGCCCACGAGCTTTATACCTAATTTCTCACCCTGCGCCATGGGCCGCCCGATTGGAAGCCCCCAAATGAGAACGCTTACAGGGTCATAACCGTACTTCGTCGCTTCCTCCTCAGTAAGACCCGTCGCAGCCACTTCCAGATTGAAAACCTTAAAGGCCTGGGCACCAACAATACCAGGGAATTCAGCCGGAGTTCCGCCGATATTCTGGCCGGCGACACGGCCCTGCTTATTGGCTATGTCTCCAAGGGGGAAATATATCCACTTCCCGGCAACTTTATGAAAGACTTCACAACAGTCACCTACGGCATACACCCCTTCCATAGATGACTGCTGACGGAAATCAACCTTGATCGCACCGCTCTCGCCCATTGCGAGTCCCATTGATTCAGCCAGCGCCGTATCGCGCCGGGTCCCCACTCCCATCAGGATCAGGTCGGCATCCAGGTCACCCTTGCTGGTGGAAAGGGTCATGCAACAGTCTTTTCCATCGTCAATGGCAAGGGGCGTTGTTTCGGGCAGGAATTCCACCTCGTTTTTCGTCAATTCTTCTTCGATCAGCTTCGTGAATTCCGCATCCCACCTGATAGCCGGACGAGGCAACACATCAATTATCTTGACACTCACACCCAGATTACGGAGGGCCTCACTCATCTCCATGCCTATATAGCCGGCCCCGATCAAAACTGCCTTGTGACATCCCCCTTCATTCAGATAGGACTTCAATTTCAGCGTATCCATCAGATTCCGGATAACATAAACGCCTTTCTGGTCAGCCCCGGGTATATCAAGGCGCACCGCTTTAGCCCCCGTCGCCATGACCAGCATGTCATAAGGCAAAGTCGTACCGTCCGACAGATAAAGCGATCGCTTCTCGGCATCGACCTTCTCGACACTTGTTTTTATCTTGACATCGATGCCTGTTTTCTTGAATTCTTCCGGTGTCCGGATCACCAACTTTTTTGACTCCTTGATTACATCGCCGATGTAATAAGGCATCGGTCAGGCGGCATACGAGACAAAATCACCTTTTTCTATCATCGTTACTTCAAGAGAACGGTCTCTCCTTTTGGCTTCGGCTGCTGTTGAAGGTCCTGCCGCGCCGCCACCTACGACCACAAGTCGCTTATTCATTACGCATCTCCTTCCCTCGCTCTTATTGCCCGTACTTGCTCCCTCACGTCTTAATCCTTAAGGTGCTCCACATTTTCTCCAAAGGGCTTCACAGCAAGCACTTCCTTGTCCTTCATAATCAGATCGGCGGCGATACCGGCTGCTTCCGTAATAACCTCCCGGCAAAAGAGCGCATGATCCTTGCAAAGCCATTCATTCTGCCATGCCGTGGTCAGGTCCCGGCAAAGCGTCTTGCCGAATTTACCCTTAAAACGGTTGGGAATCTGGTTAAATATCCTGTAGACTCCGGGCTTGCCGTAGAACTGCTCTCTTGATTTTTTTGCCCGTTCCTTTGGATCGTCGGCATCCGGCAGACCGGCCCGACCATGGACGGCGCTGACAGCCATGACGGCGCCGGCAAGGGCACCGCACGTATCTCCGAAAAGCCCGATACCGCCGCCGAAACCGGTGGCACATTTCTTGACCTCCGCCGGCAGTCCCGTTTCAACCAGAGACAGTACGGCTTCCGTCACACACTCTGCACAGTTGTACCCAAGAGAAAAATTCTTTCTCGCCCGCTGACGAATCTCTTCAATCTTCTCTTCCCTCGTCATGGTCCAGCCCCTCCTTTCACACATGCTTGATTTAGTAAGAAATGTTGCTCCATAGAACCACCAATCGCCAAAAACCACAATACGGAATAATTTCGTATTATATACTTATATTGACTACGTAATCGCTAAATCGTCAGAAGATGACTTTACAGCGACAGGAGATGGGATCGCAAATTTGCTTTTCTGTTTTTCAGGTTCAATTTCCTGCGGATGTTGTCCCGGTGAACTTCGACGGTCCTGGATGATGCGTTGAGCAGAGCGGCCATTTCTTTTGTGGTCCGCCCTTCCTTGATAAGGTTGATAATCTTAATCTCCGTGGGCGTGAGGCTGGGATACTTCGCAGAGAGGGTGCGAAGAAACGGAGAGATGATCTCATTGATATTTCTTTCAACAATCTTTAACTGGTTTAACTGGTAACTGCTAATGGGGTTGATCTTCAGATTCTCAAAATGGGGCAGTATCAACTCCCGCATGTTGCAGATGACCTTTTCCTCCAATTCAACCCGGTCCTCTTCTCTTCGCTTCAGGAGAACCTTGAGCGCAGTATTTGCGTCTTGCAGGTTTCGCGATTTTTCTTCCAGTTCCCGCTCCCGACGCTTTAGATCCTCTTCCATCCTTTTGCGTTCCGTGATGTTCCGGGCAATGCCGTGGATGGCTACGCGATTGCCGTTCTCCACCATGATTCGGGCATTGACCTCCACATGGACGGCCTCGCCAGACTTCGTATATGTAAGAAACTCCTGCGGATTCTGGACATCCATATTTGAGAGGATACGGCGGATAAATTCGCGGACGGCGGGCAGGGAATCCCGATCCATAAGGTCTTCGATGGAAAGCCCCAGCATCTGTTCTTTCTCATAGCCATAAGTCTTCGAGGCAGCGGCATTGCACGACAGGATCTTGCCGCCGAAATCAAGAATAAAGATAATATCATTGGCATTTTCGAAGAGATCCCGATACTTCTGCTCCGACTGGCGCATGGCTTCTTCGGCACGCCTGCTTTCCGTCGTGTCTGTTACAATCTCAACGATGCCGGTGAGCATACCGCTGTCATCGCGGACGGGATAACTGCGCAGAACCCAATTTTTTTGATAGGATGTGAGATTACTGACCTCGTGTGGTTCAGAGGTCATAAGTGTCTTCTCCGCAGGACAGATCCGGCAGGCTTTATTTCGATGGTGAAGCGCTTCATAGCAATATCGCCCGTGCAATTCACCGGGGGCCATGTTGAAGGCATCATGCATGGCCTTATTGGCCCATAGGACCCTTAAATCCCTGTCGAGATACAGGACAAGCTCTGTAATGGCATCAAGGATGATAGATTTTTCCTGTTCCGACGTGACAGTATCATCCAATTGCCGCGAGGATCTGCGTACCGTCTTGCGGACGAGAACGGTCTTATTGAGCGAACGTGCCGGTGATTTCATTTGTCTTTGTGGCATATTCATCCAGCTTGCTGTATACGGTCCAAAAAACCTCTGGATTCCCTTTTTCACGGGAAACCTTCATGTCCCGTGTGCCGCCATGTGGGCATGAAAATCAGGTTGAGACTGTAGGGTGGATGAAGCGAAGCACATCCACCATCCGCCGGTGGAACCGCTTTGCTTGTTCCACCCTACAATGATTTTACTTTTGTAGTAATGACAAGGGAAGCTCGCAGTACAACGCAGCAGACACCGTCCCCGCGAAAGCGCAGATGGGCATTTTTCAACAGGCTGCCAGTGCCTTTAACTGCGCCGGTTTCAGCATGGCATAAGCAAAAATCATTATCGGGGTTGGGACGTTCAATTTCTTGCCAAGCTGTACAACAAAGCCGATCATCGATTCCAGTTCGCTCACTTTACCCGCCTCTATATCCCGGTGCATGGAGGTTTTAATTACAGGGGCGCTGCCATCAATGAAGGCGAGGGTTTTTTCCGTAATATCGGAATCGAGCAGGATGCCGTTTGCCTGCGCAACGCTTTTCACTTCGTTTATAGCTGCCGTCAATACAGCGCGGGTCTCGGGAACCTGGCGATATTCACCAAACGTTGCCCGTGTCAGACAGCCTATTGCGGACGCAGAAGCGATGAAGACATATTTTGTCCACAAAACCTTATTAATATCCTCGACAAGTTCAATCGTTGCACCCGTTTTGCTGAGCAAGTCATAAATTTTTTCAACCCTGGGCGTCTTCTGTCCATTGAACTCACCGAAAACGATGCGGCGGAATTGGCTGTATTGGCCGATTACGCCCGGCGCTTCAATTGCCGCAGACAGCCATGTCGCACCGCCTATCATGTGCTCCATCCCCACTACCTGACCTATTCTGATTGCCGAGTCCACACCGTTTTGAAGCGACATAACCACTGTATCAGGTCCGACCATAGGCTTTATGGCCTGGGCCGCATCATCCGTATGATAAGTCTTGGTGGCGACAATAATCAGATCGGCGCTACCAGCTTCAGAAGGCTTGTCCGTAACCTGTGCGGGCGAAACATCGAAATCTCCGAATACGCTTTTAACCAGCAATCCTTTTTTACGTATAGCCTGAAGGTGAGGCCCGCGAGCAATGAACGTCACGTCTTGGCCACTTTTTGCCAGCAATCCTCCGAAATATCCGCCAACTCCTCCTGTGCCAAAAATAGAAATTTTCATTTTCATCCTCCATTATTGATTAGTACGTGATGATGAAGACAATAAGCATATTTCCCGGCTAATCTCGCCCCGTGGTTAACCATGGATGGCGATAATTGATAAGTTCCTTGCACTTCGGGGAGTATAGAGTCGATATTTCAGCACGTCAAGGAGATAATGGGTTTGTGCCAATTTAGAAATGTCCTATTGAAAGAAAAATGAAGTTATCGATAAGCATTCCATTGGTCTTCAGTGTATTTGAGACTTTCTTTTTCCCGGCATACTTCTTCTGCATGTCCATTGCACGCTGGAAAAACCGATACCCGCTATGGTCGGCTCTCCCCCCTGCCAGTCGAAAGAGACGCAGGGTCCGGGTTGCACATCAAGATCTTCCCTGATGTACGCTTCCAGAACTTCATTCGACATGCGATACGATCTCCTGTCAGAAAAGAGGGCCTCCTTTTCACGGTAGAAGCAGTATGTACAGCGGAGATTGCATTGCGGGCCGACGGGTTTAGCCATCAGACTGAACCCCTGATCAAGGGGCTCAACTGGGTTGCTGATTGACTTGGAGGAAATCATGTCAATGATGATCGTATGGCAAATCAGACATGTAAGGCCTTTTCCTGGGCAGTAAGCTCCAGTTTTAGTTGAGCGTTTTTAAACTTAATCTGCTCAAGGGTCATTCCCGGAACCGTCGCATCGGATCTGACTTCGCCGGTCCGGAAATCGACAAGAT
>CAZYDG010000005.1:0-72622 GCA_964645835.1 uncultured Syntrophaceae bacterium
TATCACTAAATTGGACAGCATCGTAATTGATAGAGAAAAAAAAGAGGCAACCTGATTTTCAAAGAACAAATTTAACCCGTCCAAATACCTGATTTTACAAATGCCAGTGAGGTGTTTTCAGGTTATTTTGGACAGCAATGAAAGTAAGTATCTATAAATACAACCCGTGGAATAATCCTCAATGTGAGAAACTTTTAGAAGCCCGTTATCCCTCTCTATCGCCTGATGGAAAGTGGCTGACATATTATCATCATCCCGGTCAACTGGGGCTTTTTAATATAGAAAAAAAGCAAACAAAAATAATCGCGTATGACATGTATCATACACAACCGCCTGTTTGGATATCGAGTAATCGAATGCTTTATTACAGTGTAAACAATCAACTTATCCTATTAGACATATCGACCGGCGAAAAACGAATGACTGGTTATGAGAAGATTATACCTGGTGCACTTTCGCCAGATGGTAAGACTGTTCTCTGTGGTACCTTTGATGGTAAGAAAATTATTCTATATTCTATCAATGACAACAAAATTGAAACTGTTTATGAAAACAGACTTTCCATAGCGACAAACTTCATATGGCGCCCTGATGGCAGAAGCTTTTTGTTTCACAGACAGACGTGGTCTCAACAACTTAGATTAAGGGAAGGAGGTTCTTTGTTTCTTTTTTCCTTGAAGGATAGAAAGGAAAAAGATTTGAATTCGGGGATAAATCTCTTCGGTGGAGTGCTATGGTAATTTGGGGAATGGAGCCAAAAGGCCAAGAGGGCCAAATCAAAAAGGCCAAAAGTCCAAGTCCAAGTGGTCCAAAAGAGGGTCGGATCAAGCTAAGTACCAAGCTAAGTACTTGTAAATATTTAGCTGACAGAGATTATATTAGTAGACGGAAGCCCATGGCAAGAGCTAGTCGACATCATTAATTAAAGAGATTGACGTTTCTTCAACTACATCTTTAACTTTTGAAGTGAAGAAATAATAAACCATAAAGGAAAGTGAGCTATGGTGAAAAGCAAACGGTCGTCTAAGAGATTCAAGAATCTTCTTTTTATAGCGCTATTCTTTTTACTCGTGCTGGCACCTTATACTTCCTCATTTGCCGAATCGGCTATGTATGTTTACGATGATTTAAACCGTCTGTTACAGGTCGACTATGAAAATGGAACCACGAACTATGCCTATGATGGGAGCGGTAACCGAATATCTAAGCAGGTTTCCGGAATGTTATCGGTAACAAAATCCGGCACTGGAAGTGGAACGGCGATAAGCTCACCTGCCGGTATCGACTGTGGGAGCAAATGCTCGGCACACTTTGCCGACGGTACATCCGTAATCCTCACCGCAGCACCAGATGCGGATTTTACCGTATCCTGGTCCGGATGCGATTCAACTTCAGGCAGCACCTGTACAGTCGCAATGGCCGGTACTAAATCGGTTAGCGCAACATTCAGCCGCGTCAGCCAGACCATGACAATAATAAAATCCGGATTTGGTTACGGAACGGTGACAAGCACCCCTGCCGGCATCAAGTGCGGATATGATGGAAACGTATGTTCTGCTTCCTACACATACAATACACTAGTGACCCTTATGGCTACTGCCTTGAACAAATTCTCGATATTTACCGGATGGTCCGGGGACTGCGTCGGACAGGGAGCATCCTGCATGGTCACAATGGATGCTGCCAGATCGGCGACTGCCGTATTCAGCATTGCAGAGACCATTACCGTAAACCAAGCCGGTACAGGAAGCGGAACGGTGACAAGCTCTCCTGTCGGGATTAACTGTGGAAGTGCATGCTCCGTTTCGTTCGCCTACCATACAGGCGTAACCCTGACTGCAACACCGGATAGCGGTTACGTCACCTTCTGGACCGGTTGTGATTTGGTATCGGGCAACACTTGCAAGGTCACAACGGATTCCAATCGATCAGTAACTGCGACATTCAAACCGGGGAAAATGCTGAGCATAGCAAAATCCGGCTTTGGTTATGGAACGGTAACAAGCACCCCTGCCGGCATAAACTGCGGATATTCATGCTCAGCCTCGTATGATATAAATACGCCTGTGACCCTTACGGCCACTGCCTTGAACAAATACTCCATATTCACCGGATGGTTCGGAGAGTGCGCCGGACAAGGAGCATCCTGCACAGTATCAATGGATGGAGCCAAATCGGCGACTGCCACATTCGGCATTGCAGAAACCCTCACTGTGAACAAAGCCGGTACAGGAAGCGGAACGGTGACAAGCTCTCCTGCCGGGATTAACTGCGGAAGCGCATGCTCCGTTTCGTTCGCCTACCATACAGGTGTAACCCTGACCGCAACACCAGATAGCGGTTACGTCACCTTCTGGACTGGCTGTGATTCCGCGACTGGGAATACGTGCAAGGTCACAACGGATGCCAACCGATCAGTGACTGCGACATTCGCCCCAAACTTATAAACCAGCTATCGTGACATTCAATTTTTGATCAAAGATGGACCGGAGGGCATGGCACCTCCGGTTACAGGAGTTTGGACACCTTTAGTCTCTCGAAAGAATTTCTGCTTACATATTTACCTTGTAAACATTATTTACAGCCGAGACGATCTTCCTTTTAGTCGTGGTGCCTGATTGATCACACACTCTTGCTGTAAAGTGATATTTCCGGCGGGGAGATATCAATCCCTATTGAAAAGATTGACAATAGGATAGGTCGTGTTTATAAATAAGTCCTCCAAAGTACCGTATGGATCGTCGGAACGCAGGGACCGTAAGGTTGGTTCCGGGCCGTGAAAAATGAACTCTATAATAAAAAGGAGCGTCTATCATGTGGGAATACACGGATAAAGTCAGAGACCATTTTCTAAATCCCCGGAACGTCGGCGAGGTGGAACAGCCGGATGGCAGTGCTGAGGTCGGTTCCATTGCCTGCGGCGACGCCCTGAAATTTACCTTCAAGGTCGATGAAAACCAGCGGATCACGGATGCCAAGTTCAAGACCTTCGGGTGCGCCAGCGCTATTGCCTCGTCATCGGCACTGACGGAAATGGTCAAGGGTAAGACCGTTGATGAGGCACTCAAGATAACCAATCAGGATATTGCTGAGTTTCTAGGCGGTTTGCCGCAGGAAAAGATGCATTGTTCCGTCATGGGAAAAGAGGCTTTGGAAAAAGCAATCGAGAATTATCGCGGAACGCCGGCAAAGGAAACGGGGGCCAAGATCATCTGCGAGTGCTTCGGCGTAACGGATCGTGAGATCGAACGGGCGATTCTGGAGAACAATTTGACGACCGTTGAGGAGGTGACCAATTACACCAAGGCCGGCGGTGGTTGCGGTGGATGTTATGAAGCCATTGAGGAGATCATTGAACGCGTGCGAGCCCAGTCTAAGCCTGCTGCGCGGCCGCAACTTTCGAACATCAAAAAGATCAAGATGATTGAAGAAACCTTGGAACGGGAAATACGGCCATCCCTGAAACATGATGGCGGCGATATCGAATTGATCGACGTGATCGGCAACCGGGTCCTCGTGGCTATGCGTGGCGCTTGTGCCAGTTGCAAGGCATCGGAAGCGACGATGAAACAATTCGTAGAAGCGAAACTTAGGGATATTGTATCCCCCGACTTAGTGCTTGAGGAGGTTGTCCCATGAAAACAGTTTATCTGGATAATAATGCGACCACTCAAGTGGGCGAAGAGGTCCTGGAGGTCATGCTCCCGTATTTCAGGGAGTTTTATGGCAATCCATCGAGCATGCATGCTTTCGGGGGGCAGGTAGGCAAGAAGATCCGCGATGCACGTGAGCAGACCGCTGCCCTCATCGGCGCCCTGCCCGATGAGATCATCTTCACAAGCTGCGGCACGGAAAGCGATAATACGGCAATTCGCGCCGCCCTGGCGACTCATCCCGATAAACGCCATATCGTGACAAGCCGGGTAGAGCATCCGGCAGTCAAGTCCCTGTGCGCCCATCTGGCCAAAGGGGGATATTCGGTGACGGAATTACCCGTTGATAAAGAGGGCCGTCTGGATATGGAGCAATATGAAAAAGCCCTGACAGCCGATACGGCCATTGTTAGTCTCATGTGGGCCAATAATGAAACAGGTGTTATCTTTCCCGTTGAAAAGGCGGCGGAGATGGCTCGCGAAAGGGGCATTACGTTTCATACCGATGCGGTGCAGAGTGTCGGGAAGATACCCATCAACATGAAAAATAACGTTATTGACATGCTGTCCATTTCAGGGCATAAGCTGCATGCACCAAAGGGCATTGGCGTGCTTTATGTCCGCCGGGGTACGAAGTTTTCCCCCTTTCTGATCGGCGGTCACCAGGAGAGGGAGCGCCGGGGAGGCACGGAGAGTACACCCAGCATCATTGGCCTGGGTAAGGCCTGTGAACTGGCGGCAGTAAACATGGATAAGGAAAACACAATCGTGAAGTATCTGCGGGACAAACTGGAATACGAACTTCTGAAGCTGATTCCGAACAGCCGTGTCAACGGCGACCGCCTTAACCGCCTTCCAAATACGACGAACATCAGTTTTGAGTTTGTCGAAGGAGAGGGGATTTTGCTCCTGATGGATCAATATGGCATTTGCGCCTCCTCCGGGTCCGCATGTACGTCCGGTTCCCTTCAGCCGTCCCACGTACTACGTGCCATGGGTGTTCCATTCACGATGGCCCACGGCTCCGTCCGGTTCAGCCTGAGCATTTATACGACCGAGGAGGAGGTCGATCTCGTCATTAAGAAATTGCCTGCCATTATCGAACGGCTTCGCACCATGTCTCCTTATTGGCAGGGTGCCGATAAGGCCTGTGTGGTTCAGTGACAAAAATATGATGCCATGAAAAACAGATCCGAAAAAGCAAAGTGCAAAACCCACGTGGATGTAAAGCATCGATTCCGTGAAGAGATTCCTGCCATCGTCGAACAATTGGTCACTACCTGTAATAATGAAGGCTGTTTTGACCATGTCAGCGCCGAACCGATCCCCCGCCGGGAGATTGTGATCGATATCTTTAGAAGGACTGGCCGTATCCTCTATCCTGGTTATTTCATACCCACTCGTCTGGATGAGGTCAATGTAGGCTATTATCTGGGGCAGGAGATGACGGCCCTTTTCGAGGTCCTCTCGGGACAAATCTCCCTGGCCATTCGGCACGATTGCATTCGCCACAACCTGTCCTGTTCCCACTGTGAGGAACAGGGCCAGAAAGAAGCCGTCGAGTTTCTGAAGTCCCTGCCGGAAATGCGGGAAATGTTGGCCAAGGACATTCGTGCTGCCTACGAAGGCGATCCTGCCGCCAACGGTTATGATGACATCATCTTCAGCTATCCGGGGCTGTTTGCCATTACGGTCTATCGCATCGCCCACCAGCTCCACGGCATGGGCATCCCGCTGATTCCCCGTATCATGTCCGAGTACGCCCACAGTCACACGGGAATCGATATTCATCCCGGCGCCCGCATCGGAGAAAGCTTTTTTATCGATCATGGAACGGGCGTCGTTATCGGTGAGACGACCATAATTGGTGACCGTGTCAGGATCTACCAGGGTGTCACATTGGGCGCGTTGTCGCTAAGCAGGGAAGAGTGTGCTGCCCTGCGGAAGACAAAGCGACATCCCACCATCGAAGATGATGTGATCATTTATGCCAATGCAACGGTCTTAGGGGGTGACACCGTCATCGGCGCCCGGTCCGTCATTGGTGGAAATGTCTGGATTACCCATTCCATCATGGCCGATACGGAAGTATTCATCAAAAAGCAGGATCTTGTCTTTGGCGAAAAGCGCTATAAGGACCTCTCGCGCAAGAAGGCTATTGCCGGAGGGAACAAGACATGAACGATCTACTTGCCCAGTTGGTATTATTTCAGGAAACGATTATCGTGTGCGCCATGTTCTGGCTGTTTTGCGCAGCCGTGACGGCATTCCTTGCAGCAAACCGGGGTCTCGACAGCTTCAAATGGTTTGCTGTGGGACTTTTGATCGGCCCCTTCGCTTTTTGGGTTGTCCTCCGGTCCGCTTCCAACGTGAAAGGCAATATGAATGAATCAGTCGCAAAAAGGAAAGCATAAGCCTTCCACATCCCGCGATTATCCCCTCTACGAGAAGATGAAATCCAAGACGGCGAAAGGCGCCGTCTTCTGGATGGCCGGGGATCGTCTTTACCATATGGGTCTTTTACTGACGATGCTTTCCATTCCGGTCCGGCGCTATTTGTCGCATACAGCCAGTGGGGCACGGGCGAGTATCTGTTCTGGGCCGGTGGGGGGCTGCTCGCCTCGATCTGTCTGGCGGCTTTGGGGATTTTCCTCAAACGGGAGTCATATAAACTGGCAATGAAAGCCGGGATCGACATCACTCATATCTAATGATGCAATATTCCATCATTATTCCTGTCCTCCACGAAGCGCCCATCATTAATCGGTGCCTTTATGACCTGGATACCCTGGAATACCGTGATGCCTGTGAAGTTATCGTTGTCGACGGAGGGCATGGCGGCGACACGATAAAGGTAATTTCCCGTAGAGATGTCCGCTGCCTCCAGTCACCTCGAGGCCGGGCCTTGCAGATGAATGCAGGGGCTGCCATTGCAAGAGGCCATATCCTTATTTTTCTCCATGCCGATACGCAACTACCCCGAAATGCCCTGGTTCTCATCGAACAGGCCATGGCCGGAGGGAGGTTTGCTGGCGGAGCCTTCGATTTTCAGATCGATTCGCCACGGGCCGTATTCAAAATCATTTCCCGGATTTCATCACTGAGGTCGCGCCTGACGCGTATTCCTTACGGCGATCAGGCTATCTTCATGGGACGCGAAACCTTCGCCTCCATGGGACGTTATCCTGAAATGGCCCTCATGGAGGATGTGGCCCTAATGCAACGGGTAAAGAAAAGCGGGGGACGTCTCTGTTTCATTTCGACTCCCGTTATTACATCCGCCCGGCGATGGGAAAAAGAAGGCGTTTGTTATACAACTTTGCGGAACTGGCTGATCCTGACTGCTTATTTTCTGGGTATTGCGCCTGACAAGTTGTCGAAGTACTACCAAAATGGGCGGTTGTGGAAATACTGATTTTTATCATATGATTCGGCCTTCTTAAAGGTAGCCAGGATGAATCGACGTTCCCTCATTTTTTTTATCAGGTCCCATGACGCAAAGGCGGTCAAGACACGCCTGGCGCGGTCCATCGGTCGTCTGAAGGCCGGATGTCTTTATCGCTGCTTCGTTGAGGACCTATTGGAAACGATGGAT
The DNA here is from genome assembly GCA_964645835.1 of uncultured Syntrophaceae bacterium. Taxonomy (GTDB): domain Bacteria; phylum Desulfobacterota; class Syntrophia; order Syntrophales; family UBA8958; genus CAZBME01. Next base: position 7,249 of record CAZYDG010000005.1, read on the forward strand.
AGGGGAGACTATGAGCCGATAATTTTCTTCGATCCTCCCGAGGCAGAGCAGACCGTCAGGCTGTGGCTGGGTGAGGGACGGTCATACATGCCCCAAACCGGCAATGATCTGGGTGAGCGGATGATGCTGGCCTTTGAATGGTGTTTTGCCGAGGGTTTTGATAAGGCAATTCTCATCGGAAGCGATGTTCCCGATTTGCCTGCGGAACATATAGAGATGGCCTTTCATGCCTTGAGCGATCGCGATGCCGTCATCGGTCCGGCCATGGACGGCGGATATTATCTGATTGGTTTCAATAAGGATACCTTTTTGGCCGAAGCCTTTTACGGTCCCCAATGGGGAGGCGACAGCGTTTGTGCCGAGACTTGCCGCATCATGGATAAACACAACCGCAGCTTGTCAGTCCTCCCCGCGTTTCGTGATATCGACGATGATAGGGATTTGGAATCTCTACTCAGGGAGCACCGGCATTCGCCCTTTGCGCTTTCGCGAACGATGCAGTACATTCTTTCCTGGGATCGTTGAATCGTCACCTGTGTAAAAAGGGATGTTTTGTATAGATATCAACCATGTTTCAGGGCGTCGGCAAAAGGATTGTTAAAGGGCTTGACCTCTTCCTTGGATCTTTTCCCCTGATCACGGCCGCTCGGCGGCCTGGTTGAACGTTCCTGACGACCTTCCTTTACGGACAGCGTGGCTTTTCCCCCCGGTTGTCCCCTCCGTGTCTTTTTCATGGATAGAGAAATGCGCTTCCTGGGCAGATCGACGTTAAGGACCGTCACTTCCACCTTTTGACCGACTTTTACAACATCCAGCGGTTCCTTAACATAACGGTCCGCCAGTTCGCTCAGATGGACCAAGCCGTCCTGGTGGACGCCGATGTCCACAAAAGCCCCGAAGGCGGTTATATTTGTGATTACGCCCGTCAATGTCATCCCCGGTGTCAGGTCTTCCATCTTGCCGATTCCCTCGGCAAAGACGACGTTTTCGAATTGGCGTCGGGGATCCCTTCCCGGTTTGGCCAATTCTGCCAGAATGTCCCGTAGCGTCGGAAGGCCGACCTTCTCGGTAACGTATCGGTCAAGAACAATCTTCTGCCGCCGGTTTTCGTCCGTCATCAGGTCTCTCACCGTGCAGCCCTGATCCTTGGCCATTTCTTCTACGATGGGGTAGCTTTCGGGATGGACGGCGCTGCCGTCAAGGGGGTGATTCCCGTCCCGGATGCGGAGGAACCCCGCCGCCTGCTCGAAGGCTTTGGCACCCAGTCGCGAAACGTTTTTGAGGTCTTCCCTGCAGCGGAAAGGACCGTCTTCGTTCCTCTTTTTGACAATGTTGCCGGCCAGTGCCGGCCCCAGACCGGACACATAAGACAAGAGCTGAGCGCTTGCCGTATTGACCTCGACGCCGACGGCATTGACGCAGCTGACGATGACATCGTCCAGGCATTGTTTAAGCGCCCCTTGATCCACGTCATGCTGATACTGGCCGACGCCTATCGATTTAGGGTCGATCTTGACAAGTTCCGCCAGGGGATCCATCAGGCGGCGGCCGATGGACACGGAGCCGCGAACCGTCACATCATGGTCCGGGAATTCCTCTCGGGCAACCGGCGAGGCGCTGTAAATAGAGGCCCCGCTTTCGTTGACCATGACGATACTCAGTTCGTGGGGAAGATTCAGTGACTGTAGAAAGGCCTCCGTCTCCCGCCCGCCCGTACCGTTGCCTACGGCGATGGCCTCGATATGGTATTGACCGCATAGAGCCTTGATCTTTGTTCCTCCATCGAGACGTGCCTTATCGGACAGAAGAGGATAAATTGTATCATGGTGGATCATCTTTCCCTGGCGGTCCAGGCAGACGATTTTGCACCCCGTGCGAAAACCGGGATCGACGGCCAGGATCGATTTCCCGCCTAGCGGCGGGGCAAGGAGGAGTTGGCGGAGATTGTCGGCAAAGACCTTGATCGCCGTTTCATCGGCCTTCTTTTTCGACAGGAGTCGCACCTCTGTCTCCATGGCGCCTTGAAGTAGACGTTTATAGCCGTCCCGGACGGCCAGGGCAACCTGTTCGGATGCCGCCGTTGCTCCTTTCACAAACAACCCCATGAGAATATTCAAAGCTTCTTCCTCGGGCGGAGCGATACGGAGCGTAAGCATTTCTTCCCGTTCTCCACGGCGCATGGCGAGGAGACGGTGAGACGGGACGGCGGCAACGGTTTCTTCCCAATCATAGTAGTCGCGATATTTGATTGCTTCTGCTTCTTTCTCCGGTATGACCCGCGAACGAATAATGCCCTTTTGGGAGAACAGGGTTCGGATGTGTCCCCTGGCTTCCTGATCTTCATTAACCCATTCGGCGATGATATCCCGGGCGCCGGCCAGGGCATCCTCTTGCGTTGCCACGCCCTTTCCCGCATCGATATAGGGGGCAGCCTCGGCGGCAAGATCCATGGCATCCTGTGTGTATAGTCTCTTTGCCAGAGGTTCCAGTCCTTTTTCCCGGGCGATGGTGCCCCGCGTCCGCCGTTTCGGGCGGAAGGGGAGATAGATATCCTCCAGGGCAGTCATGGTCTCTGAAGCAATGACATTGTCCCGCAATTCGTCCGTCAGAAGATTTCGTTCCGTCAAGGACTTCAAAATGGCTTCTTTTCTGTTTTCCAGCTCTTCCAACTGGAGCAGACGGTCCCGGATGGCAGTGACGACTACCTCATCCAAAGAATCGGTTACCTCCTTGCGGTAACGGGCAATAAAGGGGACTGTTGCGCCTTCTGCAAGCAGTTGGGCCGTGGCCAGTACCTGGCGGGGGGCAAGGCCCAACTCGCCGGCGATTTGCTCATGTCTTGAGTTGTTCATGGATCTCCTGGTGGTCATTTGTCGTTAAAAAGGAAGGAGCCTCCTACCACAGGGCAAAGGGGAAATGCAATGGCGGGGAGATAATGTTAAGAAAATTCCCTTGGAATTTGATGATGGATTAGTGGTAATAAGCTGCAATGATTATGTAAAGTTCAGCCATCGAGAAGGCCGCCGGGGTTTCCGACAGAAGGCGAGAAAATTATTGACATTAGGATGTCTGGGGAATATCATCATCAACTTTTAATTAGGTTATGACCCGATGCCAGGGCCATTCTCACCGCAAGATGCAGGGGTTAGGCTAGAAGCATGAAAAGAATTGTTGTTCGTAAAAGGGCTTTGGATATTATCGAAAATTTCCCGTCTGCCAGTGTCCTTGTCGTTGGGGATATCATGGTGGATCATTTTATTTGGGGCCGTGTATCCCGCATTTCACCGGAAGCACCGGTTCCCGTCGTCGATGTCAACTCGGATAAGATGCTCCTCGGCGGGTCCGCCAATGTGATGAACAATATTTATGCCATGGACGGGCTGGTCTACGGCGTAGGCATCATTGGATCTGATGATATCGGAGAACGGCTCCTGAAAGAGCTGGGAGAGCGGCGAATAAACACGGACGGTATTATCGTGGAGACGGACCGGCCGACCACATTGAAAACGAGGATTGTCGCTCATGGTCAGCAGGTAGTCCGGTTTGACCGGGAGAGCCGGATGACCGTCGACCGGAAAAGCACGGAAAAGATGATTGCTCATATCGAGGCGGTGCGCCATACGCTGGGCGCCATCATCGTTTCCGATTACAACAAAGGCGTGATAACTGCACCGCTTCTCGACGGGATCCGGGATGTGATCCAGGGAACGGACATTATCGTTTGCGTTGATCCGAAGAAAAGTGATTTCACCATGTACCGCAGTTTTGACATTATCACGCCGAATCATCATGAAGCGGGCAGGGCGGCGGGTTTTGACATTGTTGATTATTCGACACTTATCAAATCGGGGACTGAGATCCTGAACCGTTATGACTTGAAAGCTCTCCTGATCACCCGCGGTGAAGAAGGGATGAGCCTTTTTGAACGTGCAGATAAAATCATCCATACGGAATTTCCTACGGAAGCCCGTGAGGTGTTTGATGTGACCGGTGCCGGCGATACAGCGATTGGTGTGTTTGCCCTGTGTATGGCTTCCGGCGCCACGTTTAAGGAGGCTGCGTTTCTTGCCAACCGGGCCGCGGGGATTGCTGTCGGTAAATCGGGAACAGCGACGGTGTCGCGCAAAGAGTTGAAAAAAACCTTATGAGCCGACCGAGACCGGCCGATGCAGTAAACTTGATCATGAGTCTCTTCTCGCAGGAAGAGAGCCTCATCAATGACGCCCTGGGAATCCTCTCGGAGTGCTATGGAGAGGCTGATTATATCAGCCCGTTTTTGAGATTTGACTATACGGATTATTATGCCGAAGAAACAGGCGCCAAACTGGTTCGGCGGTTCGTTTCTTTTGCCGGGCTGATTCGTCCGGAGAGTCTGGCCGATATCAAGCTTGTGACGAATACCCTGGAAGACCGTTTTTCCGTGGCGGGCAAGCGGCGCCTGAATATCGATCCCGGTTATATCGCCCATGCCCATCTTATACTGGCAACGGGAAAGGGCTACACGCACCGTCCTTACTTACGGGACGGGATCTATGCCGATTTAACCCTGATTTACCAGGATGGGGCATTTCGTGTTCTTCCCTGGACTTATCCGGATTACGGTTCCCCGGACGTGATAGACATGCTCGACACTATCCGGCGTCGTTACTCGGAAAAATTAAAATTACAAAGGAATCTAAAATCATGATACGAAGTATGACAGGATTCGGAAGGGCGGAAGCAGTCTCAGGCGGACGAAAAATCGCCGTGGAGATGAAGTCCCTCAATCATCGCTATCTGGAAGTAGCTCTGAGGGCCCCCACGATGTTGTCTCCCTTTGAGATTGAAATTAAAAAGAAGATCGGAGAACAATTCTCTCGCGGGAGAATTGAGGTGACCATTCGCGTCGATGATGGAGAGGACATGGAGGCGGAGGGGCGTCTGACGCTGAATTTGCCAAAGGTCCATTATTATTACGACCTGTTGACGAAACTGAAACAAGAATTTACATTGCCCGACGAGATTACCCTCTCCATTATGGCCGGTTTTCGGGATATCTTTGTGCCGAAAGAGAACGATTCGGTTCCTGATGTAGCATGGATCGATCTCGAATGTATTCTGCAAGACGCCATGACAACCCTCATAGACATGAGGCAAATTGAGGGAGAGGCTCTTAAGAAGGACCTCCTGGCAAGGATCGTAATCATCAAGGATAATCTCGACGGCGTGTTCCGGAAGGCCCCGACGGTTGTCGTTGAGTACCGGAAGCGCTTGACGGACCGGATCAAGGAACTGACCAATGGGATGGTCATCGATGAGGCCCGGCTGATCCAGGAAGTTGCTATAATGGCTGAGAAGAGTGATATTACGGAGGAAATAGTCCGTATGGAGAGCCACATGGCTCAGTTCACCGACTTGCTGGCCACAGGCGATAGTATCGGTCGTAAAGTGGATTTCTTAATTCAGGAAATGAATCGCGAAGTCAACACTATAGGCTCGAAGAGCGGCGATGGAGAGATTGCCAGATACGTTATCGAGATGAAAAGCGAGCTTGCCAAACTTAGGGAACAGGTCCAGAACATTGAGTGATTTAAACAAGACAATACGTCCCCTCGATGAGGGCTTGTTCCTTGTAGTGTCTGCCCCTTCCGGAACGGGTAAGACGTCGATTTGCCGGCAGGTTCTGGCCCAGTACCCGAAAATCCACTTCTCCGTATCCTACACGACGAGACCACCCCGGCCGGGTGAGGTGGATGGCAAAGACTATCATTTCATTTCCAGGGAGGAATTCCAGCAGAGACTCGCCCGTGACGAATTTGCCGAATGGGCGGAGAATTATGGCCACTTTTACGGCACCTCAGCGGAGACGATGAAGTTACTGCTTCACCAGGGAATCGATGTCATGCTGGATATCGAACCGCGGGGCGCAAAGGCCCTCAAGGAAAAATTCCCCGGTGGAGTATTTGTCTTTATTTTGCCTCCGACGATGGATGAATTAAAGGCCAGGCTGAATCGTCGGGGGTTTGAAACTCCTGAAGTGATTAATCGCCGTTTCGGAAAGGCCGTGGATGAAATAAAGGAAGTTTTCTGGTATGATTATACAATTTTTAATGATAAACTAGATATTGCCGTCGATCAGTTGCGATCGATATACATAACTGAGAAAAGCCGTACAACTCGATTGGGGGCAAGACTCCAGACATTTCTGGAAAGAGAGAATGGATAACAATATCCATAAGATTTTGTAAGGGAGGTTTGATTAGATAATATGGCAAGAATTACGGTTGAGGATTCTTTAAAAGAGGCGAAGAACCGGTTCGCTCTGGTAATACTCACATCCAAGAGGGCCCGGCAGTTGTTGAAAGGGTCCCAGTCGCTTATCGAGGCGAGGAATAACCGGGAAGTCGTAATGTCCCTGCGGGAAATTGCCGCCGGAAAAGTGACATTCGCCCATCCGGAGTATCTCGTATATACTCAGGAAAACTTCAAGCCCATCTTGGACCATACGGAATTTATCGATGACGACGAGTATTCCGAATAATGATGCCAAAAGCAGGCTGATCTTTGCCCTCGATATTGGAGACAGCTATGAAGAGGCCCTTTCCTGGGTCGAGCGTCTGAAGGACCATGTCGGGATGTTCAAGGTTGGAAAAGAAGCCTTTACCCTGTATGGTCCCCGGATCGTGGAAGCGATTCAATCCCGGGGGGGAAGGGTTTTCTTGGATCTCAAATTCCACGATATTCCCAATACGGTGGCCAGGGCCTCAGAAGGAGCCGTCAAGCTCGGCGTGGGTATGTTCAACCTCCATGCGTCAGGGGGACTGAAGATGATGACGGAGGCCGTTTCTGCCGTGAAAAAAGCCTCAACTGATCTGGATCAGCCCCGGCCGATACTCCTTGCCGTGACCATTCTGACCAGCCTTAACGACGAGGATCTAACCGTTCTTGGCTTTCGGCAGGGAACGGAAGAAATGGTCGTTCTCCTGGCGACGTTGGCTTCCAAGGCCGGCATCGATGGCGTCGTGTGTTCTCCCAAAGATATAACGGCCGTTCGCCATGCCTGTGGGAATAATTTCCTGATCGTGACGCCCGGTGTCCGAGGCGCCGCGCCCGTATCCGGCGATGATCAGAAGCGGACCCTCTCGCCCCGTGAGGCGATAGAGCTGGGAGCCGATTATCTCGTTGTGGGACGGCCAATCAGGATGGCCGACGATCCTGTCAGAGAGGCGGATGCCATCGTCGAGGCCATCGCAGACAGCCTGTCCCGACGGAGGTGAGCAATTGAAAGATGCCATGCAGATGATCTATGGCATCAATCCCCTTATTGAGTCTCTACATGGAGATCCTGCCGGGATTTCCCGGATCATCATCGCAGCGGGCAAAAAAGGGCCTTCTGTAGATAAGATATTGGAAATGGCGTCCTGCCACGGTGTCAATGTGTCCTTCCAGGATCATGCTGCGTTGGATCGATTGGCGGGCCGCGTGACTCATCAGGGTGTTGTCGGCTTGTGCCGCCCTTATAACTATGCGACACTCGACGAGATTATGGCCAACAGCCATCCCGCATTGCAGGGGGAGGTGATCCTCCTCGTTGATGGCGTAACGGACCCGCAGAATCTTGGTGCTCTGATCCGAACGGCCCATTGTTTCGGTGCGAGCGGTGTGGTCATTCCCGCCCATCGGGCGGCGAGTGTGACCCCGGTGGTCATGAAGGCCTCTGCCGGCGCCCTCCGCTATACCCCGGTTGCCATGGAGGCCAACCTGAGTCGGACAATTGACATATTAAAGGAAAATCAATACTGGATTTATGGCGCTGACGCCGATGCCGATCATGATGTGGCTGCTGTGAAATTCGAAGGACGCATCGGTTTGGTGGTGGGGGCCGAAGGAAAGGGGATCCGTCCTTTGGTCAAACGAAAATGTGATTTTCTGGTCTCCATGCCCATGGCGGGGAAAATCAATTCCCTGAATGTGTCCGTTGCAGCGGGGATCGTACTTTATGCCATTTTCAGAGCCTTAAAACGGAGAGAATAGCCATGCCGATATTCTTATGGGAGGCGACAAACAGAAAAGGCGAAGTTAAAAAAGGTGAACTTGAAGGTACCGATGAGACAACGGTCAGGGGGACGCTTCGTCGGCAGGGGTACAGGTCCATCAATGTAAAGGTTAAGCCGAAGGATATCATGGAATACCTTCCCTTCCTCAAGCAGGGGGTGAAGGAAAAGGATGTCGTCATATTCGCAAGAATTTTTTCCACCATGATCAACGCCGGTTTGCCCCTGATCCAGTGTCTTGATCTTCTTGCCCAGCAGGAACAGAACAAGACCTTCAAGGCGATCATCATGTCCTGCAAGGAAGACATCGAGAGTGGCAATACGCTCTCCGATGCCTTGAAAAAATATCCGAAAATATTTGACGATCTTTTTGTCAATCTCGTCGCTGCAGGGGAGAGCGGCGGTATCCTGGATGTCATCCTCCAGCGTCTGGCCGCGTATATGGAAAAAGCGATGAAGCTCAAAGCAAAGGTCAAAGGGGCCATGACCTATCCCGCGAGTGTTCTCGTCATATCAATCGGTGTCGTTTCTTTATTGTTGCTGAAGGTTATCCCTGTCTTTCAAAAGATGTTCGAGGGTATGGGCGGCGAATTACCGGGCCCTACCCAGTTTTTGGTTAACCTGAGCGCCTTTGCGCAGAGTTATTTCATCTACATGGTTGTTGCCGTTGTTGGGATTGCCATAGCATTTAACCGGTTTCGGGCCACGGAAAAGGGGACCTTTATCATCGACAGCCTGATCCTCAAATCGCCTGTATTCGGTCCTCTCTTGAAGAAAGTGGCCGTGGCGAAATTTACCCGGACTATGGCCACAATGATGTCGAGCGGTGTCCCGATCCTGGAAGGCCTGACCATTGTCAGCAAGACGGCGGGAAATGTGATCATTGAAAGGGCCTTGATCGAAACGCGGAAGAGCATTTCGGAAGGAAAGACCATTGCTGAGCCCTTGGCGGAGACGGATATCTTCCCGCCCATGGTTGTTCAGATGATCGCTGTCGGCGAGGCCACGGGTGCATTGGATACGATGCTTGCAAAGATCGCCGATTTCTATGACGATGAAGTGGATGCCGCCGTAGAGGCGATGACGGCCCTGCTAGAGCCCTTCATGATGGTGTTTTTGGGAGGGGTAGTTGGTGGAATGATCATCGCCATGTACTTGCCTATCTTCAAAATGGCGTCCGTCGTGGGCGGATGATAAAAAATGGTCGGGATGGCGCGATTTGAACGCGCGACTCCTGCGTCCCGAACGCAGTGCCCTACCAAGCTGGGCCACATCCCGACAATCAAAATAACGTATATGAAATTTATTGTTATGTCCAATATTTTTTTTATTGCAATGAAATGTTATGTAAAGTGAATAAGATATAGTAATCCGGCCTATGAAATTCACTTGGGATGCCGGTCGAGGATGATTAAAGTATGATTATTTTCGATTTAAGATGTGATAAGGGGCACAAATATGAAGGATGGTTCAAGGACAGAGCCGCCTTTGACGAGCAGCAAACGAAAAAGCTTATAACCTGCCCCATTTGTGGCACTACTGAAGTCGTTATGGTTCCATCGTCTATTTCTGTCATGTTGAAAGACGGTAATGCGCATGGCAAATCAAACGCGGCGGATATGAGTCCCATGAAGTATTTACAGTCACTTCATCAATACATCGAATCTAATTTCGATAACGTGGGTGACCGTTTTGCAGATATCGCCCTGAAAATCCATCATGGCGAGGAGGATCAACGGAACATTCGCGGCACAACGACCACTGCAGAGGAAGAAACGCTAAGGCAGGAAGGCGTCTTTTTCATTAAGATACCCGAACCTAAATTCAACAGCTAGACTCACCCGGACCTTACTGACTCCCATGAATAATTCATATTCGACTATTCTCGACGCCATCGGAAATACGCCCCTTGTTGAAATCCGCCGGTTAAATCCCAATCCGGCCGTAAAAATATTTGCCAAGATGGAGTATTTCAATCCCGGCGGGTCCATCAAAGACAGGCCGGCCCTGTATATGATCAGGCGTGCGGAAGAGCGCGGGGAGTTAACGCCGGGTAAGATCATTCTGGAAGCCACAAGCGGTAATACGGGCATCGGCCTTGCGCTGGTCGCTGCAGCCAAGGGCTATCGCCTTTGTCTGGCCATGTCGGAAGGTGCAAGCGAGGAAAGAAAAAAGATCTTAAAAGCCATGGGGGCCGAACTCATCTTCACGCCCGCCAACCTTGGCACGGATGGGGCAATTGAGGTTGCCTACCGAATGCTGAGGGAAAGTCCCGATAAATATTATGGAACCGACCAGTTTAATAACGACGATAATGTCCTGTCCCATTACGAGGGGACGGCGGAAGAAATATGGCAACAGACGGGCGGAGCCGTGACGATGGTTGTTGCTGCCCTGGGGACGTCGGGGACGGCCATGGGGATTTCGAAACGTCTTAAGGAATATCGGTCGGTCATTCGTGTCGTTGGCGTCGAGCCTTATCTCCAGCACAAGATTCAGGGTCTGAAGAACATGAAGGAATCTTATCAGCCGGGGATCTTCGATAAAGGCCGCCTTGATGAAAAAGTCAATATTCTCGATGAGGATGCCTTTGAAATGGCTCGCAGGCTTGCCGCCGAAGAGGGCCTTTTCGTGGGCATGAGTTCCGGGGCGGCCATGCACGTGGCGGCACAGAAGGCTAGAGAAATGTCGGAGGGTGTTATTGTGGTCATCTTCCCCGATGGAGGGGAACGCTACCTGAGCACCGATCTTTTTGCCGACAGACAGGAGAGTACCCTGCGCCTGTTCAACGCGCTTACACGCTCAAAAGAGCTGTTCAGGCCCCTGCGCCGGGAAGAGATCCTGATGCATTCCTGCGGGCCGGCGGTTCACGAGGTTCCACATATCGGCAGCTACCGCCGGTTTGTAGTGTCCGACATCATTAAACGTTATCTTATGTTCAAAGGATATCGAGTCAGGCACCAGACCAATATCATCGATCTTGCCGATCGTTCCATCAAAGGCGTCGAACGGGCGCAACTGGACCTGGCGACCCATGCCGAACGATGTACCAATGCCTTTTTGAAGGATCTGGACAAACTCAATATTATCAGAGACCCCGATTATCCCAAGGCCAGCGAACATGTAGAAGATATGCTCCGGGTTGTCGAGCGACTGGTGGATAAAGGTTATGCCTATGAGAAACTGAAATCGGTCTATTTTGATATCTCCAAGCTGGAGAGTTATGGCCAATTGTCCAATATAGACCAAAGGCAGATGCATCATGGACGAACCGTTGATCTGGACAATTACGAAAAAGACAACCCTGCTGATTTTACACTGCTGAAGAGATCGACCTTGAGTGAGCTGAAACAGGGGATTTATTTCAAGACCAAGTGGGGCAACATGCGGCCGAGCTGGCATCTTGAGTGTGCAGCTATCTCCATGAAATATCTGGGTGAAGTCTTTGATATTCATGCCAGTGGCGCAGATATCCTGTTTCCCCATTGTGAGAACGTTTTGGCCATCGGTAAGGCGACGACGGGTAAGGTTATGTCCCGATATTGGATCAATACGGACCTCTTAATGGTTGGGGGGAAAAAGATGTCCCGCTCTCTGGATAATGTTCTGACGGTGGATGATCTGGAGCGGAAGGGTTATCACGGCCGGGAAATCAGGTTCTTTCTTCTTGGCGCCCATTATCGGAAACCCTTGAACTATTCTCTCGGGGCTATGGATACAGCAAAAAATACGGTTCGGAAGTTAGATCGATTTATCCAGCGGCTCTATAGGTCTCAACCCGGGAATGGTTTCCCCGATACAGACCAATTGATCTACGATGTCCGTCAGGGATTTAACGAGGCGATGGACGATGACCTGAACATCTCCGGCGCTCTGGCTGCTCTGTTCGAGTTTGTAAGTAAAATCAGCGCTCCTTTGGCCCAAGGCACCCTTTCATTGCCTGAGCGGGATCGAGTGCTTGACGTTATGAAAGGAATTGATAGCGTCTTAGGCATTCTTAATTTCCATGAAGAAAAACTCGATGAAGAGGTGCAGCGGTTGATTTTGCAACGGAATTCCTATCGGGAGGCCGGAAAATGGGCTGAAGCGGACGCTGTTCGTCAAAAATTACTGGAAATGGGCGTCGAGATATGCGATACGCCGGACGGAACATTCGGTCTGGCCGCAACCTGAGGCCGGTTCAAAAAAAATCGAGTTGCATGGCTAATAAAAATATCTTGACAAATATAGCGATTAAAACTAATGTCTTTAATTCGCATTTTATGTGCGATTGTCTTTCGAATGAGCATTTACGTAGGTTCTTTATATAATTGAATATTTAAGATCATCGTTTTTGCTGGCGTAGCTCAACAGGTAGAGCAGCTGATTTGTAATCAGCAGGTTGCGGGTTCGAGTCCCATCGCCAGCTCCAGATGATGTTTTGCGTTGGAGGGGTTCCCGAGTGGCCAAAGGGAGCAGACTGTAAATCTGCCGGCTCAGCCTACGGAGGTTCAAATCCTCCCCCCTCCACCATTTTTTGTCTTTTTATAGGCGCAAGCTACCAAGTTGTTGAAGTACTTAATCTTGGGCAGTTTATTCAAAGATGTCCAGATGCAAGGCGCGCAAAAGTCGGGTAATGAGGCGTACATAGAAGTACGTTGATTGACGAGGCTTGCAACGCAGCAGGTGGGCGTTTTTCAGCAAACTGTTAAGGCCCTGTGATGTGAAAATGAAAAGCGGGAGTAGCTCAGTGGCTAGAGCGTCAGCCTTCCAAGCTGAGGGTCGCGGGTTCGAATCCCGTTTCCCGCTCCATTCACAGAGCGGCATGTGCCTTTATGGATAGATTGATACGGCCCACGTAGCTCAGTAGGTAGAGCACATCCTTGGTAAGGATGAGGTCACCAGTTCAATCCTGGTCGTGGGCTCCATTTGATGAGGTGGTATTTATCATGAGGAATATTATTACTTTGGCCTGTACGGACTGCAAGCAGAAAAATTATACGACTACAAAGAACAAAAGGACCATGCAGAATCGTCTGGAACTGAAGAAGTATTGCAAGTTCTGCCGTTCTCATACGGCCCACAGGGAAACGAAATAATTCTCCTGTTAACGGTTCCGGCGTTTAGGAATGATGACACAGGCCAGTAGCTCTAATGGCTAGAGCGCCGGACTCCAAATCCGGATGCTGGGGGTTCGAGTCCCTCCTGGCCTGCCATTTATTCCGACTTTCGCCTTTGTGGAGTGCGAATCGAGGATGGTGTAATGGATAAGATAAAAATCTGGATCGATAAAATTAAAGTCTTCCTGACTGATGCCAGGATTGAGTTGCGGAAAGTCACGTGGCCTTCACGAAAGCAGACGCTTGCATCTACTTCCGTCGTCATTCTTGTGACCTTTATTGTATCCATGTTTCTCGGTATCGTTGATTTCGGCCTTGCCAAGATTATTAAACTGGTATTAGGATGATATCCATGGCGCAGCGCTGGTATGTCGTACACACCTATTCGGGCTTCGAGAACAGGGTAAAGCTTTCCCTTATGGAGAGAATCCAGGCTGCGGGCAAGCAAGAATATTTTTCCGACATTCTTATCCCGGAGGAAGATATTGTAGAATTGGTCTCCGGTGAGAAAAAGACGTCGAAACGGAAGTTCTTTCCGGGTTATATCCTCGTCAGGATGGAGCTGAACGATGAAACGTGGCATATCGTCAAAGATACGCCGAAGGTGACGGGATTCATTGGAGGGAAGGATAAACCCTCTCCAATTCCGGATAAAGACGTGGAAGTTCTGCGGACTCGGATCGATGAAGGAACGTTGAAACCGAAGCCGAAATTTAAATTCGAAATGGGTGATCATGTGCGTATCATTGATGGCCCCTTTACGAATTTTGACGGCGTCATTGATGAAGTGAAGCCGGAAAAGGGCAAGCTCAGGGTGATTGTCAGCATTTTCGGCAGATCCACTCCTGTAGAGCTTGATTTTATCCAGGTTGCTCAAAATTAATCGCAATAGATGGTAAATTTCAGAAACGGGTAGGATATACTTATGGCAAAAAAAGTTATCGCAAATATTAAGCTTCAGATTAAGGCAGGAAAAGCTACACCCTCGCCGCCCATCGGTCCGGCCCTTGGTCAGCATGGTGTTAATATCATGGAGTTCTGTAAAGCTTACAACGCCATGACGCAGAACCAGGAGGGGATGGTCGTACCCGTCGTAATAACCGTTTATGCAGACCGCTCCTTCACCTTTGTGACCAAGACGCCGCCGGCCTCCGTTCTCCTGAAACAAGCGGCCAAGATTGCCAAAGGTTCGGGAGACCCGAAGAAGGAAAAAGTGGGAGCTGTGACGGCAAAGCAGATCAGAGAGATTGCGGAGCTGAAATATAACGATTTGAACGCTGTTAACATGGAAGGAGCCATACATATTATAAAAGGAACGGCAAGATCCATGGGGATTGCGATAGAAGGATAAACTGACTTGAGATTGGGGTTTGGTCATGGCGACAAAAGGTAAAAAACTGTTAGAAGCGAAGAAAAATATCGAGCCGGGTAAACGGTACAATCTGAACGAGGCCGTTGAGATTGTCGTCAATTCAGCGAAAGCCAAATTCGATGAAACCGTCGAGGCGGCGATCCGCTTGGGGGTCAATCCTCAACATGCGGACCAAATGGTACGGGGTAGCGTCGTTCTTCCCCATGGCTTGGGTAAAACGGTTCGTGTGCTTGTATTTGCCAAGGGTGAGAAAGAGAAGGAAGCCCTTGACGCGGGCGCCGATTTCGTCGGCGCCGACGACATTATCGAGAAGATCAAAGGCGGATGGCTCGATTTTGATCGTGTTGTGGCCACACCGGACATGATGGGCAGTGTCGGCAAGCTTGGAAAGGTGCTGGGACCCCGCGGGCTGATGCCGAATCCCAAAGTGGGAACGGTAACATTTGAAGTGGCAAAGGCCGTCAATGAGCTCAAGGCCGGTAAAGTTGAATTTCGCGTCGAAAAGGCGGGAATTGTCCATACGCCCGTTGGTAAAGTTTCTTTCGGCGCCGAAAAACTCAGGGAAAACATTATGTCCGTTGTTGAAACAGTGATTAAATTGAAGCCTGCGTCCAGCAAGGGGACTTATATGAAGAGTATTGCCCTTTCATCGACGATGGGTCCGGGCGTAAAAGTCGATCCCATGAATGTAAGGAATATCTAAGCGTCATCACGGATTGTATTAAATCGTTTTATGAGTCTGAGACAGTAGGTACAAAGGTTTAAACGGAATTATCCGGCCTGCCGAGACGATGGAATCAACGTTGACGGTCCATTTTGACCGTCAATATCATCACTTATTCCTGTATGCTACTTGTTCTCGGACTTTCGATGCAAGGCTCAACCCCAAAGTAGGATCAGGTGAGCGTTGCACAGATAACTGAAAGGAGGTTGGAGATTGGATCGAAATACGAAAGAGCAAGTCATTACCGATCTGCACGAAAAGCTCAAGGATTTCAAACTGGCGGTTCTTGCATCATACAGCGGCCTTGATGTCGAGCGGTTGACATCGTTGAGGAACAGCCTGCGAAAATCCGATGCGGAAGTCAAGGTCGTCAAGAACACGCTGCTGCGCATCGCTTCGGAGGGCACGAACTTCAGTGTTGCCAAGGATCAACTCAAGGGCCCGTTGGCGCTTATCCTGACAAGCAAGGATGTAGTGGCGCCGACAAAAGTGCTTGTTGAATTCGCGAAGAAAAACGCCCAGCTTGAAATCAAGACCGGTGTCCTGGATGGGAAACTCCTTACGATGGATCAGCTTAATGCATTGTCAATGCTGCCCAGCCGGGAGATTCTTCTCGGAAAGCTCTTGTCCGTCATGGTTGGCGTGCAAGGCGGATTGGTCAATGTGTTGAGCGCCGTGCCGAGAAGTTTGGTGCAAGTCCTGAATGGCTATCGGGAGAAAAAAGAATCAGGTAACTAATATCATACAGGAAGGAAGCATATCATGGCAATTACAAAGGAAGACGTTGTAAAGTTTATTGAAGGAATGACCGTTTTGGAGTTGTCCGAACTGGTCAAAGAGTTGGAAGAAAAGTTTGGCGTGTCTGCCGCAGCGCCTGTTGCCGTAGCAGCAGTTGCGGCTCCCGGAGGCGAAGCCGCGGCAGTTGAAGAGAAAACAGAGTTCGATGCCATTTTGACAGGCTTTGGTGCTGAAAAGATCCAGGTGATTAAGGTTGTGCGCGCTATTACGGGCCTCGGCCTGAAAGAGGCGAAGGATCTGGTTGAGGGTGCTCCCAAGGCCATTAAGGAAGGCGTTTCCAAGGACGAGGCTGCCGATATCAAGAAGAAAATAGAGGAAGTCGGCGGTACCGTCGAGATTAAATAATTCGCGATCAGTAGTCAGTAATCGGAAGGAAAAAGGGATCAAGTTGCCCGGTAATGGATCGGGCAACTTGTCTGCTTTTTTACAAGCGCATTGACTGGCAGCTGATGGCAACAAAAGCCGAAAGGATGCTATGGGCGAGTTCAGAAAAGTATTTGGCCGGATAAAAAAAATCGTCGATATCCCGAATCTCATCGATATCCAGACCATGTCTTATGAAAAGTTCCTTCAGAAGGATGTGGAACAGGATAAAAGGGGGAATTTCGGCCTTCAGGGGGCCTTCAAGAGTGTTTTTCCCATATCCGATTACAGCAAGAAATGTTCCCTGGAGTTTGTCAGTTACAAGATCGGTGACGTAAGATATGATGAGAAGGAATGCGTCCAGAAGGGGATGACCTTTGCGGCGCCGCTCAAGATTGTCGTACGGCTCCTCGTATTTGACGTCGATCCGGGCACGGGCCAGAAACAGATCAGCAACATCAAGGAACAGGAAATCTACTTTGGTGAAATTCCGCTGATGACCGAAAACGGGACGTTTATCGTCAACGGTACGGAGCGGGTCATTGTCAGCCAGCTTCATCGTTCTCCCGGTATATTTTTCGACCATGACAAAGGAAAAACACTGACGAGCGGAAAGCTCATCTACTCGTCCCGCATTATTCCCATTCGGGGATCGTGGCTCGATTTTGAATTTGATTCAAAAGACCTTCTCTATGTCCGCATTGACCGGAGGAGGAAAATGCCCGTTACGATCCTTCTGAAAGCGATGGGGAATAATACGGAATTCATCCTGAACTATTTCTACGACATTGAGACCGTCGCCCTAGAGGACGGCAGGTTTCATATGGTTGTCGGCGACTCTCTTGTCGGTGAAAAAGCCCCCGAGGATATTAAGGATACGAGATCGGGAGATGTCCTGATCAAAAAGGGGCGAAAAATCAACAAGATGCTCCTGAAGCGCATGACCGATGCAGGCATTGATCGCATTGCCGTCGACGAAGCAGATCTGATTGGAAAAATCCTGTCCCTTGATGTTTTCGATCCGGAAACGGGCGAAGTACTTCTTAAATGTAATGAAGAATTTACATTGGAGGGCATGGAACGGGTCAAGACCAAAGGGATTCGCGAGCTTCGATTTATTCATCTCGACGATGAGAAGACGAATGCGTCTATTCGGGATACGCTTTTGACGGACAAGCTTGAGACGAGGGAAGATGCGATTATCGAGATATACAGACGTCTAAGGCCAAGCAATCCGCCTACACCGGATACGGCGAGCGCGTTTTTCCAGAGTCTCTTTTTTACCCCCGAGACTTATGACCTTTCCGACGTCGGCCGAGCGAAAATGAACTACAAACTACGCCTGGATGTGCCGACCGATGTCACGGTTTTGCGAAATGATGATATTCTTGCTGCCGTTAAATATTTGCTCGATTTGAAGAATGGTGTTGGAGAATGCTCAGTAGATGATATCGATCATTTGGGTAATCGGCGGGTGCGTTCTGTAGGTGAACTTATCGAGAATCAGTATCGAATCGGTTTGGTCAGGATGGAGCGGGCCGTCAAAGAAAAGATGAGCCTTCAGGATATTGAAACCATGATGCCCCATGATCTGGTCAATGCCAAACCCGTATCTGCCGTCGTCAACGAATTCTTCGGCAGCAGCCAGCTGTCGCAGTTTATGGACCAGACCAACCCTCTGTCGGAAATCACCCACAAACGGCGTCTTTCCGCATTGGGTCCTGGTGGCTTGACCCGTGAGCGAGCCGGGTTTGAGGTTCGCGATGTCCACCCGACCCATTATGGTCGCATCTGTCCCGTCGAGACACCGGAAGGTCCTAATATCGGGTTAATCGTATCGCTCAGTACCTACGCCCGTGTTAACGAATTTGGGTTTATTGAGACGCCTTACCGCGTCGTCGAAGATGGTGAGGTCTCGGACAAAGTACGCTATCTGACGGCTATTGAAGAGGAAGATCATATCATCGCCCCTGCGGATTGGCCGACGGATAAAAATGGCAGATTGCAGGGAGAACTCGTATCTGCCAGGAAGGGCGGCGATTTTCCCATCGTTGAACCGGAAGCGGTCAGTCTCACGGATGTATCACCGAACCAGCTTGTCAGCGTTGCTGCAACATTAATTCCTTTCCTGGAACATGACGATGCAAACCGCGCGTTGATGGGTTCCAACATGCAGCGTCAGGCAGTGCCTCTGATGAGACCTGCCGTACCCTTTATAGGAACGGGCATGGAAGCCATTGTGGCCAGGGATTCGGGAGCCGTCGTAAGCGCACGGCGTGATGGTGTCGTCGAGAGTGTCGATGCTGCACGCATCGTTGTAAAAGGTGCCGGTACAGGGGAAATGGGTATCGATATCGGTGTTGATATCTACAATCTCGTGAAGTATCAACGGTCCAATCAGGATACGTGCTTTAACCAGAAGTGCATAGTCAATAAGGGCGATCGTGTAAAAAAAGGTCAGATCATCGCCGACGGACCCGCAACGGACAACGGTGAACTGGCCCTTGGACGAAACGTCATGGTAGCTTTCATGTCCTGGGGCGGTTACAACTACGAAGACTCCATCCTGGTGAGTGAACGCGTCGTGAAGGAAGATATTTATACCTCCATTCACATCGAAGAGTTCGAGACCATGGCGCGTGACACGAAGCTCGGCAAAGAGGAAATTACCAGGGACATCCCCAACGTCGGGGAAGAAGCCCTGCGGAATCTGGATGAAAGCGGTATCGTCCGCATGGGTGTTTCGGTTAAGCCCGGCGATATCCTTGTCGGAAAGATTACGCCTAAGGGTGAAACACAGCTGTCATCCGAAGAGAAACTATTAAGAGCCATCTTCGGCGAAAAGGCCAGTGATGTGCGTGATACGTCCCTGCGAGTTCCGCCGGGCGTCGAAGGTACGGTAATCGATGCCAAGATCTTTACCCGAAAAGGGGTGGAGAAAGACCACCGGTCAAATTACATTGAAAACGAGGCCCTGAACGTTTTGAAGAAGGATAGGGACGACGAGATCCGTATCGTTGAAGAGGCTGTCAAGTCAGGAGCAAAGGATCTATTTGTCGGCAAGACAGCTATGGGCAAATTGCTGGATGCCAAAAAGAAACGCACGTTCCTGAAAAAGGGCGATGTTATAACGGAAGAAATCTTGGCGGATATTCCTTTTCATATGTGGAAGGATATTACACTGCTGAACGATGAAGAGACGGAAGGCAAGGCAGCTGTGCTTTTTGACAATCTTGCAAAAAGGATCGAATTCATCGGCGCCTATTTTGAACAGAAGGCTGAAAAATTGAAGGCCGGCGATGAACTGCCACCCGGCGTTATCAAAATGGTCAAGGTGTTCGTTGCAATCAAGAGAAAGCTATCTGTCGGAGATAAAATGGCCGGTCGCCACGGAAACAAAGGCGTCTTGTCCCGGATTCTTCCCGAAGAGGATATGCCCTTCTTTGCGGATGGCACACCTGTGGATATTGTCCTGAATCCTCTCGGTGTTCCCTCGCGTATGAATGTCGGACAGATTCTGGAGACTCATCTGGGATGGGCCGCCAAAGGTCTTGGGGATAAAATCGGTCGCCTCATTGAAGCCAAAAGTTCCATGGATGCCGTGAAGAAAGAATTAAAAACAATATACGCGTCTCCCGAGTTTGATCGATTTGTTGATGATGCCAAGGATGCTGAGATAAACAGATTTACTCAAAGGATCAAAAACGGAATTTCAATTGCCACACCTGTCTTTGACAGCGCTGAGGAGCGGGACATTACGGACATGCTCAAAATGGCCAATCTTCCGGAAAACGGACAGACGATCTTATATGACGGACGTACGGGTGAACCCTTCGAGCAGGAAATCACCGTTGGCATAATTTACATGCTGAAGCTTCACCACCTCGTCGACAATAAGATCCATGCGCGTTCCATCGGTCCTTATTCCCTTGTTACCCAGCAACCCCTGGGCGGCAAGGCCCAATTCGGCGGCCAGCGTTTGGGCGAGATGGAAGTATGGGCGATGGAAGCCTATGGCGCTGCATACGCCTTGCAGGAATTCCTTACGGTTAAATCAGATGACGTAGCAGGTCGAACCAGAATCTATGAGGCCATCGTTAAGGGCGAGCATACCCTGGAACCGGGTTTGCCGGAGTCGTTCAACGTCTTGGTCAAAGAGCTTCAGAGTCTTTGCCTCGATGTTCAACTGATAGAAGAAGATTAATTAGGAGATAAAATCCGTGGAAGACGTTTTCACATATTTCGAAAAACCGAAGGATCCGATACGTTTCAACGCCATTAAAATTTCCATTGCCTCGCCGGAGCAAATCCTTGCGTGGTCTGCCAGACCTAACAGCAATGGAGAGGTCAAGAAACCGGAAACTATTAACTATCGGACTTTCAAGCCCGAGCGGGACGGTCTTTTCTGTGCCAAAATCTTTGGCCCGGTTAAAGACTATGAGTGTCTTTGTGGCCGATACAAGCGGATGAAGCATCGAGGTGTTGTCTGCGAAAAGTGCGGCGTCGAGGTTATTCAGTCTAAAGTTCGCCGTGAAAGGCTGGGACATATCAAGCTGGCGACCCCGGTTGCCCATATCTGGTTTCTAAAAAGTCTTCCGAGCCGCATCGGTAACGTTTTGGATCTGACCCTCAAGGAATTGGAAAAGGTACTGTATTTCGAGTCCTGGATCGTCCTGGACCCCAAAAATACGCCGCTCAAGAAGAAGGAACTCCTTTCCGAGGAGGAGATGATCGACTTGAAGGAGCAGTACGGTCAGGATGCCTTCAAGGTGGGTATCGGAGCGGAAGCGGTTCGAAAACTCCTTGAAGAGATCGATCTCAATTCAATGGATGAGGAACTCCGGGAAGAACTCAAAACGGCTGTTTCGGATACGAAGAAAAAGAAACTGGTGAAACGCCTGAAAGTGATCGAGGCGTTGAAGAAATCCGGCAACAAGCCGGAATGGATGATCCTGACAGTCCTTCCGGTCATTCCGCCGGACCTGCGTCCTCTCGTTCCTCTTGACGGCGGACGATTTGCGACGTCAGATCTCAACGATCTCTACCGTCGCGTTATCAACCGGAACAATCGTTTAAAGCGCCTGATGGAACTTAATGCCCCCGAGATCATTATCCGCAACGAAAAGCGGATGCTGCAAGAGGCCGTTGATGTTCTGTTCGATAATGGACGGCGCGGCCGGGCGATTACGGGGACCAACAAGCGTCCTCTCCGATCCTTGTCCGATATGCTCAAGGGGAAGCAGGGCCGGTTCCGGCAGAATCTTCTGGGTAAGCGTGTCGATTATTCGGGCCGTTCCGTCATTACCGTCGGACCGGATCTGCGGCTGCACCAGTGCGGTCTTCCGAAAAAAATGGCCCTGGAACTCTTTAAACCGTTTGTCTACAACAGGCTGATGGAAAAAGGATTTGTCACTACGGTCAAGAGCGCCAAGAAGATGGTGGAAAGAGAGACGGCAGAGGTTTGGGATGCCCTGGATGAAGTAGTGCGGGAGTACCCGATCATGCTCAACCGGGCGCCCACGCTGCATCGCTTGGGAATACAGGCCTTCGAGCCCATTCTGATCGAAGGGAAGGCCATCCAGCTTCATCCTCTTGTTTGTACGGCATTCAACGCCGACTTTGACGGAGACCAGATGGCCGTTCACGTGCCGCTGTCGATTGAGGCGCAGACGGAAGCCCGGGTGCTCATGATGTCCACGAACAACATCCTGTCGCCGGCCAATGGTAAACCCATTATTATCCCCAGTCAGGATATCGTACTCGGCTTGTATTATCTGACGAGGCCCAGATCCAACGTGAAGGGCGAGGGTTTGAGTTTTGCGGGACCGGAAGAGGTACGAAGCGCCCTCGACAACGGTGTTGTGGATCTCCATGCTAAAATAACCGTGCGTATCAACGGAGAGAGAAAGCAGACAACAGTGGGCCGGGTCATCATGTCCGAGGTGGTCCCTGAAGAGCTGTCCTTCGATCTGATCAACAAAGTCATGAATAAGAAGGAATTGGCGAACCTTGTAGATTACTGTTATCGGACTTGCGGTGCTAAGACCACAGTAATCCTGGCTGATCGCCTGAAAGACCTGGGATTCAAATATGCAACCCTATCCGGCGCATCCATTGCCATTCACAATATGGCGATCCCGGCGAACAAGAAAGAGATCGTCGGCAAGGCGGATCGTGATGTTCATAAAATTCAGAAGCAGTACATGGATGGGTTGATTACGGATGGCGAACGCTACAACAAGGTAATCGATATCTGGGCTCAGGCGACGGAAAAGATTGCCGCCGAGATGATGGGCGGGATTGCAACAACGGAAAGCAATATCGATAAGGGCGATAAAGGGAAGGCCGAGAATTACAACCCCATCTATATGATGGCGGATTCAGGCGCCCGCGGTTCTGCGGTTCAGATTCGTCAGCTCGCCGGCATGCGCGGTTTGATGGCGAAGCCTTCCGGGGAAATTATTGAGACCCCGATTACGGCTAACTTCAGGGAAGGGCTCACTGTTCTACAGTACTTCATTTCAACCCACGGCGCACGGAAGGGTCTTGCCGATACGGCTTTGAAGACGGCCAATTCCGGATATCTGACCAGGAGACTGGTCGATGTCGCCCAGGACTGCATCATCACGGAAGTGGATTGCGGGACCATCGACGGGATTTACGTCTCGGCCTTGATGGAAGGCGGTGAAATGATCGAGACGGCTGGAGAACGAATTCTGGGACGCGTATCCCTGGAAGATGTTAAGGACCCGTTTACCGGAGAGGTGCTGCTGAAGGCCAACGAGGCTATCGATGAGACATTGGCGGAAAAAATCGACAACAGCGGTATAGAAAGGATCGGCATTAGATCCGTTTTGACGTGTAAATCCAAACACGGTGTTTGCGCCATGTGCTATGGCCGTGATTTGGCTCATGGCCATATCGTCAACATCGGTGAAGCTGTCGGTATTATTGCCGCCCAGTCCATCGGCGAACCGGGAACTCAGCTGACCATGAGAACCTTCCATATCGGTGGAACGGCGAAATTCGACGAACACTCGACGCTTATTGCCCGCCATGATGGGCGGATCCAATTTGCAAACCTGGCGACGGTCGTTTCCAAGACGGGCGATCTGGTTGTCATGAACCGAAACGGCGAAATTCATGTCCTCGATGAGCAGGGGCGCAATCGCGGGAAGTATCCCGTGCCCTATGGTGCCCATTTGAAGATCAAGGAAGGCGATTATGTCGTTGGACCGGGAAAGGATGTAAAAACGGGACAGGACAAACAACCGACTCTCATCGCAGAATGGGATCCCTTCTCGATTCCCATCCTGGCGGAGACCGATGGTGTTATCAAGTTCGGTGACATCATCGAGGGTAAGACCATGCAAGAACAGGTCGATGAAGTAACGGGTTTGTCGCGGAAGGTCATCATCGAGTTCAAGGGAACGGATGTTCGTCCCCGTGTATCCATTAAGGATAAGAAGGGTAAGACCATGAAGGTTCCCGGCAGCAATGCTGTCGCAAGACATCTGCTGTCTGTGGGTGCGAACATCGTGGTTTCCGAAGGAGACGAAGTGGCTGCCGGAGAAATCTTGGCGAAGATTCCCCGGGAAACAACAAAAACAAAGGACATTACGGGTGGTCTGCCGCGCGTCGCTGAATTGTTTGAAGCCCGTAAGCCGAAGGAATATGCCGTTATCAGCGAGATCAAGGGTGTCGTCTCCTATGGTAAAGATGCCAAGGGGAAGCGCAAGGTCATTGTGACGCCCGATAGTGGAGAAGAGAAGGAATACCTGATCCCCAAAGGCAAGCACGTCAGCGTTCAGGAAGGCGATCGTGTCATGGAGGGTGAGGCCTTGATGGATGGTGTCAACAATCCCCATGACCTTCTCTCGATCAAGGGAGAGAAGGAACTGGCCCGGTATCTTGTGGATGAAGTGCAAGATGTGTATCGTCTGCAGGGCGTGAAGATTAATGACAAGAATATCGAGGTCATTGTCCGGCAAATGCTGCGCAGAGTGAAGGTTCTTGATCCTGGGGACACATTGTTCATCGGCGACGAACAAGTCGAACGTCATCGCTTTCAGGAGGAGAACGAACGGGTTGTGGCGGCCGGCGGTCGACCCGCAATCGGAAAACCTGTTTTGCTAGGTATTACCAAGGCTTCACTATCAACGCAGAGTTTCATTTCCGCTGCTTCTTTCCAGGAAACGACAAGGGTATTGACGGAAGCGAGTCTGGCCGGAAAAACGGATTATCTCCGAGGACTTAAGGAGAACGTCATTATGGGACGCCTTATTCCTGCCGGAACGGGATTACCTATGTATCGAAGATTGGGCATAAAGAGCTTGTCTGCAGACGATGCTGGCGATGACGCCCTTGAATTGGACGAAAAAATGGAAGAGAAAATGCTTGACATATAATCAGGAAATTGATAGGTAACTGAACTTTGCCGCACCCAGGTAATGGGGAGAGGCATTATGAATATTCGGAGGATGAATGCCAACTATTAATCAGCTTGTCCGGAAGGGAAGAACCAAAATAGAGCGGAAGACGACAACGCCAGCCTTGAACAGTTCACCGCAGCGTCGGGGTGTGTGCGTTAGGGTTTATACATCGACACCCAAGAAGCCCAACTCGGCTTTAAGAAAAGTGGCGAGAGTTCGTTTGACCAGTGGCTATGAGGTGACATCGTATATTCCGGGCGTGGGCCATAACATTCAGGAGCACTCGGTAGTGCTGGTACGAGGTGGTAGAGTGAAGGACCTTCCTGGTGTCCGCTATCATATCGTTCGTGGGACTCTTGATGCCGTTGGTGTTCAGGATAGAAAGCAAGGGCGTTCGAAGTACGGCGCCAAAAAACCGAATTAAGCAGGGATAATAGACCATGCCGAGAAGAAGAGAAATAGCTAAAAGGGAAATATTTCCGGACCCCAAGTATCAGAATAAACTCGTAGCCCAGTTTATCAGTAATTTGATGAAAGAAGGTAAGAAGAGCACTGCCGAATCAATCCTTTATGGGGCTTTTGATATTATCGAAAAAAGATTGAAAGAATCACCGCTGGAAGTCTTCGAGAAGGCTGTAGGCAATGTTAAGCCGATTATCGAGGTCAAGTCGAGACGTGTTGGTGGCTCGACCTACCAGGTTCCGACGGAAGTCATCCCCACAAGACGCGTTGCTTTGGGTATACGCTGGTTGATTCTTCATGCTCGTGAGCGTGCCGAAAAAACCATGCGCGAGAAGCTGGCCGGTGAAATTATTGATGCCGCCAACAATCGGGGCGCCGCCATCAAGAAGCGTGAGGCCGTCCATAAAATGGCCGAGGCTAATAAGGCATTTGCCCATTATCGGTTCTAAATCCGAATCGTATAGCAGTTTCCCTGATCAATATAAAAGGGGTCATAATTAATATATATCAATGGATATTTTCAATTACGAAGGAGGTATGTAGAGATGGGTAAGAAAAAATTTGAGAGGACGAAGCCGCATCTGAATATCGGTACGATAGGACACGTAGATCATGGTAAAACGACGTTGACTGCGGCGATAACCAAACACTTGTCCAAAAAGGGTTTCGCTGAGTTTCGGCCCTTTGATTCCATCGATAATGCCCCGGAAGAAAAGGAGAGAGGCGTCACGATTAATATCTGTCACGTGGAATATGAAACGGCCAAACGTCATTATGCTCACGTTGATTGTCCCGGTCACGCCGACTATATTAAGAACATGATCTCGGGAGCCGCTCATATGGATGGTGCTATCCTCGTTGTTGCCGCATCGGACGGTCCCATGCCCCAGACCAGAGAGCACATACTTTTGGCCAGGCAGGTGCAGGTTCCCTATGTTGTTGTCTATATGAACAAGGTCGATCTCGTGGACGATCCTGAGCTGCTTGATCTCGTCGAACTCGAATTGCGGGAATTGCTGACAACCTACGATTTTCCCGGTGACGATACGCCCATAATCAGGGGTTCGGCGCTGAAGGCGCTTGAAGCTGAAGACAGCGATTCACCGGATGTAAAATCAATCTGGGAACTTATGGATGCAGTTGATTCATATATACCGGACCCGGTACGCGTTTTGGACAAGCCTTTCCTTATGCCTGTCGGCGATGTTTTCAGCATTTCAGGCCGTGGAACGGTTGTTACCGGCAGGGTCGACCGCGGGGTTATCAGGGTTGGCGAAGAAGTTGAAATCGTGGGAATCCGGCCGACGTTCAAAACCGTTTGCACGGGTGTTGAAATGTTCCGGAAATCTCTTGATGAAGGCCGTGCGGGAGACGATGTCGGTTTGTTGCTTCGCGGTACGAAGCGTGAAGAAGTGGAGAGAGGGCAGGTTGTTTGCAAGCCCGGCTCCATCACGCCTCATACGAAGTTTAAGGCTCAGGTATATATCCTCACGAAGGAAGAGGGTGGCCGCCATACGCCATTTTTTACAGGATATCGTCCCCAGTTTTATTTCAGGACAACGGATGTGACCGGTGTTGCATATTTGCCGGAAGGCGTTGAAATGGTCATGCCCGGTGATAATATCGAGCTGAATATTGAGTTGATTACACCTATTGCTATGGAAGAGTCTCTTCGTTTCGCTATCCGTGAAGGTGGCCGAACGGTTGGATCGGGTGTCGTCAGTAAAGTGATCGAATAGGCGAAGGAACTGTGCGGGTATCATGAAAGATCAAAAGATTAGAATCCGTCTTAAGGCGTATGATTACAAGCTGTTGGATAGATCCGTCGAGGATATCGTAGAGACGGCCAAGCGAACGGGGGCCCGTGTTGCCGGTCCCATTCCACTACCCACGGAGATTAATAAGTTTTGTGTAAACAGATCTCCTCATGTGGACAAGAAGTCAAGGGAACAGTTTGAGGTCAGAACTCATAAGCGGCTGATTGATATTGTTGATCCCACACAGTCAACGGTGGATGCTTTGATGAAGCTGGACCTTTCCGCCGGTGTTGACGTAGAGATTAAACTATAAGCGCATGTGAATCGGTTGAACGCGCCTCAGAGGCCTCCTCGCGAATCATAGGCTTTAGAAGACAGAGAATGATCATGAAAAAAGGACTTATTGGCAGAAAACTTGGAATGACGCAGGTGTTCGCACAAGATGGATCAGCTGTGCCTGTAACGGTTATCGAGGTTGAGCCTTCGGTTGTCATACAGAGAAAAACAGTAGAAAACGATGGCTACGCTGCGCTGCAGCTGGGCTATGGGCGTGTTAAGCAAAAGAGCGTCACGAAACCGCTTCAGGGGCATTTCCAGAAAGCGGACAAGGGGTTTTTCCGGGTACTGCATGAGTTCCGGGGAGAGTTCGACGGTGCTGAGGTGGGCCAGGAAATAAATGTCGATATGTTTAGCGCCGGCGACTTTGTCGATATCACGGGAGTATCCAAAGGCAAGGGGTTTGCGGGAGTTATCAAGCGTCACGGGTTTGGTGGCGGAAGAGCAACTCATGGGTCGATGTTTCACCGGGCGCCGGGTTCAATCGGGGCTAGTGCTGATCCGTCTCGGGTTCTCAAAGGTAAGAAGCTTCCGGGCCAAATGGGAAATGAACAAAAAACAATTCAGAATATACGCGTCGTGGCTATCAGACCTGAGGACAATGCACTACTTGTGAAAGGGTCTGTCCCCGGAGGCCGTCGAGGTGTGGTTCTTATAAAACAAGCTATAAAAAAATAAGGTATTGATGAGAGCAGATTGAACAATCTGGTCTTGCTGTGCGGAGGGGTTTGAAATGCCAGTGGCGGCAGTCTACGATATAGAGAACAAACGGGTATCCGATATTGAACTCAACGATGCAGTATTTGGTGTTGAGGTCAATGAGGACGCTATTTATGAAGTTATAAAGATGCAGATGGCATCCAGACGAAGCGGAACGGCCTCATGTAAGGGAAGAAGCGATGTCTCGGGCGGTGGAAAAAAGCCGTGGCGTCAAAAGGGGACGGGTCGGGCGCGCGTGGGAACGATTCGGTCACCATTATGGCGTGGAGGAGGAATTGTTTTCGGTCCTCAACCGAGAGACTTTTCATTCAAAATTCCCAAGAAGGTAAGGCGACTGGCCCTTAAGTCCGCATTGAGCATGAAGGTCAAAGAAGACCGGATGATTGTCTTGGTTGACTTTCCTATGAATGAGATAAAAACTAAGAAATTCAAAGAAGTGCTTGATCGTTTCGGTCTGAAGAAAGCATTGTTTGTTATAGATCAATCCTATCCGCTTTTAGAGAAATCCTCACGGAATATTAAAAATATAAAGATGATACGGTCCGAAGGCATTAATGTGTATGACATTTTGGACCATGATCATGTCGTCCTTTTAGAACCCAGTGTTAAGAATATAGAAGGGGCGTTGTTATAATAATGGAACTATATAACGTCATAAAAAAAGTATTGATAACTGAAAAAAGCACGATTGTGAAGGATGGGTGGAATCAGTACATCATAGCGGTTGATAATCGTGCAAATAAGATTGAAATAGCAAGCGCTGTGGAAAAACTCTTTAAGGTTCGGGTTCTCAAAGTAAGAACCATGAATATGTCGGGGAAAAAGAAGCGGGTTGGCAAAACAATCGGAGAGAAGCCGTCTTGGAAGAAGGCTGTTGTAACCCTCGCCGAGGGTAATCGTATAGAAATATACGAAGGCGTTTAATAAAGTAGAAGGGTTGAAGACGCATGGCAATCAGAACATATAAACCTACATCGCCGGGGAGAAGGTTTCAAACATGCTCGGATTTTGCGGAAATAACGGCTGTAGAGCCTGAGCGCAGTCTCAGCAAGCCCCTGAAGCGGACGGGTGGCAGGAATAATAATGGTCGTGTGACGAGTCGTCATATCGGCGGAGGTCATAAAAGAAGATACCGCGTTATTGATTTCAGAAGAGACAAAGTTGACATACCAGCGAAAGTGGCGACTATTGAATACGATCCGAACAGATCATCGCGAATTGCTCTTCTTCACTACGCCGATGGCGAGAAAAGATATATCATTGCACCCGAGAAGATTAATGTCGGAGATGAGATAATAAGTGGTGAGCGCGCTGATATAAAACCGGGAAACGCTGTACCGCTGAAGAACATACCGATGGGTACCCTGATCCATAACGTGGAACTGAAAGCCGGCAGAGGCGGTCAGATTATTCGGAGTGCAGGGTCATATGGTCAGCTGATGGCCAAGGAAGAGGGATATGCGCAGATCAGGCTTCCTTCGGGGGAAGTGCGTAAAGTATTGTTGGAATGTAAGGCAACCATTGGCCAGGTCGGAAATATTGAACACGAAAACGTGAGCATTGGTAAGGCCGGACGGTCAAGATGGGTGGGCAAAAGACCTCATGTGCGTGGCGTTGTCATGAACCCGGTTGATCATCCCATGGGCGGCGGCGAAGGGAGATCGTCCGGTGGGCGTCATCCGTGTACACCATGGGGAGTTCCAACAAAGGGTCACAAAACGAGGACGAATAAGAGTACTGATAAATACATCGTAAAGAGAAGAGGTTAAGAAGTGGCAAGATCAATTAAAAAAGGTGCTTACATTCAGGAAAGGTTGCTCGATAAGGTAAGGAAGGCAGAAGAATCGGGCAGCAAGGTTGTGATTAAGACTTGGTCGCGCCGCTCTACGATCACACCTGAATTGATCTCACAGACGTTTGCGGTGCATAACGGAAAGAAATTCATCCCCGTGTTTATCACAGAAAACATGGTGGGCCATAAACTTGGTGAGTTTGCTCCAACAAGAACATTTTTCAGCCATTCCGGAGACAGAAAATCCAAGGTGCGTAAGTAGTCGTTGCGGAGTAACTGCAAGATGACCCTAATGGAGTAGAGAAAATGGAAGCGAGAGCTATTGCTAAATATATTCGGGTATCACCGCAAAAAGCAAGATTGGTTGTGGACCTGGTCAGAGGTAAAAAAGTTGAGGAAGCTCAGAAAATCCTCACCTTTACGAGAAAGTACAGCGCTGGTTATGTCGGAAAGGTATTGAAATCAGCAATCGCCAACGCGAAACAGAATCCGAATATTGATGAAAACATTCTTTATGTGAAAGAAATATTCGTGGATCAGGGGCCGTCATTAAAAAGATGGAGGGCTCGGGCACAAGGTCGTGCAGCCTCAATTAAAAAGCGAATGAGTCACATAACAGTCGTTCTTGATGAAGCATAATTATTGCAGGAGGTGCTAGGTTGGGGCAGAAGGTAAACCCGATCGGGTTGAGATTGGGCGGTGTTAAGAGATGGCGGTCGATGTGGTTTTCAGACAAAAACTACAGCGAGTTGCTCCATGAAGACTTAAAAATACGAAAATACCTGAAGAAGAAATTATTTCATGCAGGTATTTCGAGAATAGAAATTGAACGAGCCGCAAATAAGGCGAAGGTCAATATCTATGCTGCCCGGCCCGGAATCATCATCGGAAAAAAGGGATCGGAAATCGAGAAACTGAAGAAGGATCTCGAAACCGTCAGCAAGAGCGAAATCATTATTAATATTCTTGAAGTCAGGAAGCCGGAAATTGATGCCCAGCTGGTTGCTGAGAACGTTGCCCAGCAATTGGAGAGAAGAATAGCTTTCCGGCGTGCTATGAAAAAGGGTGTGACATCGGCCATGAAATTCGGCGCGAAAGGAATTCGCATCAATTGCGCCGGCAGATTGGGTGGAACCGAAATGGCTCGTTCCGAATGGTATCGGGAAGGGCGGGTACCGTTGCATACCTTGAGAGCGGATATCGATTGGGGATTTGCTGAGGCCCATACTGCTTACGGCTTGATCGGTGTAAAGGTACTTCTTTTCCATGGAGAAATATTACCGACCAAGAAAGAGAATGTACGAGATAGCGTTAGTAGATAAGATAAAATGCCCAAGCCCAAAGCCGTGGTGGAGGGCTAAAAGGAAGGGCTGGAGATAGAGGTTATCGTTTTATGTTGATGCCGAAGAGGGTTAAGTATAGAAAGCTGCAGCGTGGACGCATGGGCGGCAAGGCCGTTCGGGGCAGCCAGGTTGCTTTCGGAGATTACGGCCTGCAGGCCACGGAGTGCGGCTGGATTACAGCGCGCCAGATTGAGGCTGCACGTATTGCCATGACCCGTTACGTGAAGCGTGGCGGTAAAATTTGGATTCGTGTGTTTCCGCATAAATCGGTAACTAAAAAGCCTGCGGAAACACGTATGGGTAAGGGGAAGGGCGCACCTGAAGAATGGGTGGCTGTCATCAGGCCGGGCGCAGTTCTCTATGAGATGCAGGGCGTTACAAAAGAAATCGCCCAGGAGGCCTTCAGGTTGGCGTCTCATAAGTTGCCGATTGGAACTAAATTTATGGCGCGAGGTCTGTCTGATGAAATATAAAGAAATAAAAGATCTGAGCGTGAATGAGATTCAGCAGAAAAACAGGGATTTGGATGAAGAGTTGTTTCGCCTTCGTATACGGCGTTCATCCGGGCAATTGGATTCGCCTGCAATGTTGAAGAAAGTACGCAGGGATATTGCGAGGATCAAAACCGTATTGAGAGAGAAGGAGGTTCGATAGAGGTATGGAAGAAAGGGGTAACCGTCGGACTATCAAGGGTGTAGTTGTAAGTAATGCCATGGATAAAACGATCGTCGTCCGGGTTGAGAGCTTCATCAAACATCCGGTTTTTCAAAAATATATAAGAAGATACGTTAAGTATAAAGCCCATGATGAGGGCAATCAATGCAAGGTCGGAGATAAGGTGTTGATTATTGAATCAAGACCGCTGAGCAGGGATAAACGCTGGCGAATGCAGGAAATTCTGGAAAAGTCGAAATAGGGGAGATGTCTCAATGATTCAGATGCAGACACTGCTGAATGTAGCAGATAACTCTGGAGCGAAGAAAGTCGCCTGTATAAAGGTGCTGGGTGGTTCAAAAAGAAGATACGCCAGTGTCGGTGATGTGATCGTCGTTTCAGTCAAGGAGGCGATTGCAAACTCCAAAGTTAAAAAGGGCGATGTCATGAAGGCTGTTATCGTACGGACCGTAAAGGAAGTCAGGCGGGTCGACGGATCATATCTTAAGTTTGACGATAACTCGGCAGTCCTAATATCAAATCAGAATGAGCCGATTGGTACAAGAATATTTGGGCCTGTGGCGCGCGAGTTGCGGGCGAAGCAGTTTATGAAGATCATCTCTCTTGCTCCGGAGGTCCTCTAATAATCCGGGTATAGCCAGATAGGTTGCTGCCTGGAGGGGAACTCATGGCTTCATTGATGGGAACGCAAAGCATAGGATAGGAAAAGATGGAAAACAAAAGACTGAAAAAAGGCGACATGGTCAAGGTTCTTACCGGAAAGGAAAGAGGGAAAACCGGGAAGGTCCTGAAGACCATGAGATCCGAAGGTAAAGTTGTCATTGAGAAACTTAATTTTGTTAAAAAGCATCAAAGACCTGACGCAAAAGGCAAAGGCGGAATCGTTGAGAAAGAAGGGCCTATCCACCTGTCTAATGTGGCCTATCTCTGCAGTAAGTGCAATGCGGGTGTGCGAATTGGTTATAAGGAAATCGAAGGCGGAAAAAAAGTTCGCATATGTATGAAATGTAAAGATCAATTGGATTCATAGGTCTGGTGAAAATGGCAAGATTAAGAGATTATTATACAAAAGAAGTTGTTCCTGCGCTGGTTAAGAAATTCGGTTACAAGAATCCGATGGAAGTGCCGAAGATGGTAAAGATCGTGGTGAACATGGGTCTAGGAGAGGCAATCCAAAATGTAAAAATCCTTGATAGTGCTGCACAGGAACTCTCTGTCATCACCGGGCAGAAACCCGTCATCACAAAAGCAAAAAAATCTATTGCAACCTTCAAACTACGGCAGGGTATGTCGATCGGTTGTTGTGTAACATTGCGCAGGGAAAGGATGTTCGAGTTTTATGCCCGACTGGTGAACATCAATCTGCCTAGAGTCCGGGATTTCAGGGGCATTGCGCCCAAGTCTTTCGACGGCAGAGGGAACTTTGCCATGGGCGTAAAGGAACAGATCATATTCCCTGAAATCGAGTATGACAAGATAGATAAGATCCGCGGAATGAATATAGTAGTAGTGACAACGGCTAAGACGGATGAAGAGGCCAGAGAACTCTTAAGGCTCCTAGGGATGCCTTTCAGAGGTTCGAAGGAATCGTGAAAGATAGGAATAAGAATTAATCTCTGGAGGCAAGAAAAGCGTGGCTAAAAAGTCGCTCATCGCAAAGGCAAAAGGAAAAATGAAATTTTCGGTTCGTCAGTACAACCGCTGCCCCATTTGCGGAAGGCCGCGAGCGTATTATCGAAAATTCGATATGTGTAGAATATGTTTGAGAAATTTATCCCTTAAAGGGGAAATTCCCGGCATGATTAAGTCGAGCTGGTAGGTGGATTAAAGGAGTTAAATACGATGGGGATGACGGATTCTATAGCTGACATGCTGACCAGAATTAGGAATGCCAACAGGGTTCATTTTAAGACTGTGGATGTCCTAATGTCGAAAACTAATGTAAATATCGCAGGGGTTCTAAAGAAAGCCGGATATATAGAGGGATTCGAGGTCAAAAAAGACAGCCGCAATCATGATATATTGAAAGTTACCCTTAAATATCCGGACACAAAAGGGAGAGTTATTACCGGTATCCAGAGGGTAAGCAGGCCCGGCTGCAGAATATATAAGAAAAGTGATGAGATTCCGAAGGTGATGGATGGGTTGGGTATTGCCATTGTATCGACCTCGAAGGGAGTCATAACGGATCAGGAAGCCAGAGAGGCGAACGTCGGAGGAGAGATCCTCTGTAACGTGTGGTAGAGATAGTTACCGAGGAAAATCAGGAGTATTTCAGATGTCAAGAATTGGTAAAAAGCCGATTGAAATGTCCGCGGGCGTCAAATATATGCGAGACAATGATACTATAAATGTCTCCGGGCCGATGGGACAGTTGTCGATGAAACTGCCCGAAGGAGTCGATGTCGTTCAGGAAGACAAAACTCTCTATGTAAAACGTCTTTCAGATGATCGTAAGGGAAGATCCTATCAGGGTCTGATCAGGACTCTTTTGAGCAACATGGTGACTGGCGTAAGCGTTGGATTCCAAAAGACGCTGGAAGTATCCGGCGTGGGGTACCGTGCTGAATTGGGTGATGGTGTTATAAAATTAGCGCTGGGCTATTCGACTCCGCTGACCTATGCCATTCCGGAAGGTATTTCGGTTAAGGTGGATAAGCAGGTAAGTATTATTGTGTCGGGAATTGATAAGGAGCTTGTGGGCAGGGCAGCTTCGGAGATTAGAGAGCTTAAGAAACCGGAGCCTTACAAGGGCAAAGGCGTCAAATATGCAGGTGAGGAAGTAAAACGCAAGGTTGGTAAGTCCGTAGGATCGTAAGCTGAAGTTTTGGCTTCAAGAAAAAATTACCATATATTGTATATAAAGGCGAGGTAAGACATTGGCAACGAAGCAGGTTGAGAAAATCAGAGAAAAGCGAAAGGCAAGGATAAGGGGCAAGATTAGAGGAACCCAGACGAGGCCCCGTCTTTCAGTATTTCGAAGTGCAAGGCATATCTATGTTCAAGCAATTGCCGATGACATCGGAAAAAGCATAGCCGAAGCTTCCACGCTTAGTAAAGAGATTGTTGAAATAACTGCAAAAATGAAGAAGGCGGATATCGCGAAGGAAGTTGGAAAATTGGTTTCCAACCGCCTCAAGGCAATCGGTATAGAGGAAGCCGTTTTTGATCGGGGCCGGTTCTTGTATCATGGAAGAGTCAAAGCCCTTGCCGAAGGCGCCAGGGAAATGGGATTGAAGTTCTAATATCTAATTGAGATTGCAAGATAATAATTGAATGGGAGTAGTCATGGGAAGAGATGAAAGGGGAGAAAGTGAGCTCCTCGACCGCGTCATCGCTATAAACCGCACGGCAAAGGTTGTTAAAGGTGGAAGGCGTTTCCGATTCAGTGCCATAGTAGTAGTGGGCGACGGACACGGCTCTGTAGGAGCCGGACTTGGCAAAGCCCACGAAGTACCGGAAGCGATCAGAAAAGGTATGGAGCAGGCGAAGAAGCGCATGCGGAAGGTATCCTTGGCCAGTAGAACAATTCCCCATGAAATTATAGGACAATTCGGAGCGGGCAGAGTGCTGTTGAAGCCGGCATCTGAGGGAACGGGGCTTATAGCCGGCGGCGCCGTACGTGCCGTTCTGGAAGTGGCCGGTGTTCATAATATCCTCACAAAGTGTCTAGGCTCACATAATCCGCATAATTTGGTAAAGGCGACTATCGAAGGACTTGGCAGGCTGAGAGATGTCGAGGAAATTGCCAAACTAAGAGGATTGTCAACGATAAAGAATCAGTAAGAAGATGGAGAGGTAAAAGCGGTGGGACAGAAACTCAAGATCACGCTTGTAAAAAGTTATATAGGAAGACCGGAAAAGCAGCGAAAAGTCTTAAAGGGTATGGGACTGACGCGTATGAATCGATCAGTGACGCTGGTGGATACACCGGAAATCCGGGGAATGGTTATTAAGGTTTCGCACTTGGTCAAAACGGAAGAAATTGGGGCATAGTAATATGAATTTATCAACGTTAAAGCCACCAGCTGGGTCAAGAAAGAATAGAAAGCGTGTTGGCCGTGGAAGCGGATCCGGGCATGGCGGTACGTCGGGAAAAGGTGCGAAGGGCCAGAAAGCTCGTTCAGGGGGAAACAATCGTTCTGGGTTTGAAGGCGGTCAGATGCCTATGGCCAGAAGATTGCCGAAGAGAGGATTTAGGAATTTCTTTCGCAAGGAAATTATTGTGGTGAACGTAGATCAACTGAATGCGTTTACTGCGAACACCGTCGTCGATGTGCCAGCGCTGATTCACATGGGCTTGATTAAAAAGATTGCGGATGGTGTGAAGCTTCTAGGCCGTGGTGAGATTGGTCATGCGTTGACGATAAAGCTTGATGTGGTCAGTGAAAACGCCCGGAAGAAAATTGAAGCCGCCGGGGGCTCAATAATCGAATAAGGAAGTCAAAATTTGCTAGAAGGACTGTCCAATATATCGAAAATACCAGAGTTACAGAAGCGAATTATATTCAGCTTTCTGTTGTTGATTGTATATCGTATCGGAGCGCACGTGCCGACACCGGGTATCGATGCTATGGCCCTTGCGGCATATTTCGATCAGGCTAAAGGGTCTCTGCTGGGGCTCTTCGATATGTTCGCTGGCGGCGCGCTCAGTAACCTATCCGTGTTTGCCTTGGGCATCATGCCGTATATCAGCGCTTCGATCATCCTGCAGCTTTTAACTATTGCCGTTCCGCACCTGGAAAAACTGTCAAAGGAAGGCGAAGCGGGAAGACGGAAGATTACCCAGTATACGCGGTATGGTACAGTTGTACTGAGCATCATTCAAGGATTTGGAATCGCCATTGGATTGGAAAATATGGCGGGCCCGACGGGCTCTCCGATTGTTATAGAAGCGGGCTGGACGTTCAGATTGATGACCATGATCACGCTGACGGCAGGTACGGCCTTTATTATGTGGCTCGGTGAGCAGATCACGGAAAAAGGCATAGGGAACGGAATTTCTCTAATCATTTTTGCCGGGATTGTTTGCCGGGGGCCCGAAGCGATTATAAACACTTTCAGACTCATGTCTTCAGGCGAAATGGGAATATTCTTCATTGTGATTCTTATTGTCATGATGATTGCCGTTGTTGGTGTCATTGTATTTGTAGAAAGCGCACAACGAAGAATTCCGGTTCAATATGCAAAGCGGGTCGTCGGGCGAAAAGTTTATGGAGGGCAATCCACACATTTACCGTTGAAGGTTAATACGGCGGGCGTTATTCCGCCAATCTTTGCATCATCTATCATCATGTTTCCGGCGACAATAGCGAATTTTATCCCTCATCCGTGGATGCAGGCCGTTGCGGGTGCTCTGATACCCGGAAAAATTGGATATGAGCTGCTTTACATAGCTTTCATTGTTTTCTTTTGCTATTTCTATACGGCTGTCACTTTCAATCCCGTCGATGTGGCGGATAACATGAAGAAGCACGGTGGTTATGTACCGGGTATCCGGCCAGGGAAAAAAACTGCCGATTATATAGATGATGTATTGACCAAACTTACATTCAGTGGTGCGATTTATGTATCAGCGGTCTGTGTCCTACCGAGCATCCTGATCAGTTATTTTAATGTGCCCTTTTATTTCGGCGGTACAGCGTTACTTATCGTTGTCGGCGTCGCTCTGGATACGGCCGGGCAGATTGAAACGCATCTGTTGACGAGGCAATATGAAGGCTTCATGAAAAAGGGTCAGATTGCTAGACGGCGATAGTGCCGGATGTGCTTTGCCGGATAATGAATAACAGATGATCTTTTTGAGACAGCCTCAAGAAATTGATAAGCTCAGGGCAAGTAATGTCATCGTTGCCGATATTCTCGAAGAGATAAAAAGTCGGGTGCGTTCGGGAGTAACGACATTAGAACTTGACCGAATAGCTGAAGAACTTTGTATAAAAAAAGGGGCAAAACCAGCTTTCAAAGGATATAGAGGGTACCCTTTTTCGCTTTGTATATCTGTCAATAATGAGGTTGTACATGGTCTGCCGTCACAAAGAATTTTGATGGCGGGGGATATTGTCAGCCTGGATTATGGCGTTTTATACAAGGGCTACTATGGAGACGCGGCCGTTACTGTAGCTATAGGGCAGGTCTCAGAGGAAGCTGAGAAGCTTATAAAGGTGACGGAAGAATCCCTTTATCTCGGGATTGATCAAGCCAGGGTCGGTAACAGACTGGGAGACATATCGGCTTCAGTTCAGGGCCATGTCGAAAAAGCAGGATTTTCAGTCGTAAGAGATTTTGTAGGACACGGGATAGGCCGTAGTCTTCATGAAGAGCCACAAATTCCGAATTTCGGTAAGAGGGGCAGAGGGGTTGCCTTGAAGGCTGGGATGGTGTTGGCGATCGAGCCCATGGTCAACGCTGGAAGCTATAAGGTAGAGGTTCTTCAAGATGGTTGGACTGTCCTTACGGCTGACGGTAAATTGTCTGCTCATTTCGAGCATTCCGTAGCGATAACGGATAACGGGCCTGAAATATTGAGCAAACGATCGTCGTGAGCGTGAAAGGACAAATAGGATCAGTAAGAAATGGCAAAAGAAGAACCCATTGAAGTAGAAGGGAAAGTTATTGAGCCATTGCCGAATGCCATGTTTCGCGTTGAATTGGAAAATGGCCATCGTGTTCTGGCGCATATATCCGGTAAGATGAGGATGCACTTCATCAAGATCCTGCCCGGGGATAAAGTCACTGTGGAATTGTCACCCTATGATTTGACGCGGGGGCGTATAATTTACAGGACAAAGTAGTAAATTAATGATGGTTATTGAAATAAAGGAGTCATGATCGTGAAAGTAAGGGCCTCTGTAAAAAAGATATGTGAAAAGTGTAAAATCGTAAAGAGAAGTGGCGTTTTGAGAGTGATTTGCGAAAACCCCAAGCACAAGCAGCGGCAGGGCTAAGAGACGCCATATAAGGAGCAGGAGGATATAAAGTGGCCAGAATCGCCGGAGTTGATTTACCGAAAAACAAGAGAATGGAAATTGCGCTGACCTATATTTACGGAATAGGCAGAACGAAATCCCAAGAGATTCTGAAGAAAGCCGGAGTTGATTATAATACAAAGACGGATCAACTCGCAGACTCGGAGATTAACGCGATCAGGAATCTCATCGATAAAGAACATAAAGTTGAGGGTGATTTGCGCAGAGAACTGTCAATGTCCATAAAAAGACTTATGGATCTGGGCACATACAGGGGCATAAGGCATCGTAAGGGACTGCCGGTCAGAGGGCAGCGCACGAGTACGAATGCGCGGACGAGGAAGGGACCCCGGCGGGCAATCGCCGGTAAAAAGAAATAAATGAATATCTGAATTAAGACCGGAGGAAACATGGCAAGACCTGCCAGGAGAACAGGAAAGAAAAAGGAAAAAAAGAATATTGCGGAAGGTGTCGCGCATATCCAATCCACCTTTAACAACACAATCGTTTCGATTACAGATCTAAGCGGTAACGTCATTGCATGGTCATCCGCCGGAATTCAGGGGTTCAAGGGATCAAGAAAAAGTACGCCCTTTGCCGCCCAGATGGCTGCAGAAGATGCCGTAAAAAAGGCCAAGGAACACGGTATGAGAAGCATCCAGGTGTATGTAAAGGGACCGGGCGCGGGAAGAGAATCGGCTCTGAGATCTCTTCAGGCGGCAGGATTGAACATAACGGTTATCCGTGATGTAACGCCGATACCGCACAACGGATGCAGACCGCCGAAAAGAAGAAGAGTTTAAATTAAAAACAAACAAGAACAAATTTGCTATAAGTCGTTATTTAAAGAGGAGGCATTTTGGCAAGATATCGAGAATCCGTATGCAGATTGTGCCGACGGGAGGCAAATAAGCTGTTTCTTAAGGGAGATCGGTGCTATAGTGATAAGTGTGCCATTGAAAGAAGAGAATATGCACCAGGTGATCACGGACAGGGACGACGCGGAAAGACGTCCGATTATGGCGTCCAGCTGAGAGAAAAGCAGAAGCTTAAGAGAATCTACGGCCTTTTGGAGCAGCAATTCAGAGGGTATTTCCATAAAGCAGATCGCCAAAAAGGGATCACGGGTACGAATCTACTTGTTTATCTGGAACGTCGGCTTGATAACATGGTCTTTAGGATGGGTTTTGCCACATCGCGCACAGAAGGCAGACAGCTGGTAAGACACAGCCATTTTACCGTCAACGGGGCGAAGGTTAATATTCCCTCCTATTTGGTTAAAGCGGGCGATGTCATTCAGTTAAGAGAAAGCAGCAAGCAGATCGTACGCATTCAGGAAGCCATGGAAACCGTCGCACGGCGGGGTGTTCCCCAGTGGCTGGAATTGGAAAAGGAAAATTTTAGGGGGACAGTCAAGATGCTTCCCGCACGTGAAGACCTGACGATGCCGGTTCAAGAACAGTTGATCGTTGAACTCTATTCGAAGTAATCGTTTGCTTTCGTGACTAGGAAAGTTAGGACAAATACCCGAAGTATAAGGATGAAAAGAAATGCAGAAAAACTGGCGAAGCTTAATACGGCCCAAACGCATTGAGATTGACGAAGCAACGCACACAAGGTTTTACGGTGAGTTTACATGTCAGCCTCTGGAGAGGGGTGCAGGCGTTACGTTGGGTAATGCTCTGCGCAGGACGTTGCTGTCTTCGATTCAGGGTGCTGCAATTGTTGCCGTCAAGTTCGATGGAGTCTTGCACGAGTTTTCCACGATTCCCGGGGTAAAGGAAGATGTCACGGATATCATCCTTAATCTGAAGGGAGTGCGTGTAAAACTGCATCAAGATGGACCCAGGACATTGCGGTTTGATGTGACCAAGGACGGCACTGTAACAGCCGGAGATATTCTCCATGATGGAACTGTCGAGATATTGAATCCCGAACATTATATTGCGACCATATCGGGCGATGCGGTTTTGAAGGCCGAAATGACCGTAAACATGGGAAGAGGATATGTGCCGGCAAAAAAAGAGAAGGACTATGACCAACCTGAGGGGACGATCAATATCGATGCTATCTATTCGCCCATCAAGAAGGTCAACTATACAGTAACCCATGCCCGGGTCGGTCAGATAGCAGATTATGACCGTCTGGTCCTAGAAGTATGGACCGACGGCAGCGTACACCCAGAAGACGCCGTTGCTTATGCGGCCAAGATATTGAAAGAGCAGTTGGATATATTTATTAACTTCAATGAGGCGGAAGAGGACGAGGAGCAGCCCGAGGTCGAAGGTCGTGACAATCTCAATGAACAACTCCTGCGGCATGTCGATGATCTGGAATTATCCGTTCGTTCGGCAAACTGCTTAAAGAATGCGGGGATCCACCTGATCGGTGAGCTTGTGCAGAAGACGGAAGCCGAAATGCTTAAAACAAAGAATTTTGGTCGAAAATCACTTAATGAGATTCGGGAAATACTGGCGGAACAGGGCATGGGATTCGGCATGAAACTGGATTTCCCGCCTTGGAATCAAAAAGAAGAGAACAAAGACAGAGATTAAGGATAAACTGACAATACTGTAAGTAGTTGGAATATATTGAGAGGGAAAGATTATGCGCCACGCAAAAGCGGGAATAAAAGTCGGAAGAACGACCAGCCATCGGATTGCCATGTTTAGAAATATGGTAACCTCTCTGTTGGTTGAAGAAAAGATAAAGACGACGGATACCAAAGCGAAAGAGTTAAAGCGTCTGGCCGAAAAGATGGTCACCTTGGGAAAAAAGGGGCATCTGCATGCGAGAAGGCAAGCGTTGGCAGTCGTACGGGATGAGTCAGCCGTCAAAAAGCTCTTTGAAGAATTGTCCGCCCGTTATGTAAACCGCGCAGGTGGCTATACTCGTATTGTCAAGCTTGGGTATCGAAATGGCGATAATGCGCCAATGTCGATGGTGGAATTCGTCAGAGATGAAGAGAAAAGTAAGGTGACGAAGAAGAAGGCAGCCGCAAAAAGCGCTGCAAAATAAGATCATATAGCGGCATCGTCGCCTGCACAGTATTGATCAAACAAAAAGGCAAGTCTTTCAACTTGCCTTTTTGTTGTTGTGTTTTTGCCGAAAAAAATATAGACAAACCTAGTAGGAAACTCAATTTTGTGCAGGCTGTTCAAAAATGCCCAGATGCAAGGCGCGCAAAAGCTGAGGAATGAGGCGTACATAGAAGTACGTCGAATGACGATGCTTTCAGCGCAACACAGCAGATGGACGTTTTTCAACAGCCTGCTTGTGATCTTCGTCAGTATTAATTCTAAACACCCACCAGTCATTCCCTGAGAAAGGGTTGAGGAAAGGAGATTTTGTATGGCTGAAGAAAAGTTGGGAGAAGTTGTAAAATTTTTTTCAAAGCCTAGTGTTGCGGCCGTCAAGATTGTGGCCGGCGAGCTGAATGTGGGAGATACCATAAAAATTACAGGACATACGACGGACCTCACTGAGCATATAGAATCGATGGAGGTCAATAACCAGAAGGTAACAAAAGCCGTCGCCGGCGATTTCATCGGAATCAAGGTGTCAGATCGTGTTCGTCCAGGCGATGAAGTATTCAAGGTCATTGCGGATTAACAGTCCTTGACGATCTAAAAAACAAAGCCATGGGTTCATGTCAGGAGATCTGCAATCCATGGCTTTTTCTTTATGTTTTCTATTATGACTGATCAGAAGGTGTTAGCATATTTGTCGGGGCTGGTGCAGAAGGGGATTCATCTGGATCTTTGCGCGATTGAAGCGGTCCTGGCTAGGATGAATTCTCCCCAAAATTCCTATCCTTCGGTTCTTGTTGCCGGTACGAATGGAAAGGGGTCCATCTGTGCCATGACATCATCCATACTTTCTGCAGCCGGTTATAATGTAGGCCTCTACACCTCACCCCATCTTGTTGATATTCGAGAAAGAATCAGGTACAAAGGAAGGATGATTTCGCGGGAAGATATGGTGTCATGCATTGAAGATGTAAGACAATGTGCCGATGATTCTCTGACTTATTTTGAATTCTTGACGGCATGCGCCTTTCAATATTTCCGAAAGAAAAAAGTGGATATCGCTGTTCTGGAAGTCGGAATGGGAGGGCGACTTGATGCCACGAATGTGGTCAAATCTGTAGTTTCGGCAGTTTCGAACATCGCCGTCGAGCATAGTGCTTACCTGGGATCGCATCTGTCGCAGATTGCGGCTGAAAAGGCGGGAGTCATTAAAGAGGGCGGAATCTGCATCACGGCGGCCACGCAAAGCTCCGTTATAATGGTCATGGAAGATGTATGCCGTGAGCGTCGAGCGACACTCTACCGGGTCGGCCGCGATATAAGGGTGAAGGGCAATGATGCACAGTCAGGGTTCTCTTACCGAGGTCTGGATAGAACCTATTTGAAGCTTTTTAGCTCCTTACGGGGAAGACACCAGGTCCGCAATGCGGCAATCGCTCTCGGGATTACGGAAATCCTCTGCCGCCGAGGGTGGCTAATCACGGAGCAGGCAATACGGGACGGCTTGTGTAGTACGCGCTGGGAAGGGCGTCTGGAAGTCGTTGAGGAGAATCCCCGCGTCGTCCTTGATGGTGCCCATAATCCAGCCGGAATTGCCGCATTGTGCTCTGCCCTGAAAGAGATATTTTTTTACAAAAAACTCATTGTTGTCTGCGGTGTTCTGGAGGACAAGAATTATAAACGGATGATCCGGGCAATAGCGGCAAAGGCAGATATCCTTATCCTGACGCGTCCGGTATCGGAACGGGCAATGCCTCCTCAGGAAATGACCGACATTGCCAATCGTTATTGTCCGCACGTCCTGATAGAGGACCGGCCCGACGAGGCGTTGGCCATGGCATGGTCCATGGCGGCGCCTGAAGATCTGATCTGCGTGACGGGTTCTCTTTACCTTGTCGGGCGGATAAAGGAGCTATTGAGCCCTTCCATAAAATCATGATTTATGATGCAATGAGCAATATCATGCGTTTGCGCCTTAACGGGATTATAGTCTTTTTCATTATTGCCTGCGGCGTCCTCTTTTATTATGCAGGACAAAGCTATGCTGAGGGTATGCCGACTGCACAGGACGTCAAGACTGCGGAAACTCTGGCCTCAAGCGTAAACAGCGACCCGAAAGCCTCATTTGGCGCCGATGGCGAAGGTAGCTCCCAAAAAGTCTTTCTCATTAATGGGCGGATTACAGATGCCCAGGGCCGGCCGGTAAAGGACGCCCTTGTCACTTTCAATGTCGCTCCCTTCTTCAAGACGATGTCTGCCGCAGATGGAAGCTTTCACCTGAATGTCATTCCGACGGATGGTTTGACCGATTTGGAAATCTATAAAGAAGGGTTTTTCCCTCTCTATGCGTCTGTGCCACGGGACACAGTATCGCCTTTGGCCTTTACTCTGGTACCACTGCCCCCGGTGCCGGGTGTGATCCCGGAACAGGGTACACCGGCGTCTGAAAAAGAAAAAGTGGTGATCGAGGCGGATACGCTTAGTTATGACCATGATACGAATGTCTATCACGCCAAAGGCCATGTCGTCATAACCTATACGAATGGGGTGCTCACAGCAGCCTCCGTTGATCTCGATCACCGAAAAAATGAGGCTGTGGCTGAGGGGAAGGTCATTCTAAAAAGCAAAGACGGGGA
This sequence comes from uncultured Syntrophaceae bacterium, assembly GCA_964645835.1. GTDB lineage: Bacteria > Desulfobacterota > Syntrophia > Syntrophales > UBA8958 > CAZBME01. Next base: position 51,788 of record CAZYDG010000005.1, read on the forward strand.
TGTCCTGGAGGGGGACAAGGCCCTGCTGGATATCGAGAAGAAGACGGGTGTTGTGGAAAAAGGCCGGATCTTTGTGACTAAGGCCCATCTCTATATCCGGGGTGACCGTATTGAAAAACGCAGCGATGCCACGTATTATATCCTTAACGCCGAGGTGACGCCCTGCGACGGTCCAAAGCCCGACTGGCATTTTGAAGGCAAGGAAATGGATGTTACTCTCAACGGCTATGGAACATTAAGTAACGGACGTCTGTATGCCTCTAAACTGCCTGTTTTCTATACGCCCTATCTTTTCTTTCCCGTCAAAACGGAGCGCCAGTCCGGCATTCTATTTCCTGAACGAATGGCCTATTCGCCGGACAAGCTGGGTTGGGATGTGAGCGTTCCCGTCTTCTGGGCGATCTCGAAAAATACGGACGCTACGTTTTATCAGCGCTTAATGACAGCACGAGGTTTCCAGGAAGGTGCGGAATTCCGCTATGCTATGAGCCAGGATTCTTACGGGACTATTTATGGGGATTTCTTAAACGATACAAAGCGGATTACGGAAACGGTCGGCAATATTAGCCGCGACTGGCAAACGGATCATAATCGGTGGGCTTTCTACTTGAATCACCAGACAAAGCTGGACCCCACATTGACCTTCCGGGCAGACATCGCCAAGGTTTCCGACAGTTTCTATTTTAAGGATTTTTCATCATACAATTACTTTACGGCCAATTATTCTCAAAACCGGTCACAGCCATTCAAGCAAATATCCTTTGTGGGTGATGAATCCCTGCCGTATCTCGATTCGACGGTGCGGCTGACCAAGGCATGGCAGAGCTACAACCTCACAACTCTTGTCAGGAGCACCCAGGATCTGACGGTTCCCTCCAATGATGTTACCCTGCAACGGTATCCGGAGATTACCCTGTCAGGCATCAAGCAGCGCCTGCTGGGGACACCTCTTTATTATGAAATGTCGGGTGTCTACGATTATTTCTACCGGGGGACAGGACAAAAAGGGCATTTGATGGATACATACCCCACATTGTCACTGCCGTTCAGTTTGGGCGACTATCTGCAGGTGACGCCCTTTACCGGTGTCCGGAGCCTGGTCTGGCATCGGGACGACGATGTGGCGGACGGTGCAGGCAAGGACGGAAACCGGGAGGTTTACGTGGCCGGGGCAACTGTCTCAACTGAGGCCCATCGAGTCTTTGCGGTTGGCGGAAAAAGCCTGGACAGTCTTCGTCATGCTATTCGGCCTGAAGTTACATATGTTTACAGCCCTAATACGAGACTGGATAATCTGCCCGATTTTGTTGCGGCGGCGACAGAGCAAAATACGGCAAACAACACATTGAACCAGATACTGAATATTCAGAATAACGGCGGCGCCATTCCCGCCCTGACGAGCGACCAGAACTCCATCACCTACTCCCTGACCAATACGCTCATGGCCCGGTATAAGGAAAAAGACGGGAAGCGATATGCAGAGATTCTGCGGCTTAAACTGGCGCAGACCTATAACATCAAGGAGGCAAACCGGGATGCCATTGCCGACGGCGCTAACCGCAGACCTCTCAGCGATATCAATATTGAGCTTGATTTCAAGCCCGTTCCCTATTTGAGTTTTTCAGCGAGAAATATTTATAGCGTATATAATGCAACCTGGACACAGGCCAATTACGATCTTGGCATAAGCGATAAACGGGGCGATTCGGCGACTGTGACTTATCGCTACACGCAAAACACGATTGAAGAAACGAACCTGATCCTCAAGGGGCAAGTGACCAAAGAACTGGCCCTAAGCTTCCGGATTAAGCGGGATAATCTCAATTCAAGAGAGATTGAAAAAATATACTCGCTCGATTATCGCCGCCAGTGCTGGACGCTCGGCCTCGATTATGGAGACCGGACCGACGGCTCCGGAAAAGGGGATCATATCTATGCCGTGCGCTTCTCTCTCTATGGTTTGTGATCTTATTCCAATTCTTGCTCAAAACTAAGAACCAGAATTATTCATCGTTGCGTTTCAAAGATGATACCAAGCGCATTGTCCCGAAAGACCTTGTTGTAGAAGGATTGGGATAGATTAAGGTCGAGAAGGGCTTGGATTTCGACTTCCCGTGGATAAAGGACATTGGGGAAGTCGGAACCGTAAAGGATTCGATCCCGATATTTTTCCAGAAAATCGATGCCGAGGCCGGAGGTGAGAAATCCTTCCGCCATTTGGGGGATGAATGTGTAGGCTGTGTCAAAATAGAGATTTGGATAATCATCCAACAGTCTCCCGAATTCATCATATTCCATGGCGCCCATGTGGGGAACGGTGATTTTCATGTCGGGATATTGTTTAAGAAGCTTTTTGAAATGGGTGATGCCGGTGAACTCGTTGCCGATGGGTCCTGTTCCTGTATGAACCAGCAGCCTTTTCCCGGCTTTTGTGATGAGGTCGTACAGGGGGTAGAGACGCTCGTCATGGGGGTAGAAACCCTGGACGAGCAATTGCAGTTTAAACCCCAGGATTCTCGGATGTTCTATAATGGTCGCGGCCATATCAGGTCCATCTTCATCTTCCGGGTGATAGGCGGCAAAACAATAGAGGTCCGGTATCTCATCGAGGACCCGAAGATTCCATTCATTGAGTGACTTTGCCATACCCTTCCGGTGGGCGTAATTGGAATAGGCTACAGCACCGACACCGTTTCCCCGGAGATGAGCGATACATTCCCGATAATATAAGTGGTAGATTACATCCCATCCGTAATCATCGGCAAAGTGTTTCCAGATCGCATCGAATAGCCGATCCGGGAAAAGATGGACATGAAAATCGATGATTGGTTGAGGTAATACCGCCATACAATCCCTCCCTGCCACACCGTCTGACACGAGAAATATAGCACAGACGGCTATATATTACATCGGTAATAAGACATGTCAAAGGTCGTCATGCCGGACTTGATCCGGCATCCAGTCATAGCAATGGATTTCCTCCTCTGCAGGAATGACAATTATTGCGATATTTAGTCTCAGAAGATGAAGGCCGTTTTCAAAGCCCATAAGGTATCAGCCATGTCATCCCTCGCTTAATCATCCTTTTCCTTAAGATATTTCAGGAAAAAAGATCTTCAAAACAGGCCTTACCATTATATCTTCCACACCATTACCTGGCTTACATTGCATAAGGGACAGGTTTGTCCATAAATCAGAAATACCTCTAAAACCGTGCCATGATCAGAGATAATCCAGAGAGGTTTGCCATGCCGGGAAAAGTATTGAAGAGAATTGAAGGCATTAGATGCGGAATGGTAATCTCATTTTTTGTATGTCTTACACTCAATGCTCTTGGGGTCATGACGGATGCGAATGGCGCTGAAAAGAAGCTTACGTTTACTGAGGCTGTCAAAATCGCCCTGGTGGATAATAGCGAGATAAAGGCCTTTAAGAGTAATGTTGCAGCGGGGAAAGAGGAGATCGGTGAAGCAAGAAGCAAACTGCTCCCCAAAGTCTTTTTCGAGGAGCGCTTCCTTAGAACAACTAACCCAACCTATGCATTCATGGCAAAGCTTAACCAGGGCCGTTTTACCAGCCAGGATTTTGCCATCGATTCCCTTAACAAGCCCGATGGTATTAACGACTTTCAAACGGCCTTCAACATTGAACAGCCCGTGTATGTGAAAAAGGCCTTTATCGGCCTCGACATGTCGAAGGCTGAACATGCCGCGCAAAGCGAAAGTTTCAGGCGGAAGCGAGAAGAGATCGCCGTCAAGGTTGCACAAACCTGCCTCATGGTATTTACGGCGCGGGAGTATCTGGCGGTAACGGAAAAGGGGATAGACGATGCAAAGGAGCATCTGAGAATCTCCAAATTGAGATATGAAAACGACCTTGGGCTCTATTCCGATACACTCCGCGCCAACACGGCCCTTATGGAAGCTTCTCAGAAGAATGTAAGCGCTAAAAAGAGCCTCGACCTGTCCAAGAGGGCACTGGGACTTCTTCTCGGTCTTGATGAATCGGTCGAAATAACGGGTGGCCCACCGGAAATAACGGTCAAGGACATGGATTATTACACAAAAGCATCGGTGACCCGGAAGGATATCAAATCCATGGAGCTTAGGTCCGAAAATGCAAAAAAGGGAATCCAAATGGCTGAAGCGGATTATTTCCCGTCTATTGGCGTTGGAGGGTCATACCAGCTTAATGACCACCGCTATCCTGTGGGGTCGGAAGGTGACAGCTGGCAGGTCATGGCATTTCTGCGATGGAACCTCTTTGATGGAATGAAAAGACAATATGAAAAAGCAAAAGCCAAGCACCATGCAGTTGAAATGGATGAGCAGCTCAAAGGGCTGAAGAATTTTGTGTCCTACCGGGTCTACGAGGCCTACCTTGTCATGGAGGAGGCGAAGAAGAACATTGAACTCTCCCGGGAGGCCCTGAAAACGGCTGAAGAAGGGAGACGTCTTGTGAAAATGAGATATGAGTTGATCTTCTGGATGCCCAAGCCGTAAACGACCGGGCCAGAGTCAACCTGGTGGCCAGGGAAAATGAGTATCGCATTGCCATCATCAACCTCGCCTATGAGAGCGGTACGGTCTTGGCGGATCTTAAAATCGAATCCGAGTAATTCGGGAGATGAGAAATGAATAACACAGGTAAGTCATCAACGATCATAACTAAACAGCATGCGGAATCAAATCCCCGATACTGCGTGCTGCTTGCCGTCACTTTGGTCTTGTCCTTCATGCTTACGTCGTGCCAGGACAAAATATCCCCCGGTAAGAGTGAAATCAAAAGGCCCACCGTGAGCGGTGTTGCAGTCATGAAGATTGAACCGGCCCGGATAGAAGATTACTACGAGACCTCGGGCACAGTGCGGGCAAAGGCGACAAGCGTCGTTTCCAGCCGGATTATGGGAATGGTAACCATGGTCAATGTCAAGGAAGGTGATCGGGTGAGGGCAGGCCAGATTCTCATAACCATCGATGACAGGGATGCCGTGCAAAAAGTGAATGCTGCCGAGCAGGGGTTGGAAGCTTCAAGACTCAGCAGCAGCCTTGCCGACATAACTTATGGACGATACAAAAAGCTTCATGATGAAAGGGCCATTTCACGGCAGGAGATTGATCAGATCGAAACTCAGAAAAAGATGGCCGCATCGGAATATGAACGCATGAAGGCATCTCTTGAGGAAGCCAGGGTCTATCGAGGATTTACAAATATTGCCTCTCCATGCTCGGGATGGATCACGGAGAAAAGGATTGAGACCGGCGGCATGGCCATTCCCGGTACGCCGCTACTGACCGTTGAGAGTGATACCGGCTTCAACATAGAAGCATATGTGGATGAATCCCTCTCGGGAAAAATAAAAAAAGGAATGGCCGCAAATGTGGTTATTGATGCCGTCGGTCTTGGAATAAAAGGCTTGATAACGGAAATCGTCCCGGCAGTGGACAGGATGTCCAGAACATTTCAGATTAAGATTGCCGTGACAGACCCGAAACTGAAAAGTGGTCTCTACTCGAGGGTCTTGATCCCCATTGGGAAAAAAGACGCTATCCTGGCGCCGAAAGCTGCAGTGGTGGAGAAGGGGCAGCTTACCGGCATCTACGTGCTGGATGACAAGGGAGTGATGACTTACAGGCTCGTCCGGACGGGGAAGCGCTCTGACGGGAACGTCGAGATTTTATCGGGAATTGCAGCGGGTGAACGTATTATCGCCGGCAATGTGGAACGGGCTGTGGACGGTGGTATTATAAGCGAAGGGAAGTCTCAATGAACAAAATGGGAATATCGGGGAGAATTGCGAAGGCCTTTATTCTGTCGAAGCTGACCCCACTCATTGTTATTGCGTCACTCCTCCTTGGAATCTTCGCCGTCATGGTCACACCCCGCGAGGAGGAACCCCAGATTGTCGTTCCGATGATCGATGTCTTTGTTGCCTATCCCGGTGCGACTCCGAAAGAAGTGGAAGAGCGGGTCACACGGCCTATGGAAGATCTTCTTTGGGAGATCAAAGGCGTCGAGTATGTCTATTCCATTGCGAAACCCGGCTACAACCTCACCATTGTCAGATTCTACGTGGGTGAGAAAATGGAAGACAGCCTAGTCAAACTCTACAACAAACTCATGTCAAACTATGACCGCATCCCTCCGGGCGTTTCCCAGCCCATGGTCAAACCGAAATCCATCGATGACGTCCCCATCCTTGCCCTTACACTCTGGAGCGGCAACGGCCGTTACTCGGGGTATGATCTGAGAAGGATGGCCATGGAGCTTTGCAATGAACTGAAGAAAGACAGTGATGTTTCCGAGTTCTCTGTTATCGGGGGCCGGAAGCGTCAAGTCAGGATCATTATGGAAGCGGCAAAACTCAAGGCTTATAATGCCTCGGCTTTCCAGATTGCAGCGAGTATTGAAAAAGCCAATTCGCTAATTCCTTCCGGGGCGTTTCCTTCAGGCAACAGGGAATTCCTGATGGACACGGGCGGTTTCATCAAGAGTGCCGATGAGCTTGGCCATGTCGTTGTGAACACCGTAAACGGAAGGCCTGTATATCTGCGGGATGTTGCGAAGATTGAAGACGGTCCTGAAGAGCCGGCTAACTATGTCTTTATGGGTCTTGGACCTGCCCATCAGAAGAAAGGGATTATGGGAGATCGCGGCACAGAGTTTGAGGCCGTAACCATTGCCATTTCCAAGAAAAAAGGTGCCAATGCCACGGTCGTTGCTCAGGACGCTTTGGCAAAAGCGGACGCCCTGCGGGGCAAGCTTATTCCTTCTGACTTGAACGTAACCGTTACGAGAAATTATGGGGAAACGGCGAAGGAGAAGTCCGATGAACTCCTGGAGCATATGCTTATCGCTACCCTTTCCGTGATAATCCTTATCGCTCTTGCCTTGGGATGGCATGAGGCTTTGGTGGTGGCCGTGGCCATCCCTGTCACCCTGGCCCTCACACTGCTCATTAATTATCTTTATGGATACACTTTAAACAGGGTCACCCTCTTTGCCCTCATTTTTTCCATTGGTATCCTTGTCGATGATGCCATTGTCATTGTCGAAAACATACATAGACACTTCAAACTCGGCAATACGGACACGGATACCGCTGTCCGGGCTGTGGATGAGGTCGGGAATCCGACCATCCTGGCCACGTTTACCGTCATCGCCGCTTTGCTTCCTATGGCCTTTGTTTCGGGCCTTATGGGTCCCTATATGAGGCCCATTCCGGTGGGCGCATCGGCAGCCATGCTCTTTTCGCTCCTTGTCGCCTTCATCGTGAGTCCATGGATGAGTTTTAAGGTTTTGCGCAAAACTAAGCCGCAAAGCGGCCCCCATGGTGAAGATAAGCTGTTCAATCTTTATGATCGCCTGCTCGGCACGTTAATCGACAACCGGAAGAAGCGATTCATTGCGTTGGGGAGTGTGATGCTGCTCCTGGGAATCGCTGTCCTTCTAATCCCCCTTAAGCTGGTGGCGGTGAAGATGCTTCCCTTTGATAACAAGAGCGAAATGCAGGTTATTGTGGATATGCCCGAGGGGACGACGCTTGAAGAAACAGCGGCGCTTACCCGGGATATGGGCAAATATTTGGGACAAGTCGCCGAGGTGAGCGATTACCAGGCATATGTCGGGACAGCAGCGCCTTACAATTTCAATGGCCTGGTAAGGCATTATTTCCTTCGTTCCGGAAGCAATATGTCCGATCTTCAGGTCAACTTTGCATCAAAAGACGACAGAAAGGAACAGAGCCATGACATCGCCAAAAGACTCAGGCCGGATCTGAAAAAGATCGGCGACCGTTATGGTGCACGAATAAAGGTCTCTGAAATACCGCCGGGACCGCCGGTGCTGAGTACTCTCGTTGCAGAGATTTACGGCCCGGACGCTTTGCGCAGGACCCAGATAGCGAAAGACGTGAAGGAAATCTTTAATAAGACGGACGGTGTTGTGGATGTTGACTGGTATGTAGAAGATGATCAGAAGAAGATCATCTTCGAGGTTGACCGGGAAAAGGCGGCGGCAAGCGGTATCAGCAGCGAGGCTGTATCACGAAGCGTGAGAGCGGCGCTTACCGGTATTGGGGCGGGATTGATTCACATGGAGAAGGAAAAAGACCCTGTCGAGATATTTCTCCGGATGCCTATTCAGGACAGGGCGAGCCTTGCCACGCTGAAAAGCATTTCCATTTCTTCACCTTTGGGTGTTTCTGTCCCGCTGTCGGAACTGGTAAGGGTCAGGGAGGGCGTCGGGGATAAAACGATCTACCACAAGAACCTGAAGAATGTGACCTACGTCATTGGGGATGTGGCCGGAAAAGAGGAAAGTCCCATATATGCAATTATGAAGATGGGCGAGGCAATCAAGAAACTTGATTTGCCTGAAGGTTATCCATTGAAGCAGTATTATTCTGCCCAGCCATGGCTGGAGGACACGTACTCGATGAAGTGGGACGGCGAGATGCATATCACTTATGAGGTCTTCCGGGATCTTGGAATAGCTTTTGCCGCCGTTCTTATTCTCATTTACATCCTAGTTGTGGCATGGTTCCGGAACTTCCTGACGCCGCTGGTCATCATGTTTCCCATCCCGCTTACTCTCGTGGGTATCCTGCCCGGCCACTGGATGTTCGGAGCCTTTTTTACCGCCACATCCATGATCGGATTCATTGCCCTGGCAGGAATTGTCGTGAGAAATTCCATCCTTCTCGTGGATTTCATTGAAATGGAATGGCGCTCAAATGGCGATCTGAGGCAGGCCGTCATTAAGGCCGGCGCCGTTCGTTTCCGTCCGATTGTGCTTACCGCAGCCGCTATCGTCGTCGGGTCCCTCGTTATACTCTTCGACCCCATTTTCCAGGGGTTGGCCATTGCCATGATGTTCGGGGCTATAGGCGCTACGGTACTGACACTGATTGCGGTGCCACTTTTGTATTTTGAGTTCTTTCATAAAAAGAATGCTTCCGAAATACTTGATTAATAGGTAACGAATTGAAGATTTGGAGGAATATGAAAATGAAGATGAGAATGGAAGATTGGATTCGCGCGATAGCAGGGGCGTTTGTCTTGATTTCTGTTTGCCTTGGCTATTTTCATCACAGGTACTGGCTTTTCTTTACGGCCTTTGTCGGAGCAAATCTTCTGCAATCCGCCTTCACAAAATGGTGCCTGATGGAGGACATCCTTGAAAAACTTGGCATTGCAAAAAAGTCTGATGCCCAGAATATGTGTACGTAATTCTTGGCTTCTGAAGATGCCGGAAAGATGCTCGAAACATTTTTGAAAGCATAGGCTATCTTGCGGTTACGACAACATCAATTCCACGTATCATGATTGCCTCATCTGCATTTTTTAAAGTCATTACTAACCGCCGGTCATTACTAACCTCTGGTCATCATTCCATAGGTATCTTGGCGTTTTTTTAATTACTTGTAAGTCAGAAAAATGAGATGTAAATTGATGCTGTCGTAAACTTATTCTTGAGGGAGAAGGAAATGGGCGAAGGAAATGTTTGGAGCCGCATGAGGTCTGGAATTAACCGCCGGTTTGAGGATCAGGACCATTTGACACAGGAGAGGGCCTGGTTTTTGTATATTTTCTGTATTAGCGCGATAATCATGTTTATCGCTTTGTTGTGCTTTCTCTTTGCCTTCGACCCAGCCAAGGGAAGGCTTGCCGTCTTACCGACCACCATTATCGAGGCAATTGCCTTGATCGGTATATTTCTGATCAGAGCCGGCAAGTATAAGGCTGCAGCTCTCAGCATGCTTATCGTTCAGGTTCTGACGTCGACGGCGGGATTCTACATCAAATTCAAGAGTCCCGTTATCTATGAAGGCTTTGTCAGCTATGTTCATTTCATGTATACAACCATCACGTTCGCTACGCTCTTTTGTGAACGTAAATCCATTCTTATGGTATCAGGCTGGTTTATCGGCGTCCTGTGCGTGTACTATGTCGCCATTAAGGATTCCATCAGTCCTGAAGCGCTCAGCCTGATCACCAGCAGTTTTGCCGATGGAATCATCGGGATTGTTTTGTGCACGATCCTGTTGCTTCTCATTATCACATCCATGCGCCGGGCCAATGTGAAACTTGTGGATTCCGTATCGGAAGTCCGCACAACATCACAGAAGCTAGTCGAGTTTTCGGGCGTCATCGACTCATCGAGTAGAGATATTGCAAACGGTGCATCCATGCAGGCTTCGGCAATGGAAGAAACAGCCGCCATGCTTAAGGATATCGCCGATAAAAACATGAAGAATGCCGAAACCGTCCAGAATACCCAAAAGCTTATGCAGGAAACGGCACAAATTGTGAAAGAGACAAATATTTCTGTGAAAAACTTGTGGCACGCTATGGAAGAGGTAAATGAGGCAAGCTTAAAAACCTCGCGCGTCGTTCAGACTATTGATGCCATTGCCTTTCAGACAAACCTCCTGGCATTGAATGCCGCAGTGGAAGCCGCCAGGGCCGGAGAAGCAGGGTCAGGCTTTGCCGTCGTGGCCGGTGAAGTCCGGAGCCTGGCCCAGAAATCGGCAGAGGCATCCCGGAATACGCAAGAAATCATCGGGTCCAGTCTCGATAATATTAAGAAAAGCGTTACCTTGGCAAAAAGCGCTCATGAAGCTTTTATCACGATGGGGAAAGTTACAAGCCAACTATTCGACAATCTTACCCTGATCACGGAGTCATCTAAAGAGCAAACCGAGGGCATCCGTGAAATTGAAAGGGCTGTAGACAGTATAAATGAAACCATTCAGAACAATGCCGCAAGCGCTGAGGAGTCAGCCGCTATGTCAGCTGATCTGATAACCATGTCGGGAAATATCGAAACCTTTGTCCAGAGGCTGGATCGGCTTGTAAAGACTTGATAAGAAATGGGCGCCTGGTAAGTTGGCGCCCTTATTTTTGTTACATATTTTTACCTGTGAACTTCAGCATTTGCTTGAAAACACCTTCAAGGATATCCGATGCGATGAAATAGCCCGGATTCTGCTGGTAGAAGTAATCCGTAATGGCTTTGGCGCCGCTGTCGATGTTTCCTTCATGTTTGCGATAGCAATCTTCCAGTTCGGTTTTCCACCGGCGCCCTTCGGTTAGGGTCAGGTCTATGAAATTGTCTGCTTCCTTCCCCGTGATATAGCCGTAATGGTCAGCACAGAGATAAGAAACAGGAAGGGGTTTGAGCTTTTCCAGGCTTTCCAGATACTGGATGGTGTTGGTATTCATGGATGGGAAACTTGAATCCCGGAAAGGAATGCCGCCACCGTCCGAAGCGAACAGGGCCTTCATCGACGGCTCGTATGCCGAAATGGAGCAGTTGGTATGGCCCGGCGTATCCATGATATTCAGCGTAACTCCGCCCAGATTGATAACGTCTCCATCGCTCACAACAATTCCTGTCATATCGTCGCGCCAGTCGAGGTCGTAGGCCTTTAGGGACTCTTCGGCATTAATCTGCTTTGCGCTGAGCTGGCTAAAGGTGTTCATGATCTCAATGGCCTTGGGCATAGCAAAGACCTTCCAGGCCGGAGCGGAAGCCAGAATTTCTATGTCAGGCCAGGTTCTTTTAAAGTATGGCACAATTCCCACATGATCGAAATGAGAGTGCAGAATGAGAAATTTAATTATTTTTTTTGCATCGATACCGAAGGCTTTCATCTGATCGAGCACATGGGGAAGAATATAACTGAGTCCCCCGTTGATCATGATGAAGCCGTCATTGCCTTCCAGGGCATAGACACCAGCCTCTTCCAGGCCAAGGTACCAAAGATGATCTGTGATTTTTCCCGCCTGACGGAATCTCATGGTTTATAACCCTCCCCATTCAATTTTTTGATAAGGGTATTATTAGTCAAGATTGGTAATGATAGCAAGCAGAAAGCATCAACTTATTCATAGAAAATAATGATCATCAATGATATTAAACAAAGCTAATTTATTGACGTCAAGGGGGATCATCAAAGACACGGACTCAAAACAATGTAAGGAGGGGAAATGAATCTGAACGACAATCTGGACGCACTATTCAAGCCGCGGAGCGTTGCCATGATCGGGGCTTCGGCCAGTCCCGGGAAGCTTGGCTACGATATATTGTACAATCTCATTCATGCCGGGTTCGAGGGACCCATCTATCCGATCAACCATAAAGCGGACAAGCTTCTGGGGTTGCCCGTTTACAAAGACATTGCTTCTCTTCCCGCTCCTCCGGACCTCGCCGTTGTCGTTATCCCCTCAAAAATGGTGCTGGGGGCCATTGATGAATGTGGCAAGTCGGGAGTCAAAGCGGCCATTATTGTGACGGGCGGCTTTGCCGAAGCGGGGCCGGATGGAGAAAAACTCCAGAAGGAGTTGACCGGGATCGCCCATCAGCGCGGTATTCGTGTCGTTGGTCCCAATTGCCAGGGGATCAACAGCCCGCATCATAATCTCTGCGCATCCTGGCCGCTGATTACGGAAAAGGGTAAAATTGCCTTCATATCGCAAAGCGGAACTGTCGGGGCAGCCCTGATCGACTGGGCCGCTCAGGAACAAATCGGATTCAGCGTCTTTGTAAGTTTGGGCAACCGGGCGGATGTGGACGAGTCCGACTGCATCCGTTATTTCAACAACGATCCAGCCACCAAAGTGATCGCCCTTTATTTGGAAGGCATCAAGCGCCCGGCCTTTTTTCTGGAGTCCCTGGCCAAGGCGACGAAGCCGGTTGTCATCCTCAAATCAGGCCGGACGGCCCGTGGGCGGGTGGCGGCGGAGAGTCACACCAAGTCCATGGCGGGTGAAGATGCCATCTACGAAGCCATCTTCAGGAAATACAAGGTTTACCGGGCCGATAATCTTGAAGAGCTCTATGATTTTGCCAAAGCCCTGGCTTATATGGAAAAACCTTCAGGGAAACGACTGCTGAACATATCGAGCTCCGGTGGTGCCGCTATTTTGGCCATTGACGAATCAGAGAAATTGGGATTCGAGAATCCGGCGCCGACACCGGCTCTGCAGAAACGCCTGCGGGCTTTCCTACCGGCCCATTGCGGCGTCAGCAATCCCATTGATCTGACCGGTGATGCCATTACGGACCCCAGCCTTTACGCCAAGGTTATTGCCGAAGCCAAATCTGATTACGACACAAGCGTCGTGATCTTCGGGGACCCTATTCATGGCGCGTCCGATATTGTCACCGGGAAAGGTGAATTGATCGTCTATTGCGGCGGTGCCGATGTGGAACGGGATGAAAGCAGACTATTGCATCAGAAAGGAATACCCGTCTATCCCACACCGGAGCGGGGCATCCGGGCACTCTATCAGCTTGTCCGCTTCGATGAAGCAAAACCTGCCAAGAAAGCCAGCCATGCCGGGTCGCCTGTTGGGGTCCTGAATCTTAAGCCAGCACCGCAGGCAGCCGCTCTTCTCCGGAAGTACAGCATTGACGCCGTGGATGCAAAGCTGGCGGCATCGCCGCAAGAGGCCGTTGCCATTGCAAAGCAGTTCAAGGTCCCGGTTGTTCTCAAAATTGCTTCTCCCGATGTCTCGCACAAGACGGATATTGGCGGCGTACGGCTCAATTTGGTTAAACCGTCGGATGTCAGGGACGCCTTTACAGCAATCATCCACAACGTCGGGAAGCAGGCGCCCAAAGCGGTCATCGAAGGCGTCACCGTTTCTCCCATGGCGGCGCCGGGCGGACAGGAAGTCATTCTGGGTATAACAAAAGATCCTCAGTATGGCGCTATCCTGATGTTCGGTTTAGGCGGTATTTTTACGGAGATTTACAAGGATGTGCAATTCTGTCTGCTGCCGGGTAAGGTCAGCGAATACAAACAAGTGATCCGGGGCATCAAAGGTTATCCGCTTCTTGCCGGTGTTCGCGGGCTGAAGGCGAAGGATGAGAAAGCCCTAATCGGTCTCATGCAAGCTCTGTCGAAGCTGGTCAAGGATCATCCGGAAATCGATCAGATCGATCTGAATCCGGTCCTGGTTTATGAACAGGGACTGTCCGTGGTGGATTACAGGATCCTGACAAGATAAAGAAATAAAAATCCCCCAAGCCTCCTTTTGTCAAAGGGAGGCCCAGGGGGATTTTTATATAAAATCCTTCAGAAATAACTTCCACCGACGTTCAAACGCTTTTGCCTACGGGATGTTCAAGCATCGCAAAGATCATCCCATAAGCTTTCTTAACTCTTCTGCAGAACACCGGACATTTCAAATTCTGGTCTCTCTGTCAATCCTTGCGACTGACGGTCACAGCAATGCTCCGGCAGCATTCATCATTCTTCACGACGAAGTAGTCCGGCTTATCATAGACCTTGTATGCCCCATTGGTCTCAATCAGCAGGTCGTCGATAGTCATATTGCCTTCTTTGGGGATGTACAGCGGACGGCCCAACGGAAGGACTGCTTCTTTCAGAATAGTTGCCATAGAGATACCATCCTTTCTTGCTTTTATGAAAGAGAATATAGGAAAAACGCGACTTTGTGTCAATGAAAACCTTAATCAGAACCTTCAGAATTGCAGTTTATGAATTACCGATTTGTAAAGGGCAGATATCATTTATATTGTAAATATGGACTAATATATGGTATATTCGATGAAATCTCAATTTAGGAGGAATTATGACAAAAGCAGAACTTGTAGAGAAAATTGCAGAAGCCGCGGAACTGAAAAAAGCTCAGGCAGAAAAAGCGCTCAACAGTTTTATTTCTGTAACCACGGCCGCTATCAAGGCCGGCGACAAAGTTACCCTGGTAGGGTTTGGTACGTTCAGTGCCGTAACGCGCGCCGCCCGGATTGGCCGGAATCCTCAGACAGGGAAAGAACTGAAGATAGCTGCCAAGACTAACGCAAAATTCTCGCCGGGCAAAGCACTCAAGGACCTGAATGCGAAGCCTGTTAAAGCGAAAGCAAAAGTTTCTTCTAAAAAGAAATAAAACTAAATTAACCCCAAACTCGTTTTCAAAGAGACCTGTTCCAATCTTCATGGACACGGGTCTCTTTTTCTTGAATTGTCATTGTAAACCTTCAATAGAATATCATTTCTGAAACGACGTTTCCCTTTATATCGAAGGTTACCCCCTCCATCTCCAGCAGTGCTCTCTTCATTTCTATTCCACCCTGAAAGCCACCGAGAGTTCCGTCCGAACGAATGGCGCGATGGCACGGGATAATGATGGGGAAAGGATTTCCGGCCAGAGCATTACCGACGGGCCGCGCACCACGGGGATTACCCAAATGTATGGCAATACGCCGGTAGGTGCTCACGTATCCTCTGGGGATTCCATGTTCCGCCCTGAGTGTTTTCCTTTGAAAGGTGGGGCAGAGGTCGAGACGGGTGATATCCAGGGAAAAGCGAATATCCTGTCCGGCAAGAAATGCCTCGATTTGGTCGGCAATGGTATCGATCTCCGCACTTGAAGAATTGATCTGATCGCACGGCATGGTTTTGACAATCTGCGTAGCCGGCAGCCCCGGTTTGGAAAGCAGAATGCGGCTGATCATCGGGCGGCTTCCGTGCAAAGACCATATAATGGCAACCGGGCCGAAGCGCGTCTTACGGAAGCAGCAGCATGACAAGCAGGTTTTCTCTTTTGTCTTCATATCGATAGTTTCGTATTGCATCATCTGACGTCTTTCATTATCTATTATTTCACAACAATAATCATGCCTGCTCCATTTCATTATTCATTTTGGCAAGGCGTGCTGCTCCACAAGAATTCTATATGGAGTATCCTGAACAATTAATAAACCGATGTCAAGTTTTTGGGCCGAATCTGATGGATGCAAGGGCGTGGGCTCGTGCTGCTTCAGCCTCACGGTTCCTGTGAGGGGCGGACGTCGTAAGGGAGCCGAGAAGCTTTGAAGACGCTTTTTTAATTTCATTCACCGCGCGGTCGAATGCTTTCTCGTTCGCTTTGGAAGGTTTTGCGAATCCACTGATCTTCCTTACAAACTGCAGGGCCGCTGCATGGACTTCTTCATCCGTCGCCTTAGGCTCGAAATTATACAGTACCTTTATATTTCTGCACATGTTATCCTCCTTGCGGTTAAGTGCAAACAATGTACCCGGTTTGTTTTGAAATAATGCCGCGTTTCAGTCCAGATCCGACGGCTTCATTTTCCACAGCTTTATTTTGTATTCGTCGGCCAGGAGTTTCAAACGCTTGTAGTATCTTTCCTCCGCGGATTCTTTTAGGATCAGAACAATCCCCGGCTTTTTGCCTGTCTTGAGGCCGTAATAGAGGGCCTGCCCCGTCGCTTCCGCCCATTTGTGGCCGAAATCGAACTCCACGGCGTATTCGGAGGTCAGGCAATCTACCCGTGTACGGTCGTTGAGCACATACTCCATCTGTCCGTGGTGTTTGTCGCACCAGAACTTCTGGTAGTCTTTTTCACGATTGCCGTGCTTTTCATGGGCGCAGGCCGTAAACATGATGGTGATAAGGAAAAGCAGCCCCAAAATGCGCCTCATGCGAAAACTCCTATTATCCCGAAAATAGCTTGTTTCATTGAGTTGCCGCCGTTCCTGTGATATAATAGACAAGTAATGGATACCTTTAGCATAATGCCTTGAAAAAATCATCATTCATTATCCATCCGGTACGTCCAATG
The DNA here is from genome assembly GCA_964645835.1 of uncultured Syntrophaceae bacterium. Lineage (GTDB taxonomy): Bacteria > Desulfobacterota > Syntrophia > Syntrophales > UBA8958 > CAZBME01. The sequence continues at coordinate 68,387 of CAZYDG010000005.1, forward strand.
CGCGCATCATCAATAGTATTTTAACCTTAGTATGGAGCATGGCCATGGACAAGGAACCAAATTACACGGGGAAACTGATCACTGTTAACAACATTATTGAGCGGATAAGGCCCGGAAACCGCATATTCCTCTCCAGCGGGTCTGCCTGGCCCGCCTTCACGGTGACAGCCATCCTGAATGCCGATGAGATTCGTTCCTACGACCTTGAGTTCATCCAGCTTTTTTCCGTCGGTGAACTCGCTTCTCTTGGGGAATGCAAAAATAATTTCCGTCTCATTTCCTTCCGCACCGGCGAAGGTATGCCGGAAGTTATCTGTCATCATCGGAGAGCTGATTTTATTCCGGCCAATCTCATCGAGATCCCCTTTATGTTTGAAACAGGGGTGATCAATGTGGATATCGCCATCATTACAGCATCGCCTCCGGACAGCCGAGGCTACATGAGTCTGGGCATAGCAATAGACGTGGCCAGGATCCTTATCCGAAAGGCAGCCATGGTCGTTGTGGAAATCAATCCAAATATGCCCGTAACCTTTGGGGACACATCGATTCATGTTGACCAGGTTGATTTCATCATCGAAAGCAGCAACCCTCTGCCGGAAAGACAACCAAAGGTCATTGATCCGGTTCTCGATCGCGTGGGCTGGAATATTTCAAATATTATCCTGGACCAATCCACGGTTATTCTCCACGTGGGCACCATCTTCGATGCCGTATCCAGGTATTTAAAGAGCAAAAAAAATCTGGGTATTGTGACCAATGTCATCTCCGACTGGGTGATCGATCTTATCGAATCGGGGGCCATCTCTTTGGATCGGGAAAAATCCACGGGCGGCCAGGTTTCGACGAGCTATTGCTACGGTACCCGAAGACTCTACGATTATATCCATCAAAACCAGCTGTTTAGCTTCTATCCCATCGCCAAACTCGCAGACCCTTATAATCTCCGCAGAATGAAGAATCTTGTAAGCATTATGAATGTAGAGAAGATTGACATCACGGCGGGGAAAATCATCTTTCATGCCGGAGACGATCTCTTGTCAGGCTATGAAAGCAAATTCAACTTCGCCTTCGGCACGGCATATTCGGGTAATGGGAAGGTCATTTTCGCCCTGCGCTCCACGGACCAGAACGGTGGCAGCAATATTGTCGTCAATCATGAAAACATCGACAATCGCGTCCGCTCTGCATTCAGCATTATCCGTTATGTCGTCACGGAATACGGCGTGGCGAACCTGTTCGGTAAGTCTGTCCGGGAGCGGGCTCTTGCCATGATCGAGATTGCCCACCCGGCTTATCGGGAAGAACTCTTTAAAAAGGCGAAAGAAGCAGGTTACCTGTATCCCGACCAGCTTTACGAGGCGGGCTATTCAGCGAACTACCCCGCATCCATCGAAACGATGAAAACGTTCAAGGACGGTCTGGAGTTGAAAATCCGTCCCATTAAACAATCCGACGAAGACATGATGCGTCGCCTGTTCTATACATTCTCCGATGAGTCGAAGTACCTGCGTTACTTTTCCAACGTCCGGATCATGCCCCATGCTAACATGCAGAAGTACTGCCAGATCGACTATAACAAGATTGTGTCCATTGTCGCGATTCTGCAAAAAGGGAATTCCGAACGGATTATCGCCGAAGGACGTTATGCAGAGTATCCAGAGGAAAATACTCACGAACTGGCGTTTCTTGTGGATGAAGATTTTCAAGGGAAGGGTATTGGGAGCTTCCTTCTGAATTACCTTATTAAAATCGCCATAGAAAACGGGGTGCCGAGGCTTAGCGCCAGTGTCTTGTTCAAGAACAACAAAATGCTCGATGTGTTTAAAAAGGCCGACGTTACGCCTCGCATAAGACTTGAGGGGGATGTGTACGAATTGGATTTTATTTTAACAGAGATGACGGATAAGCACTGAGTGGGAACCATGAGTCATGAGACATTTATTTCTTTGTAGTGTGGAACAAGCGAAGCGGTTCCACCAGCAGATGGTGGATGCGCTTCGCTTCATCCACCCTACAGCTGGACTACAGCAAGTCGAATGTAGCAAATATTTGAATTACGATACAGTTTCCCCCCCGAAGGTGGACACATCTGCTGCGCTGCATGTCTTGCAAATTGGCATTCCTCAAGGGCCGATAATCACTTCGATGGCGATTCGCTTTTCGTTTTGGATATAGTCACGTGTCGTTTTTTCGACCATCTCCGTGTTCCTCTCCTTTATATGACCACGAAGAAGCTGGAAGTATTTCAGATTGTCTCTCAGGACCAGCTTGCGGTAGGAGATGGTGATGAATTCGATCCGGCGCTTGTTTGGCCACAGATCCATAATAATCTTTTCCAGGAGACGGCTGTCCACAATTTTCAGGGCTACGGCGGCATAAGCGAAAATCCCGTTGTAATAGCCCTCCGCGTCGTCGTTATCGGCGCTTACTTCGATGTTGTGGATGGCGTCGAGGATCAGGGCGAGATGTTCTTCCGTAAATCTTTCCATCGTCTTTCTCGCGAGGAGCCCATAGATTTCAGTCAGAATATCGTAGAGCCATTCTATATAAGTTCGGGTCAGCACGGAGACTGCCGTGCCTCTACGGGGGATGATTTCCACGAGGCCGTTTTTCTCCAGGATACGTAGGGCCTCCCTAATCGTGCTCTGACTGACCCCCAAATCGCGGGCCATCTTCGCTTCATATATCCGTTCGTCGGGCTTCAGATCCAGCCTGATGATCTTGTCCGCCAGCATATTGGCGATCTGTTCCGGCAAGTTTGTGGTTTTAATAAATTCCATCTTGCTTAACCTCACAATTTCCGTAAAACTGATTCCATGAGAGAAATCAATATAACATTTGACTTGACAGTGCAAGGAAAATCGATTATCGATAATCGATAATATGGAGGTTGGAATTTACGAGAGAGGGGGAAATTATGAAGTATCCGAATATCGAGTTTGAACCGTTCTTCAGTTGGGCAAACCGGCCACGGATCATGTATTCACCTGGTTTGCGAAAAGAGGTTGGATTCGAGATGCAGCAGTTGGGTGGGTCGAAGGCGGTCATTTACACGGACAAGGGGCTGGTTGACGCCGGTGTGGCGGAGATGGTGATTACGGCCGTCAAGGAATCGGATCTGGAATTGGTCGGTGTCTTCGACAAGATCCTTCAGGATGCCAGGATCGATCTGATCAACGAAGGCGCTGCCTTCTACCGGGAGTGCGGGGCGGACTGCATGATTGCCGTCGGTGGCGGCAGCGTCATGGATAGCGCGAAAGCCATCAATATCCTGATCGGAGGCGGGTATGACGATTTTCAGCCCTTGGCGGATCAAGCGGGTCTTTGGGAGGGTGCACAGACCTTGCCGCCCCATATCGCTTTTCCCACAACGGCAGGCACGGGCTGCGAGGTGACAAACGCCATTGTCGTTCTCGATACGGTGGCCCATGCAAAACTTTCCGTAACCCATCCTTATGCAAATGCCGACCTGGCCATGCTCGATCCGGAACTAACCTACAAACTTCCCGCCAGGATCACAGCCTTCACGGGAATGGACGCCCTCACCCACGCCATCGAAGGGATCACCTCGACTGGGGCGGAGCCGATTGCCGATGCCTTGGGACTTCATGCGATCCGCCTGTTATTCAAGTATCTCCCCCTTGCCGTTAAGGAGCCCGAAAATACCGAGGCTCGTGGACACGTGCTCATTGCCAGTACGCTGGGCGGCATGTGTTTCGGAAATACCATGACCGGCGGCGTCCACGCCCATGCCCATGCCTTGGGGGCGCTATACGGAATTCCTCACGGCCTGGCAAATGCAATCATGCTTCCTGTCGTTATGGCTTTTAACATGGAAGAGAAGCCGGAGCGGTTCATGATGATTGCCGACGCGATGGGGCTGGACGTGAAAGGCAGGGAGCCCATTGATGCCGCTATGGAAGCGGTGCAGGCGGTCAAAGATCTGAAGGAGACGATCGGGCTCACGGACACCCTGAAGAAATTCAATATTCCCGATGATCGGGAAGCCCTTCAACCCCTTGTTGAACTGGCGTCGGTGGATAGCCAGATCACGTACAATCCCAGGTATATCGAGGAAGAAGATATTTATAACAAGCCCGTTGCCTCAGATTAAAATGTTACCGAAAGTGTAGTGACAAGAGGTAACGTTGCCTCATAAAGAAAGTTACCCCGGTTTGATGTGTGAGAAGATCGTTTTGAGTTTCTTTTCCATAGCCTTTCTTAGCAGGAATG
>CAZYDG010000006.1:0-39466 GCA_964645835.1 uncultured Syntrophaceae bacterium
CCCATTCCTGCTAAGAAAGGCTATGGAAAAGAAACTCAAAACGATCTTCTCACACATCAAACCGGGGTAACTTTCTTTATGAGGCAACGTTACCTCTTGTCACTACACTTTCGGTAACATTTTAATCTGAGGCAACGGGAACCAAATCTACCACCAAATTTCAGCCGAACCGAGTAAAGAGCAGCGAGCCATTGGCCTTCCGGTTCAGAGGATTTTTCCTCTGTTTCTTCCTGCAGATGACACTACTGATGCAAGCAGGAAAAATCCTATTCACCTCCAGACCGATACCCCGCTACTCTTGCAGGCTGTGGAAAAACTCAATTTTGGGCAGGCTGTTCAAAAATGTCCAGATGCAAAGCGCGTAAAAGCTGAGGAATGAGGCGTACATAGAAGTACGTCGATGTAGCTTGCCCCGGCGAAGGCCGGGGAAGCTTGCGGTGCAACGCAGCAGATGGGCGTTTTTCAACAGCCTGCTAGATTCTATCCGGAAGTTCTCAGTTGATCATCCAGATGGTTCGTTCGGGCCCATCCTTCAGGGTGATCTTTTTCTCTTCCAGGACCCTGCGGATCTCGTCGGCTTTCTTCCAGTCCTTCTCATCCCTTGCCTGGCGTCGAGCCAGGACGAGGCGTTCGATTTCCTGGACGTCGAGGCCACGTTTCACGGCCTCCCGAGTACGATCGGCTTCGAAATAGGCATCGGGATCATCCCGGAACAGACCCAGGACGCTTCCGATCTCATCCAGTGTAGCCTTGCCACGGCTAATGACATATGCCATTTGCGGTGAGTGTGTCTTCTTCACATCCGCAAGATAGCCGTTCAAAAGCCGGACCGCATCGAAGACGTAACCCAGAGCCCGCGCAGTATTGAAATCGTCGTCCATGGCCTCAGCGAATTTTTCTTTCAAGGTATCAAGACCGGAGATCATCTCGCAGTCTTTGCCGATAAGTGAGCCGGGATCGATGTCCGGAGTCGGGGCATTTTGGGCAAGAAAATCCTTCACGAGCTTCAGGGTCGTATAAAACCGCTCCATACCGAGACGCCCATCGGACAGAGAATCGTCGGAAAAATCCACTGGGCTCCGATAGTGGCTCTGGAGCATGAAAAGTCTCAATACTTCCGGGTGATATTTCTCCAACATCTCGCGGATAGTTGAAAAATTTCCCAGAGACTTGGACATTTTTTCACTGTTCACACGAACAAAGCCATTGTGAATCCAGTAGTTTGCCAGAGGTTTCCCTGTCGCTCCCTCTGACTGGGCCACTTCATTTTCGTGATGCGGGAAGATCAGGTCCTCGCCGCCACCGTGAATGTCAAAGGTTTCACCCAGAAATCGCCGGCTCATGACGGAACATTCGATGTGCCACCCCGGACGGCCTTTGCCCCAGGGGCTGTCCCACCAGGGTTCACCCTCCTTGCTGGCTTTCCAGAGGGCAAAATCCATAGGATGGTTTTTCTTCTCATTAATATCAATCCGGGCGCCGGCCATCATATCCTCCAGGCTTCGTCCCGATAGTTTGCCATAGTTCTTGAATTTCCCTACCGCATAGTATACATCGCCCCCGACATCGTATGCCAGACCCTTTTCTATAAGGATAGTGATCAATTCGATCATGCCGTCGATATTTTCAGTCGCCCGCGGGGCCACCGTCGGCCGCTCCACGCCCAGGGCATCCATATCCCGGTCATGCTCGGCGATAAACCGCTCCGAGACGTCCCCGATACTAACACCCAGGGCATTGGCCTTATCGATTATCTTGTCGTCTACGTCGGTGAAATTCTTCACGTACGTGACTTCGTACCCCTGATAACGGAGGTATCGCGTAATCACGTCGAAAACAACGGCGGAACGGGCGTGGCCAACATGACAAACATCATAGGCCGTAATGCCGCAGGCATAGATGCCCGCCTTACCCGGATGGATGGGAATAAAGTCTTCTTTTTTTCTGGTCAGGGTGTTGTATAGGCGAATGGACATGGAATACCTCTTAATTTTATTAATTATATTATTTAGTCAGCTCTCCTTGCAGAAATTAAATGATGTTCTATTTCCTCCACCTATGGAGATTGCGTCGCAATTAGGGTGTCTCTAATCAATTTGTCTGCAGCGCAGACTTCAGCCCTGCAAATAGCTTTATATTTTAAAATCTTAAATCATAACCACAGACCTAAAGGTCTGGACTACAGCAAGTCGAATGCAGAAAATATTTTAATTCCGACGCAGCCTATGGGAACAGGGGGACCATTTGCAGGGCTGTGTCCTCTTTAAAGCCGCACATGAGATTCATATTCTGGACGGCCTGTCCGGAGGCGCCTTTGGTCAGGTTATCAATCGCAGACAAGATGACGACCCGCCGGGTCCGTTTGTCGACGCCGATCCCGATATCACAATAATTGGACCCCTTCACGGAGGATATGTTCGGGAAGACCCCGGCGGGGCATACACGAACAAAGACCTCGTCTTGGTAAAACGATTGGTATAGTTCCACGATATCCTGTTGGGAGACACCCTCATTCAAGGTTCCATAAATGGTGCTGAGAATCCCCCGGGAAATGGGAAGTAAGTGAGGCGTAAAGGAGACCATAACCTCCCTGCCGGCCAGAACACTAAGCTCCTGTTCGATCTCCGGTGTATGACGATGCTGGCCGACTTTGTACGCCTTGAAGGCCTCTCCGACCTCGCAGAACAGGGAACCGACCTGGGGATCACGCCCGGCACCGCTGACACCCGATTTGGAATCGATGATCAAGGTTGAGGGATCGATCCAGCCCTTTTTAAGAATAGGCGCCAGCCCCAGGATGATGCTCGTGGGATAACAGCCGGGGTTGGCCACAAACACCGCCTTGCGGATTTGCTCCCGGTACAGTTCGGGAATGCCGTAAATGGCATGTGCAAGCAGCTCAGGCGCCACATGGGGACCATACCATTTCTCGTATGTTTCGACAGCCCGGAGGCGGAAATCAGCGCTCAGGTCGACAACCTTAATGCCCGCGGAAACAAAAGCCCCGGCGGCCGACATGGCCACATGGTGCGGCAAGGCAAGAAAGACAAGATCACAAACTCCCGCAATCTCTTCAGGCATGGCATCCTTAAAAGTCAGCCCCATCAGCGCAGTCAAGTGGGGATATATATCGGACACAGCCCTTCCCGCATAACGCCTGGACGTCACGGCGACGACTTCGACATCGTCATGACGCGACAATATTCTCATCAATTCCTGACCTGTGTACCCACTGGCCCCGTAAATCGCAACTTTTATCATGGCATTCCCCAGTAAAAAAAAAGGGGGCACCCGGCCCCCTTGTAGATTAACGCTTGGAGAACTGGAACCGCTTCCTGGCTCCAGGCTGTCCGTATTTCTTCCGTTCCTTGGTTCGGGAGTCACGGGTCAGAAACCCGGCCTTCTTTAGGATTGAACGGCATTCAACGTCATACTCCAGCAGAGCCTTCGAGATGCCGTGCTTTACCGCACCGGCCTGCCCGGAGATACCGCCACCACGGACGTTGATATAGAAATCAAACTGATCTTTTTTTCCAACCAATTCGAGGGGTCGCTGGATGATCATCTTCAGGCTGTCTCTCGTAAAATAGTCGTCGAAAGACCGCTTGTTGACCACCATCACCCCGGAGCCCATTTTCATGTATATCCTGGCTACCGCCGATTTTCTTTTTCCCGTCGCATAGAAGCGTTTTTCTGCCGCACCCATCTGTATATTCAGCTCCTTATCAGTTTACATTTCCAGGATCTTCGGACACTGCGCATCATGAGGATGAACGCCTCCCCGATAAACCTTCAGTTTCTTCATCATAGCCCGCCCCAGGGAGTTCTTGGGAAGCATCCCCTTGATGGCGATTCGCAATAGCTCTTCCGGTTTTTCCTTCAGCAGCTTTGCCGCCGGTGTTTCTCTCAGTCCGCCGGGATAAAGGGAATGATGATAGTAAATCTTATCGGTCATCTTCTTTCCCGTCAGGACAATCTTGTCGGCATTGACGATAATGACAAAATCGCCCGTGTCCACATGAGGCGTGTAGATAGGCTTGTGTTTTCCCCGGAGCCTGCTTGCAACCTCGGCAGCCATTCGTCCCAGTATCTGTCCTTCAGCATCCGCGACATACCAGTCTCTTACGATCTCTTCTTTTTTTGCAGAAAATGTTGTTTTCATTATAATTTCACCAATCAGTAGAAAATCAGACGGGAAAACTACGCAATTTTGGCTGGTTTGTCAAGGAAAAACCTGCACAAGATCTAAAAAATAACCAGGCCCGCGCCCTACAACCGTAATCCACCGCCAAAGTCCAAAGACTATTATTCGTATCTGACCAAGAATAGCGAGGTATTGATCTGAAGGTGAACAGGGTTTTCCCAACTCGCATCAGCATGGTAAAAGAAACTCATCGGGTCTTTGCGAGCAGGCACTTTGCCTGCGTGGCAATCTAAAAGATTGCTTCACTTCGTTCGCAATGACACCTATCGGGGAAAATCCCCTGAACCTGAAGGCCAATGCTCCGCTACTCATCTCGATTTAGCTGAAATTTTGGTGGTGGATTTAGGCCCACTTCAGGCTATCATCCCGAATCGATCTATGGTAAGGACTGGCCTCATGAATATAGAGCATAAACTAAATCGTTTAAAAAAGCAACTCAAAGACATGGAGGGTGTCGCCGTGGCCTTTTCGGGCGGCGTGGACAGTACGTTTCTCCTGAAAATCGCCCATGAGGTCCTCCCGGACCGGGTTGTCGCCGTCACAGCCATATCCTCCACCTATCCGGAACGGGAATTCCGTGAAGCCGCCGAATTTGCCAGCCGGCAAGGGATCGACCATGTGGTCATCCAATCCGACGAGTTGGACATTGAAGGCTTTGCCGACAACCCTCCCAACCGCTGCTACCTGTGCAAACACGACCTTTTCACCAAAATCAAAAACATGGCCGTCGGGAGAGGCCTGAAATATGTCGTCGAAGGCTCCAATGTGGACGATCTCGGCGATTACCGGCCGGGTATGGAGGTCATCCGCGAATTGGGTATTGTAAGCCCTCTCCGGGAAGCCGGCCTTAACAAGGAAGACATTCGTCAATTGTCCATGACCATGGGATTGCCCACCTGGGATAAACCGGCCTTTGCCTGTCTGTCGTCCCGCTTTCCCTACGGACACCGTATTACGAAGGAGAAACTTCGCATGGTGGACCAAGCGGAACAATATCTTCTGGACCAGGGTTTCAGACAAGTCCGGGTCCGCCATCACGGCGACATGGCCCGCATCGAAGTGTCGGCCGAGGAACGGAACCGCTTTTTCGACACCGGTCTGATGGATCGGGTCCATGAAACATTCAAGACACTGGGATTCGCCTATACGGCCCTCGATTTGAAAGGATACCGGACAGGAAGCTTGAATGAAGTTATCGATACGAGCAAAAAAGGAACCCGATAAATGGCGGACAAAATCATGGACGGCCTCTACCGGATTGAGATTCCGCTCCCCAACAGCCCCCTGAAGGAACTCAATTCGTATGTTATCAAGGGTGAGGACCGGAACCTGATCATCGATACCGGTTTTAACCGCTCCGCCTGTTTCGAGGCCATGGAAAACGGCCTGTCGGCTCTCGGCATCGATCTATCGCGAACGGATTTTATGATCACCCATATGCATGCCGATCATGTGGGACTTGTGGCCCGCCTGGCCACCCCTTCGAGTACTGTTTATTTCAGCCGCATTGATGCCAGAGTTTTCGAGCCCGGCGCGACTTGGCAGCCCATAATCGACTATGCGGGAATCAACGGCTTCCCTGCGGACGAACTCATGAAGGCCATTCACAACCACCCTGGTTTCAAATACAGCCCCGAATCCATTCCAGAACTGCACCTGATCGGCGACGGCGATGTTATCACCATGGGCCGTTTCAAACTCCGGTGCATCGGAACACCGGGGCATACACAGGGCCATATTTGCCTTTACGACGAAGACAAGCGTCTGCTTTTCTCCGGCGACCATATCCTCTACGATATCACCCCCCACATTGAATCATGGTCCTACAAGATCAATGCCCTGCAGGATTATATCAACAGCCTAGACAAGGTCTATAACCTGCCTGTGGACCTCGTCCTTCCGGGACACCGCAATTTCTTTACGGACCTCAAGAGCCGGATCGATGTTCTGAAAGCCCATCATGAGGAACGGGCCCGGGAGGTCATTAATGTTGTCGGCGCGAAGACCTTAAATGCCTTCGAAATAGCCGGGGGGATGACTTGGGATATCGATTGTGAGACATGGGACCTCTTCCCCATTGCCCAGAAATGGTTCGCCACGGGTGAAGCCATCGCCCATCTGCGCTACCTGGAAAGCAAGGGAAGAATCAAGAGAAACGCGGAAGAAAAGATCATAACCTTCCAAGCTACTGGGGATTGAAACCTTACTGAATCCGCCCCATCAGCCTGTCAACATATTTACACACAATTTCCCCCGTAAAGGGCGCCACAATAATACCTTGCACAGCACTTGTTTTGATGACCTCCATGATGTCATCCTTTTTTGTTGATGGATAAACGACAAGAACCGTGTTTAATGAAGGTCGCTGCTTGTGAAACTCTACCGCAAATTCACACACGGGTCTTTTCAGAACCGCCGTATCAAGGATAAGGAGGTTGGAGAGCACTCCGTTCTCCAAATCCTTATTGAGCTTTTCCGCTGTTTCATATAGTTTTAATACTATTCCACGCCTAAATTCTTTTAATATCCACGCCAGCCTTGAGCTGATTTGATCCTTTCCGCATATGTATACAACTTTATTGCCCATAGTCGGAACCATCTCTTATGAGATACCTTTCCCGTTCAGAAAACCGCTATATCTTTTATCAGTTTCCAAGATATGATGAGTAAGCCAATCTTTAAGAAAGTTTAATACATCTTGACTCAATTTGGTGCCCTCATCCTGCAGCTTTTCCAAAAAAGCAAAGGTTTTTCCAGTCAGATCCAGGTGTTCTTTTCTATGATGAAAATATCCGGGGTAACCGCTTCTAAGCATTACATCTTCTTCAGTGAAAAAATGGTATAAAGTGTAATTTGTAAGTTCTACCAGTACTTGTTTGGTTATGATATCATCATTACCATTTATGATGCTGTCATTTAAGATATTGATTAGTTCGATTAAACGCTGATGATGCGAATCGAATTCCCTGACCCCGACTGACAAATTATCTGTCCAATTAAAGAGAGGCATTCAGATCCATCCGTATCATAGACTATCTACCCATCAGGGCCGGATTAATTTAATTTAAGGATATGCCGTAGAAAAACTGCCGATAATACTCTAACAAAATATCAGGATTGTTGCATACGTTCAATCGGTCAATCCCTTAATTCTTGCGTTCAAACAGCTTATAATGGCCGCTGAAATTACCCGTGCTACTGTCTATCCAATTCTTTCCTTACTGCCAATCCCAGCTTCTCAATCACATAGGGCTTCCGGAGATAGTCCCCCGCCCCCAGGGCTTTTGCTTCTTTCACGCGTTCCGTCTCGGAAAAGCCGCTGACGATAATTGCCTTCTGTTTTGGATGAATCTCAATAATTGCCTTATATGTATCAAGCCCATCCATCCCCGGCTCCATAATCATGTCCAGAACAATGAGATCCACTTTTTCGGTTTTGAGAAATTCAACCGCCTCTTCCCCGCTGGAAACAGTCTTAACTTTGTAGTTCAGCTTGCCGAGCATCTTGGCTGCCAGTTCATGCTGTTCTTTTATGTCATCTATGACCAGGATCGACTCATCATTCCCAATATATTCGGACAAAGGAACAGCCGTCTCTAAAGTGGCAATCTCTTCCCTTGTCACTGGCAGGAAAAGTGAAAAAGTGGTTCCTTTTCCAACTTCACTTTGGACATCAATGTAACCGTTGAGGTCCTTGACCGTGCCCCAGACAACTGCCAATCCCAGACCCGTTCCACTTTTTCCCATGACTTTCCTTGTATAGAAAGGCTCAAAGATGTGCTTTATATCCCTCTCAGAGATTCCGTCACCTGTATCGGAAATAGAAAGAACGACATAATCGCCGACATTGACGGTATCATAACCGTGCACAGGTTTATCCAGACTCTGATTGGCTGTCGCAATTGTCAGTATACCGCCATAAGGCATGGCTTCCACAGCGTTTGCTATAAGATTGATGATGGTCTTTCCGAGATGCACAGGTGACCCCATGATATTCAGAAGGTTTGCACCAAGGTTAGTCTCTATGCGCACTTTGGGATTAGATGATAATAAATTCTCGAATTCAGGTGTTTTACGGCAATCCATGATAGCGTTGTTAAGATTAATTACTTTCCTGCTCTGAACCCCCCTTCTTGCGAGTGTGAGCAGATCCTGAACAATGGCGGCGGATCGATGTCCGCCTTCCATGATCTTCAGCACATCGTCTCTAAGTGGACTCGATTCGTCAATCTCATCCAGGAGCATTTCTGAATATCCGACCACTATGCCCAAAACATTATTTAGATCGTGAGCCACTCCGCCTGCCAAAGTGCCCAAGGCCTCCATCTTCTCCGAACGTTGCAGGCGCTCTTCCAGTCTGCGTTTTTCCTCTTCCGCCCGCTTGCGTTCGGTGATGTCTATCCGTACACCCAGCATGCGTCTCGCCTCGTTTCGCTCATCCCTTATGACAACACGTCCGACAACACTAATCCAGCGGTAAGACCCATCTGCATGCATTATCCGCGCTTCATATGTGTAGGGCTCATGACTGCCGTCAAGGACTGCTTGGATCTTCCCTGCCACCATATTAATATCTTCCGAGTGAACCAGCTTAAGCCATCGTTTTCTATCGGAAAAACCATCATCCGGGTCATATCCCAACATCGTAGAATATGTGGGAGTGGTATACCAACGATCCGTTTTCAAGTCCCAATCCCAAATGCCGATTGATGCCGCGTCGGTGGCCAATATGAGCCGTTGAACCGTAAACAGGGATTCGTCTTCCGCCTGCTTGTGCTTCGATTCAGAGAGCTCCAATTCCCTGATTCTCTGCTTCAGGAAGGATATTTCTTTGATCAGCAGCTCCGCATTCGCCTCGGTTTTGTTATTCATCGGGCCTCCTTCAACTCTATCCCAAGAATTTATAGATGGCGGGGTGGGTGCAAACTTCATAATATTTGCGGGATGTTTCCCCGATTACTTCCATCGTCTCGGGATGGATCTTCGAAACAATGCCTTCCCTGATGGCCAGCAACTGGTATTTGCCTGTCAACGTGGGTACCTTTCCGGTGTAGAGCACCGTCTTTTCGCCATTATCCGTCGGGAATAAGACACGTTTCAGATTGATCTCCTTTTCGAGCTTGGCAAAGCCGCCGGAGTCCAGTTCAATCCCGTTGACGTTGTAGCGAAGGGAAAGATCATCTGCCGTAACTTCAACCTCCTCTTTCCTGACATTTTCAAAGACGAGGACGTTGAATACCCGATTCTCGTCGCGAAAGTGTTTGCGCAGCCTCTTATCGCAGCCGGACAGACGATCGGCCAGATTAATGGCCGGGGAAATTGTAATCCGGGAATCGCCGTCGAAAAGAAACGCCGGCGGGCCCTGGTTATAGCAGATGCCGATACCCACTTCGAGAACCGGCAATTGGTTCTTGCGGCTTTCTCCATTATAACGTTCGACGATCTTAAGAATCCGGATGGCTAGACCACAGGCACGGGCAACGCAGTACCAGTCCCTCGGCGTCTCCTCGTGCTCGACTATGGACAGAATGACCGCATCTCCTTCGATAAAGACTTTGGATCCACCATATTCAAAGAGAATTTCCGAGATGGGATCAAAGAAATTCAGGCTGAAATGGGAGGCCGGGTTGAGTCCCTTGGCCCGCATGGTATAAGTTATACCCATGGATCCCCGAATGTCCGCCTTGAGGATGGTATGATTGAGGATCGGTTTCTCTTCCGTGGTCCTCTCACCGGGGAGCAGAAATTCATACAAAGACCGATTTTCCCGTGACAAGACCAACAACTTTTCATCTTTGGCAAGGTTGATCGCCTCCATGGCCTCTTTTATGAGGCGCCAGTCATGCTGGTCCCGGAGATAGCGGGAATAATCAAGGAAAAAACACAGGAGCATTCGTTTTTTTTCGCGGACTGAGCCGCTCCTGATTCTACGTGCCGCCTCTACTAAGGGCGCAAGAGAAAAAGCCGGTTTGGAAAACGCATTGCGGCGTTTAAGTTGCTGCACAATGGATTTTCTGGAAGCAGGCCGCGCCAGAAACTCCCGGACCTGCAAAGGCACCAGAGGCGGACAAAACCGCCTGTACAGAGACTTCATCTCATAATTGGCGGTAATGTATCTGATCAATCCTTTCTTCCTGAATGACCGATAAAAGAAATGCAGGAGCCGTTCCTGAATATCGATGCGCTTCTTCAATTCGAGGAGCACGCTTGACGGCGCCCCGTCCACTATTGCACGCCGCTGGGCTTCCCGCGACGAAAAACAATCGAATAACTGCTCCATGTTGGAGGGTTCCCGTATCCAGGGATCAAAAGTGCCGGCAGAAAGAGGTGCCAATCCTTCCGCCCGAGCCGACGTCGATTCCCGTCCTTCGGTATCCTCATCATTCGTGATGTCCGTCGCCATGTCTGTATTGGCAAGCAGATTATTTATCAGCATTGTAAGGTTATCGGAATTGTCCGGATCGTCCGATCTGTGGCCCAAAAGGATATAAGTTTCGATCATGAATGCATCGCTTACGGCCATATCCGCGGGGACCAGGGGATTGAAATAAAAATTATCCGGAAGGAGGGAACCCGAAGGGAAATTGGTCTCCCTGATATTGCGGAGCGTTTGGAGGTGGATGTCCGCCAGGATTGCATAGAGCTCCTCTCCCACCAGGTGGATGATCCGTTTTCTGTTTCTACCGAGTTCAGTCCGTTGCTCCTTGACCTTTAAACTCTCCAGTTGTTCACGCTTGTATGACAATTCATAGGTGCGGATAAGATTTTCAAAAACCGCAACCAGTTTTTCGTATTCACTATTTATTTCAACAAGGAAGGTTTTGGCGACGGCGGCATGCCCCAGGTAATCGATCTGTACTTCGCCTGCTAACTTTGCCTGGTCAAGCACGTCAAGTAGAAGTTCCGTGCATAAGTGCCGCAAGATCTTCTTTTCTTTTTCGCATTGCTCTTTATCGTATCCCGGGAACAATCCCTCGGAATGACTGTGTTTAACGAGAAGCAGAGCCGCCGCCTTGCGGACGGTATTTTGTACTTGAGGGCTGATGTGGACATCGATGTGGATATTGTCCACACCTAAGTTCAGACGGTCGAGGGGGAAAACAGTCACGTATGGCTTTAGAGGCACCTGACGGAGGCTGGGAGGTTTTGAAAAGGCATAAAGAAAACTTAACATGGCACTCCTGCCGCTGTTCTTCTTGGGTTTACCGGAGAATGACAAGTTCGTCAACTGTAGCTGTTTTTTATCATCCTATACGTTTTCGGTATCATCATCAAGAAGGAAAATGGCGATGGTGCGCTCAGTATGCCCAGTATGGACCACTGCCCAGGCTGGACGTGCTGCCCCCGTAACCCACAAAAACATTTCTCCCGAAGAAGAAGGGAAGGCCCCAGTCAAAATTTCCCGAGAAAGTTCCCCCAATCTCAATAAACACAGAATTGGATGGATTGGCGATGAGATTTGTGAAATTCCCGATTTGGAAAGAAACCGTCCCGCTTGGCGTTCCCGAAGCGCCGCTATTCGTGGCCGATAAGCTAGCTGTGGATGCGGGACAAAACCAGCTTGCATTTGGCGCGGCGCAGCCAGGTATCTGACTTGTGGAAGGTGGCGTGAAAAATAACCCATTCGAACCGCTGTCAATAAAACTATTGTAGGACCTGCCGCCGAAGAGGGTCACAAATTCACCTGTAGTTGCATTGGCGGCATAGGTTGTCACGGAAGCAGGCACATTATTCGTCTGGGTACCGATCCCAAGGATAAGCTTGCCGTTGACCGAGGTTGTCCCTCCAAGTGGTATGCCCGGGAGTTGCACCAGCACACCGTTGTTGTCCTGGGGAAGAAGCGCCGCAGGATTCTGGACCTGACCGGAGAGAGAAACGGTTGTGCCGCTGCAGCTCGCCCCACAGGCGAAATAGATTCCATTGCTCGCGCTAGTGACACAGGAAGTACCACAGTCGTGGATAAAGAGTCCGACCCCCAAAATACCGTTGAATCCGGCAGCGGCCGGGGTAGGGTCTGCATTGGAGCATCCCGTGGGACGGACGCCGAATGTGGAATCTACAACCTGAATCGGAACCTGAACCACAGGCTCATTCCCCAGGATAACATCTGCCGTTTGTACAGGTCCCCACATAGACGAGCCGTCCCCGAACTGTACACACTCGGCAAGATTTCCGGTTGCCGGCGGCAAGACGGTCAGCGCCTGCTTGAATATGCGCAACCCGTAGCTCCCCGTATCCAAGAGGATATCATTTATTGTTTGGCAGGTTGAGGTGCCGGGGTTGCAAACCGTCACCGAGATACAAGGTTTGTTGAGATAGGAATTCGCTGAGCAAAGAGCCCCGTTTACCGTAATGGGAATCTCGTTGTTCACGCTGCCGCCGCCGGTCACCGTCAGGGCCGTTGCAGTTGAAATACCTCCAAATGCAGCTGTGATCGTTGTCGTGCCGACGGCTAACGCAGTGGCAAGCCCATTGGAGCCCGTCGCGTTGCTGATGGAGGCTACCGCGGGCATCGATGATGTCCAACTCACCGATGCCGTCAGGTTCTGTGTACTATTATCCGAATAGACACCCGTGGCGGTAAACTGCTGTAAGGCTCCAGTGACGCGTGAAGCGTTCATCGGCAAAAGGGAGAGGGAAACAAGCGCCGGCGGTGTCGAAGTTACAATGTTGCTGTTGTTTCCGCCGCCGCCGCCACCGCCGCACCCGGTCATAAGCACCAAAATCAGAATAACGGTCCATATGTTATTTGATTTCATCGATGCTCACTCCAGGAGGAATTAAGGCCGGAACATAGGCCCGTCCCTGCAAGTTTCGCATGTGGCCCCACTTCTCTACCGTCACCTGGTTTGTCTGTACACGAAGGCGCCTGCGACCGGGTTCACGCGAGGTCCGCTCCATGGCTGTCCGGTATTCACCGGCGTATGAGCCGAGAAGCGCTGTCAGATCAGGATGGATCAGCCCATTCCAGGCAATGGCGAATATAATGCCGTTTGGAGTAATGTATTCCCGAATGGTTGCCGCATCGGATCGGATCACCCTGATCCTGCAGCCATTGCGGACTTCGGTGGAAAGATCGGTAGCCTCAATGGCCGCTTTATCCGCATCGATAGAATCTTCCGATTCCCCGAGCGTTGCCTGGAGAGGCAAGGCAGTTGCAAGGAAAGCGGCGGCACTCAAAAGGCCGGACAACAAGGCATGGTGTCTTCTTTTCATAGCGACAAATCCTCCGCAACGGGGCAAGGCATTGCCGACAACGGTTAGCTCATCCGTACAGCGACATTTTTAAATGATAGCGTTTGGGGGAAAAAGCGCAATGGCAATCCTTGATAAGCCAAATAGGAGGCAATACCTACTCAAGGGAACTTTTATGAATCGATATCCGTAAATTATATTCCGGCTATTGCCAAAAGAAAATCAAATTGAATGATAAGCAAAGTCCTTGATAAGGCCATTAAAAGAATGGTCAAGAAGAATGTTGATACTCTCCTTGACCATCCTGGAAGCCCTTTATTTATTGCATGGATCTCCGGTAATAAAGCCCCGTTTCCATGCCTTTTTCAAAACCTATTTAGCATATAGCGCATCGATCTGATCTTTGTATTTTTCAAACACCACGCGCCTTTTAAGTTTCATGGTCTGAGTCAGCATGCCGTTTTCAAGACTAAAGGGTTCGTCAATAAATATAAATTTTCTGGGAATTTCATAACTCCCATAGGTCGATTTTAATGAACTAACGATTTCATTCTCGAGGAATTTTTTCGTCTTTTCATTTTTCAAAAGTTCCTTATGGTCTTTAGGCAAATTGTTCTTTTCAGCCCACTTATCCAGGGCTATAAAGTCCGGGCTGACAAGGCAAATATTATATTCACGGCCTTCCCCGTATATCATGGCATTTTCGATAAAATGGTTAAGCTTTATATCTTCTTCGATGCCGGCCGGAAATACGTATTTGCCGTTTTCCAGTTTAAACTGTTCTTTGAGTCTTCCGGTTATAAACAGGAATCCTTCCTCGTCAAGGCGTCCGCGGTCTCCTGTCCTGAAACCGCCGTCAGGCGTCATAACAGCCTTTGTGGCTTCGGGCTTGTTAAAATATCCCTGCATCACATTAGGCCCGTAAATAATGATCTCCCCGTCTATGGCATCCGGCCCGGTGACCGACTTGTCGATCACGATTTTACACATGCCCATTACGGGGCCAATGCTGCCGATCTTGTATTTGGACGGGCCGTTCATAGTTGCTCCCGGTGAGGTTTCAGTCAATCCGTAGGCATCATATAGCGGTATACCCATATCCCAGAAGAAATGAGAAATTTCCGGATTCATTGCGGCGCTTCCCGTCATGGAACCCTTTAATCTGCCGCCAAGTTTTGCCCGTATTTTCTCGAAAACCACGGCATCGGCAATTTTGAATTTCAGGTTTGTCATGAAAGAAGACTTGCCCTGTGCCGCCAGTTCCCTCTTCTTCTTGCCGCTTTCCACGCCCATGACGAATAATTTCCTGGCAAGTCCACCCTCTTCATTCATCTTCGTCCATAGTCCATCATATACCTTGTTGAATACTCTGGGGACGGCAATAAGGTATGTCGGTTTAGCGAGGAGCAAATCTTCGCCTATGGCTGCTGATCCTTCCGAGATAGCTGTTGACCCGCCCAGAAGACAGTATACGACAAGTTCCCCGAGTCCGAAGACATGCGCCCAGGGCAGAATAGACAAGGTCCTGTCATCTTCGTTCATGCCGGTGAAGCAGGCAGTTGTCGCATGCGCATTGCTCGTTATATTGCCATGGGAAAGGAGAACGCCTTTCGGTTCGCCCGTCGTTCCCGATGTGTAGATCAGGATGCATATTGCCGAATGTTCCGGATATATACTCTTTACTTGCCGAGATGCCCCCTTCTTTTCCAGATCCGCCAGCGTGTCCTTTCCATCGCCCTCCATCACGATAACTTTCTCCAATGTTGGAACGGAAGAAACAAAGTCCTTTATCTTTTCGTATATCGCCTTCTTGCTGATAAAAAGAACCTTAACTTTTGCATCGCTAATGATGTATTTCCAAACTTGGACCAATTCCGCTTCATACATGGGAACGAAGCGTGCACCCAGTCCGCCCGCGGCAAAAAAGCATACCGCCCAGTCCGTGCTGTTATTTGATATGATACCTACGGCATCATCCTTCTGGATACCGATTTGGCTCAAGCCGCTTCTTACGTTATCCACACGCTTGCCGAAATCGGCATAAGATGTCCATTCGTATTGCTTCAACTGCTTATTCTT
Organism: uncultured Syntrophaceae bacterium; assembly: GCA_964645835.1. Lineage (GTDB taxonomy): Bacteria > Desulfobacterota > Syntrophia > Syntrophales > UBA8958 > CAZBME01. The sequence goes on from CAZYDG010000006.1 coordinate 15,479, forward strand.
CATCCCAAGAAAAGGTCTCGACGGAAATCTTGAAACGGTTTTTTCCAATATCTCCACTGTATTATCCGGTTTTACCAATTGATACATGCTCTCCTCCTAAGAAATTCTCCTTCTCGAATTGTTTCCATTTCCCGGTTTCTTCCGACTCATCAGGTTGTTCGTCTCTCAGTCTCGACCCCAATGACCTGCGGCACTATGAAATTTCAGCCGTGCATCCGTTGACACCGGCCCATCCCGAAATATAACATCCACTCTGATTTGATATACCATAATTATCGGGGAAAAACATCATTTATAATGACTCGAAGTCATAAATTGTCGCCATGGGGAGATGACAAATCGCCATGGCAAATCCGTCCAAACAGTTCGAGCATACAGTCAAACACCTCTTTGGATACATTCCTAAAACCATGGATTCCCGTTCTCACGGGAATGACACAGAAATGATATGGAATAACATTAGACTGTAGGGTGCATGAAGCGAAGCGCATCCACCATTTGCCGGTGGAACCACTTCGCTTGTTCCACCCTACAAAGATTCTATCTTCGTAATAATGACACAGAAATGATATGGAATGACATTAGTCGTATACAGGAATACGCAGAAGAGCCGATGACGAAGAAAACGAAGATATAGCAAGCGCGGAATGGATATTATTCAACAGCCTGCCAAATCTTATCAGATGTTAACGGCTGGATTCAATTTCTTTTATTATATTGAAGAGATACTCATTTACAGGTGTCGGGACACCATGCCGCCTGCCCAATTCAATGACTTTGCCGGCCAGCATCTCCAACTCCGTTTTTCTTCCCGCCTCCACATCCTGAAGCATGGAGGTTTTCCCGGCGGGACTCAGGGTCGCCAGTACCGTATACCATTTTTCAATATCTTGATCGGAAAGGTCGATGGCCAGTTTCCGGGCCAGGGCGATTACCTCTTGCATGGCCGATTCCATAAGTTTTCGGGCCTCAGGAGATGTTTGAAAAACACCGTAGGAACCCTTTAAGGCTGCCGACGCCTGATTAATGCCCACATTGATCATGAATTTCCACCAGAGAGTGCGGAGCATGTCTTCCGGTATTTCGTGAACGATGCCCATTAAATTGAAAAAATCGGCAACCCGGCGGACACGTTTAGAAATGACAAAGTTTTGCTTCTCGCCGAAAAATATCTTCCCCTGCTTGGTATAGACAACATTATTTCCCTCCCGCAGGGCGTCAATACCGACAACAGTGGCGTACAGGATCTTCTCTTCGCCGTAGACGGCGGCGATGCGTTCTTCGCTGTCAATACCGTTCAGCAGAGAAATAATTAGCGTATTTGTCCCGACACCGCTTTTCATTTCCCTGATGGCCTGATCAAGATGATGATGCTTTACCGTAACGATAATCAGATCGGCCGCGGGGTAGGAGTCTTCGCTGTTTTGCACCGGTATGGGATAGGTTTTGCCATTGACGACGACGCCATCCCTGCGGAGTCGCTCGAAACGTTCACCACAGGCGATGAAGGAAATGCAGGCAGGATCCTTATCGTAAATAATGCTTGCGTAAGCGGCCCCGACGGCGCCTGCTCCGATAATGTAAACGCGATTGAAATTCTCTGCCGAACCTGCCTGATGCTCATTCATACCGTTACCTCCCTACAATGGGAATTCCCATTGACATACAGTGATGATATCCTTATACTATGTTCCAGAAAAAATAACTATTTATCAAAAAAGATAGCTATGTTGACCTTTACGCAAGAAGCGACCGATTATGCCGTTCAAAACGGTGGAACCCTGCATTTGGAGTATTTCCAGTTGGGCGGCTGCTGCATCCCCTACCAGCCGGAGCCTACCGTCCGCTTCGGCATCCCGCCGGGCCCGCAAAATTTCGAAGTCCGAACCATCGACGGTGTCGTGGTCTACATTCCCTACTCGCTGCCTGACGTTCCCTTGGAGGTCAAGCTTTCAACCTTTTTTGGATTCAAACGGCTCGTCGTGGCAGGCTGGCAACACTGCTGAAGAACGGGTCAATATATTCTTCAAAAAAATCCCCGTCTGGTTGTCGTCCAGCCGGGCCAGATCCTCCGGCATTCCCTCAGCGAGGATGCGGCCGCCTCCCGGCCCCCCTTCAGGACCCAAGTCAATGATGTGGTCGGCGCATTTGATGATGTCCAGGTTGTGCTCGATTACAACAATTGTATTGCCCATGTCCACGAGCCGCATGAGAATGTCGAGCAGTTTCTGAACATCGGCGAAATGAAGGCCGATTGTCGGCTCGTCAAGGATATATAGAGTATTGCTGTTCGTCCGTTTCCCCAACTCGCGGGACAGTTTTATACGTTGGGCCTCGCCGCCGGAAAGGGTCGTGGCCGACTGTCCCAGCCGGATATAACCCAACCCTACATCTTCCAGTAATTGAAGCTTCTGGCGAATCAAGGGAATGTTCTCAAAGAAATTCAGCCCCTCATGGACGGTCATGGCCAGAACCTCATCGATATTCTTTTCCTTGTAGCGAATCTCCAAGGTATCCTGATTGAAGCGCCTTCCATGGCAAACATCACAGGTTACATATACGTCGGGCAAAAAATGCATCTCGATGCGGATAAGGCCGTTCCCTTCGCAGGCCTCGCAGCGGCCCCCCTTGACGTTAAAACTGAAGCGGCCCGGTTTGTACCCCCGTAATTTTGCCTCCGGCAGACCCGTAAAGAGGTCCCGGATATGGTTGAAGACCCCTGTATAGGTGACGGGATTTGACCGGGGTGTACGGCCGATAGGCTGCTGGTTGATCATGATGACCCGCTCGACGCCGCCCAGGTCCACGATGCGCCGGAACTTCCCGATACTGCCCTTCTGCCGGTAAATCCGGCCCGCTACGGCCTTATAGAGGGTCTCGATGACCATGGTGCTTTTACCCGACCCGGAAACGCCCGTAACAGCTGTAAGCAATCCCACGGGGATACGGATATCGACGTCTTTGAGGTTATGCTCATAGGCCCCTTCGATGGCGATGTACCGGCCGGTATGGGGTCTGCGGATCTTGGGAATAGCAATTGAGCGCCGCCCCGAAAGATAGAGCCCCGTCAGGGATTCATCGCTTCGGCAAATTTCTTCCGGTGTACCCTGGAAGACGACCGCGCCACCATCCTGGCCCGCCCCGGGCCCCATATCGATGATCTGATTGGATTCCATCATCATATCCTCGTCGTGCTCGACAACGAGGATCGTATTTCCCATATCGCGGAGCCGTTTCAGCGTGGCGATGAGGCGTTTGTTGTCCCGCTGATGAAGGCCCACAGTGGGTTCGTCAAGAACGTACAGTACACCGACAAGGCCCGACCCGATCTGCGTCGCCAGGCGGATGCGCTGTCCTTCGCCGCCCGAAAGGGTTCCCGCTGAACGATCCAGGCTCAAATAGTCCATCCCAACATCGAGAAGGAAACACAGGCGTTCGCGAACTTCTTTCAGAATCCGCTCCGAGATGAGCTTCTCCTGGGGTGTCAGGGGAAGGGTATTAAAAAAATCATATGCCTCGCGGATAGAGAGGCGGCAGACATCATGAATGTTTTTCGCTCCAACGGTAACGGAGAGGCTCTCTTTTTTAAGACGGGCGCCATGGCAGGCCGGGCAATCTCGAAGGCTGATATACCGGGAAAGGTCCGTCCGAATAGTGTTGGACTGGGTCTCGCGGTACCGGCGGTCCAACTGGTTCAGGAGGCCTTCGAAGGGCCGCGTGTAGAATACGCGACGGCCTTCCCGATCGAAGTGAAAACGGATCTCTTCCTTCCCGGAACCATGAAGGATGACGTTCTGGACCTTTTCCGGCAGTTCGGCAAAGGGCATGTTGATGTCGAAGCCGTAATGTTCCGACAAGGCGTCGATCATCTGATGATAATAGAGGGAATTGCGCCCCGCCCAAGGGACGATGGCCCCCTCGCGTATGGAAAGGCCCGCATCGGGAACAACCAGATTCTCATCAAAATACATCTTCGTGCCCAAGCCGCCGCAATCGGGACAGGCACCGTAGGGGCTGTTGAAGGAAAAAATCCGTGGCGCCAGTTCGGGCATGCTGATGCCGCAATCGGGACAAGCGTAACGCTCACTGAAGAGGATCTCCTCTCCGCCCTGAATATCGACACGGACGAGTCCTTCACCCATGCGGGCAGCCGTCTCCAGTGAATCGCGGAGGCGCTTGCGGATGCCGTCCTTATGAACGAGGCGGTCAACGACGACATCGATGTTGTGGCGCTTCTGCTTGTCGAGAGTGATCTCATCAGCCAGATCCCGCATTTGGCCATCCACGCGGACACGGACAAAACCGTCCCGCATGAGTTTCTTGAACTCTTTGTGGAATTCGCCCTTCTTGCCCCGTGCCATGGGGGCGAGGATGTTGAATCGTGTTGCAGAGGGAAAGGCAAGGACGTGTTCCACCATCACATCGATAGTCTGGGATTTGATTTCCCGGCCGCAGTTGTAGCAATGGGGGATGCCGATGCGGGCAAACAGGAGCCGCAAATAGTCGAAAATCTCCGTCACAGTCCCCACGGTGGACCGGGGATTCTGACTTGCCGACCGTTGTTCGATGGCAATGGCGGGAGACAGGCCTTCGATGGACTCCACATCGGGCTTATCCATCTGGCCGATGAACTGCCGCGCATAGGTGGACAGGGATTCGACATACCGCCGCTGACCCTCGGCATAAATCGTATCGAAGGCCAATGAGGACTTGCCGGACCCGCTTACCCCCGTTATAACCACCAATTGATCGCGGGGAATATCGACATGCACGTGCTTCAGGTTATGCTGAGCAGCGCCTTTGATCCGTATGTATTTCATGATTCGTTTAAAGCTTTATCACAATCTGGGCTTTCTTGCGCAGATCCAAAATCCATTGATCGACACGGGGGAACAACTTCTGATCTTCGATCTTCATCATAATTTCCTGGCGTACCTCCGGGAAGGACTTCGAACCGCCCCCTTTTTTATCGACTACCTTGATAATATGAAAACCCAATGAGGATTCAATGACATCGCTGATCTCATCCAGTTTCAGGCTGAAGGCCGCCGCCTCTACCTCCGGCAGGGTGCTGCCCTTTTCGATGAAGCCGACATCGCCACCCTGTTGAGCCGCCGGCCCCTGAGTAAACCTTGCCGCCATGATGTCAAAGGATTCTCCGGCAAGAAGACGTGTTCGGATCTCCTGAGCATTCTTTCGAAGGGCCTCTCGGACCTTGGCATTGGCATTCTTGGGGAGCAGAAGAAGAATCTGCTTGATACGGACGGCTTCCTTGCCTTCATAATCTTCCCGATGCTGTTTATAATATTCGCCAATTTCCTCCTCTGAAACAGCAATCTTGGACGAGACCTCCCGCCGGACCAGACGCTGGCGGGTCATCTGCCCCTTGATTTCTTCTTTGTAAAATTCAAAAGTCTGCCCTTCCCGCTCCAGAATCTTGACAAAGTCGCTCAATTCAATTTTTCGCTGCGCCATGATCCCTCTGATGGTAGCCATGACTTCCTCGTCTTTGACGGAAACACCCACTTTCTTCGAATACTGATCCACCAGTTTGTTGTCTATCAACCGATTCAGTACGGTCAGCCTGCCTTCCGCAATCATCTTCGCCTTCTCATTCCCCTTGTACATCTCATTGATCCTGGTCATATAGGGTTCAAAGGCCGTGTTCAGGTCGGATAACGTAATGACGTCATCGTTAACAATGGCCACAACGCGATCAACCACCTCCGCTACGGCAGGCATGCCGGACATGGCCGTGGTGACGGCGATGACCATAATAAGCATCTCCCAAACATATTTCATGGTATTTCCCCCATACCTTTTTCATATCGGCAATATAAGTTTTTCATCTCTATCAGAATAACGCCGGTTCTTCAACTTATACTGGCAGACCCTCATTTTACCTTCAATACCTCCAGTAAACGCCTGGCCGCCTCGGTGATCTCCCGGTCGGAAAGGCCGATTGCCTTAACATACAGTTTATGATCCGGTGTCAGTTTGACACCCTTTTCCTTCTTCCTGGTCAATTCAAGAATCTTCATAGGATCGATGGGGCTGTCGGCCTGGAAAGCGATGAAGAGCTGATTCCCGTCATAGCCCATTTTCTTGCCTTTGATCTTTTTCATGAGATTCCGGATGCGGATCACCTCAAACAGGTTTTCCACTTCCCGGGGTATAAGCCCGTAGCAGTCCAGAAGTTCATCCTTCATTTCCTTCAGGTCTTCATCGGCGGCCGCCATGGAAATCCGCTTGTATGTCACAAGGCGCTGATGTTCGTCGGCCATGTAGTCGGCAGGGATGAAAGCGGGGATACCCAGGTTGATCTCCGGCTTGACCTCTTCCTCCATGACCCGTTCTCCCTTTAGTTCCTGAATCGTCTTTTCCATGAGTTCCGTATAGAGTTCATAGCCGATGGCTGATACCTGGCCCGATTGAGACAGGCCGAGGAGGTTCCCCGCGCCCCGTATATCCAGATCGTTGGAAGCGATGCGGAACCCGGAACCCGGAGCCGAAAAATCCATGAGGACCTGGAGGCGGCGCTGAGCATCGGAAGAGAGCATGGCCCCCTTGGGTACCAGAAGATAGGCGAAGGCTTCGTCTTTGTAGCGGCCGACGCGGCCCCGTATCTGGTAAAGCTGGGACAGGCCGAAACGGTCAGCCCGGTTGATGATGATCGTGTTGGCCGAGGGAATATCGAGGCCGGCGCTGATGATGGATGTGCAAACGAGGACATTGCTCTCCTGCCTGACATACCGCACCATGGCGTCTTCGATATCCTTGGGCTTCATCTGCCCATGTACGACGGCTACCTTTGCTTCGGGTACCAGCCTTTCCACATACCGGGCCATCGTATAAATGGACCTCACCCGGTCATGAAGGAAATAGACCTGGCCGCCCCGTCCCAACTCCTGGCGTATGGCATCCCGGATGATCTCCTCGTTGAATTCGAGGACATGGGTCTTAATGGGCAGACGGCTCTCCGGCGGTGTGTTGATGATCGACAGGTCCCGAAGCCCCACGAGGGACAAATGGAGCGTCCGGGGGATGGGCGTGGCCGTCAGGGTCAAAACATCCACAAGGGTTCGCAACTTCTTGAGCCTTTCCTTGTCCGCGACACCGAAACGCTGCTCTTCGTCCACAACAACCAGCCCCAGGTCCTTGAACTGTAGGTCTTTCTGTAGAAGCCGGTGGGTTCCAATGACAATATCCACCCGCCCCCGGTTGATATCCGTTACGATCTCCTGCTGCTGGGCCTTCGTTTTCAGGCGGTTCAGGACCTCCACCCGGACGGGGTAATTCTCGAACCGCTTTTTGAAGTTATGGTAATGCTGTTCCGCCAGGATCGTGGTCGGTACAAGGACGGCCACCTGCTTTGTCTCCATGACGCTGCGGAAGGCGGCCCGCAAGGCAACTTCCGTCTTCCCGAAACCGGCATCGCCGCAAATCAGGCGGTCCATGGGTTTCGCCTTGTCCATATCGGCCTGGACGTCCTCTATGGCCCGGGCCTGGTCGGGCGTCTCCTCGAACTCGAAGATGGAACAGAATTCGTCGTAATGCCGGTCGGGGGGCGCAAAGGCGTTGCGTTCCATGATCTCCCGCGCTGCATATATTGCCACCAGTTCTTCGGCCACTTCCTGGATCGATTTTTTTACCTTCTCCTTCATCGCCTCCCAGGAGGAACCGCCCAGCCGTTCCACTCTGGGTGTAAAGCCCTCGGGGCCGATATAGCGCTGAATGATATCCAGGCGATCGACGGGAATATAGAGCTTGTCCCGGTCGGCATATTCGATAAGGAGGAAATCGTTTTCGATTCCGTCTACGGAAAGCTTCTGAAGGCCCCGATACACACCGATGCCGTGATCCTTGTGGACAACGTAGTTCCCTTCCCGGAGTTCGCCGAAGGACCGGAGAAAGTAGCCTTCACGAGCAGGCCGGAAATGGCGGCGAGGGATCTTTTTTCCGAAAATGTCCGTCTCGGCAATGACGACAAGGCGCAGGGCCTCGAAAAGGAATCCACCACCGATACGGCCTTCCCGCAGGGACAGAGGGGAAAGCTTATGGGGATTTTCCAGGAATTCCAAAAAGGGCGTCTCCGGCGGGACGGGCTGCGGGGTAAGGCCATAAGCCCCGAGAAGGTGTGCCATACGATGGGCCTCTTCTTCACCGGAACAAACCATCGTCACAGAATAACCTTTATAAAGCCAACCTGCGATTTTTTCCGCCAAGGGAGCCATCAGGCCCGCTTCCGCCTTATCACCCGCCATCATCTTCGTTCGGACGTTCAGATCCGTTGTCGTCTCAACGACGACCGCTCCGTCTTCGCCTGAGCCTATAGCCAGGGCATCGAGAAAAATCAGGGGATATGGCTTCAAGCCATCGTGAAAGGCCTCTGCCGACAGATAAGCCGACATTTTTTCCAGGTAAAACTTCCCTTCCGCCCGGGCTTTCAGAAGGCAGCGATCGATATCGTTTTCATGATGTTCCAGGGCGCGGTCGATAGCCAGTTCGTCGTCTAGAATCAAAAGGCAGTCCTTGGGCAGATAGGAGAAAAAGGCGTCCTGTTCGCCGTTGCTATCATAGAACAAGGGGAAAAACAGGGGATTTACGGAGGCGATGAGATGGCTTTCGAGCTTTTCTACAAGGCGGTTTCGAACACTGCGGGGAAGGTCCAGATCGTTGGCCCGGATTTTCAGATTATGTAGAGCCAGAGTTTGAGCCTCTTCGGTCAGGAGGATCTCCCGTGCAGGTGTCAGGACAAAATCGACCCTCTCCGACGTCGATCGTTGCGTCGCCGGGTCGAAATCACGGATAGATTCGATCTCATCGCCGATGAACTCAATGCGGATGGCCTGCCCCAGGTTTGGGGGAAAGATATCCGCCACATGGCCCCTGATACTGAATTCACCTTTCGTTTCCACCAGCGTGGAACGTGTGTAGCCACCCTGCAGAAGAAGGCTGACGAGAAGATCCCGATCAAGGGTATCGCCGATGGCGATGGTGCGCACGTATGCGGCAAATTGATCCCGGGGCATGGTCTTTTGCATTACCGCCGTGGCAGGAACAATGAAAAGCGACGGCTCGCCCGCATTCAAACGGCAAAGACCGTCGATCCGCTTCAATTCGACCTCTCGCTGGAAGGAAAACATATCCGTCGAAACGGTATCCCATGCCGGAAAGAGGCGCACCTTGTCTTCTCCCAGAAAGAACGCTGCATCTTGATAGAGGCCGCCCGCTTCCTTCTCCGTCGCACAGATGAGGACCATTGTTTCAGACAGGTTTGAAAACATGAGGGAAACCAGAAGGGCCTTCGCCGAACCATGAAGCCCCCTGATGTGAATAGGGCTTTCCTTGCGGTCAATGCGATCGAAAATGGCGCGGATCGAAGGATCCATGACGGATGTCTTTTGTTCAACTATTTTTCTCATGGAAATAGGCGAAATCTTCAGGGGACCGCAAGCATCCGTTCAAGGGCAAGACCGGCAGGAATTCTCAGGGATTCGGGCACTGTCACAACCGTTCGGTTCTCCGTAAGTGACAGCCAAATATCTTCCAGGGTCGTATATTTCATTGTTTCACAGATCAATCCTTCGGAGGCGGGGATGAAACGCTTCCCCGGATATCGCTTTCGCAGTTCCACCATGATGCCCGACTCCGTCCCGACAATTAGCGTCTCGACGCGGGGTTCACCGGCAAACTGGATGATCGCCGCCGTGCTCCCGACAAAATCAGCCTGATCCAGAATCGCAGGAGGACATTCAGGATGGGCGGCAAACAGGGCATCAGGGTACTCTTCCCGGACATGGCGGATGTTTTCCACCATCAAGTTGTGATGCACCGGGCAATGGCCTTCCCAGGGGATAATACGTTTGTCCGTAAATCCGGAAACATAACGGGCCAGATTCCCGTCGGGAGCCATAATCACCGTATCAATTCCGGACAGTGATTGGATCACACGGACGGCATTGGACGAAGTGCAACAGATATCGCTTACGGCCTTGATGGCAGCCGACGAATTAATGTAAGTCACGACAGCCGCGCCGGGATAGGCCTTCCTCACCGCAGCCAGTTGCTCCACCGTGATCATGTCCGCCAGGGGGCAACCGGCCTCCAGCCTGGGCAGGAGCACCGTCTTTTCCGGAGAGATGATGGCCGCGGATTCGGCCATGAAGTGAACCCCCGCAAAAACAATAACCGCGGCATCCGTCTTGGCCGCCGCGATGCTTAAGGCCAGGGAGTCGCCAATCAGATCCGCGATTTCCTGAACCTCTTCCCGCTGATAATAATGGGCCAAAAGGATCGCTTGCCTATCCTTCAAAAGCGATCTTACGGCCGTCTGCAACTCTGTCCTATCCACTTCAAACCTCAATGCGCTACGGGAGAATAATGCGTTCCGCCCTTCCAACAAAAAAATAGAGCTTCTCCACCACCCGACACCTCTTGCATCGCTTACGCGATGTATTTCCTATAATATACACATTATTTATTCAAGGTCAAAAAACTTGCCGGTCTTCAGCGTTGACAAGAGTCCCTAATTACGTTAAAGATTTGATCTATGATTCATTTCGAAGAAGCCCTCACGCAGATTTTAAGCGCCATCACCCGTCTCGATCTGGAGAAGGTCTCCATCCTGGATGCATTGGGAAGGATCCTTGGGGAGGACATCCATGCACCGAGGAACCTGCCGCCGGTTAACAATTCCGCCATGGACGGATACGCCGTCCGTGCAGAGGATACGACAAGCGCAACACCGGAAACACCGGCAATCCTGGACGTCATCGAAGACATTCCCGCAGGATTCATTCCCCCAAAAGCCATCGGCCCCGGCCAAGCTGCAAGAATCATGACGGGCGCCCCTGTGCCCCAGGGTGCAACGGCCGTTGTTCGTATGGAAGATACGGCGAAGGACGGCAAGCAGGTCAAGGTGTTCGTACCCATGGCCATAGAGACGGACATCCGCTTCGCCGGGGAAGACGTCCGGGAGGGAGAACTTGTCATTTCAAAAGGCGCGGTCATAAGGCCAGCCGAAGTCGGCATGCTGGCCGCCCTGGGACGCTCTTTTATCGCCGTCCACCAGCGGCCCGCCGTGGCTATTCTGGCGACGGGAGACGAGCTTATGGAAATCGATGAAGGACCATCGCCGTGGAAAATCATAAGTTCCAACAGCTATGCCACAGCGGCACAGGTTCTGGATTGCGGCGCCACGCCTTTATCTTTAGGCATCGCCAGGGACCGACGGGAAGACCTGATGAGAAAATTTCAGGCGGCCGCCCGTGCGGACATTATCATCTCCTCCGGCGGCGTCTCCGTCGGCGATTATGACCTCGTCAAGGATATCATGAAAGAAGTCGGTAATCGCATGCAGTTCTGGCGAGTGGCCATGCGGCCCGGCAGGCCTCTGGCCTTCGGGGCCTTAAACGGCGTCCCTCTTTTCGGCCTCCCCGGGAATCCAGTCTCGTCCATGGTCTCCTTCGAACAGTTCGTCCGGCCCTCCATCCTGAAGATGATGGGTCATAAGCACCTGTTTCGCAAGGTGATCAAGGCCACGTTGGAAGAAGATGTTGCCAAAAAGGAAGGAATACGTTATTTTGTTAGAGCCCAGATAGAAAAGAAAGAAAATCGTTATACGGTCTCTGTGACGGGTGAACAGGGTTCGGGCATCCTGAAATCCATGGTCCGGGCCAACGGTCTCATTGTCCTGCCGGAGGATACCATTGGTGCCCGCAAGGGAGAAGAGGTAGATGTGCAACTCCTGGATAACTCCCTGGACCAGACGGATTCGACGGGCTTTTAGTAGTTTTAATTCGAAAATATTTTTTTGCCCCACTTACCCCCTATCAGGCTTTTCATTCCTTCCCCGACAAGGCGGAGGTTAGGAAGGGGATGGGGTAAAAGTAATTTTGTTAAGTATCTCCCACGGAAGTGCCAAGGTCACTGGTGGGCCTCCCGGACTTCAAATCCGGTGTGGGGCGCTAAAACCGTCCCAGGTGGGTTCGATTCCCATGCACTTCCGCCATTTTACACAATCACGGATTTCGACGCCCACCATTTTGTGACACACGTTGCCACACCGAATAGATGAGTGTAAATTGCGTCTAATGTTTTGGACGGGAAAAAGAATCCGTGATGAATTGCCGATGCTGTCATTCTTAATAATCATGGGCGACGAACAAAGCTATGTATGGTTTATCCACAATACCGCGATTTTAAAAAACAGTTTCCCGGGCGCGCTACGATAGTCATGGAATCTTTGCCGCAAGAACTACGTTTTAAAGTACCATGAAATAACCGAAAGACCCAAACAGGTGGCTAAGGAAGACAGGAGAGTCTATAACCATCCTCCCAAGCCCTCAAAAGATCATCCGTGGAAAAGAAGATGGAAACCCTGTAGAGAACCGTCTCCTGGTTTATAAAGAAGTTGTGAGTTACCCACAGCCTTCTCTAAGCCATGCTTCAAAGGGCCGCTCCGAGAAGGCTGTGGATAACTCCATTTTTACTTTCAATAGGACATTCCTATTTTGGTAAAAATAGGACATTTCTAAATTGGCTCGACAAAGGCCAAGATTTACTTGACATACAAGCGCGGCATCCCTATACTCCTTCCAATAAAAGCATAGTCTTATCAAAAAATAAATTACCTCTAGAAAGGAGTTACCATGAGCAAGTCAAATTCAGTCCGCTTGTCGGTTGTTACGGCTATTTTGGCTATGACCGTATTTGTGAGTGGTGTGAACGCGCAAGCACCCGGTGTCAGAGAGCGAAGCGAAGATAAGCGCGATAAGCAAAGCGTCAATGCCGGCACATCAAGAAAAGCAGAGAGCGAACACAATGAGAAAATGAAAAGCGCCAAAAAGGCTGCAGACGAATACAAAAGCAGCAAGAAAGACGCAAAAGCAAAGCAAAAATACCAAGACGCCAAGGAAAAGGGTGGCTGGTAATCACGGCTAGAAGGCGTTTCCTGCCCCATCCCGGGATAACACTGCATCAGGTTGAACCGCAAGCACCCGGCCCCGCTCGCTATCTCAAGGAGTGGGGCCAGTGTCTCGGTTCCGCCACGTAGCAGCGCTGCACTTTCACGGTATCGACTGTTATCGCAAAGGGGTTAAGTTCACACTTGGCTCATGTTAGCAGTTTTTCGACCGCCAATTTAATTTAACTAATCTTTAACCTTAACCAAACATCACACTACAACCAGCTGAAATAAAAGGATAATAATTTTAATCCGATGGGTTCGATTCCCATGCACTTCCGCCATTTTACACAATCACGAATTTCGACACCCACCATTTTGTGACACACGTTGCCACACCCATTAGAAACCACATGCCGCATAGGGGAACGCCGAACCGCCGTCCGTTAATATTCCAACATGAGAATCGAAAACTTGCGTCAATTCGTAACATGTCTATATCATGTAACAAAATGATTGTTTTTTAATTCCTGGAACGGATCTGCCCGATTTAACCTAATGACCATCGACTATAAGCCATTGACAAAGCGAGAGGTTGGATGATTGGATCAGATCAATGAAAATGATTTGAAATATAAGCATGCCGGATATCTAAATACCCATGCAAAGGTGGCAGCCTCCGAATAAGCGTCATTCTGCAACCCAACAAACAGAATGATACATATTCGATACGCTCACTAAATCGATTACCTGATGGTCTTGGATTGCATCAAATAAAAGTTGACAAAAGCTGACAATCATGTATAGGATTTAGCCATGAAAACTCGTAAGCTTAACATCAAGAAAATTGAAGAAAGTGCTGAGCAACTCGGCTTCAACAAGTCTAGACTTGCTAGTATCATTGACGTCTCAAGAGAAACCGTATCGCAATGGTTTAAGGGGGAAAAATTCCCGCGGCCGGACAAGCTGTTGAAGCTATCTATGGCTCTGGGTCTGAATTTTAATGAGATTGTATTAAGTCTTCCCTCTGAAAATGAACCTATTGTCGCATTCAGGAAAAAAGGTAATCACAAGATCACAAATCAATATCTTGAAGAAGCCCGCGACACGGGAAGGATTCTGTCCGATCTTATTTCTTACCTTCCTTTTGATAGGCTTTCTCGACCCAAAACACTGATCCACCCCCGGCTTGATTATTCTTATATTCAGCAGGTTGTAAAAAAAATAAGAAACCAGATTGGCAAGGTTTCGAATGAATCAATAGAATTTGAAGATTTAATTAATTTTTTCAACGACCTTAACGCTGTCATCATTCCCGTCCTCTGGGGAAGCAAAGATAGACATGAAAACGCTCTCCACATCTATTTGCCGGAGTCAATGACGACATGGATATATCTAAATCTGGACTGTAATATTCATGATTTCAAATTTTGGATGGCCCATGAGTTGGGGCACGTCCTCGCGCCCGATTTACGGGATGATAAAGGAGAAGATTTTGCCGATGCTTTTGCAGCGGCACTGCTTGTTCCTGAGGAAATAGCGTCCGAAGAATACCCTCTCCTGAGAAAAGCTGATAAAATCCCGCAGCAACTCAACCATATAAAATCGGTAGCCGAAAGATTATGCGTGTCCCCGCTAACAGTTTATTGGGAAGTCAACAAATATGCCGAACGCAGTAAACTTCCGAAAATCGAATTGGAAAAGGAACAGGAAATATTCAAAGCAAACAACAACTTCAATAAGGCTTTCAAAACAATAAGCGAATGCATCTTTGACGACAAGATTCCTGCCCCGGAGCAATATATCAGAGCCACCGTAGATCATTTCGGTAGTCCTTTTTTTGGTTCCCTAAAGAATTATGTGAAAGAGAACAGAAAATCGGCCAGTTTTGTCCAGAGCATCCTCAGAATGTCCTTGCTTGATGCGAGGAATATTTATGAGGCGCTCTAATCATGCCTCAGACAAAGATTCTGCTGGACTCCAATGCTTATTTCCGTCTTGCCCAAAGCATAAACCCCCTTCTTCAAGTTGAATTTGGGAAAGAAAAATGCTGTCTTTATGTGATCAAGGAGCTTCAGGCGGAATATGATAATAGCAAACCAAGGCTCAAAAATAAATTCTCCTGGGTAAATGAGCCGGAATACAGGAAGAACCGTAATTGTGAGCTAAACCTTTCAAGGAAAAACAAAAAAGAGATAACGCAAGCTACTGACTTCATAAAAGACCATGCAAGTGATTCCTATCCCGGCCTTTCGAAAGTAGATATTACAGCCTTGGCTTACGCCTATGTGCTGGACATCCCAATCGTAACCGACGACTCCGGCATGCTGGATTTAGCCAATGATTTCAACATCAAGGCATTGAAAACACTGGAACTCCTGAAGCTGATGCTGGATTGCCAACACATAGACATCACCTTCGTGAGGCAGATTGCATCATATTGGAATTATGTTGAAGATAAACCTAAATCATTTGCCTCGGATTATAAGAAGCTATTCAAAGAACCGCCACCGAAATAATTTTCTAACGACATGATGGCAGAAGCCACTAATGGAATTGTGTGATCAATATTTTATTGGCGCAAGAAGGTTCTTTGGAGCATTCTTTTCATAAGTGGCACTCAATAACTTCAAATACGAAACGTCAAATGTAGGCGTCTTCAATGTTTATTGAATTGCGATCGAAACCTGCATACCTTGTATGGCGATTTTTCCGAGGACCGCGGGTATTGTTGCCTTCCTGTAATGTAGCATCCGGTAATTTTTACGGGTATCCAACCTTCCAATCCGAAGTGAATATCGATCACTTCTGTGGGGACCATCAATACTTCTGGGACGATTTCATTGAAGCATAACGCATCGAAAACGAGGCGTCCGGGAAGGTCTGTCCGAAAAGCGCTTCAAAATGCCTTCTCGATGGATTGGCCGTTGAGCAAAGTTCTGAAGGTTCTATTGCTGATAACTGTTGGGGGACGCTTTACAAACCGATGGAAATAATTGGATCAAACTCAATGCTGCAGACTACAAATCATCTTGATATTTGGGAGAATAGCGGTATTATCTTCTTAATAACACGACATTAGCACAGAGCAAGGAGAGCATCATGGACGATCTATTCATGAAAAAATTGCGAGCAGCAACGGTGGCTGGATGGTGGACCCTGTTAATCGCCTATTGTATCCTTTTGATCCAATGGTTTGCTTATGTGATGATTATGAACAGGCAGCCGGCAGGAATGCTTTGCCTCTGGGGTAATGGCGTTACATGGTCGGAAATTCGTACCATATGGCTATGGGGAATGGTGGCCTTTAAGCTCTGTGTCGGAACAATGCTATTTATCGTCATATGGATGACACTTTGGGCAAGGCAATTGGCAAAAAAATAGAAAGGAGGTTTATTATGAAACAATCTGTTGGTCCCAGGACAATCATTTTCCCGACGCCAGCCCTTGTTGTTGGTATGTACGATAAGGATGGGAAACCCAATGCCATGACTGCTGCATGGGATGTCTCATAACGCTGGCGGTTGTCAAGTTTAGTGTGAGAAGGACCCCATGAATCAAACAAATAAATACTATGAACATTCCGGAATAATTGGATTCCTAGGACCAGTTTATATGATCATTCTTGGTTCCCTTGGCGCTTTGGTTTTTGGTGCTATATACGGATATGCTACCGATTATATATCACATTTACCGGGAAGAGGGCTTGTAGCTTTGCGTTTGTTTATAACTTTCGGATTGGGTTGTGTTGTTGGTTTTTTGGTTGGTATCGGTGGTAGATATGGCAAGGTTAGAAATCCAAAGGCGCTCCTTTTTTTCGGGTTTATTTCGGGACTTATTGCAGAATACGCCAATTGGGTTAGCTGGGTTTTTGCCTATTACAAACAGCAAACCCTTATCCTATCTCCGTTCGATATGTTGGAATTTGCCAAGAGCTTGGAATCTAATATAAGCGGTATCAATTTCAATGATTGGACTCCAGCCGTTATAATAATATATTTATTTTGGGTAATTGAAGCAATTATCATAATTGGATCAGCAATGATAGTCGCCAGGATGATGTTGAGTTCCACTCCCTTTTGCGAACGATGCGATAAATGGATTAAAGAAGAAGATTTAATTTCACCCTTGGATCCTATAGGCAGTCCAGATGAGTTGAAGTCCCGATTGGAGCAAGGTGATTTTTCCCTTCTGAAATCATTGAAAATAAAGGCGGCTGAAACTGATGCCTATACTCAGATCAAACTCAGACATTGCCCGAGTTGTCAACACAGCAATTATCTTACGATTAGAGCCGAAATAGTGAGTGTAGATTCCAATAATAAAAAGAAAAAAAGCGGGACTGACATAATTACAAATCTCATCATAACTTATGAACAATACAAGATGATTAACGAGCAATGGCAATGACAGAATGAGAAGGAGAAGAGGGCAATGAACGATAAGAATAATATCGGTAGTACCGAATCACCTTCCCGATGTTCCCTCTGCGGCAACACGCGAGACCTAGACGCACTTCAGTTGGAGTGTATTACTGTAACTACATGGAAGACCACAGATAATAAAAGCTTTAATGAATACTACGATCCTCGGGTCTGGCTGGTGACACTTTGTCACGCCTGCAGGGTAGAAAACTACCGGGTGTCGTTGAAAAAGATAGTCAATCTTTCTCAGGGCGGAATTCTTGTTTCCATCTTTGTTATAATATTGGGGGGCGTCATTGGATGGTCCGATTTTTATGTTCGTATGCCTCACCACGGGTTGCAAGGGGATCTCTGGTATATCCTTTTGGGGTTCGCAGGTGTGATTGGACTTCCTTTGTCGATATGGTTCTATGTTGTCAATAAGTTTCGCCTGAGGCGGTCCGAAAATCTTCAGGAGATTCCGACCAGTCGCCGAGAGCAAACCTTTACGGAGGCAGGGGAAACCATTTTGGAACGACTGGAAACCGGGCAATTAAAATCGGTTTACGGTGATTTTCCCCTGCCGGATTTGCCCCGAAACCCTGTGCCTTGCGATATTCCGGAAGATTTTAAGCAAGCAACGCTGAGTCCCAAGCAAAAACGTCTGATACGGTGGATCAAAGGCACTTTCTGACACTTTTCACAAATTAAAATAAGGTTTCGTAGGAGATTTTTTCCTTAGATTTGTACTTTTAGGTAAATACTGGGAGGTCATAATTTGTCAGTGGAAGGAGTTTAATAGATAACATGTAAAAAAACCAACAGACAGATATCGCAACCTTAATAGAGAGGGATCATGCAATGAAACTAAGGAATTCAGTCATGACGGTATTGTTTGTTATAGCCTTGCTTACAACGGGCATAGCAGTCGACTTAGTTGATTGCCAGGCGGCGGCTTCAAAAAAAATCAATCTATTCAGTGCGAAATTCGGTGGCAAAGGCCAATCGGCTGCGGGAAATGCCTCAGGAAGCATGGCGCGTCAAACCAAAGATGGCGGTTTTATAATTATTGGAGCAGATTCAAAGGCGAAGGATTTTGGTTGCAGTATTTACATTGTCAAGACGAATAATATGGGCAAGAAAATCTGGGAGAAGCGGATAGCTTTTGACAGTGGGGACATCGGGGAGGCGCAGGGATATGACATTCAGCAAATAAGCGATGGCGGCTTTATTGCGACAGGATATCGTTCACTGGAAGATATTTACCGCAATTGCCTTTGGGTTTTGCGTTTGGATGGCAACGGCAAAACTATCTGGGAAAAATTTTTTGACGGCGGCGCCGGTCGGGGAAAGCAGGTTCGTCTGCTTGGATATTCGCTTGTGCAGGCCGCCGATGGGAACTTTCTCATTGCCGGTCAAATAGAGGGCCAAGGTGCCTATTTGCTAAAACTGGATAAAAACGGGTCAATTGAATGGGAACGCCTTTTTCCTGGGGCACGTTTTTTTGCTTATTATGGCGATCAAAACGACAATAACTCAGCGTATCCGGCAATTCGTCCTGTGCAGGTAACACGTTCCGGGGATTCATATCTTTTTGGCTATCATACAAAAGAAACATACAGGGTATTGCGAATTGATGAATCGGGAATTGACAGTAAACTTGCTGACATCGGCAAATCAGAGCATGATGCTTCTTATCCGGAGATCGGTTCCATGATTGCGACTGCAGATGGTGGTTTTGCCGTGCTCGGAACCAAAAGGACCTTTGGGGGGAGCAAGACCAACACATATACCTTTGTGGCAAAATACGACAGTGCCGGCACCCATCAATGGGGAAGTATATTCACGCGTCATCTCACCTTTGCGGGCGGTCTTGTCCAATTGCCTTCCGGTGGGTACGCTCTTAGCGCAACATCGTCCATAGCATCCGCCGGAGTGAGCTTTCACAGGTTTGGTGTCATGTTCGTCTTACTGGACAGATCAGGCCAGATGACCGGGAGTAAATTGTACGGTCTCAGCACCATGGATAATAAGTGCGCTTCCCTGCAGTCAACAAGCGATGATGGCTTTGTTCTTGCTGGAACATACAATGGTGATTCGGAAGCCGGCGCCTATTCATCAATGTGGCTCTTAAAACTTAATGCCGCGGGGGAAAATCCTTATGAGCAGCAGATGCCGCAAAAGAAGGCACCCGTAGGACAGTTTTTTGGCATCAAGAAGGCAGTTTCTCCGGAGACTGCTGAAGGAATAGAAGAAAGAAAAGACGGCACGATAAACCTTGCCCTGAAAAAACCTGCAAAGCAAAGCAGCGTATACGGAGGGACAGGAGTTGACCAAGGGCCGCATTTCGGCGTAGACGGCATTCTCAAGTCAATTCCCAGAGATCCTTATCTTATTGTCCATACCAGCGCCGATAACCCGCCCTGGTGGCAGGTTGATCTCCAGAATGTCTATGCCCTGACCGAACTTAAGTTATACAACAGGATCGCTTGCTGCGGCGAGAAAATGAGGACGGTTCAGGTCCATCTTTCCAGAGATGGCGAGAAATGGGAGAGAGTTTATCAGCACGACGGCAGCAATTTTAAGATTTTGACTGTCAACCTCAAGGGAAAGAAAGCCCGCTACGTAAAATTGCAGCTCGCGGAAAGAGTCTATCTCCATTTCCAGGAATGCGAAGTCTATGGATATCCCGAATCGGTGCGGTAAGTACCTTATATGATTTATTATTGTTGCATATTTCTATTATTAATTATTGAAAGTTAAGTCTTTTCATTTCGTTTGTTTGTAGATGTTGTCGATAATCGGTTGTATCAACATTTTTCATTATCTTGGCTTAGTATTTCGAAGAGTAATCTGCAACCGTGAAGACCATGAACGGAGTGAAAGCATCCACTTCTTGTGTCCTTTAAAAAACATATGGAAAAAATCCAGAATGGCGAGATGAAAAATTATTACTGATCCAATTTTCTTTTTACTGGCACGACCTCAGCAATCATGCTGAATATGTTTGAGCCGCTCTCTTCTTCCATGCCGCCAATATACACAGTATTAGAAGATCATATATAGGTCGGAATTATCTCCGTTTATTGTAATCATGCTCTCGAACCGGCAAAAAGTGAATTGTTTATGAAAGCAAGATGGGCAAATAATGCCATGATAGATGCCTTACATGAGATGCAGCAAAAATTTATCATTGTCTTTCTGAGATGTTAGACAATAGTGAAGAGATGGCACAATTAATGCTAATTATTTAATAGAAAATATCGTGCCGTATTCATGTCCGAACAATGAGTTCGCAAATGGCAATTGGAAACAAGAGATGGCAGGGATGATAGAGATATGTGTAAAGATAGCTTTGATTTAAAATCTGAGACTATACCCGAAAGAAGAAAGTTCGAAAGATACGATGTCAACGTTACTGGAAAGATTGAGATTATATCTCAAGACAGCGAAATAAAGAAATATGACTTTGAAACCAGTAATCTATCCGCAGAGGGGACATATCTAAAATTTGGAAGATCGCTTCAGGAAGGATCTCTGGTGAGAGTTGAGATATTTCTTGATTTTGAAGAAATGAGATCTCCTGATAATCCCAACGGCACGTTGATTATAACCGCTACTGGCAGTGTTTTGAGATCTGGATATGAAGGAACTGCAATTCATTTCAACAATGATTATGATATTATGGCCAGCGGGAACAGGCATACGGAAACCTACGGTTTTGGTTTAACCTCCCCTTCAGACACAATGCATTTACCTGCGGCACCCATGATCAGCCAAGACAAGTATTACGGTAATAGCTTCCAAACTCGTCGGTCATGGGAAAGAGGACTTTGCGACCCCAAGAAGAAAGAATCGTTATCGTACCCTTTATCGTCAATCAACAAGGGAAAGTTTATCCGAAAAACAGCGGACCGGTCACAGCGAAGGCGGATATCAATCCTGAATTAATTGGCGAATCAACGCAGGATCATCAGCCAGGAATATATTCGTTGTTTCTGTCACATCATCAAAGATAAGAACTGCCAAGCCATTTTCAAGTTTTTGCTTTACATAATTGTATTTCGTTTCCATAGGAACCTCTGTTTCGCCATAATCGGTGCCATCTCTGGATATGAATTCTTCAATAACGCCTTTCAGGGCTGCGGCGCTGAGCTTATTGATTGGGATTCTATGGACAGACATTGAATTTCACTCCATTTGCTTTTTTACCCTGATGTTATAATTCATTTTCATGGCTGGAAGGAAGAGTCGATCATAAAAACACTATCTTTCCCCACTGAGATGCCTATGTTTCCTCCCGCATCGGTAAGCATATATATGTTGCCGGATACTTTTATCGCCTCTACACGAACATGAGAGAAATAATGCCCTTCTGAATATGATCCTGACAGAAGAAAGAGCGCGACATTCGGTAGCAAAGAGATTCACGATGACAAATACAAAACATTGCCGGCAAGTATCCGCTCATTTATTAAAGTCTGACACCTGCTTTTCTTTTTGACCTTAGCCGATGTTTGCAATATACTTGCGTCCAGATCTTGCCGCTATCTAAAACAAGGAGAAACAAATTGCATTTAAAATCATGGGATACTTGTCTATCAATGTTTCTGGTCATCTTGATATTCTTATGTGCTCCAATTGCCTCCCAAGCGAGTCCATCAGATAATATCAAGGCAACAAAGATCATCAAATACATTCCCCAAATTCCTTCAGAAAAAAGAGAAGGCTCCTGCTGGACAAATTCCAATATAATCCAACGATCAGATGTCTGGCGTTGCATGATCGGTAATGAAATCTTTGACCCATGTTACACCATCCGGGATAAAACAACAATTGTATGCGATGCCCGACCGGATGTGAAGGAGCCATCAGGATTTGTCCTGAAGCTTATCAAGCCGCTACCAGCCCCTGATGCTGCCAATGGCCCGTCTTCATCAGCTTCTATGATTGAACTCGAAGATGGGACAATCTGTGATATTATATCTGGTGCATCGGGCGCTACAGATGGTGTCAGAAGCGAGAGGATCAGTTATTCCTGCAGATTGAACAGTCAGAATGTAGTGATCTTTGGTGAGTTGCAACCAGGAACAGTCTGGATTGCAGAGAAAGGAATCCTCGTTGAACAAAAAACCAGGGATGATCTGCCGCCCTTTCTGGTAAAGAATCTTCAGAAGGTGAAAATCAGGACTGTTTGGCAGTGAAGTAATGGTCTTACTTATTGCAGTTCTTTATGATGAAGTCTGCCGATAAAGAAAACATTAAGATCAATAAAATTATTTCATAGTGCCGATCTCGGCCATCAGCTCGTCATAAACTACAAGGGACTTTACACAGGCTGTCTCCTTTTGAGCCAGTTCTTCAAAAGCAGTGAATCTGCCGTTAAAATGTTCCGCCTGAGACTTTAGGCTCTGGACGCTTTCCGAGAGATAATTCTTCTCCTTCGGATCAACATCCTTTTTCACCAGCCCCTTGGCTCTGTTCCAGTAATCGTTCGTTTCATTTGCAAATTGGCTCAAACCTGTAAGGAAGGAGAGAGCGCCAGAAGAGAGAGCAGAAACGGCAGATAAGTTCTTCTGCGCGCTGCTCATATCCTTGAGCAGCTTCTGATCGGCAAACAGGTGCGCTTCGGCAAGAGCCTTGTCACTGAGCGGCATCGCGGGATTGATGGCTTCTACCATTGTGATAAACTGCTGTGCTGTGTTCACGTATTGGGTGATCGATAAGGAGGCATCGTTAAGAGCTACCGTAAACTGAGCGGCAAATTTGGTGAAGTTCGAGGCCTGACCTGCATAAGGGACGGGAAACACCTTGGCGGCAGAGGCCACATAAGAGCTGGCCTTGATATAGCGATTATAGCCTGCCAGGTTAGTGCTCATCCACTTGAAGAATCCTTCAAAATCTTGCGTAGTCTGGCGTTGAGCTTTCACAGCATCGGCTGCCTCTCTGAGCTTTTGTAACTTTTTCTGGCGAAGAAATTCATAGCCGACGGCCTTTACGGCATCGAGCTGTATGGCCTTGAGTTTAATATATTCATCTTCAAATTGCAGACCTAACGCTTGTCCTATATCCGATGCTACCGGGATAGATTTCCGATCTTCGGCGTGTATGATGCCGGGAAGGATGTGGTTCAAAACAAGAAGGGTGACAATGATAATCGCAAACAGCCGTTTTTCAATCATAGTGATGATTCTCTTTCCGCGGATTTTACATTCTTTAACCGTATCGTGGAGGTTGCCACTTAGCTTGCCAGAAATATATTTTAAATAGGAAAAGCTATCTTCGGGTAGGATGTATAGGAGATGCCCTCTTGCATGTCAATGATGAATTTGACCGCAAGATGCGGACCAGTTCTAAATCCGGATCAGGCAGTTACACATGAATAGGAGAGTGACATACACAGAATCTACAGATCAATTGGAATATAACTCATCAGGCTTAGAGACTTCAGATAACCGATATCACCGACATTTTCGTTAATTTCACATGAATAGTTGTGGTCGCAATGTGCAGTTAGACCTCGTTTTAATATTCGTAATCAGCTCACATCTGTCCAAGATAGTTATTAGCAATTGAAAAGGGTGCACAGATTCAGGTAGAAGTTTTCTTCGCCAAAAGAAAAAACAAAACCTGGAAAGGATGCACCCCGATGAATAGATTTAACAGCATTTTCGGTCA
>CAZYDG010000007.1:0-18543 GCA_964645835.1 uncultured Syntrophaceae bacterium
GGCTTCGGTGTATTCTTTTTTCGATTGCGGACTCATATTCAACCTCCATAGAAATGGCGGTATTCGGTAATATCGAATTATGAGTCAACGATCCTTTTTATTCACCTCCTTCGGTAACATTTAATTTGAGGCAATTCGCAAAGATTAATCCGTCTTGACATTACGGTTGATGTCCTGTACTTTGACAAATATAGCATATATCCATTTTAGCATAGGAGATGCCGGCAGATCATGAAGCGGGCACTTTATTTCATTTCATTTTTTCTCCTTTTCTCTTTTGTCCTTGTAGTGTCTCCCGCCGTTGCCGAGGGAAAGATCAAGGCCGCCGTCGCAGCCAATTTCATCGCACCTTTTCAGGAGCTATCGAAATTGTTCACTGCCAGAACGGGCATTCCCGTCGAGGCGACGTACTCATCAACGGGCCAGCTTTATGCTCAAATTGTGAACGGGGCCCCTTATGACCTTTTCCTTTCTGCTGACCAGGAAAGACCTGCCGTCCTTCATAAGGAAGGACGGGCGGACCCTCCTTTGGTTTACGCCGTAGGACGGGTTGTCCTGTGGGTGGTCAGGAAAAACATTTGCAGCGCATCGAACTGGCAAAAGGCCTTAGTCATGCCAGGTGTTAAGAAGATCGCCATAGCCAACCCCAGGATAGCACCATACGGGGCAGCGGCAGAGGTGGCTTTAAAAAAAACTGGCCTCATGGAAAATGTATCGGGAAAGCTCGTCTTTGCACAGAATATTGCTCAATCCTTTCAGTACGCATCCACAGGCAGCGTGGATGCGGGCTTTTGCGCCCTATCCGCCGTCTTATCGGAGGAGGGCCGCAAAGGATGTACCTTCGCCATAAGCGAGGCGCCATCCATAACCCAGAGCGCCTGCCTTTTGAAGAGAACCGGGCGTAATAATAACGCCGAGACACTTCTCAAGTTTCTTACCACTCCGGAAGCAGTGGCCATCAAGAAAAAATACGGATACTATTAAGCCCATGGACTGGACAGCCATTATTCTTTCTTTGAAACTTGCTTCTGTGACGACCGTCGTTTTGATGGCCCTCACAGCGCCCCTGGCCTGCCTGTTCGCATACACCAAGCTTCCCGGAAAAGCCTTTCTGGAGGCCTTCGTCAACCTGCCCCTGGCCCTGCCACCGACAGTTGTAGGGTTCTATCTCCTCGTGGTCATGGGACCCCATGGGGCCATGGGACGCCTATGGGAAGGAACGACAGGGTCGCCGCTGCTGTTCACCTTTGCGGGCATCGCCATCGCATCCATCATCTACAGCATCCCATTTGCCTTGCAGCCAATGAGGGCAGCCTTTGAAAAGATCGACCGCCGTCTCATCGACAGCGCCCGTATCCTGGGCTTGTCCTTTCCATCCATTTTTTTTAGGGTCATTGTCCCGAACAGCTTAAATGGCTTGGCCGCATCAGCCATTTTGGTTTTTCTTCACACTATGGGCGCATTCGGCGTTATCCTCATGGTGGGCGGCAGCGTTCCTCGCGAGACCCGCGTCGCCTCCATTGCCATCTACGAAGCCGTAGAAACTCTCCAATACGGCAATGCCGCTATGATGTCCCTGGTTCTGCTCCCCATCGCCTACCTGTTTCTATTGGCGGTGCAGCGATTGACGAGAGGGAAACCATGAGTCTGCATATCGACATTCGAAAAAAGCTGCCCCATTACGATTTGGATATCGAAATGGACTGTTCGGGAAAATCGCTGACCATCGTCATCGGTCCCTCGGGCTCCGGCAAGTCCACCCTCATGAGGATCATCTCCGGTTTGGAAAAGCCGGACAATGGTGTCATCGCCTTCGGCAACGAAATATGGTTTGATTCGGACCGCCGGTTCCATCTACCGCCACAAAAACGACGCATCGGCTACGTTTTTCAGGATTATGCCCTGTTTCCCCATCTGACCGTCGAGGAAAATATCTCGTTTGCCTCAAAAGACAAGCAAATGGTCCGAAATCTGCTGGCCTTGTTCGGCTTGTCTCATCTGAAAAACCGCAAGCCCCAAACCATATCAGGCGGTGAAAGCCAGCGATGCGCCATCTGCCAAGCCTTGGCCAGGGAACCGCAGGTCCTGTTGCTCGATGAGCCATTTTCGGCATTGGATGTCTTTACCCGCCGGGATTTGCGGGAGGAACTGAAAGGTCTGAGAGAGGATTTCCCTATGCCTATCATCTATGTGACCCACGATGTGAATGAGGCCTTTTATTTGGCCGATACCATCATCCCTGTCGTTGACGGCCGGGTGGATAAGGATTGGTTGCAACGCTCACTTTCGCGTGTTGATCCATCAGGAGGAACGCGGGCTAAATCGGTCCGTGAACCGAAATTGCAACTGGCATACTGAAAGGCTGAAGGCTGAACTAAAATAAGCACTATGTCTCTTTAGCAAGTTTTTTTATGCAGGCTGTTCAAAAATGCCCATATGCAAGGCGCGCAAAAGCTGAGGAATGAGGCGTACATAGAAGTACGTCGAATGACGAAGCTTGCGGTGCAACGCAGCAGATGGATATTTTTCAGCAGCCTGCAGCCTATTTAGCTAATTTGAAGGAGTTTGATTCATGAACATTGGAACATATTCGTACGATGAGTATATCAACCTTGTGAAATCCTTCCATGGGAGTATGGCCCCAGGTTTGGTTATTGGAGGGTTTATTGTCGATCTTGCCCAAAAGAACCTGCCCGAAGGAGAATTCTTCGATGCCATTTGTGAGACCTCCGTATGTCTTCCCGATGCAGTTCAACTGCTCACGCCCTGCACCGTCGGAAACGGATGGCTGCACATCGTCGACATGGGCCGCTTCGCAGTGACTCTCTATGAGAAAGAAAAAGGTGAAGGAATCAGGGTCTATCTCGATACAGGAAAACTTGGTACATGGCCGGAGTTCAACGCCTGGTACTTTAAACTGAAACCGAAGAAGGAACAGGATTTTGAACTGTTGATGTCCCAGATCAAAGAGGCCGGCCCGAATGCCCTCAGCATGCAGCGCGTCCGGGTCAAACCGGAATACTGGGTCAAACGAAAAATGGGCAAGACCGCCATTTGTCGATCCTGCGGTGAATCCTTCCCAATCAGGGACGGCGACACCTGTCTGTCCTGCCAGGGCATGTCACCTTATTTAGATTAATTGCCATTTTTCGGGAGCTATAATCAATGGAAATCAAGTACAAAGTGTGGCTGGAGAAAGAGGGAAAAGTCATTTTCGGTCATGGGCGCGAGGACCTTCTCCACGCCATTAGGGAATGCGGGAGTCTCAATGCCGCCGCAAAAAAACTGGGCATGTCCTACCGGGCCGCCTGGGGGCGGCTGAGGGCATCGGAAGAACGTCTCGGCATCAAGCTTGTGGAGACCAAATGCAATGAAAAAGGGATGCACCTGACTCCGGAAGGTGAGATGCTCCTTAATCACTTTGAAAATCTTGAGAAGGAAATCAGTGATTACATGGCAAAGATCAGTCACGAATTTTCCCGGGAACGGTTTACAAAGTTCTAAGCCGCGATTATTGCGCTATACATAAGTTGTTATTCTCATTACTCCGATCCCTGATTCAAAGCCCAGGGAATGGTTAGTATTGTGCCACATTTTTCTATTTCGTACTATTTAATGTCTGTTTTCGCACATTTAGCTTGACATTATATCACATTTGTCATAAGAGGTGCGGTGATGTGTACGAGGTCATTCGCCATATAGTTTTGAAGAGCCCATAGAGTTTGTAAGAGAATGAAGAACGCAGGATATCCGCAGGGTGTCCTGACGTATACTGTAAAAAAGACATTTTATGACGGCTGTTATTTTTGAAGGAGGACTTTATTATGGAACATGAGTACAATCGCACCATCAAAAAACAGTATCGGCAATTGATGGAGCAGGCTAAAGTCCATTTGGACAAGATGGATCAGGAACTGCCGCCACCGGTCGAGGATTTCGGCACACTCTTGAAAGAACGCGGCGTCAGCCGCCGAAGCTTTCTCAAGTGGACCTCCGTTATGACCGGTGCCTTGATGTTACCGCCCATCTTCAAGCCCATGGTGGCACGAGCGGCGGAACAATTCAGCAGGCTCCCCGTTGTATGGCTCCACTTCGCCGAATGCACGGGATGTTCCGAAGCATTTTTAAGAACATCTTATCCCAATGTCGATGATATCCTTCTCGATACCATTTCCCTCGAATACCATGAAACCATTATGGCCGCCGCAGGCGATCAGGCCGAGGCCTGCCTGGAAAAATGCATCCATGATTTTGCCGGCAAATTCATCTGCGTCATCGAAGGCGCAATTCCCATGGGACTGGATGGAAGGTACATGCGGCTGGGTCCAAAAGGCAAGACCGGCATCCAGATCGGCAGAGAAGTCACCTCAAAAGCAGCCGCCACTATTTGCATCGGCGGGTGCTCATGCTTCGGCAACATCCCGGCGGCTAAACCGAATCCGACCGATGCCGCAGGTATCAGCAAGGCATTGGGAGTGCAGACCATCAATATCGCCGGTTGCCCCCCCAGCCCGACCAATTTTGTAGGCACTATCCTTCATTATCTCATGTTCGGCGGCATTCCTGCCCTGGATAACCTGGGAAGACCAGTGTGGGCGTACGGCAAACGCATTCACGATTTTTGTGAACGCCGGCCTCATTACGATGCAAGCGAGTTTGTCGAACAGTGGGGCGATGATGGAGCCAAGAAAGGCTGGTGCCTTTACAAAGTCGGCTGCAAAGGTCCCTACACTTTTGCCAATTGTGCCAAAGTCCGTTTCAATGACGGAACGTCCTGGCCCGTCATGGCCGGTCACGGCTGTATCGGTTGCACCGAACCGGCATTCTGGGACACGATGACCCCATTCGAAAAACCGATTCCCGATGCCAGCATTGCTGCGGCCCTGGGTGGCGGCGAAGCGACGGTGGATAACATTGCCATGGTTCTCTCCGGTTTGACCGTGGCCGGTGTCGCGGCTCATGCGGGGCTGACGGCATACGTGCACAGAAACGACGATAAAGATACCGCTCATAAGGAATAGGACGGGAGGATAGAATAATGGGTAAAAGAATCATTGTCGATCCGATCACGAGGATCGAAGGACATTTAAGAATAGAAGTCGAGGTCGATGCCAACAATGTCATCAAGGATGCCTGGAGCAGTATCACCTTATGGCGCGGCATCGAAACCATTCTCCGGGGACGCGACCCACGGGATGCGGGGCTTTTTGTCCAGCGTTTCTGCGGTGTCTGTACGTATGTGCATTATGAAGCCAGCATTATGGCCTGTGAAGACGCCTTCAAGATCAAACCCCCGAAAAATGCCCGCATCGTCAGAAACCTGATCGGCGGCGCCCAATACCTTTATGACCATGTCATGCACTTCTATCATCTTCATGGTCTGGATTGGGTCGATGTTGTCAGTGCCCTGTCAGCGGATCCCAAGAAGGCCGTTGAAATGGCCAAGGCTTACAGCCCGAACCCTTACAACTGCTCGGAGACCCACTACAAGGCTATTCAGCAGCGCCTGACAAAGTTTGTCAAGGCTGGCCGCCTGGGACCATTCGCTAACGCATACTGGGGCAATCCATCTTACAAACTGCCCCCGGAAGCTAACCTCATCATCCTGTCACACTACCTGGACGCCCTTCAGGTTTCGAAGCTCGGTGCTCAGATGATGGCCATATTCGGCGGAAAGAACCCCCATCCGCAGAGCCTCGTTGTCGGAGGTATCTCTTCGGTTGTGGACATGCTTGATGCCTCACGTCTGGGAACTTATCTGTTCAAACTGAAAGAGCTCAAGAGCTTTATCGAGACGGCCTACATCCCCGATGTCCTTCTGGCGGCAACATATTATAAGGATGAAGGTCTGGCAGGCGTCGGCGCCGGCGTGAAAAACTATCTCAGTTACGGCGGTTTCCCCCTGGATGAAGCCGGGGAAAATCTCTTCTTCCCCCGCGGCCTTGTCAAGGGCGCCGATATTTCGAAAGCTCTGAAGCTTGATGAAACCAAAATTACAGAAGAAGCATCCCATGCTTGGTATTCGAATCCCAATCCTCTCCATCCTTACAAGGGTGAGACGATTCCCCAGTACACCGACTATGACAAGAACGGGAATCTCAAGGGGGATGAAAAATATTCCTGGTGCAAGGCCCCCCGCTATGACGGCCTGCCCTATGAAGTCGGTCCCCTCGCCCGCATGGTGGTCGCTTACACCCAAGGCCATAAAGAGATCAAAGGCCTTATCGATGGGACCCTCAAACAGACGGGACTTCCTGCAACGGTCCTCTTCTCAACACTGGGAAGAACGGCAGCCAGGGCGCTGGAGACAGTCTATATGGGCAACCATATGGAAGAGTGGGTCACTGAATTGATTACCAACATCAAGGCCGGCGATACGCGGACCTGGACCAAGTGCGATGTTCCGAACAGCGGAGAGGGCCGTGGCCTTACCGAGCCTCCCCGTGGCGCCCTCGGACATTGGGTCCGTATTGAGAATAAGAAGATCGCCAACTACCAGGCCGTCGTACCGTCCACCTGGAATTGTTCTCCCAGGGATAAGGCCGGTAAACGTGGTCCTTATGAGGAATCCCTCATCGGAACAAAACTCGCCAAGGTGGATCAGCCTCTGGAAATCCTGCGGACGATCCATTCCTTCGATCCTTGTATGGCCTGTGCGGTGCATATTATCGATCCGAATACGAACGAGATCAGGAAATTCAAGGTGGCTTAACGGATAAGGAGGTCAAGGTGGAAGCAATCACACCAAAAAAAGAGTGGACAGTGGCCATCCGGTATAACCACTGGATTATGGCCTTCTCGATCTTCGTCCTGATTGTGACGGGTTTTTATATTGCCAACCCCTTCACTATATTAACGGGCGAAACGGTTTATAAATTTTTTATGGGCGACATGCGTGTTGTCCATGTATTCTTCGGGATCATTTTGACATTTATCTTCGTCTGGCGCATTTATCTGGCCTTCTTTTCCAAATTTCACGCGGATTGGAAGGATTTTTTCGCCTGGACGAATATTCCCAACACGATCAAACAGGTAAAATTCTATGCGCTGGTTTCTAAGGAACCTGCGGAACATACCCATCTTTACGGTCCATTACAGTCCATTGCTTATGCGGGGCTTCTGTTTCTTGTCTTTCTGATCGTTCTCACGGGTTTGATCCTGATGGGTGCTGGTTACCATGCCGGATGGACGGCCATCGTCTACGGTATTGTGAAGCCCTTTGAAACCATCATGGGCGGATTGGCTATAGTCCGGCTAATCCATCACATTTTGACATGGTGTTTTGTACTGTTCATCATTGCCCATGTCTATATGGCTTTCTGGTACGATGTCGTTTTCAAAGAGGGCACCGTATCTTCCATGATCAGCGGCATGGTGTTTCGTAAAAATCATTAAAATTGGAGACGGGGCATTAAAAAGTTCACGTTTTATAGACTGTTAGAAAATATGCGAATGAAAGGGGGAGATAATAACGGCTCCCCCTTTTCATTATCAGGCTGTTGAAAAACGTCCATCCCAAGCTTTCGCGGGGACGGTGTCTGCTGCGTTGCGCTGCAAGCCTTCCCGGATCAGGTCCGGGACAAGATTTTGAACAGCCTGCACAAAATCGAGTTTTTCAACAACTTGTTATGGTGGGTAATGGACGAAAAAAAGAAATTGATCATTCTAGGCATCGGCAATATCCTTCTTCAGGATGAAGGATTTGGTGTCCATTTTGTCAACTGGTTTGAAAAACGCTGGCAGCTGCCCCAAGATGCGGAAATCATCGATGGCGGAACGCTTGGTTACGTTCTCCTGAACATCATGAGCGCATGCGAACGCATGATAATCATCGACATCATGAGGCTTGACGATGAACCGGGTTCCATCTACCGCTTCAGCCGCGAAGAGATGGAGACTCACCTGCCACCGCCGACGACGGCTCACGAAGTCACTTTTGCCGATGTCCTGTTCAAAGCGGACCTGATGGGGGAATGTCCGGAGATGGTTTTCCTTTGCATTGTCCCCAAGGCCTATGGTGATATGGATTTGGAGATGACCCCGCTGATCAGGGAAAAGTTCCCCGAAATGGAAAGGCTTCTTCTGGAAGAACTGGCTAAGAACGATATCACGCCGAAACGTCTGGATTATGCATGAACTGTCACTGATCAACGGACTCCTGGAAATTGTCGAGACATACGGACAAACACAAGGCTTCGAGCGTGTCAACAGCCTGAAACTCGCTTTCGGCCGTTTATCTTGTATTGATCCGGGGGCTTTGCGGTTTGCCTTTGAAGTGCAATCAAAAGGAACGAAAGCCGAAGGGGCATCCCTGGAATTTGACATTCGACCGGTTGTGCTCTATTGTTTAGATTGCGCGCGGGAGATGATTGTGGAAAGATATCCCATCCCCTGTTCGGAGTGCCGGGGGGAAAATGTCCTCATGACAAGCGGCACGGAGACGCTGCAGCTTATTGAAATGGACGTAGATTAAAAAGAGGTAGGTATGTGCATAGCTTTCCCCGGAAAGATACTATCAATCGATGAGGACAACATAGCCATCGTCGATATCAGCGGTACGAGACGAGAAGTCTCCCTTGACATCATCGATGAGGAGGCAAAGGTCGGCGACTATGTCATCTCTCATGCCGGTTTCGCAATCCATAAGGTGGATGAAGACGTGGCAAAAGATAAACTAGAATTTCTCAAAGAGTTGATCGAAAACGAAATTTATTGACTGCTTGCATGACGGTTCATAATTCCATAAAATATATTGATGAATACCGCGATGCTACACTTGCTCGGGCACTATTGGCTCGAATTGAGGCGCTGGCTGGCCGGATAAGGCAATCCTTTACGTTCATGGAGATCTGCGGCAGCCATACACACGCCTTGAGCCGTTTCGGTATCCGCCGGCTATTGCCAGACAATATCCGCCTCATATCGGGACCGGGCTGCCCCGTGTGCGTTACTTCCGTTCAAGACGTGGATACGGCCCTTTACCTGGCGGGACAGAAGGACATCATCTTCGCCACATTTGGTGATATGCTTCGGGTCCCGGGAACGCAAAGCGCAAGCCTTCAGAAACTTCGGGCATCCGGCGCCGATATCCGTGTGATTGCTTCCCCCCTGGATGTGATTCCCCTCGCCCAATCCCACACTGACCGCGAGGTCATTTTCATGGCCATCGGTTTTGAAACCACGGCACCGGCGGTGGCGGCTGCCATCGTGTCCGCCGCGAAAAAAGGGGTCAAGAATCTCCGTGTCTTTTCCGTACATAAAACAGTCCCACGGGCTATCGAAGCCCTTCTCAACGATCAAGAGCTACAGGTAGACGGCTTCATCTGCCCCGGTCATGTAAGCACTATCATCGGCGCCGATGCTTATCACGGCATAACGTCAGCCAACCGGGCGGCGGTCATTACCGGTTTTGAACCCGTTGACATTCTTGAGGGTATTCTTATGATGCTGGAACAATGCCTTGGCAAAGCCTATACAGTGGAAATCGAGTATGGGCGGGGCGTAAAGAGAGAAGGAAATCTTCGGGCCCGGCAGGTCATGATGGACGTTTTTGAAGAAGCGGATGGATACTGGCGGGGCCTGGGGATTATTCCCGGCAGTGGCCTGGCTTTGCGGGAGACTTACAAAGACTTCGATGTCCATCGGCACTTCCGGATCCCGGTATTCGATTCCACCGAGCCCAAAGGCTGCGCTTGCGGCGATATCCTTCGCGGCATCCGGACACCCGAAAATTGCCCTCTTTTCCGAAGGGTATGTACCCCT
The DNA here is from genome assembly GCA_964645835.1 of uncultured Syntrophaceae bacterium. Lineage (GTDB taxonomy): Bacteria > Desulfobacterota > Syntrophia > Syntrophales > UBA8958 > CAZBME01. The sequence continues at coordinate 9,763 of CAZYDG010000007.1, forward strand.
GTCAATCCCATCGGCCCCTGTATGGTTTCTTCCGAGGGAACCTGCGCGGCCTATTTTAAATATCATTGAAAACGACCAAGAGGTAGGAAGGATCACTTTATGAAAATCAGCGTTGTAAAGAACGTGCTCGATGCCAATGACCGGATTGCTATGGAAAACCGGACCCTGTTCGATGATAAAAGGATGTACGTCATCAACTTGATGAGCTCTCCCGGAGCGGGAAAGACCACTCTTGTCGAAAAGACCATCGAGGCCCTGAAAGACAAATACCGGATCGGTGTTATCGAAGGCGATATCCAGGATACGTACGATGCGGACCGGATCGCAAAACTGGACATCCCTGTCGTGCAGATAAACACCGGCGGCGGCTGCCATCTCGACGGCAACATGATTCGTGAAGCCCTGCCCTCCCTTGATCTCAATGAGCTTGATCTCTTAATCGTGGAAAACGTGGGAAACCTGGTGTGTCCCGCGGAGTTTAAGATCGGAGAAAATGTCAAGATCATGATCCTTTCGACCCCGGAAGGGGCGGATAAACCGGCCAAATATCCTCTTATGTTTCAGGAAGCCTCGGTCATGATCATCAACAAGATAGACCTTATGCCCTATGTCAGCTTTGACCTGGAAAAGGCAAAAAAGGACGCCATGGCCCTGAACCCGAAGCTTACGATCATCGAGACCTCATGCAAGACAAAGGTAGGGCTGGATACCTGGATCGGGTGGCTGGCGGATAAGATAGATGCTTATAAGGCGGCATTGTAACACTTGATAACTTATCGGTCTTTCCAACCCTCACCGTCCGGGAGTGGTTCTGGATGAGCCTAAAAAGATTGAATTTATGAAAAGACGCCGTCTTCTGTTTACCGGCATTGTCCAGGGGGTAGGATTTCGCCCTTTCATTTATCGCCTGGCCGTCCGGCATGGTCTGACCGGCTTTGTTCAGAATCGTCCTGACGGTGTTATAGCCGAGGTTGAAGGAACGGAAGAGGTCATCAATGCCTTTATTGAGGCCGTACCCGCCGGATTGCCGCCGATGGCGGATTTGTCCTCTTTATCTGGTTCAGATGTTCCCCTGTGTGGAGATAATGAATTTCGTATTATCGCCAGCGGCAAAGAGGGTTTTCCCGAGGTTCATATCGCTCCCGATATTGCCACTTGCCCGGAGTGTCTTGCCGAACTGTTTCAAAAACAAGACCGGCGATATCGCTATCCTTTTATCAATTGCACCAATTGCGGGCCACGCCTGACGATCATACATGACATCCCCTATGACCGTGTGAATACGTCCATGTCGTGTTTTCCCATGTGCCCGGCATGCCTGGCTGAATATTCGGACCCCGGCAACCGCCGGTTTCATGCCGAGCCCAATGCCTGCCCGGTTTGCGGTCCGAAACTTACGCTACTGAACGGCCGCGGCGAGGTGGTGACGGCCCATGATCCCCTCGAGCAGGCCAACAAGATCCTTCGCCATGGTTTCATCCTCGCCGTCAAGGGACTGGGCGGATTTCATCTTGCTGTGGATGCAGCCAACGACGAGGCGGTTCAAAGACTACGGAGAAAGAAATACCGGGAGGAAAAACCCCTGGCTCTCATGGTTCGCGACCTGCCGGCGGCCCTGAGCCTGGCCGATCTGAATGAAACAGAGCAAGAGCTTCTTCTATCCCCCAGGCGGCCCATTGTCCTCGCCCGAAAAAAAACAGGAAAAACTATCCTTTCGCCCTCCATTGCCCCCGGCATGCCGGATGTGGGTGTCATGCTGCCCTACACACCCCTCCACCATTTACTGCTGAAGGACCATTTCCCGGCTTTGGTCATGACGAGCGGCAATCAGACCGACGAGCCCATCTGTATCGGCAACCGGGAAGCCATAGAACGCCTCCATGGAATCGCTGATTTTTTTCTGGTCAATAACCGCGATATTTTGGTGCGTTGCGACGATTCCATCGCTACGGTCGTTCGGGGCAAGACCTCTATCATGCGCCGTTCCCGTGGTTATGTCCCTAAGCCACTCCTTCTGGAAAATCATTATCCCCCGGTGTTAGCCCTAGGACCGCAGATGAAATCGACCCTGTGTATCCTGAAAGGAAATCTGGCATTTCTAAGCCCCCATATCGGTGATCTGGAAACGCCCCAGGCGCGCGACTTCTTCCATGAAACCCTGGCCGTCATGAAACGGATTACCGAATGCCACCCCCAAATCCTGGCTTGTGACCTCCATCCAGGATATTATGCAACCCAGGCAGCCCAGCAGATGGAAGAGGCCGCAAACGGCGAGATCATCCTGCTGCCGGTGCAGCACCATCATGCCCATATCGTAAGCTGCATGGCTGAAAATCGTCTTACGGGGGATGTCATCGGCCTGGCGATGGACGGCACAGGCTACGGAACGGATGGACACATATGGGGCGGCGAATTTCTTGTAGCAAACGAGACCACCTTTACCCGTATCGGCCATTTAAAAGAATTTTCCCTGCCCGGCGGGGAAAAGGCTATCCGGGATCCCTGGCGCATTGCGGTGAGCCTTCTACGGGAAGCTTACGGCCCATCATGGATCGGGATCGCAGAGAAGCTGCAATTGATCCCCGATGGAACGCATGCGGAAATCATAGAACGGATGATTGTCCACGGTGTTAATACCCCACCAACTTCAAGCCTGGGACGTATCTTTGACGGCGTTTCCGTTATTCTGGGACGACGGCGCCATGTGACTTTCGAGGGGCAGGCGGCAATGGAGCTCGAAGGGGCAGCCCGAAAAGGCTCCGAGGAGCTGCTTCCTTATAACATATTAGAAGAAAATGTGTTGCAACTAGATCTTGGCCCTGTTATCCGGACCCTGGCGGAAAAAAAGATTCACGGCAGTCTTTCGGAACCACTGATCTTTTCTTTCCACGAGACATTGGCCAAGGCATTTGCAGAAATGGCCGTCACAATCCGCAAACGCACGGGATTGAATCGCGTCGTTTTGAGCGGAGGATGTTTCCAAAACAAAATACTTCTGGAAGGAACCATCCAAGAGCTGGAAATAGCCGGATTTGACGTATTTTCCCATTCCATTGTCCCGACAAATGACGGGGGTATTGCCCTGGGACAGGCGATTTGCGCAGCAAGCCTAAGAGAAAGGAAACTATAATATATTATTATGAAACATAATCGCATTCTTCTGGAACATGGCGGTGGCGGTCTTCTGTCAAATGAGCTCATCAGCAAGTTGTTCCTGCCCTTTTTCCGCAATGAGTACCTGGATCGCCTTGAAGACGGTGCCGTCTTCAACATGGGAACCGGAAAACTTTGCATGTCCACGGATTCCTACGTCGTCAAGCCCATATTCTTTCCCGGCGGCGATATCGGGTCTCTTGCCGTCCACGGGACGGTCAACGATCTGGCGATGTGCGGCGGCAAACCCTTGTTTCTCTCCGCCGGATTCATCATTGAGGAAGGCTTCCCCATGGATGATCTCGTGAAAATCATTGCCTCCATGTCTGAAGCGGCATCCCGAGCCGGGGTCCAGATTGTCACGGGCGATACAAAGGTCGTAAACCGCGGGGCAGCTGACGGGCTTTTTATCAATACGTCGGGCATCGGTGTGATCAACTACGGGCAGTCCATCTCAGTCAGATCGATCCTGCCGGGCGATGTGGTCATCATTAACGGCACCGTCGGCGACCATGGCGCTGCGATCCTGGCACAGCGGGAAGACCTGGGCCTTGAATCGGATATTCTTTCCGATTCCGCACCCCTGAACGGCCTGGTGGAGAATATTCTGGCCACATCTGCTCATATCCACTGCATGCGTGACGCCACGCGCGGCGGGCTGGGGGCAATTATGGCAGAGATCGCCGCTCAGTCGGGTCTGGAGATATCCCTCGATGAAAACCTTTTACCTATCCGCGATGATGTTCGAGGTATCTGTGAAATTCTGGGTTTCGATCCTCTGTTTCTGGCTAATGAGGGTAAAATGGCCATCTTTTGCCCCGAGACGGAGGCCGACAAGGTCCTGGCCGTCATGCATGCCCATGAATATGGCCACGAGGCTCTGGTCATTGGAAACGTGACCAGCAAGAGCCGGGGACGGCTGATCATGAAGACCATCATCGGCGGCATGCGGGAAGTTGATCTCCCAACAGGTGAATTGGTCCCACGGATCTGCTGATCCTTATTTTTGTTAATGCCACGATGGTGCCTAATGCATTTCCTCCCGCGAAAAACGTAATAAACGCTGGTAATTTCGTACATTAACTGATATAGTACATTATAATAATGATTAATTTAATAATGATTTTCAGCAGCCTGTTAGAAGCATGATAAGAATGGGGGCAAAAAAGGAGATAAATAGTGGTACATAAGTTCGGCACGGCAGTATTAGTGATCCTTTTGAGCTTAGGGCTGATCGCCGTTCAGGAATCAGCAGCAGTGACAAAACAACCCAAGAAAGCAGCCGTTCATAAACGCTCCGCCTCAGTAAAAAAACATCGCACCCCACAAAAAGTCAATTACGCACCTCAACAACTCGTTCTGCGCTCCGCCTCAGTTATGGTCGAAGATCAGCGCACCGGCGAATCACTGTTCCAGAAGCGAGCGGAGGCCATCTTACCCATTGCCTCCATCACCAAGCTCATGACAGCCATGGTCGTGCTGGATGCCCAACTGAATCTCCAGGAACCGCTGACCATTGAACAGGAAGATGTGGACATGCTGCGCCACAGCCGTTCCCACCTGCCTGTTGGCTCGTGCATAACACGCAAAGAAGCCCTGCTCCTGGCTTTGATGTCATCGGAAAACCGCGCCGCCCATGCCCTGGGACGGACTTATCCGGGCGGCCTCGATGCCTTCATACCGGCCATGAATGCAAAGGCCCAGTCATTAGGGCTCACGGAAACACGCTTCAAGGACCCCACCGGGCTTTCCAGCGCCAATGTCTCGTCCGCAAGAAATCTGGCCAGAATGGTCGATACGGCCTACCAGTATCCCCTGATTCGGGAATTCTCAACATGTGAAGCGGCCGTAGTTCATACAGGCAGCCACACCCGCGGATTCCGTAATACCAACAGCCTGGTTCGAAGCTCCCGCTGGCAGATCGGCTTGTCCAAAACAGGCTTTATCGATGAGGCGGGCCGATGCCTGGTGATGCAGGCCAAAGTGGCAAAACGTCCCGTCGTGATCGTGCTTCTCGATGCCCAAGGCAAAATGACCCGTTTTGCCGACGCGAACCGCATCAGGCAATGGATGGAAAACCCTCCGCCTTCCCGTCGTACACAAAGAGGATAAACCGGCTCACAATATCTTTTCCGCCACGGAACGAAACACACGGGCAACAGGATTGTCCATCTTCCGAATCGCACCGTAGGGACAGACTTCAAGGCAGCAATAACAACGGATGCAGGCATTATAATCGAACTGAAGCGCCGAATCCCGGCGGATGACAGCTTTGGCCGGGCAGATTTTGACACATTCGCCGCACAATTTGCAAGCCGTCATATCTGCCGCCGGTCTCTGGATGAGGTATAATCGGCTTAAACGTTGCAGGGATGGGGGACCGAAGATTAGAGACCCCATGTCGGGAAGACAGAAATCATGAATCTCCGGCAACGCCCCTTCAATATAACAATCCACCGGAAGGAACCCCATTTCATCGGCAATTTTCAGCGTGGGGACCATTGCCGGTGAAAGGCCCAACATACGGCAGACGGCCAAATCGAGGGCCAGGGGCTCTCGGGAGCCCATCAGTACTCCGATATGTCGGGGAATACCGCCCTTGCCCGGTCCTTCGCCCTCCAGGGCAAGGATGCCGTCGAGAACCGTAAAGGCCGGCCGGATACGGCGGGCGATGAGGACCAGAAGTCTGGCAAACATGGCCTTGTCAATCCCGGCCCGCATATGCCACTCTGGCTTCCGGTAACCGACGACACAATCAAAAAGGTTCTTCACGCCCAGGGTGAGAAGCATCTGGCCGTGGGTTTTCAGTTTTGGGAGGTTGATGACCACATCTGCTTCCAAGGCCTCGCGAGCCAGGTCGATCTCGCCGAAAGGGGGGCCGATATCGACCATATCCGAAGCCTGAAATGGTCGGCAGGTCACATTGAGGCCCTCTAAGGCGGCACGAATTCCTCCATCGCGCAGTATCTTCTCAAAAGACCCCATAGCTGGGCTGTCAAAGACCAGGGGTGTCGCATTCCGCGCCAATACATATTCCACCGCCGCTCGAATCACCAGTGGATGAGTCAGGACAGCTTCTTCCGGCTTTGCCGGTGACAGGAGATTGGGTTTCAGGAGGACCCGGCTGCCCGGCGGAATCTCGGCGCCGCCCAAGGCATCCATAATCTCGAAGAAACGGGCATGAAGGTCTTTGGCATCATACGTCGAAGGCCGCACAAGAACATTCATGGGTCCACACGCTCCAAGGCATCCATGATGGCGTTCAGGAATGCCTTTCGGTAAAAAAGGAAGGCCCCCACATGGCCGCTTTCAATCCAGCGTAGCCGGGAGCCCGGCCAGTGTTCATGGAGCAAGCGGATGGATTTCTCGGAGATATACGCATCTTTTCTGGCACCAATAAAGACGGCCCACTGCGGTTTCCGGGGCACGGGCAGGCGTTGGATATCCGTCAGCGCCAGGAGTTCCCGCATAAGTTCGTAGGCGTTCCCGTTTTGACCTCCAAGTTTCCTGTTCAATATATCCCAGGCACAATATTTCTTCAAAAGGCCTTCAGTGAAAACAGCGGCGGCGGAATGGGGCGCAACGATACAAGCCACGGCCATGGGAATATCGGACAAAAGACCGACCTTAGCCGCCATGTGGCCCCCCATGCTGATCCCACAGGCCGCCTGCTTCTCATATCCATGATCAAAAAGCCACTTTGAGAGGGACCGCCCTTCGGCGATCGTGGCCACTCCCATGGTCCAGAGATCGCTCACATACCTTAGCATTTTGCTGTGCTGCCCGGCGGGGCGGCGTAGCCCATAGTACGGATTTTCAAGGATCATGGAGCCGATGCCCACCCTGGCCAGAGGTTTGGCGAAGGCCGTGCGGCGGCGGGAGAAACCTTCATCACCCGTAGCCGCAAAATGGATGCCGACGGGAGTCGACGACGACGAAATGGCCGGCATGACCCATTCGACATGGGCCATATGGCTCTCCTCGGGAAAATCTACGCTATTGAAGGGACTGGAGAATCGTCCTTGCCGGACAATCATTCCATCCGTCTGCATTTCCCCCGTCCAGTTAATGTCGATTTTTTTTGTCGGGCCGGGATGGTAGCCATTGGCCTGAACCTCTCGGATAGGGGTCAGATCACCCCAACCCTGGCGAAAGAAGAGCCGCCTGTTGGAAACACGGGCATATAAACGATCCAGGAGACTACTCATGAATTACACCGTTCCCCATTCAGCCGGTAGAGCTTGTTCTCAATGGGGTCATCCGTTAAATATCAATAAGCAACTCATGCCACAAAGGCAGGCGGATCGGTAAATTCTGATCACCTTCATAGAGGACCCTTGCCAGAAAAAGTCCTGACGGCGGCGCGGTGTGGCGGGCGGGAAGCTCAGAATAACCATCCAGCATGGCCAATACGTCTCCTTCGGTCAGGTTGCCCCGCCCCACTTCGACGATGATCCCTGCGATGCGCCGGACCATCTTCCAGAGGAAATGAGATCCTGACACGGTGAGGACCAGACCATCACCGATCTCCGTGAGACCTGCATGATCGATAAGAACCTGTGTGGAGACGTTCTTGTCCATCCGTTTATCCGCAAAGGAGGCAAAATCATGAAATCCAGAAAACAGGGAAGCGGCCTGGGCCATCCTGCGGGAGTTGAGGTTGTCTTTGACCCACCAGACGTAGCGTTTGGAAAAGGCTGTCCGTACCCTGGAGATGACATAGACATAGACGCGTTTTTTTGCGTCATGGCGTGCATGAAAGTCGGGATGGGTGTTTTCGACACGGAGAATATTGATATTGGCGGGCAGGATGTCGTTGAGGCCGTGGAGTATCTTCTCCGGCACCATCCTTCGTTTAACCGCAATGTGGGCGACCTGCCCCAGGGCATGGACACCGGCGTCCGTCCGGCCCGCCCCCTGCAAATCCACTTCCTGCTCCAGGACCTGAGCCGCCGCCTCTCCCAGTGTGTCCTGAATTGTCCGGGCATTCTTCTGGCTCTGCCACCCCCGATAGCCCGTTCCATCATATTCGAGGGTAAGTTTATACTTAATCATCCATTATCCGTATCTTCAATATATTAAGATTGATAAACAATCTCAATGTGATTTACATAGTGCTCCAGGCGCTGCATCTGCTCTTTGACATCCTCCACCGATGTGTTTTTTGCCCCGTTCTCAAGGGCTTGACCGATTTCCGATATCCCGTCGAACCCGTAACCACCGCCGGATCCCTTCATCTTGTGACCAAGAGAACGAATCGTCTCAAAATCTCCCCGTTCAAGGGCGGAGCGGAGCTCCATCAAATCTTTCCGGCGATTATTCATATACCCCGGCACAAGATCCCGAAGATCCTCATCCACAACCACGATAATTTTTCCGGCAGGTGACTGCTGTCCATGATCCATCATGGGTGCTTTACCTCTCTATCATCTCCTCATTGCCTGAAAAATATCAGAAAGCATTAAGCTTTACAAGTAATTTGGGAGAGTCGAATTGCCTCAAATTAAATGTTACCGAAGGAGGTGAATAAAAAGGATCGTTGACTCATAATTCGATATTACCGAATACCGCCATTTCTATGGAGGTTGAATATGAGTCCGCAATCGAAAAAAGAATACACCGAAGCCA
>CAZYDG010000008.1:0-12637 GCA_964645835.1 uncultured Syntrophaceae bacterium
ATATTTTTGAATATTGCAAAAGGAGAAGCCAGTGGAGGGACACCCTTTCCCTTTGTTGCGACAACCCCCCCCCCCCCCCCCCCCTATAACAGCATACAGGCACAGGCCGTAAAGGCTGGTTCCCAGGGTGAGCTGCCCCGGTTTGTTACCCCCGACGATGATATCAAACTCTTCTATTCGGTGAAAGACAACAGCTACAGCGAAGGCGACAAGATGAAATACTGGCGGGCGTCCAAGGATGTGAGAGGCACGGGAACCATGGATGGCCCCAATGATAACATGGCAAATTACGTATGGACACATCTTTTCATCTACAATGACCTGGAAGGCACACTTCCCGACAAGCCCGATGCATCTCAGCGGCTGCATGTCGGAAAGGAGATTCCTGTCAATATAGATGCTGGTCCTTCGGGCAAGAGCATAGCCGGCGGTTATATGACCTTTGCGGGGGGAAAGGGCGGTAATGTGGTCTTTACGGACTCTTTGCTGCCCGGAGTCAATAACATACCGCTCAAACTTACGTCTTCATACCTTTGGGATGCTCTCGGGCTGCCGCTCACGGCTTTCAACGACAGCAGAAGAAAGGGGAGCATTAGAACAATTACCGACAAGGATTTCCAGCCTTACCAGCAATCCGTCGTCCAGATGAGGGATGCGAAGGGTGTGCCGCTGAATATTAAAGGGAAGACCGTCGAATTTTTCGGTACCAATCCTGTGGATATTTCGAACTGCTCACATTGCCATTCGGGTAAGGGACCGGCCGCTGTAATTTCAAAAAAAGAGGGTTTGGGCCTTTTTGAAAAAGAATACGCTTACTGGAAAACGACGTATCCCGATACCAGCGATTACATAGCAAGGCTGTCCGCAACGATGATCAACGTCCTTGAACTCCATGACCGGCATCACAAAACGGACTTCCTGAGGGATTATAATCCCACCGCCTCATCAAACCGGCTGGGAAAAGTGGGGTCGGTAAACTGCGTCGACTGCCATGGTGACAATATGTCCGGTAACCTGAAAATTCCCAGGCCGGGAGCTACGGGATATAAAGCCGTGAAAGCCGCGCCGCTTACGCAATCCGTGCATGCCGTCCATGCCGGATTCGTTCCTATGCCCGACAAGGCGGGAAGAACACAAAACTGCCAGACCTGCCATCCATCCCACTGGCAGAATCAGGAAATGAACGACTGGAGGACGAATCCTTACCAGATAGTGGATGAAAACGGGAATCCGCGATTCTCCGATGCCGATCTGCGGACTGCGGGCGGCGGGTGCTTCCTGAGAAGGGATGCTCATTCCAACCCCGATGTTTCCCCGCCTTTTTTCCTGAACGCCATTGGCAAATGGTATCTGAACGAAGTCAGCATGAAAGACGAGCAAGGAAAGCCGGTAAAGCAGATGAGAGGGGTGTACTGTACGAACTGCCACAACAACCTGGCCCATGAACTCTACCAACGTGACGATTTCCGGAACGCAACAGTGCAGCAAGGCAAAAGCCTGCGGAACAAGCCGATTAATGAGGTTATCCGCACACTGGCGGGTGGAAATGAAAAGAAGTTTAAAGCTTTCTATGCGGATCCCGTTGTGGGTGCTGAGGGGAATCCGTTATTCAACTATTACGCCGGTCATAAAGGTGCGGTACTCCTGCGGATGGTCAAGGGGAAAGATGGACGAAACACAGTATTGCCCTGGAATGCGGGCAAAGGAGAAGCACTCATGTACTCCGCCGTTTCCGGAGGCAGCGACTGGTGGCTCTCACCGGGCTCTCCTCACTGCGCCGACTGTCATGCGGCCCCTTTCGTGGAGAGTGAGGGGGGCAATTACTTTCCCATGGATCAGCCGGGTAAATATGCGCTTTACCGGTATTCAAAGGCGCACGGGCGTTTTGCCTGCCAGTCCTGTCACGAATCGATGCATGGGCTCTATCCGGTGAGATACAGCGGTCCGGAGAAGACCGTAGACCTGACGTCGCATGAACAGGCCCTGCAATTCAGTCCGGATGGGAAGTATGCAGGTCCGGTGACGTGTGCCGCCTGTCATTCCGTAAACGGGAAGGGTGTTCCCGTTCAGTTGAAGGGTACGGGATATTACGACGATTACTGGGCATCGGTTGTTCTCATTCATTTCATGCGCGAAGGAGACCAGAAAATATCCGTGGCGGATCTTATCAGGAAGTATCCTTATGGGAAATCAAAGCAAATCGTTATGAACGGCTGGAAGTAAACAAAGTATCAATTAATAAATAGGAGGCGAGCTGTGGCAAATAACAAATCACAAGCGGTGACCGCGATAAAGTTTAAGGTGAACGGCAAGGAACATAGTGTGGATGTGTTGCCCGATACACCTCTTCTCTGGGTTCTAAGAGAGAATCTTGGATTGACTGGTACAAAATACGGTTGTGGCATGGCCCTTTGCGGCTCATGTACGGTGATAATTAACGGGCAGGCCACACGCTCCTGCGTGACCCCCGTTTCAACAGTAATGGGCAAGGACATCATTACCATCGAAGGGCTGCTGCCGGAAGGGGCTCACCCGGTTCAAAAGGCCTGGATAGCAGAGGATGTGCCTCAGTGCGGTTACTGTCAGTCAGGCCAGATCATGTCCGCCGTGGCCCTGCTGGCGAAAAACAAAAATCCCAGCGATGCGGATATAGATGGCGCGATGACCGGCAATATCTGTAGATGCGGGACCTATCAGAGAATACGCAAAGCCATCCATCGGGCTGCAGAGATGATGGCATAAGGAGGCTGAAAATGGACAAGATTGTCAACTTGAGCCGCCGTGATTTTCTAAAGGCGAGTGCTGTGGCGGGAGGAGGCCTGGTACTGGGATTTTATCTCCCCTTTGGCGGACGCTCACGGCTGCAGGCAGCCGAATTGAACAGATTTGCACCCAATGCATTTTTGCGGATTGATGGTTCAGGCACCGTCACCGTACTGGTTCCCCAGTCCGATATGGGCCAGGGCGTTCTGACATCCATGCCTATGATTGTTGCCGATGAACTGGATGCGGCATGGAAGGATGTCCGTTTCGAACAGGCGCCGGCGGATAAGGCCTATACCAATCCCATCATCGGCATGCAACTCACCGGGGGAAGCTCAAGCATCCGTGCCTTCTATGAGCCGCTGCGCAAAGCGGGGGCTGCGGCGCGAACCATGCTGGTATCGGCCGCCGCACAGACATGGGCCGTCGATGCCGGTGATTGCCGAACGGAGAGCGGTTCCGTCATCCATCCTTCATCCGGTAAAAAGCTGGAATACGGGAAGCTCGTCGAAAAAGCATCGACCATGGCTGTACCCAAGTCATTCAAGCTGAAAGAACCGGCCGACTTCAAGATAATAGGCACGCCCACAAACCGCCTCGACAACCAGGTCAAAGTTGACGGGAGCGGCGTTTTCGGTCTGGACGTCAGGCAGCCGGGCATGCTTACAGCCGCTGTCTCCCGCTGTCCCGTCTTTGGAGGCAAGGCTGTATCATTCGATGCAAGCGAGGCGAAGCAGGTTCCCGGCGTCCGGCAGATTGTGGAGATATCCACCGGTGTTGCCGTCGTCGCCGACAATTTTTGGGCGGCCAAAAAAGGGCGCGACCTGCTGAAAGTCAAATGGAATGAAGGGTCTCTGGCTAATCTGTCCACGGCCGGCATCTTCAGCGAATTCGAAAAGGCGGCGGGCAAGCCGGGTCCAACTGCCAGGAACGACGGTGATGTGCAGAAAGCTTTCGGAAGCGCGAGCAAAAAGATAGAGGCTCTCTACCGTGTGCCTTATCTGGCTCATGCGAACATGGAACCTATGAACTGCACTGCCCATGTCCATGGAAATGTGTGCGAGGTTTGGGCACCTACGCAGGGACAGACGCTAGTGCAGCGCTTCTCTTCAAAGGTGACAGGACTGCCTCCGGAATCGGTCATCGTCAATACGACATTCCTGGGGACAGGTTTCGGCCGGCGTGCGGAGCAGGATTTCCTCACGGAAGCCGTCGAGCTTTCCAAGGCCATGGGCGTCCCGGTCAAAGTCGTCTGGACGCGTGAAGACGATATGCGGCACGACCATTACCGTCCTTCCACTTACAATCGTCTAACCGCGGGCCTGGACAAAAAAGGAATGCCTCAGGCCTGGATGCATCGCATCGTCGGCCCATCCATTTTCGGTGCCCACGCAGCGATATTCGGTATGGCCCCTCCCGCCATAGACCGTTCATCAATCGAGGGTGCCGCCGACTTGCCTTACAACATCCCCAACATGAGGGTCGAGTATATCCGCAATGAACCGGGCATTCCCGTCGGGTTCTGGCGTTCCGTGGGACATTCCCAAAATACGTTCATTACCGAGAGCTTTTTGGACGAAGTCGCGGCGGCCAGCAAAAAAGACCCCTTCGAACTGCGCCGCACGTTGCTCGGCAAACATCCCCGCCTTCTTGCAGTGCTTGAAACGGCAGCTTCAAATGCCGGATGGGGGAAACCGCTGCCGAAAGGAAGATTTCGGGGAATCGCTGCGGCTGAGGCATATGGGAGCTTTGTTTCCGAAGTCGTGGAAGCGTCCGTGTCTCAAGATAAATCGGTGCGCGTTCATCGTGTCGTCTGTGCCATCGACTGTGGCCAGAACATAAACCCACGCACGATAGAAGCCCAGATGGAAGGCGGCATTGTCTTCGGCCTGACAGCAGCCCTAAAGGATGCAATCACTATTGACCGTGGGCGTGTCGTGCAGTCAAATTTTCATAATTACCCAATGCTGCGCATGAATGAAATGCCGGATGTAGAGGTCCACATCATAAAAAGCCGGGAAGCGCCCGGCGGGGTTGGTGAAACCGGTGTGCCGGTCCTGGCCCCGGCGCTGTGTGGCGCTATATTTGCGGCCACGGGCAAAAGGATCAGAGAGCTGCCCATTCAGATGTAAGCATTCAAAGGAGCGAAAGTATGACAACGAACACGATCCGGCTCCACCGCGTTCTTCGGGCGCCTGCTGAAAGGATTTATCGGGCGTTCCTCAATGGAGATGCAATGAGCAAGTGGCTTCCACCAAACGGATTTACCTGCAAGGTACACCTCATGGATGCCAAAGTGGGAGGAACATTCAAGATGTCGTTTACAAACTTCACGACCGGCAAGATCAATTCTTTCGGCGGAGAGTTTATCGAACTTGTGCCATACGAACGCATTCGATATACGGACAGGTTCGATGATCCAAACCTGCCCGGCGTGATCCTGACGACAGTAACTTTAACTAAAGTATCACTGGGAACCGATTTGAATATCCTACAGGAAGGAGTGCCCGGGGAAATTCCTGCGGAGGCATGCTATCTGGGTTGGCAGGAGTCACTGATTCTTTTGGGAAAACTTGTTGAGGCTGAGATTACGGATTAGACAGATTATCTTTCAGTCTTGTCTGTATTGATGCCTGTCAGTGTGGTCAGTTGCTCGAAATGACATATTGGTCTTTATTACAAGTTGACACTCGATGTCATAAATTATCTTGACATTCGTTCTGACTATGATAGGGATATTGCAAAGCGGTGATTTAATAAAAGGTAAATTGCTCCGCTCTATAAATGTGCTAAAGCACCGAGACTCAATTAAAAATAATTGAACCCGTGCTTAGGCGCGGGTTTTTTAGTTTTACCGGATAACAATCTATAAAAAGATTTTTAAGTAAAGGAGAGTATAACATGCAGATTTCATCGGAAAGCATCAAGGTGGGGCATCCGGATATCGTCGCTGACGTAATTGCGGCCAATGTCATTGCAGAGATCATGGATGAGGAAAAAAAGATCGGACTGACCTTGGAAAATATGCCCCATTGCGGCCTTGAGGTTTTTCTTGGTAAAGGCATTTGTCTGGTAGGCGGCGAAGTGAGGACCAGGGTCTACGTCGATATCGACAAGATTGCCCGGGATTCGGTGGTCGCCATTGGATACAATCATGCGGCTGTCGGCCTGAACGGCCATTTGATGGGTGTGTTGAATGCCATCATTCCCCAGTCGCCGGATATCAACCAGGGTACCAGTTGCACCCTTAATAAGGAGCATGAAATCGGCGCCGGTGACCAGGGGATTATGTACGGATTTGCCTGCGATGAGACACCGGAACTGCTGCCTTTGCCCTACGTTCTGGTAAACAGGATGATGCGGGCCTTCGAAAATTGTGGCGATCCGATCTTTGCCCCCGACGGCAAGGGCCAGGTCTCCGTCGATTATGACATCAAGACGGGAAAGCCCATCCGCGTGGCCAAGGTTCTCATGTCCAATGCCGTGGACTACCGCTTTGTTACGGGCAACCGAAATAAGGTGCGTGACAAGGCGAAAAAATTGGCCTTCGATTGTCTGGCCGATTGTGTGGACAAGAAAACGGAGTTTCTCTTCAATCCTACGGGGGAATGGCAGGCCGTCAATTCTTGCAGCGCCGCAGATTCAGGCGTAACGGGACGCAAGCTTGTTTGCCAGTTTTACGGAGGTTTTCCCGGCGCTCAATTGGGTGGCGGCGCCGTTGTCAACAAGACTCCGGAAAAGGTAGATTGCTCGGCGGCCTTCGGGGCTCGCTACGTGGCCAAGAATATCGTCGCTGCAGGGCTTGCTTCCAAGTGCGCAGTCCAGTTGGCCTATGCCATCGGTATCGCCTGTCCCTTCTCGATCTATGTGAATACATTCGGAACCGGTAAGATTTCTGACGAGAAGCTTGAAAAGGTCATCGAAGATTTGTTCGATCTTACGCCAGCCGGAATGATTGAGAATTTCGATCTTCTCAACAGTGATGTTTATCGCAAGATCCCACGGACGTTATTCATGGACAAATATAAATGGGAAAAAACGGATATGGTTAAGAAGTTGCAGAAAGCCGCCGCCAAGGCGTAAACCCTATCTTCATTCAGTGTCCGGAAGGCCGAAGAGCTTCCTGCTGATATAATCGGCAAGGACTCTTCGGCCTTTCTTGTTTATTTTGACAGAGAGCGGATGGTGGATGGGCTTCACTTCATTTACCATAACGCTTTGATTTAGTACCGGAATTATTCATCAGTTCTTGCTCGCCCTTCATCAGAAATCCCGTATCAGGTACGGGACAAGCTTTTGAACAGCCCGCACAAAATCAGGTTTTTCAATAACCTGCTAATATTGTAAAAAAGCTGTAGAATTTGTCAAGGAATGCTGCTAAACCTTTTAATCAGGGTGCTATCTTCCAGTGCTTGTTTTCTTTTCGTAGAGAAATTTCAACCGAAAATGAAAAGGAGTATAATCAATGAGCTTTGACGTAACGCGAAGAAATACGATCAAGATCTCGGCTTTAGCTTTGGGGGGGTTGGCTTTGGGAGGTTCTTTGACTGGCTGCAGCAGCAATTCATCACCACCGCCACCGACAAGCTATGATCCTACCAAGACAAATTCCTTAATTAGCGGTCTGGAGCCTTATTATCCCGGAACGGAGGCATTGGGCGCCAACGAGATGCGGATTACGTTAGTGGGAACATCACCGATCCCACGATTGGCCCAAGAATGTGAAAGCATCTTCGTTGAAGTCGGCAGAGGTCCGGATGGACCGCTGGATCAGTTTGTTTTTGACTGTGGATCCGGCGTGGTGGCAAAATATAACGTATTGGGCATACAAATGAGGAAGATGAATAAAATCTTTCTTACACATTTGCATGGGGATCATACAAGCGATCTAACACACATCTATTGTTTCGGTCCTGCGGAAGACCGCAAGTCGCCTCTTTACATATGGGGCCCCAGCCCATCAGGCTTAGTAGACCCTATAAACTATTATACTTATAATGATGATGGGACCAAAGTCTTCTGTCAGAGATTCCGGGATTCAATGCGTTGGCACACGGAAAGCTTCAGCTTTGGCGTAACAAGTTATGCGAGTTGCCCTTCCCCTGACCAGATTCAGCGCGATTGGGGACTGAAGAATCTTCCTGCCCAAGTTGTTCCGATGACCGGTCCACCCGACAGCAACACGGATGGATATGCCATATTCCCTATCGAATTGGACTGGTCAAAAAGAGGTGATATCCAGGATGATAATTTAGCCTATAACAACGCCGCCACAGGGGTGAAAATTACTCATTTCCCCTCGATTCACTGCAGGCAAGGTTCTATTGCTTATAAACTTGAGTGGACGATACCGTCATCCGGCGGTAAGACACTGACGTTAATATTCAGTGGAGACACGAAGCCCAGCTACGATATGATTGATCAGGCAAAAAACGGTGGCGCCGGAGTAGATGTTCTTATTCATGAAATGGTTGTACCTGCGGAGGTCTGGGCGGCAAAAAATCTTGGGTATGCAACCGTTGCGCAAGCAAAGACGGACCCCATGTGGATCCCAGCGTATAATTATGCATTGGCCGTTCAAAATAGTTCCCATACGCCGCAAGGCGCTTTCGGTTACATACTTAGCCAGATTACCCCCAAACCTCCCCGTCTGGCTGTTGCGACTCATTTTCAGGCTACGGACGATACGATAGCTTCTGCGCGTACCAGTATCCGCAATCACTACCCGACAGGGGATGTCACAATCGCTGCGGATCTGATGGTTCTCAACATCACTCCTACAACTACCAAACAACGCAGGGCTGTGGTTTCTGAATATGCGTGGTATCCAGTTGCCCACATATACCCGGATAATAATCCGGCAAAGTATGGGACTGCAATCGATCAACTTGATCCGGCGCGGAGGGAAGTCCCCGCCCCGACTGATACTTCAGGTAATCCGACATATAACACAGACGGATATTAATTAACGGTTTGATGAATTCCATAACCTTTGCCATACTCGGCATATCCATTCGGACAGGAGTTGATGAACTATGTCCGAAATTGTGACCCTGTTGTTTCCGTCTGTGATTAAACATCTATATTTCAGGGACCTTGCCATGGGCGCGACTCTCATTCCATCGTCTTCTTAATGTATTGAAATAGACAGTGGGATGTGCTACGAAAAGTGCCGGATAGAAAAGGGTTAAACCGATTTACGAATTCATCTAATCAATGGAGCTGCTCTTATGAATGTGAAATACAATCCCCAGGAAATAGAAGAAAAATGGCAAAAATACTGGCAGGAAAACAAGACCTTCTGTGTATCGGAAGATCCGGCCAAAGAAAAATATTATCTTCTGGAGATGTTTCCCTATCCCTCCGGGAAAATTCATATCGGACATGTCAGAAATTACACGATTGGCGACGTCGTAGCCCGTTATAAGAGGATGCAGGGTTTCAACGTCCTGCACCCCATGGGATGGGACGCCTTCGGCATGCCGGCGGAAAACGCCGCTATCGCCAACAATATCCATCCTGCGACCTGGACGAACGAGAACATCAGTTTCATGCGCAAACAGCTCAAACGCATTGGTTTCAGTTATGACTGGGATCGGGAAATTTCCACGTGCGAGCCGTCATATTATAAATGGGAACAGCTGTTTTTCCTGTGGATGTACGAAAAAGGCCTGGCTTATAAGAAAACCTCCCTGGTCAACTGGTGCCCTGACTGCCAGACCGTTCTGGCCAACGAACAGGTCGAGTCGGGTCTTTGCTGGCGCTGTTCGAATGAAGTCATCCAGCGCGAACTGGATCAGTGGTTCTTCCGTATCAGCTCCTATGTGGAGGAACTCCTCGAATACTGTGATAAATTGCCCGGCTGGCCCGAACGGGTTCTCACCATGCAAAAGAACTGGATCGGCAAGAGTTTCGGATGCGAGGTCTCTTTCCCAATGGCGGAGGGCGATGGCGATATCAAGGTTTTTACGACCCGGCAGGATACGATCTTTGGCGCGACCTTCATGCTTGTGGCCGCAGAACATCCCCTTGTGATGGAATTGATCAAAGGGAAGGAGCGGGAAGGGGAGGTTCGCGAATGGGTCGAAAAGATCAGAAAGCAGGACAAGGTCCTCCGGACGTCCGACTATTATGAAAAGGAGGGTGTCTTCCTCGATACCTATTGCCTAAATCCGGTGACCAAGAAGAAGATGCCCATCTATGCCGCCAACTTCGTCCTGGCCGATTACGGAACTGGTTGCGTTATGGCCGTGCCGACCCACGATCAGCGCGACTTCGAGTTTGCAAAAAAATATGAGTTGCCCCTAATCGTCGTTATTCAGCCCCATAACAAGGCCCTAAACACCCATACGATGACCGAGGCCTATGTGGAGGAGGGGGTCCTGGTCAACTCGGGTCCCTTCAACGGGATGGAGAATATGAAGGCCCTCGATAAGATCGCCGAGTACCTGGAATCTATGGGACGGGGTAAAAAGACCGTACAATACCGCCTGCGGGACTGGGGGATTTCACGGCAAAGGTATTGGGGAGCGCCTATTCCCATGATTTATTGTGAAAAATGCGGGACCGTGCCCGTACCTGAAAAGGATCTGCCCGTTGTCCTGCCTTACGATGTGGAACTGACCGGCGAAGGCGGTTCGCCCCTGGCCCGGCATGAGGCGTTCGTGAAGACGACCTGCCCCACCTGTTCCGGACCCGCGCGACGTGAATCGGACACGATGGATACGTTCGTCGAATCATCTTGGTATTTCGACCGTTTTTGTTGCTCCGACTATGATGTGAAGCCGGGATTGGACCGTAAAAAGGTTGATTACTGGATGCCTGTCGATCAATACATCGGCGGTATCGAACATGCGATCCTACATCTCCTGTATTCCCGTTTTTATACTAAAATGCTGCGTGATTTCGGTGTGCTGGGCTTTGATGAACCCTTCAAGAACCTCCTGACCCAGGGTATGGTCTGCAAGGAAACGACCCGATGCCACACGCACGGCTTTCTTTATCCCGAAGAAGTCAAAGATGGAAAGTGCACCCACTGCAAGCAGCCCGTCATAATAGGAAAGACAGAGAAGATGTCGAAATCGTTAAAGAACGTTGTCGATCCCGATTATCTGATTCTACGATACGGTGTCGATACGGCGAGGATTTTCTGTCTGTTTGCCGCGCCGCCCGAGAAAGATCTGGAATGGAGCGATCAGGGTGTAGAAGGGTCTTATCGGTTTCTCAACCGGACATGGCGTATTGTTGTGGATTATCTGGATGCTATTAAAGATGTGCCGCCCTTTGGCGGACCCGATACGTTGGAAGGCGATCTCAAGTCTCTGCGGCGCAAAACTCATCAGACCATCAAAAAGGTCAGCCGGGATATTGAAGACCGATTCCATTTCAACACGGCAATCAGCGCGGTAATGGAACTCGTGAATACTCTCTACCAGGTTCCCCGTCCGTCCGATGACGACCGGAAGGCGCTGTCGGTGATTCGGGAAACAGTGGAATCGATCCTCTTGCTTTTGAATCCCATCGTTCCCCATTTTGCGGAAGAACTTTGGGCGCTTCTTGGGCGCACTGATCAACTCGTCAATGCGGCCTGGCCGTCGTACGATCATGCCGTGGCCTCGGAAGAAGAGATTACCATCGTCATCCAGGTCAACGGCAAGGTCCGGGGCAGAATCACCGTTGCCGTCGATGAGGATGAGAATACGATAAAGTCCCAGGCCTTGACAGATGACAAGGTTATTCGGTTTATCGAAGGAAAGACCATTATTAAAGAGGTTTACATTCCCAAGAAACTCGTGAATATCGTCGTAAAAGAAGGATAAGGGAATGACGGCCAAGGGAATGACGAGTTTCTTAATCAAATGCGGTGCAGCCGTTATGACGGTAATGCTGCTCTTCGGTTGTGGTTACCACTTGTCTGCTGGTGGTGAGTACATTGACAAGGGACTTAAGACGGTCTACGTGGCGCCCTTCACAAATAAAACGAGTGAGGCCAACGTCGAGAACACATTCCGCGCCGCTTTCATCGACTGGTTTATCAAGGGAAACCGCTTCAAGATAGTGGATCAGGCCGATCAGGCCGATGTAATTTGGCGGGGAACCGTCCAGTCCCTCATGACGACGACCCTGTCGTACCAGACCAGCAATGTTGCCGCTGAAGAGAGGATGACTGTTGTCCTTGATCTGAAATTCGAGGAACGGGAATCACGGAAGGAAATCTGGGCTGACAAGGCCTATTCCGCCTTTCAGGACTATCGCATTCTCGATGTCATGAACACGGACAGCTCACGGAAAAATGCCCTCTCACGGTTGTCTGCCTATGCAGCGGAGGGGGCATATCGGATGATGATGTCCGGATTTTAAGTGTGATATTTTTAGGCGGCTTATCCCTGAAGAGCGTTAACCTTCCTGGTCAGGCGCGAGATCTTTCTGGAGGCGTTCCTTTTATGCAGAATGCCTTTGGCTGCAGCCTTGCTGATTTGAGGAATCGTCGTTGCGAGGACCTCTTTGGAACCTTCCTTATCTTTTGCCGTTACTGCGGACAGCACTTTCTTAATGGCCGTTTTAACGCTGGTTCCTGCTGCCGTATTGCGTAACTGACGCTTTTCGCTTTGTTTTGCCCTTTTTATAGCAGATTTATGTGAAGCCAAAAAAAATTCCTCCTTCAATAGATTAAATCAGTTAAGACTGCCCTTTCTATATGAATTGCCCTGTTCTGTCAAGAACGAATTACATCACGAATTGCCTCAAATTAAATGTTACCGAAGGAGGTGAATAAAAAGGATCGTTGACTCATAATTCGATATTACCGAATACCGCCATTTCTATGGAGGTTGAATATGAGTCCGCAATCGAAAAAAGAATACACCGAAGCCAC
>CAZYDG010000009.1:0-11369 GCA_964645835.1 uncultured Syntrophaceae bacterium
AATGACCCGGCGCTCCGTGACGCGAACCCGGAAACGGTGGCATCTGTTTCCCTGGCTGACGTGAAGTCCTATCACGCCCAAATCTTTCGTCCCGACATGACAACAATCGTCATCGTTGGTCAAGTGACTCCTAAGCAAGCGCGTACAGTTGTGGAAAAGTATTTCTGTATATGGAAATCGGCAGGGGCGAAACCCGTAACGGATCTTCCGGCTGTTCCAAACAACAAGCCTTCCCGGTCCGTGGTAAACGATGCGAGCAGGGTCCAGGATGAGGTAATCCTTGCCGAAACAATTGGCTTGACGCGTAATCATCCCGATTATTACACGCTCATGCTCGGTAATCATATCCTGTCCGGTGCCTTATATGCCTCGCGGCTCTACCGCGATTTACGTGAAAATTCCGGGCTGGTCTATACCGTAAGGTCTTCCCTTGAGGCAGGAAAACATCGGTCCCTATTCAGCGTTGCCTATGGTTGCGATCCGTCCAATGTCTCAAAGGCACGGGCCATTGTAGAGCAAAACCTTCATGTGATGCAGACAACTCTCGCAACAGCTGGGGAGTTGCAACGTGCCAAGATCCTGCTGTTCCGCCAGATTCCCCTGGCCGAGGCAAGCATCGATGGCATTGCCGGTGGATTGCTTTACCGGTCCATTCACGAGTTGTCGCTTGAAGAGCCCATGCTGGCTGCGAGACATTACCGGAAAGCTACAACGGTACAGGTGCGCAATGCCTTCAAGAAATGGATTCGGCCCACAGGCTTTGTCCAAATTACTGAGGGACCAACCCCTGATCAGATTCATTATTAAGAGGCCAAAAAGGTACTTTAATAACATGAATAAAAAAATATTCCGATATTCAGGGGTGGTCTTCAGTTCCCTTATCCTGTCTATATTTACATTTCTTAATCCATGTTCATCGCTTATAGATGCCATGAATGAGGATGGCCAGAAACTGGAGACTGAACATAGTTGTCTGGAGAAAAAGTTGGATGAGAAACGTTGGCAGATACAGAAGGAGGAAACAAAATATCAGTCGGTGACAGAGATAAATAAAGCGCAGAAAACCATAGTCTTGACCATGGATACGAGTCCAGCCGCATTCATGGATAGTGAAATCAGAAGAGACGGGTGGTTTATTGCTTATGCCAACGGGACAGTTCTGGACACGCGGACGAACTTGATGTGGGCGTCGAAGGACAATGGGAGTGATATTAACTGGAACAATGCCAAGAATTATTGTGAGAATTATCGCGGAGGTGGTTATACTGACTGGCGTATGCCGACACAGGATGAACTGGCCGGATTGTATGATGCAAGTAAAAGAAGCACGAATCCGCCAACAGAGGGGTGCGAAGGGGGATATCACATAACTGATTTAATCCATATAACCTGTTGTTGCCCTTGGGCTTCCGAGACGAGCGGTTTTGACGCTTCCTATTTTTTTTTCAGCCATGGCAATCGGTACTGGAGCGTCCAGTACGACGACTACAATTTACGCGCTCTCCCCGTACGTTCTGGCAAATAGGTTATTGGGTCGTTTGATTCTTGGGCAATCTTATGACCGCCATTATTATCTCATCATCCGGCCTCCCCTCTGATGGCTTCCAAAGGTCTTATCCGTCCGGTTTTCCAAGCGGGATAAACGCCACTGATCAGGCCGATTACGATGATCCCAAAGATGGTGATCAATATGAGTTTTAAATCGATCTGTACAAGCCCGCCGCCGGGGGCATAGGGCAGAACACGGCGCATGGCAATATCCGTGATCCCGGAAAGCAGGAGAGCGAGAATAATACCGAGCGTGCCCCCGGTAATGCAAAGGATCAGTGTCTCGGTCCAGATCAGTGTGAAGATATCCCAAGGCATGGCGCCGATGGTTTTCAGGATGCCTATTTTCTGAAACCTTTCCCAGACTGAGGTCAAGATCGTATTGATGACACCGACCATGGCTATCACAATGGCAATGACAGCGATGGACAACACCATGACCTTGGCCGTGGAAATGAGCTTCATGATCGTCTCTTTCACTTGGGCCAGGCTCACGATCTGGACATCGGGAAGCTTGTATAGCTTTTCTTCAAGGGGACCGCTATCCACACCTTTCTTCAGTTTAATCCCGATGGTGGTAATGTCGCCGGGCATGCCCAAGACCTTCTGGAGTGTTTTAAGAGGCACGAAGATTGTCCCGTCGTCTTGTGTCCCCGTTCTTTCCAAGATGCCGACAACCTTGAATTTGACATCCTTTTCGGGCATGAGGATCATATTCCCTACTTCCCGTTGTTCCAACTCGGCGGCCTCATAACCCATGACTGTTTCAAAGCCGTCGGGATTGGTGAACCAGGCCCCTTGTTTAAACTTAAGGAAGGGTTTCAATTCGCCGTAACTCTTGGCATCTATGCCGAAATACCCGGCGATTCCCCCGCTCTCTCCTTTATTGGGATCGAAGACAGCAGACATGAGAATGGGGGTGATCTTCTCAACTTCAGGTTCTCTGGCGATGTCCGCCATAATGGACTCATTCATATAGCGAAGACCTGTACCGCCCTTGAGCATCATGGTGGCCGCCTCATAAGGGCATCCCTTGGCCATGATCATAATTTGGAACCCCATATTATCGATATCCTTGTTCAAAGAGTTTTCATAGCCTTGATTAAATCCCAGCAGGCTGACCAGAACCCAGGAGTAAAGGGAGATCCCGACTACCGTCAGGAGGCTTCGCACCCTTTTACGAAGTAGATTCTTGTAGGCAACCTGCAATTTGGAGATCATTTTTTCAGCGCCCCCCGTGAAAGTGAATTATTTCGTTCTGAATAGACAAATTCGTCCATGAGAATGAGATTTTTTTTCGTCGCTCGAAGGGCGGCCCGGAAATCAGCCTCTGCCTCGGCTGCGGGATTCTTGATCGACTGAACCTTACCGGATGCCTTTCCGGAAACGACATCGTAGTGGTCGAAATCCTTGAGAGACAGCCCCACAAATTGCTTCCCGAATTTTCCATCCCGAAGTTTGCCCGCATATTGGCTTGTCATTTTCTGGATGTAAAAGCCCCGGATCACACCATCGCGATTCAGGACGACAAAGACCTGGATGCCCCCGTATTGCCCCTTCTGGTTCACGCCATGGATGTAAGCCGATCAAGGTCTTCTGTTTGAAGATCTCGTAAATCGTATAGGGGACATCAATTGTTTCATACAAACCCCGGAACTTGTCGCCCAACCGCCGTTCCACTGTCACCAGGAGCTTATCTCCTCCCTTTTTCAAGATGGAAGTGTAGACCGTCTTATATCCCGTAGATTCAGGAAACAGGCGGGCCACATCACGGTCGGGATCGTTCAGGTCGCAGCCCACGGCGCCCCAGGCTGGCCACGCTCCGACCCCAATAAAAAAGAACAGAACAGCGGCAAGAAAGAGGAGACATGAATAGTTGATCTTCTTCCCGAAGGTGGCGAATAGTGACGGAGTGTATGCTTTCATAAAGGCCTATAGTAATAGAGTTGGAGGATGACCCTGTTGTCATCGTTATTATGTGTGTATGTATATCCCAGACGAACCGCAAGATTCGACGTAATCTGACTCGATAGACATAGAGCCAGTTCGTAATCCTTTTCTTCTCCGAATTTCCAAAAAGTCGGCTGGGCTTCTATCTTGAGCCTGCCCTCCTGGTCGAAATTCAGACCAAACCTGTAAGATGCGGCGTAGGTATCTTTATCCAGCCACGTTCCGGCATATAGATCGAAACGGTGTTCCATGTTGTTTCGAAGGATGGTCAGATCAATACCTCCCATCTTCATCTGAAGGGGGTCCGGCGTCCGCAGCCGGTAGCCCATCGTATCGAGAGTGCTGCCGTAGCCTACGGAAAAACCCAGGTTGAAGTTGTCCTGACTCTGAACGCCATAAGAAATACGAGCTGCTGTCATATAATTGCCCTTCATGTAGACAGGCATTCCCGATCCGGTCGTAACGCTTGCTGAAACATCACCCCAGGAAAAATCCCGGTAAAGCCCCCCTCCCCAGTCCCGGTCATAACCGAAACCCTGGATAGCCAGAGTCCGCAGGATTAGACCATGACTGTCGAAATAAGAGGAGAGCCCGAAGGCCGGCCGGTTATGGCCGACCCACACATAACTGAAAGGGGTCTTCACCTTCACATAGGCGTTGTAGACTTGAGGCTCGATCTTGTATTTGTTCCGGTTCTCAAGATCTCCGTAAGCCACTTCGGGGCGTTGTCTTCCGTCAAGGCCAGTCTGCCCTGGAGGGCAAAGGTGGCAATGTCTCCTGTCTCCCCCGAAAACCGTTGCAGATAGTCGAAGCCAATTGACGGCTTCTGCATTTCTGCATCGGGATTTTGAGAATAGTAGATCGGCCTTCTGACTTCGGTGGAGTAACCGGCCACACCCTGAGCCTCAAAATATAGAAGATGGTCAGATGCCCAGGCCATGTCACATAGGAACAGGAGAAAGAGGCCAAATATTGAAACTATACTATACATCAAAATTGTATCTCCCCCGGAAGATGACCTTCCCGTTTTTCAGAACGGTGAGCCTGATCTCCCAGTCGCCGGGCATTACGATATCCAGAGGGACAAGATAATCGCCTTTTTTTGAGGTCCTGAACGCCCGATCCACTATGACATGGGCGCCTTTCATAGACGGCATGTCGGCGTGTGCCTTCATCTCAAATGCGGTGTCTTTTTGGCCTTCCGGGTTAAAAATTTCAACTTTCATTATCACCACGCCAATCTTGGGTTTTTTGTCAAAACCATAGACCATGTAATAGCCATTCATGAGAGTGACCTTCTTACCAGGGTTTGGCATGGAGGGATAATCCGGCTCGGACGCATTTGCGCTTTTAGCGCTTTTTGACTTTGCTCCCTGACTGTCTGCCGTAGAAACGAGTCCAGTGGGTAGGTTCAAAAGCAGAATCAACATGATAACAGCATAGCTCTTTAAATGACTCATCACATTAATCCCCTGATGGAAGTTGCCGATGGATTCCCATGTCATCAGCGCGAATTAGCAATCGATTTACTTATATGCATAAAGGTTTGGGGCGAGGTTAACCATCGGTGATTTCCTGATTTGGTGCTGCGAAAGGGCTTAATTTCAGTACCGTTTACCCCGATGACGAGCTCTAATGAATAATAATTGCAATAATAAAGCCTTTGGAAGATCAACAATTGCTTACCTCCGAGGAGGAGCTTCACTTGTCCAGCCCAGATAACATAAAAAGACAGATGTGAATCAGAAAGGAGGACATCCGGGCCTCCTTCATATAGCGAAGTTCTGTCCCGCCCTTGAGCATGAGCATAGCCGCCTCCTATGAGCAACCCTTCTCTATAATCATGATCTGGGAACTCATGTTGTCGATATCTTTTTTTAGGCTCCTTTTTGACACCTGCTCCGCTTGATTCGGCAAGATGAACTCATCCATGAGAATAAGATTCTTTTTTGTAGCCCGGAAACCGGTCTCTGCTTGTCTAGTTATAGTCCCAGGGTAAAATCCGTGATTACCATACGGTAAATGGATATAAAGGCGAAAACAGAATAGGCAATTCCACATGTGACCGTAAGTCTCTTCTGGATCAGTGGCAGCTTGCCGGACAGGCTTGGGACTTTTCTGAAAGGCTGCAAGACACCGATTCCGAGGCCTGAAATAACGCCCGTGAGAAGAGCGGCATAAAGAAGGTATCCTACATAGCCATACTCCCCCTGCAAGATGCAGAAAGGACAGCGATGGGTCGGAAGCTCATAGATATACAATGAAATAAAGGATACGAGGGCAAGGCAGGACATAACGAAGAAAAAACCGCTGGCAAGAGAAAAGATATACCCCCATTTTTCCTTTATCCAGTAAACGATTCCGGTAACAAACGTTAATGCCAGACTTGAATAGAAGCCTGCCATAGCCGTCCTCGCCGGTAACGCTGCAATGTCTGAACCGACGCTGCTCTGATCGGAACCGAAAAGGCTTCCGCAGCAGGAGGTGATCACATCGGCTTTCATCTGGGTGAAATATAAGAGCTGCGAGATCGATTCCAGAAAGATCAGTGGCGCCAGGATCAGAAGCAGGATATACTTCTTCTTGATCAGGGGATAATCATAGGCTCGGTTGTCCACATGGTTCAGAACCAGCCACAAGCCTGCCAGGATAAAGGTAAGGATCTTCAGCAGGAACGTCGGGTAGCCATAGGCGTCAACGTTAAGGACGCCGGCGGCGCACATAGCCCCGACAAATAGATGGTGCAGACTATCGGCAGTATAGATAAACAGGAAGAGAGACCCAATCTGAAAAACGAAAACATACGTGAGAATCGTCGAGATAAGGTATGTTTTGCGCTCCATAGCCAATTGTTCCTCACTTCCGCTTTTCATATCCCATTGCGCTATGATCCGGATCCCGAAAAACGAGCTGTAGAGCATCATACCGGTCACAAGAAAGGATACAAGACAAAGGGCTACAATGGCAGGATGAAGAATCATGTTCGGTCACCGTCAATCAATCCGTCCCGGACCGTAATTACCCTATCGACGATTCCTGCATCAAAAACCAGCGGGTCATGGCTGGCGATGATGATCGTCTTTCCCTGATTTTTCAATTGAGAAATAATATCCATAAACTCCACCGACAGTTTACGGTCCAGATGGGCCGTCGGTTCATCGGCAATAAGTACCGGCGGGTCGTTCATCAGCGCCCTGGCAATGGCCACTCGCTGCATCTCTCCCCCGGAGAGCCATTCCACTTTTGCTGAGGATCTGGAACCAAGACCGAACATACTCAAGAGCATATCCGCCCTTTTCATGGCCTTCGCGTGTTTTTCACCCAAAGGGTAAGACGGCAGCATTACATTCTCCATAGCCGTTATCCCTTTGACCAGGTTGAACTGCTGGAAGATAAAACCGAATGTACGGCGTCTTATCTCCGTTAAAAACCGCTCAGGCAGGCTTGTTACTTCAATCTTATCCAAATTTTCTTTTCTCAGGATGCCGCTTTTGCCGAGAAGTTCGATACGGCCCGAGGTGGGCCTCGCCATACAGCCGATAAGACTGAGAAGTGTTGTCTTACCCGATCCGCTCGGTCCTTTAAGGACAGTAATACCGTTGCCGTTCAAGCCCAGGGTGACACCATTGACGGCTATAAATTCATTCGTTTTGCCGATGTTGAACCCTTTTCGCACATTCAGCATATTTATCATTTCTAAGACCTCATGACCGAATCTGGATCGACAATCGCCGCCCTCCAGGATGGGATAATCGTCGCCACGGTATAGGGCACAACGGTAAGGAAAAAGAGAATGGCCACCTGATAGGGATCGATAAAGGGAGTTATACGGAAATCAGGGTACAGAATGGACCAGCCCTTCAGAGCCGGGGCAAAAAGAAAGGCCGAGAAAAAAAACACATGCACGTAGGCCGCCGCAATTCCCATGCTGAAAGAAAGAAAAGACACAAATGATCCTTCATATGTCTTAACGGCAATGACATCGGATGTTTCCCAGCCGATGGCTTTTAATATGCCTATTTCCTTTTTCTCCTCTGCGGAGAGCCCGGAAGCCTTTTCCCAGGCAAAAATGACAAAAGCCAGAAGGGCCATAATTAGAAGAACAATGACCATGCCGCCCCGCCAGTCAAATACCGAATCATAAGTCCTGACGATTTCATCCCTGATGATGGGCCGTGTATCAGGAAGCTGTTCGGCGATCTTTCCGGCGATGGTGCGCAGTTCTTGTTGATTTCTTACCGTAACGACAATATCCGTGGCATAAGAAGCCGTAAGTCCGAACAGGTCCCTGAAGTCGGTCTCGGACATGAGAATCAAATCTGCCGATACAAGTTCCGAGTCGGATGATAACTCGCTGTCGATGGTATAACTCCTGACATTGCCGTCGTATCCCCGAAAGGAAAAGATATCCCCGCTGCTTACCATTCTGCTTTTCGATATACCGTTACCTATAACAATTTTGCTCCCGGCAGGCGGATTGTCCCTGGGAACCATGAGCGTGTAATTCGCTCCGGCGACAGGATCGTAATAATAGCCCCAAAGCCTGGCCTCAGCTGAAATAACGCCCCTGATGGTCCTTATTTTATTCAGATAATCCACGGGGATTGGGTCATAGCGGCCCATCAGGAGCCGCTGAACGACCATTTCCGGGGCGCCTCTCAGAATAATGGAAGACTCCCGCTTCATGGCTTGAGTAAAAAACATGGCCGAGGCCAGAATAAATACGACCAGAGTGTAAACTATGAACAAACTTATATTCTTGGATTTTCGTCTCAAGAGGGAAGAGATTGTAAAATCAAGGATACTCCTCTGCGCCTCAATCCAGCTTGACATTTATCCTCCTTAATCCGGCCGGAGGACCGGCAATAGAACCTGTCGGAAAGTGTTCCAGTGCGACGGGATGATCCTGAAAGGCGGAATACACATCTGCCTGAGAGAGATGTCGTGTATAACGTGCCTCTGTGAACAGGCACAAATCTGTCAATTCGAGGGTTCTGACCGCGGTGGCCATATGGTCGAGATAAGGAACATTGGCCTTGCGCTGAACCGCAGCATGGGCAAACATAAGTCCTATGAGCGTCATACAGGCGGCGATCATGGCCAAAGACAGACTCGATTTTCTTATTATGATCCCAAAAGGGACATGCTTTTTTCGGGATCGTCTACTAATCAATGTTTTTCACAACCTCTCTGGTCACCTCTTCGAACCTGAGGATTCTTTTACCCTTGTGGTCGGCCATAAACTCTTTCGCGTCCCCTTCCTTCTCCATAGCAATAAGCTCCCGGCCCATAGGGCCATAAATATTACTGCCCATGACAAACCATGCCTTGTGTGCGTCCGTCCAGGCAAGGCGATAGTAGTCCTTCACCATGACGGACTGTACATCATCGGCTTTCTTCGATGGATCATAACGTTTCATGTCAAATAGATATTTGAACATATCTTTCGCGCCATCAAAAAAGACATGGGAGCCGTTCTTGAAGAGGATAGCTGTTGTCCAGTCGGGATATTTCGATACGAACATGCCGCATACGGGACACTTGTCCTTTGCCGTCGGTTTCGGCATCTCTTTTTCTGCAGCTCCGGCAATGACGTTTATTAACAAGAAACAGATAAGCCCGAACATAAGACATGCCGCATACACACTTGACCGAATATCACTTTTGTGATGACTTGATTCTATTTCCATAAATCATCCCCCCTTCCTTTGCCCGGAACGCTTCTGCATCTTCTTTTTTTTCGAAAGCAATGATGTTGGGCGTCATATCGGGGATCCGTTTGCTTCCAATAACATAGACGGCATCAGCAGCCGGGATCAGGGTCTTGTTCTTCCAGTCATGGACCTCGATTTTGGTAAAGGCAGCGGGACCACCCTTATCGTTTACAATTCGAAGCATACAGGCCACCCCGCAGGTCTTTTTTATCTCTCCGTTTTTCGACGTCAGGTGGGTTGATGTATCGTGAAACTGGTCGATATACATGCCGCATATCTCACAACTGGGCCTTCCTGTCTTTTCATCGGCAAAGGCGCCCGCAGCAATGCAAAACAAAATAATAACTAAGGATATTTCAAAATATCTTTTCATATGATTGATCCTTTCTTCTTTTTACGCCCCCATTGCATTCGCATCGAATTGGCGTCAGGAAGAATCTTTAGATCGCAGCAACGAGAATTAGGACAGAGGGTTGGCAATCCTTCTTCCCGTCACTGCCCGGTATGAATCAGTGTTTATGGTCCATGCTCATCTTCATCTTCATCATTTTCCGCTTCTCACGGATCATCTTGGTATCATTACCGAGATCCTGGTAGGCCGCCTGGAGAGCCTCGTCGAACGTGGCCAGACGGCCGCCGTTTGCCTGCTGGAATTTCTCCGCATCCACTTTATCCGCAAAGGCCCACTTGGCATTTTTCGTCATGACTCCCGGCTTGTTCCCACCAATGACCCAGACGGCCTTTTCCGCATCGGTCATTTGTTTCTTCGTAAAATCTCCGACCTGGATTGAGGCCGGCGTCTTGTCCAGATTCAAGGCAAGATCGACGGCAGCGCAATGTAGACTGCAAAGACCGACCTTCGATCCGTCATTGTATTCAATCAGCATTCGGCTGTGGGCAAACATTTCACGGTTCATGCCGCAATACTTGCAGGCAGGCATCTCTTTCACATCATTTTCGAGTGCCCAAATAACGCTTCCCGTAAGCAGACAAACTATGATCAATAGACAATATATAGTCTTTTTCAT
This sequence comes from uncultured Syntrophaceae bacterium, assembly GCA_964645835.1. Classification (GTDB taxonomy): domain Bacteria; phylum Desulfobacterota; class Syntrophia; order Syntrophales; family UBA8958; genus CAZBME01. Next base: position 10,241 of record CAZYDG010000009.1, read on the forward strand.
GATATCTCCTTCCATCATAAGTACTGGTTGATTATTGGGAATGCCGGTCTATAGGGTTACCTACATCATATGTCCCGGCCCCATTATGTATAACACTCAAAATTGGCAATTCAGGCAAAGATGGGAGGCTTGACGGGAACGTCGATATAGACGGTCTCAGGCGGGCAGGAAAGATCTGTTTCGAAGTATAAGGGCTTCAAGTATAGATTTGGTTCAGATGAGGCGATGATCAGTTCAGGCATCCATCGGGGTAGATCCACCCCGGCCTTTGCTTTGCATCCCCCGCAACAAATCATGGAACATGGTTTTCCCGCATCCAGACAACAATACCGTTATGGGTCTTCGATCCACAGAGCCCAGCCGAGCTGAATGGGGCAACCACAAGCACAAAAAAAGCCATGAATGCGGGAATGAAAGCGCGGATTCTCATTTTACACCATCAGCCTCACCATCTTGTCCAATTCGGACCTGTCGACTTTCCCGAGAATTTTGTGGCGAATGATCCCCTCACGATCCAGGATATAGTAGGTTGGAATCCCATTTACCCCAAAGACCCCCTTTGTCTCAGCATAAGAGTCCAGAAGAATCGGATAGGTGATGTTCATATTTCCGATATATGACAACGCCGCCTCCCGCTTCTCGCCAACACCGATGGAACATGGAAATGCTCCCCGATCCCGGTACTCATTGCCGATGGCCTCCAGATTCTGCATTTCGCCCCGGCATGAAGGACACCAACTTGCCCAGAAATGAATCAAAGCCACTTTTCCCCGGCAATCGGCGGGAATTGCCACCTTATTTCCCTGCAGGTCGCTCAAAGTGAGATCTGCGAGAGATTTTCCAATGGCTGGGGTTGATTTTTCCCTGCAGGAGATCATTCCGAGGAGGAAAAGACAAAAACCGAAAACTATCCCCTTCTCCAGGATGTCTCGTCTTGACATGCACAGGATATCTATTCCGGGGAACAATTGCATGAGCAGACACTCCAAGGGGTCAGCTCACGAAACGGAAATTATCGTACGCTAAGGCGGTGAATCACCAGCAACCACTCCCAGATTGGCAGCAGACGTGTCCGGTTGAAGTATACCTTAACTGGACGTAAGGGAGAAGACCAAAAAGCGTCAGAATA
>CAZYDG010000010.1:0-32356 GCA_964645835.1 uncultured Syntrophaceae bacterium
TTTCCTTTGCAGGGGCTTTTTCCTCAGCCTTTGCGGGCTCTGCAGCGGGCTTTGCTTCTTTTGCAGCCTGTGCGAAAGCAAGACCGGACAGGGAAAGGGCGAACAGGATGGAAACGACGACGGACATTAACTTCTTCATGAACATGTACCTCCATTTTTTATTTTTTCTATACTGTTAACAAAAAACATGCCAAATGGAATAAAATTATATTTACATCTAATAATAGCAAGTTACGTTTAGACACTACTTCTGCTACCACAACGTTTTCGGGGAAATATTCCCCTTTTTGTGAGGAATTATTCCCGTGGAGACGGGGGGCGATCTGCTTCACCCGCCATGCCGTCCTGGCATATAGGGTTGTTACTCTTCTTATGCCGCAGATGGTGAACCCATTTATCCCGATAAAAACAGGCCGCAATACAAAAAGCGATGCTGACTGCCAAAAGAGCCCACAGGGCCGTATGATGGCCCCTCCTGGCAAAATCACCACTGACGGAGAGCATTATCGTCCCGACAAGGCGGCCTACAGTGGACACGATGAGAAAAGTGCTGGTGCGTATATGGCTGAGGCCCAAGACATAACAGAGGGCGTCCTTTGGGAAGCCGGGGATCAAAAACAGTACAAAGGTCAACAGTTTCCCCTGATGTTCCATAAAATAGTCGTACTTTTGAAGGATGTTCGCGCTGACGGCTTTCTCGACAAAGGGCAGGCCCAGCCAGCGGGCCATGATAAAGGCCAGCCAGGAGCCAATGGTCAGTCCGATCGTAGAATAGATGGTCCCCAGGATGGTACCGTAGATATATCCGCCGATGAATCCCGTTACTTCCCCGGGAATGGGGGCAAACAGGACCTGCAATATCTGGAGCCCGATAAAGACGACAACGGAAAGGGCGCCGAAAGAATTGACGAACTCAATCAGATGTTCCGTATCTGAGAAAAAAAGATGCAGGTTGAAATGAAAAAACAGGTACGTGCTTGCGATGACGAAAATCAGCAGAATGATGACTTTTAGGCAAAGGGATCGACTCATGCAGGAACTTCTTTCATAAAATGTTCAAAAAAGCCAGAGGTGATCCAGGTCATCACCCATTTTGCCTTCCGTCTTTCTTTCCCGAACGACTTGGGCGGGAGACCCGGCAACCAGGGTGTTAGACGGCACATCTTTAGTCACCAGGGAGTGGGCGGCGACAATGGCCCCCTCTCCGATGGTAACGCCGGGAAAGATCATGGCACCTGTGTAGATCTTGGCATAATCCCCGATCACGACGGGATGGTATTCCCTGATGATGTGGGACGATTCGGAATGGGAATGGGTGAAAATATTGACATTTTCCGTCAATGCCACATGATGACCGATGGTGACGCCTCCCTTCGAATCGATGAAGACACCGCGGTTAAAGAAGACAAAATCACCAATATTGATGTATTGCCCGAAGTTGAAGCGGCAGTTCTCTTCGGCAATGAATCCGGCCCCGCAATGGCTGAATAGCTTTTCTGCAATGAGCCTTCGAAATAGGATGCCGAATTTGGCATAAAGACATATGGGAAGTTTGTCGAAGGCATCCCAGAGAAAATGCAGGTAGCGCTGTTCCCGTGTATAGGGTTTTTCCTGCCCGAGGGGCAGGAGTTCGCTGTAAAGGATAAGTTCCTCCAAAAGTTCCCGGGCATAGGGCGGACCGTCGAGGATCTTCAAAATCCGCAACGTCCCCTCCGCATCCAGTCCGGCATCGAAGATGCTCCCAATCTCTTCCAGTGTCACGTCAATGATCAATCCCATGGGATGCCCCTTCTAAGGTATGCCCAGTACTGGGCAAGCTTTGCATACCGCCATCCTATTTTATTTCCCCTGGGAATTCAACCAAAACGTAGGTGTAGAGGATCTGAGCCGGACGTAAAAGAGGTTGACAGGATTACCCATTTTAATCTAAGGGTTGACCAGTTTTTTCTAAGATGCCATAATGGCTTTAGGGTATTTGAAAATGTTAATTGCCGGGCCACCGGGCTAACGGCAACGATACACAAGATGATCCAGGGAGGTTTTATCCATGAATAAAAAACAGGTTCAATATACAGGAAATCCGGATAAGCGCATCATCCAGAGACGGATTCTAAACGGCGAGATTACGGAGGAAAATTTGAAAGATTATTTCAACAGCCTGCCCGATGTTTCCTACAACGCCGAAGAAATGAGCATCTCACTGGAAAAAAAATAATATCCATCCTGCCGGATTTTCAATGTTTATTGATTCACACACCCATCTGGAAATGCGGGAATTTGACTCTGACCGCTCCAATGTCGTATCCAGGGCCACCTCGGTGGGCGTCGGTTGCATGGTCACTGTAGGGACCACCCTGGACGACTGCCGGAAGGCCGTCGAACTGGCCCACCGTTACCCGTCGGTTTATGCTGCCATCGGGATTCATCCCCACGAAGCAATGCATATTGACGATGAAACCTATGGGCAATTGAAAGTTTTGGCAGCCGATGACCGGGTCGTAGCCTGGGGCGAGATTGGTCTTGATTTCTTCCGTAATCATTCACCCCGTGACGTCCAGATACAGCGATTTGAAGAACAGCTCCGCATAGCTGAAACTTTGGACTTACCTTTCATTATCCATGACCGGGAGGCACATGGACAAACTCTGTCCATGCTCAAGGGTTGGAAAGGAACGCGAGGCGGCGTGATTCACTGTTTTTCGGGAGATGTGCCCATGGCAAGGACTTGTCTCGATATGGGATTTTACATCTCCATTGCCGGGCCGGTCACATATCCGAAATCAGATCGCCTTCAGGACGTGGTTCGCCATGTCCCGCTGGACCGATTACTTATCGAGACGGACGCGCCATATCTCTCTCCGCAATTCAACCGAGGAAAGCGAAATGAGCCGGCTTTTGTTGTACATACGGCCCGCCAGATAGCATCCCTCAAGGCTGTCCCCCTTGAAGAAGTGGGGCGGGTAACCTCTGAAAACGCCAAGGCCCTCTTCGGCATACCCTGATAACCCGGCAGATGGGCAATTCCGGACACGGTAAGGAATAAATTTGTTTTATATTGGTATATGCAATTTATGGAAAGCAAACCTTTATATTTTGCCTGCGGGTCAAATCTCAACGAGACCTATCTAAAAGAGTGGTGCCGGAAGCACGGTCGGGCCTATCCCCTGGGAGAAAAGATGGCCAATGCCTATCTGCCCGATGCACGGCTGGTCTTTAATTACTTTTCTCCCGACCATGGCGGCATGCTCAACATCAAATACCACGCGGGGCATGTGGTTCCCGGTGTTTTATTCAATGTCGTCCAGGGTGGGTGGGATGTTCTGGACACCAGGGCCAAGTACGAACATCAATACAAAGACATCGACATCATCACCCTGACCGAAGACGGTCGAGAGCATCTCGCTGTTGCCTATCAGGTTGCAGGTATGGACACATCGGGGAATTTTGTGAAACCTTATCCCGGTTACATCGATATCATACGGGAAGGGTTTGTAATGCACGGAATCGATGATGCGCTGCTGAAACCAATATCGGAAGGTATCATCCCGCCTCAGATGGTCGACCGGTTGTTTGTATACGGCTCCCTGATGAGCGATGGGCCGCGCCATTACCTGTTCGCCGAATGGGCCGATCGTTTCAGTAAGACATCGGCCGTGGTTTCGGGATCGCTCTATGACAGCGGGGCGGGTTTCCCCTGCATGATTCCCGACTCGACAGGCCGCCATGCCGTCTCGGGAGAACTCTTCATCCTGAGGGATTATAAAAAATCATTTGAACGGCTTGATTTCATGGAAATGAGCGATCCGGTCATGAGAGAGAGATTCTATTTTCGCCGGGCGATTGTCAGGGCGACGACATCAGAGGGGGAAACCTTTCTGGCCTGGACCTATGTGACCGATTCCAGTGTGGAGGGCATGGCCCTCATTCCTTCGGGGGATTGGCGTGATGTCGGAAAATAGACGGGTGGTCGTCCTGGCAGGTGGAGAGATACAGGATCATCAAGAAATGCGGTCCCGTATCGATGATTTTGCGCCGGATGCCATCGTCTGCGCAGATGGAGGCGCCCGTCACGCCAGAGCCATGGACCTTGTCCCATCCCTGATTGTCGGTGACATGGACTCCCTTGCCCCTGATCTCCTGGCCCGATTTGCCGACCAGGGCGTCGAGATCCGACGCGTCCCCGTCGAAAAGGACGAGACGGACACAGAGCTTGCCTTCGCGGCTGCCCTTGAAATCCATCCCGCTGAGATCCTCGTCACAGGAGCCCTCGGTTATCGTCTCGACCATACCCTGGCCAATCTTTCCCTTCTTCTGAAAGGGGAGAAACACCACATCTCCGTCACCCTGGCAGATGAATGGTGCGAAGTTTTTTTAGCCACGGGTATGTGTACGATAACGGGGCGTATCGGTCAGACGGTCTCTCTGCTGCCGTTTTTCGGCGAGGCCAAGGGTGTCTCCCTATCGGGCTTTCAATACTCTCTCGACGGAGCAACCCTGTCCATGGAAGCGCCATACGGTATCAGCAATCGCCTGGTATCAGAAAAAGGCACTATTATCATCGGATCGGGACGCCTGGTCGTGATTCGATTTTTTGGGGAAGATCTTTTTCCCGGATGAGAGGAACAACATGACCATCCCCAGGGTTTTAACGATCGCCGGGGCCGATTCGGGCGGCGGTGCAGGCATTCAGGCGGATCTGAAGACGATTACCGTAATGGGCTGTTTCGGCATGAGCGTGATCACGGCCCTGACGGCCCAGAATACACTGGGTGTCCACGGCATCCATGAGGTTCCACCCGAATTCGTCGCGGCCCAATTCGATGCCGTGGTGACGGATATCGGCATCGATGCGGCGAAAACGGGCATGCTGGCTTCGGTTCCGATCCTCCGCATTGTCATAGATAAGATCCGGCAATATCACATCGACAGCCTCGTAGTCGATCCCGTCATGGTGGCCAAGGGAGGGACAAGCCTCATCAGCCGGGAGGCACGGGACATCCTAAGCCGGGAATTAATCCCCCTGGCCCTGGTCATCACACCCAATATCCCCGAAGCGGAAGTCCTGACGGATGTTATCATCGCTTCACCTTCAGACATGAAGGCGGCGGCGAAAATGATCCATGACATGGGGGCAAAAAACGTAGTCATCAAGGGAGGGCATCTGATTGCCGGGGCCGTGGACATTCTGTATGACGGCCACGATTTCTATGAGTTTCCCTTCGAACGAATACCGACGCAAGACACGCACGGCACGGGCTGCACCTTTGCCGCCGCCCTGGCCTCGGGCCTTGCCTTCGGCCAGACCGTTCCGGAGGCCGTTGCCGGTGCGGAAAAATTTGTAGCCACAGCCATTCGCCACGCACTGCGCCTGGGCGCCGGTCATGGCCCGACGAATCACCTTGCGCCGCTCCTGGAGCGATGCGGCCTGCTGTAATTCCAGTTCTAAATCAAAGCGCTATTTTCGTTGTCTTCGTCATCGGCTCCTCGACGTTTTCTGTATACGCCTGCGTCGCCTCTTCCTCGCCGCCTTGATATCATCTTTGATTCAGAACTGGAAAAACCTGTGTCTAGCCCTACCGTATCAACGCCTCTTTGACGGCCAGGCCGATATCCTCCAGGTTATATGGTTTACGGACAAAGGTCCGGATACCATCCGCCCGGGCTTGAACCACTTGTTCAGCCTCCGAATAATCGCTGATAATGACAGTTCTTTGTCCCGGATGGAGATCCAGGATTTTTCGGTATATCGTGATGCCATCCATGCCCTGTTCATTTGTCAAATCGAGAAGGACAAGGTCGACATTGGCCCCTGCAAGATAGATCAGGGCTTCTTCACCACCAGTTGCTACCTGAGCCTTGTAACCCAGGCGCTCAAGCATGTCTACGGCTAAATCCCGTTGGTCTTTCTGATTATCAATGACAAAGACTGTTTGGCCGTGTCCCATGATGGTTTCATAGGACACTGCTTTACGGGCTTTTTCAGGGATTTCGTCCGTACAGGGGAAATAAAGGGTAAACACCGTCCCTTGCCCTTCCCGGCTTTGAACATCGATGTATCCCCGATGATCCTTTACCGTGCCCCATACAACGGCTAACCCCAATCCTGTTCCGCTTCTGCCCATAACCTTCTTTGTGTAGAAGGGTTCGAATATCTTGCCGATATCAGCCTCCGAAATCCCATTGCCATTGTCGGACACTTGAAGAACTGCATAGTTGCCGGCTTCGACCTTGTCATAGCCCCTGACGGGCCGGTCGAGATAGCGAAAACTGGTCCTTACAATCACATCGCCTTTTTCCGGCAGAGCTTCCGCCGCATTGGATACCAGATTCATAAGGGTTTTTCCCAGATGAACTGGTGACCCCTTGACATAAGGCGCCTCTTTACTTAACTCGGCCTTTATGGACACCCAGGGATGGTAGGTCTTCAATCTTTCGAATTCAAGAGTCTCAAAATAATCATTGATTACCTGATTCAGATCGACGACTACCGATGTAGGCACGCCACGGCGGGCCAGTGTCAAGAGGTCCTGGATGATGGCTGCGCCCCTTTCGCTGGATTTCAGGATATTCCCTGCTTGCCTGTGCAAAGGATTATCCCGGGGGATCTTTTCGAGGAACAGCTCCGAATAGCCGACAAGGACGCCAAGGACGTTATTCAGATCATGAGCTACGCCGCCGGCAAGATTTCCCAGGGCTTCCATCTTTTCCGCCTGAATCAGCTGGGCCTCCATTTTTTTCCGTTCCGTAATATCCCGGGCAATGCCGCACAGGGCAATAATGCGACCGTCCTTATCGTGAACGGGAACCTTGATAATATAGATGGTTCTCTTGGTTTTGCCGACTTCCAAATTCGTCTCGAATTCGATGATGCTGCCGTTGAAAACCTGGTCGTCTCGTCTCTCGATCAATAACCCTTCATGGATGCCGAATATTTCAATGGATGTCTTGCCAAGGATGGAGGACTCGGATGTTCCGAGATCGCTCGCCATGCTCTTGTTGACCAGAGAATAGCAACTTTGGGTATCTTTTATAAAAATCCAGTCCTTGGCGGAATCGATAATGGTCCGCAACCGCTCCTCGCTTTCCTGAAGGGCCGCCTGAGCTAGCCTTCTTTCGGCAATTTCCTCTTTAAGCTGAATGTTTACGGTCATCAGCTCCTTCGTACGTTCTTCGACGAGGACTTCAAGGTTCTTTTGATAATTATACAATTGGACTTCCGTTTCCATGCGTCGGTTGATCTCTTCCTGAAGCCGCACGTTACTCGCCTCCGTTTCATTCAGCAATTCGCGGACCTTATAATGGAGGCGGGCATTTTTCAGGGCAAAATCAATCTCTTCAAGCATGATTGTGGAGATCCTTTCATCATCCTCGTCAAATTGGTCCGCTGCCGGTTTTCCTGCCAGATTTACCACGGCCGATACATCGTTTCCCAGCACGACGGGGACGCTCAGAAAGGACGGCGATCCGTACTTATCATTGTTAATACGGCACGTTCGAGGATCGTTCTGGATGTCCTTGATCAGAATGGATCGCTTCTCCAGAACGGTATATTTCGCCAGGGATTCGTCAATGGGGATGTGACAATCGATCATCTCTGCCGCATTGGGTCCCCGAACGGCGCAAACCAGGAATTCATGGGACAAGGGGTTGTACTCCAGAAAGGATCCGATTTGGGCGCCTGTTACCATCATGATACGATCGAGGACCAATGCCTGAAGCTCCTTGATATCCAGGCTCCGCTTCGCGATCTCCATCAGTTCCTTTAGGGAAAGGAGCTCAAAAGACCGTTTGTTCAATTCTGAGGCCGTCTTGTCCAATCTCACCATGATGCTGTTAAGGGAGTCGCGGACGTTGCGGAGCTCGGCGACGTCGCTTTTGATGTCCATGTCGGCCCGTCCATCTTCATCAACGGCTTTGACGGCCATGATAACTGTGATAAAATGTCCTATAACATCCCGGAGGATAAAAATCCCGGACAGGATAAGGATAAAAGCAAAACAGATCATAAAAAGATGTGGAAGGGAAAGTATGAAATCAGCCTCATAAAGGGTGTAAAACAACAGCATGGAAGGAATAACGATAACAAGAACTTCAATCGTAAAAATCCTGGCCTTCAAGTCCTGCTTCTGTTCCCTCCGGTGATCCAGAACAATTGCGTCCATGGTCCTATGCTCCTCGATGATGAAATTATCCGTTCTACTGCATCACAAAGAAAATAAAATTCCAGGATCCAGTCCAAATGACCCCGGTGGATAGGACATGTTGAGGCAAGTCTCTCTTCTTGTTGAGATTCCAGGATTTTCCTATAGCATCTTCTTTATAAAATAACTATACCTAAACTATAGTTTCCTGAATCCCCTTGACGGGGCCTGCTGCATTTCTATATGCTCCGGTTGTTGAAAAACTCGAACAAATAAGCCGGAATGAGATTAATAAAGCAGGACATGAAGAATGGCAGCAGAGATCAAGACCGCTCGTGAGTTGGCCGCAGACATTGTGCATCGTCTGAGAGAGGCCGGCCATGAGGCCTATTTCGTGGGCGGGTGCGTCCGAGACCTTGTCCTGGGCCGTAACCCCGGCGATTACGATATAGCAACCTCCGCTCACCCGGACGTCGTACAGCAATTGTTTCCGGTCACGATTCCCGTCGGGGTAAGCTTCGGCGTCGTTCTGGTTGTGATGGGCGGCAAAAACCACGAGGTAGCCACCTACCGGACGGAGGACAGTTACGACGATGGACGCCGTCCGTCACACGTATCATTCAGTTCCCTCGTGGAGGATGTCCGTCGCCGTGATTTTACAATCAACGGTCTCGCCCTGGACCCCGAAACAGGCCGGATCATCGATTATGTTGGGGGGCAAGCCGATATAAGGGACAGGATCATCCGCACCATCGGCGATCCTGCACAACGTTTCGCCGAAGATCATCTTCGGTTGCTCCGGGCGATAAGGTTTTCTGCCAATCTTGGCTTCGATATGGATCCGGACACTTTTGCCGCTATTGTCAAGAACGCTTCGCTGATCCGTAAAATCAGCGCCGAACGGATCCGTGATGAACTGACCAAATCTTTGACCCGCCAAGGTGCGCGACGCGCCATCGAACTGCTCCACACCTCGGGCCTGCTCCGGGAAGTTCTTCCCGAAGTGGAGGCCCTTCGGGGCGTATCCCAACCTCCGGAATTTCACCCCGAGGGAGACGTCTGGGAGCACACGTTGCGGATGGTCGATGGCCTCCTTGGCATTTCGGAACAGGATGAGGCCGATCATCGCCTCGCTTGGGCAGTCTTGCTCCACGATGTGGGCAAGGCTGTTACGCGATCAGAAGATGAAAGGGGTGTTCATTTCTACGGTCATGTCGAGAAGGGTGTCAAGATGGCCGATACCATCCTGAGACGGTTGAAGTTTTCCGGGGCGGATACGGAGACGATCCTGGCCCTCATCGCCAACCATATGCGCTTCATGAACGTCCGCCAGATGAAAGTATCCACGCTGAAACGCTTTCTGCGCCTCCCAGATTTTGATCTTCACTTGGCCCTGCATCATCTGGATTGCATTGGGAGCCACGGCATGCTGGATTATGAGATTTTTTGCCGGCAGGCATTGGCGGACCTTCCGGTTGAGACTCTCCATCCTCCAAGGCTGCTCACAGGCCACGATCTTAAGGCTATGGGATTTACCGCCGGTCCCATGTTCAAGGAAATCTTGCGCTCCGTGGAAGACGCCCAGTTGTCGGGAGAAATTTCGACCGCTGAAGATGCAAGGCGGTGGGTCTTGGAACGTTTTTCAAGCTTTCGATAGCTTTTGGGTAATCTTTTCATGGATCAGGCGGCCTGCGATTTTACTGCCCCCCAAGCCAGCCAGGATTGATACGAAGGTCTTGTCCAGTTCCTTGTATTCGACCGTAATGGCAACCTTTTCCTCGGCAATAAAGCCGGTGATTGTGCCTTGGGCGATTTTCCTGTCTTTCCGGATATCATAGGCTTTCAAATCTTTCAGGACGGCCTCGGCGGCCTGCCAGACGGGTTCGATGCCTTCATTATATGTAGAAACGACATATCCGTCCTTATAGATAAACTCGCCCGAGCGAACCCCCATGGCTTTGCTGCCCACGATCAGGCCCGCATCACAACCCATCATCCATAGTAAGGCCGTCACGGCCAGAATCGCAGCGCACGCTTTTTTACACATAACTTATAACTCCTTCCTCATCATCCCAAATTTGAACACCGGCGCCTTACCGGAAAAAGGCTCCACGAAACAACAGGACATAGCCGGCTTGAAGAACATCGAGCAACAGGAGCCCTGCCGTGCCCAGAAGGCACAAGCCGCCGACCAGTCGATGGAAACCGGATTCCTTCCGTCTGTCCTCGTAACCCAGCACATAGCCCAGGGCAATACCCGCTAGAAGGCCGCCACCGTGGGCCCAGTTGTTGATGCCCGGAAGAATGAGGCCGAACAGGACGAGACCCACGACCCAGCCCATGGCTTGCCGGAAGATCCCCTCACCGTAGAAACCGCCGCGGCTTTTCCCAAAATAGAGGATGGCGCCGATAAGGCCGCAAATGCTTGCCGATGCCCCAATGGTAAAAGGGACGCCAACCAGGCAAGAGAGAAAGAAACCGGCGACGCCTGTAAGGATGTATATAACAATAAACCGGTAGAGGCCGTATTCCATAAGGACAAAGGGCGCCAGCTGGTAAAGGGCCATCATGTTGAACAGGATATGCATAATGCCCCCGTGGAGGAATGATGCCGTAACGAGTGTCCACCAGCGCCCATAACCGATGGGCATGGCGCCCGTCGCCCCCAGGAGAAAAAGGCTGCCCTCCGAAGGTGAGAACATCTGTAAAGGATTGGCGGTCAGACCCATACCGGACGGATTCAGCAAGAGGGACAGGATATAGAAAACGACGTTGACCCCGATCAGGAATTTAACCGGATCGACAATACGTTGGATAAAACTGCCATGAAGAACATTTTGCCAGGCGGCGCCCGGCCTTTTCAGACCGCAATAGGGGCATTCAGGCTCGTCGAGACTGATGAGGCGGCGGCATTTGGGACACAGGGTGGAGTTTCTTTCCATAGTTGTTATAAGGGCATCAAAAGTTCTGCGGGATGCGTCAAACTTTGCCTTTCTGCATTGATCAAGATAATGTATAGGCAGATCATTACCAATATCAATTAAGCTTGTAAAGGAAAACAGGATGCCGCAGGAAAAAATTTCGGCTCTTAGAAAAGGAGATTGCATCCCCCTTATCATCGAAGATGTAGCCTTCGGCGGCCAGGGTGTGGGACGCTATAAAGACCTCGTAGTCTTTGTCCCCTTCACGGTGGACGGCGACGAAGGGATTGTCGAAGTGGCCGAGGTAAAGAAAAATTTTATCCGGGGGACCATGAGTTCCCTGACGAAGTCTTCCCCATACAGATCGACGCCCCTGTGCCGCGCTTATGGCATTTGCGGGGGTTGCCAATATCAGCATATCTCGTATGACCATCAGTTGACCCTGAAGGGCAAGCAGGTTCGCGACGCCTTCACCCGCATTGGAAAAATGAGGGATGCACCACTTATGAATGCGGTAGCATCGCCCCATCCCTGGCATTATCGGGGCAAGGCGGAGGTTCACGTTTACAAAGACAAGAATCAAAAGGCCGTCGTCGGCTTTACCCGTGCCGCCAGCCACGACATCGAGGATATCGAGGATTGTGAAATCGTCGATTCATCTATAAACGAGGCCATGAAGCGCTTGCGTCTGAAGGTACGGGCAGGGAGAGAGAAAAAAATCGACCGGCGGGAAATTCTCTGGTCCGGCGAAGCGCAAGAAGAAGGACTGCGGGACCCGGTTTCCCGGAAGATTAAAGGGCAGGAACTTCTGATCCCCCGGCATGGCTTTTATCAGGCAAACCAATACCTTGCCGAGTCGCTCCTGAATGCAGTCCTCGACCTGTGCGCCCTGACGGGGGCGGAAACCGTCATTGACGCCTATTGCGGGTCTGGGTTCTTTTCCGCATTTCTGGCCCCGCAAACCCGGATGTTCTATGGCATCGAGTTTGCCGCAGATGCCGTTTCCGCCGCCCACGGCAATCTAAAAGCAGCCGGCGTCGACCAGGCCTTGTTTTATGAAGGCGATGTCGGCGAAGTCCTGATGAAGGTCTTCGTCAAGGCCAGGCAGCGGGTCGATTGCCTGGTCCTCGATCCGCCGAGGATTGGTTTGGGGTCCGAAGTTTTATCCGCGATAACAAAACTTAAGCCGTTCCGTATCGTTTACGTATCCTGCAATCCGTCAACCATGGCCCGCGACTGCCGTTTTCTCGCCGATCACGGTTACGTTCTCAAGGCGTTGCAACCATTTGATATGTTTCCTCAAACCAGCCATATCGAGGTTGTCGGCCTGTTGGAACAGGGAGATCATGCGTCCTAGGATAAAGGTCTCCGTTTGCCTGAGCGATGGCTTTCGACCCAGTCGACATCATCCTTTTCGTTTACGGTTTTCATCTTTTTCGCCTACGGTCTTGAGCCTTTTCGCTGCTGCCTTCTCCTTGACCCCTTTTTTGTTTTCATGATACCATCTAAAGAAAATCATAAAAAGGAGCCCTGAACATGAAGGAACGTCTTAATGCCCTCGAAGTGGCCTTGAACAACGAGACGCGGGAACATGAATTTTACAAGATGAACGCCCAAAGGACGAAGAATTCATTCGGAAAAGCCATGTTCGACAAGATTGCCGCTGAGGAGTTGGAACATTATGAACGCCTGAAACAACTTCATGAGCGGTGGGTTAAGGACGAGAAATGGCCCGAAACAGTACCCTTAAAGGTTGAAAATACACGAGTTGGAGACGTCCTCAAGGAATTCGTTACCAAGGCGGCGAAAGAGCCGAATAAGGATGCTGATGATCTCCGGGCCATTCGTACGGCCATTGACTTTGAGGGGGAAGGTGCCACTTTTTACGCCCGGCTTCGTGACATGGTGTCCGACACCCGGGAAAAGGCCTTTTTTGAACTGATGGCAAATATCGAACACGAGCATTACGTTTCCCTGAAAGAAACCGAAGAATATTTCGTCGATCCCGCCGGATGGTTCAGAAGGATGGAAAAGACCGGGCTGGATGGGGCCTAGCCAAATTTTCCATCGTTCATGCTTATCAAGCTCCTAAAATACATCCGTGACGCGCGATTGGTCTGGGATGTCATGGGATCGGTGTATAACCGGCGAATATATGCCGCCATCACCGAGCTATACCACCATATTGCCCGTGAGATAGAAACAGGTGGTCAAGCAAGCATCCTGGACGCCGGCGCCGGCAGTGGCTTTATGTCCTTTCTTCTGGCGGACCGAAATCCCGCAGCGACCGTTACGGGAATCGACTACTCTCCCATGCAGGTCCGGGCAGCGGAGAGAGAGCGCAAGAAGAGAAAAATCCCCAATTGCCATTTCCGCCAGGGCAATGTCATGGAGATCGGGTTCAGCGACAACGTCTTCGATGCGGCCGTCAGCGTCGGATCTGTCAAACACTGGCCGGATGGTTCGCGAGGTGTGAAAGAGATCTGCCGGACCCTAAAACCCGGAGGCTGGATGGTTATTTCCGAAACGGATCGGGAGGCATCCGACGAGGCAATATGGCAATTCGTCCGGCGTTTCAGCATTTGGTTTATCTGGGATGGTCTTCTTTTCTGGGGCCTGCGTCATGTCGTCTTCGGACAGAGTTACTCGGAAAAGGACCTGGAAGCCCTCGTGCGCGAAGCCGGTTTCCGAAACGTCGAGTGCCAGCGGGTGCTCACTTGCCCTTATGCCATTGTTAAGGCCCAGAAATAACAAGGCAGTCTGTTGAAAAATGCCCATCTGCTGCGTTGCGCAACGAGCTTTGTCAATCGACGTACTTCTATGTACGACTCATTCCTCAGCTCTTGCGCGCCTTGCATCTGGACATTTTTGAACAGACTGCCCGGGATCAAGTATTCTTAATATTTACGCAATCTCCTCTTCGGCTGTCTTTTCAACTGCCTCTAAGGCCGCTGTCTCGCCTCCGTTCAGCACCAGATCCATCTGCGCGACGTCCAGTTCGTTTTCCCAACGCGAGATGACTACCGTCGCTACGCCATTGCCGACGAAGTTGGTCAGGGCGCGCGCCTCAGACATGAAACGGTCGATGCCGAGAATCAGGACAAGCCCGGCAAGAGGTATGGTCGGAATTGCCGCAAAGGTGGCGGCAAGGGTAACAAAACCGCTCCCCGTGACCCCTGCGGCGCCCTTGGAGGTGAGGAGCAGTACCGCCAGGATTGTTAGAGTCTGGTACAGGGTCAGTGAGGTATTGGTGGCCTGGGCGACAAACACCGCAGCCATGGTGAGATAGATAGAAGTTCCGTCCAGGTTGAATGAGTATCCGACGGGAACGACGAGTCCTACAACCGATTTCTTGCATCCCAGGTTTTCAAGCTTGGTCATCAGCCTGGGCAATGCCGATTCGGACGATGAGGTACCGAGGACAATGAGGAGTTCCTCGCGGATGTAATGGATGAATCTGAAAATGCTGAAGCCGCAAAATTTGGCTATCGGGCCGAGTAATAATAGCACAAAAAGAATACATGTCAGATAGAAGCTTCCCATCAGCATCCCCAGTTTCGAAAGGGAACCGACCCCAAACTTACCGATGGTAAAGGCCATAGCGCCAAATGCACCGATGGGAGCAAACTTCATGATAATATTAACAACCCCGAAGACAGCATGGGATAGTTGGTTGATCAGATTGTAAAGGCCCTTTCCCTTTTCCCCAATGATTGAGAGAGCAAAGCCAAACATAAGGGAAAAAAGAAGGACCTGTAAAATATCTCCCTTGGCAAAGGCATCAACCACGCTTGACGGAATAATGTTGAGTGCGAAGTCAGTTACGGTTTGAGATTTAGCACTGGACGCGAAGGCGGCGAGCGACTTGGTGTCGAGCTTGGTCACATCAGCATTGAATCCTTCGCCCGGCTGGATGACATTTACCACAACCAAGCCGATGACCAGAGCCAGAGTGGTGACCACTTCAAAGTAAATCAACGATTTGACGCCTACACGACCAACTTTTTTCAGATCCTCCATACCCGCAATGCCCGTGACGACTGTACAGAATATGACCGGTGTGATAATCATCTTGATGAGTTTGATGAATCCGTCCCCCAGCGGTTTCATCGCAATCCCCGTCTCAGGGAAAAAATTGCCGAGGAGGACACCGACAACAATTGCCGTAATAACCTGGAAATATAGCTGCTTGCAGAGGCTTTTTATTTTCATGTTCACCATTCACTCTCGGATTAGCCATACCCTGTTTTTCCAGGGCGGACTTGCCACTCAGAGTCTGACTGAGCAGGATTATTTTAGATTAAATGCATTTGAATCCCAAATTATTAATATTCTGCCACCGTGAGGTTAGAATCGGCTCGGATTCCACCATTCTATGGCTCCGTCCTCTACCATAGATCACGAGTAAATCCAATTTATTATAAATAAATATTTTGCACCGGATTGGGCTCAGACAGAGTTAATATTTGATATTTTTAGATTTTTATGGCTATCCCTATATTTGAGAGAAGTAATGTTTATGAAAACTAATTACTCCGGATTTCACGCTTGACACACTACAGAGGCTGTGTTAGCGTGCTTGCCATTCACGGATTCAAAGGACGTGGTGTTCAAAAAACATCTATAAATACGAGATGCTATGGATATAATCGGCGTTGATGACCGTGATAAATTTCTGGATGATGCGGATGATTTTCTGGCCCGTGGGTTGTATCAAGACGCCCTGGATCTGGCCGGAGAAAGGTTGAAGCAATGTCCCAATGACTATGAGGCCCGGTTGGTAATCTGCCGGTCCCAACTGGGCATGGACAACCTGGACGAGGCATTTGCCGTCATTAACTCCCTGGGAAAAACCCATCTACGGCTTGCCGGCCTTTACAAGGCCATGGGCGATGCTTTTCTGAACCGAGGAATGAAGCACGAAGCAATCCTTTCTTTTCAAAAGGCCGTCCTGTTGATGCCGGATATCGTAGAAGTCCGTGAGATAGCTGGAATCGCGACTGACACCCTTGCCATTCATCAAGAAAAACAGCCGGAAGGAGTCCCGGAAGAAGGCGAGGACGAAGGCGAAGACGACGATGATCCCGCGGTCAGTCCCGATCTATACACATTGACCATGGCAGATCTATACGTCAGGCAGGGCCATTTAGATATGGCGATCGAGGTTCTTGAATCCATAGGACGCCGGGAACCCGACAATTCAGCCGTCTTCGATCGTCTGGAAGCCGTCAGGGCCATGATATCCGGGAGCCCGGAACCTCCGGTGAAAAAAGAGGAACAGAAGCCAGGAGTACTGGGGGAGTTGTCCAGATGGCTGGACAATCTTGACAAACTGCGCGCCCACGGTAAGCGAAACCCGTCATGACGGCCAAACGAACAACAGCAGAGCATCTGGACATCGAAAGATTACACCGGGAGAGATTACACCGGCTGCAACAGCGGCTGATTGATTTAAATATAGGCGGACTCCTGCTCTTTGATATGAAAAATATCCGTTACCTCACGGGTTTTACCGGCAGTGAGGGCGTATGCGTCGTCTTGCAAAAGGAGCTTGTTCTCCTGGTTGACGGTCGTTACCTGACACAGGCACGGGAACAGGTCCGAAATACGAATGTCGAATTGTACCGGGACAAGCTCTCCGGCATCGCCGGTATTGTTTCGGGCCATGCGCTGGCCGACGTCGGTTTTGAAACATCTGCCTTGACGTATGACATATATCTTCACCTGAAGAAGCAGCTGAAGAACAGCCGGCTTAAGCCCGTTGACGGAGAGGTTCAGAATCTCCGGAAGGTGAAAGATAAAACGGAACTGGCCTTGATGGGAAAAGCCGTTGACATCTCCCACCAAGCTCTCATGGCCATCCGCGGAATGATCAAGCCCAGCGTGATGGAAAGAGACATTGCCATCGATCTTGATTACAAGATGAGAGCGTTGGGCGCAGAGGACATTTCATTCCCCACAATCGTCGCCTCGGGACCACGGGCCGCTTTACCTCACGCCCAGCCTGGTTTTCGCAGAATTGAAATGGGGGATACGGTCATCATCGATTACGGCGCCGTTGTTGATGGGTATCATTCCGATGAAACTTGTACTTTCATCGTCGGACAAGCCGACGATGAGCTTCGGGGGCTTTACGATATCGTTAAGGAAGCGCATGACCGGGCGATAGACGGTGTTCGAGCGGGAGTTTACTGCCGGGAAATTGATCGTATCGCCCGAAGCCACATCGAGGCCAAGGGATATGGAGATTATTTTTCCCATGGAACCGGTCATGGCGTGGGGTTGGACGTCCATGAATCACCCCGTCTTGGGCTGACTTCCGCTGACGTTTTGGAAAAGGGTATGGTTGTAACGGTGGAACCGGGGATCTATATTCCCGGACGCCGGGGCATTCGCATAGAAGATATGGTTGTTGTTGAAGACGATGGTTGCCAGGTGGTAACAAAAACGTCCAAACTTTTTGATATAGTTCATTAAATAATATAGGTGCGATTATTATGAAAGTTTTTCCAGATGATCTGCTTTACAGTCGAGAACATGTGTGGGTGCGAGTTGAGGGAGATTTAGCCACTATCGGGATTACGGATTACGCCCAGGAAAAGTTGGGAGAGATTCTCTCCGTTGAACTCCCGGAATCGGAAACGGAGGTAGAACGGGATGAACCATTCGGTGTCATCGAATCGGCCAAGGCTTCCATCGAACTGATTTCTCCCGTGACGGGCGAGGTCATCAACGTCAATGAAGATCTGACGGATGACATCGGCATCGTGAACAGCGATCCCCACGATACAGGCTGGATGATTGTGGTGGAAATGAAGGATCTCGATGAACTGGACGACCTTCTGGATGCCAGGGGATATCACGATTTCATCGTTAACGAAGTGGAGGGAGACTGATCCCTGACAAGTGGCGTTTTCTCACCTATCGGAGTGCGAGTGCATTCGAGAATATGGCCATAGACGAGGCCATATTCAGGGAAACCCTGCGTGTATCAGCGCCACCGACGCTTCGTTTTTACGGATGGATCAGGCCGTCCGTTTCCCTTGGATACTTCCAGAATATAGAGCATGAAATCGACGGGCCGGTCTGTCTCCGGGAGGGAATCGACGTCGTTTTTCGTCCAACGGGGGGCAAGGCCGTTTATCATGACGACGACATAACGTACGCTGTTGTCGCAGGAAAAGATGACCAGCATTTCCCCGACGACATTATGGGAACATACCGAACCATCAGCCGGTGTCTTGCGGCCGGTCTGGCCAAACTGGGCGTCGATGCCCGGCTTGCCGACAAGGGGCGGCAGGATGACCCCAAACGTTTAATGGCCTCCTGTTTTTCCCTGCCCTCGCGTTTTGAATTGCTCGTAGACGGGAAAAAAATCTGCGGCAGCGCCCAGGTGAGATCCCGTGGGGGATTTCTTCAGCACGGTTCTCTGTTGATGACTTTCGATCCTGCGAGAACCTATGACGTGCTCTTCCCTCACCCGGAACCGCGCGAGGAACACGTGAGGCGTCTGAGCCGATCCGTTACGTCTCTGAGTGAGCACCTTGCCCTGGACAGCGATATTCACCGGCAAGTATGCAATGCGCTCAAAGACGCTTTTACCGACCAATTGCATATCACCCTTGTGGAAGGTGCGTTAACCCCTGAAGAGGAAGATCTCAAGGCAAACCTTTTAAGGACGAAGTATTGCCGGGAACATTTATGCACGGCGATGAAATAATAAAAGGTATTGAAGATGACCATAGAAAAATGGATACGTAAAGAGATCCTGGCGCAGAAAGCCTATGCGGTCGGGCCGCAGGATTGCCCCGTGAAAATCGACGCCATGGAAAACCCCTATGTCCTGCCGCCGGCATCTCGACAGGCCCTGTTTGACCGGCTGAAAAACGTCCTGCTGAACCGCTATCCGGAGGCCGGCGCCCTGCGCTTACGATCCCGTTACGCAGGATATTTCGGTGTGGACGAAACGATGTTGACCATCGGCAACGGTTCCGACGAACTGATTACGATTCTCTGCACAGCCCTGTCGGTGCCTCCGTCCACCGTCCTGATCCCGGTGCCGACATTTGCCGTCTACCGCATCGTGGCCCTGAATCAGGGGCACCGTGTCCTTGAGGTACCTCTCGATGAAAACTATGACCTCGATCTTCCAGCCATGCTGGAGATGATCCATAGTGAACAACCGGCCTTAATCTTTTTAAGCAATCCGAACAATCCGACAGGAAACTGTTTCACGACGGAGAAAATCGAAGCCATCATCAAAGCCTCCCCAGGGATTGTTGTCGTCGATGAGGCATATTTCCCCTTTTCCGGAAAAACAATCATCCCTCTCCTGAAGACCTATGAAAACCTCGTCGTCCTGCGGACACTGTCCAAAGTCGGTCTGGCCGCCATCCGCGTCGGTTTTCTCATGGGCGCCGCCCCTCTTGTCGAGGAACTCGACAAGGTCAGGCTTCCCTACAACATCAACAGCCTCTCCCAAGTGGTGGCGGACTTCTTTCTGGACGAGCAGGAGGTCTTTGCGGATCAGGCCCGGAAAATTATCCAAAGCCGGGAGGACCTCTTTGCCGAGCTGAGCGGATTGAAGGGTATCCACCCCTTCCAATCCGATGCAAATTTTATTTTTTTCTCTTGCGATTTCAATGCAGATAGTATATATGGACATCTTCTAAAGAAGGGCATCATGATTAAAAATCTGAACGCCCCGGGTAGAATGAAAAATACCATGCGCGTTACAATAGGAACTCGTAAAGAAAACGCGCAGTTCATGGAAGCACTTAGGGAGTGCTTGACATCGCGAGGAGCGTGATTTTTTATTAGTCACAACAAAGGGTGGTCACGGCACAGCAGAATCATGTGTAGCGCCGTACTGCTCTTTTTTATTGCCAATTTATAATAGAAAGGGATGGTGATATTGGAAGTAAAGGTATTTGACAACGATGTGGAGAAGGCCCTTAAAATCCTTAAGAACAAGCTTTCCAAGAGCGGATTGTTCAAAGAGCTGAAGCTGCGCCGGGCCTATGAAAAGCCTTCCGTCAAGAAAAAGCGGAAAGCGATCGAAGCGCGCAGAAGGTTTGCCAAAGTACAACGGCGGAGACCTTCATAAGGAATTATCATCACGTGTAGACATTTTTTTGAAACGCTTGTTTGGGTCTGCTTGTCTGGGTCTTATGGAAGAAAAACAATATCTTGTCGATGCGCTGGACATTCATGAATCATGGCGCATATTCCGGATCATGGCAGAATTTGTTGATGCCATAGAGACCCTCTCCAGCGTTGAACGTGCCGTAACGATATTTGGTTCCGCCAGACTTAAGCCGGAAGATCCGTATTATCTGAAAGCTGAGGAGCTGGGTCGCAGGCTGGTGGAAAAAGGATTCGGCGTTATCACAGGCGGCGGACCGGGTATCATGGAAGCGGCCAACAAGGGAGCCGCACTGGCCGGGGGGAAATCCGTGGGGATGAATATCCGTCTTCCCTTCGAGCAGAAGCCCAACCAATTTGCCAATATTCACGTTGATTACAAGTATTTTTTTATCCGCAAGGTTATGTTCGTCAAATATGCCGTGGCCTATGTGATCATGCCCGGCGGTTTCGGCACAATGGATGAGTTGTTCGAGGCCCTGACCCTGATACAAACCCGCAGGATCAAATCTTTCCCGGTGATCCTCATGGGAAGCGATTTCTGGAAAGGCCTGCTGGACTGGCTTAGAAAGACTATGTTGCGGGAAGGGAAGATCAGCCCTGAAGATTTTGAGTTGATTCAGGTTATGGATGACCCGGAAGAGGTCGTCCGGCATATACAGAAATTCGTTATTGTTTAATTTACTCCTTTTCCGGAGTCCATGAATCTCAAATCCGAAAGCGCAGGCGAAACACCTGAAAAGGCGCTTCGCGAACTTGAGCAGGGGAAGCGATTCCCCTGCTATCTTATTTATGGCGACGATGAATTTCTCGTCAAGAATGTCCTGAATAAAATTCTAGACAAGATCATCCCTGTCGCCGACCGTGACTTGAACCTCTTTACCATAGACGGTGAAGATGTCGATAGCGATAGCCTCTGTGAAACCCTCTTGACCTCGCCTTTGTTTCCCGGATGTAAGGTGGTTGTTGTACGCCGGGCGCCTTTTTTTTACTCCCGCCAGACAGTTGGTGATATCCTGCAGAAGGTTCGCGATCAACTGGACCGGGACGCACTTAAGGCGGGTCGCGATTTCATGACCTTTCTGGCCGTCGCCGGATGGACACTCGAGGACCTGCGGGATGACGGGTGGAAGAAAATTACCGATGACGATTGGTATCGTCTTGTGGAAGGGGAGGCTGGGCAACAGCGGGAACAATGGCTGCCGAAGGTGATCGCCGTTTGCGTTCAACACAGCCTAAAGACACGCAAGGCAACCGACGAGGCTGATCAGCTCATGAAGACGCTGGCGGGCGGTCTGCCGGACGGCCATTTTCTGATCATGACCGCGACCGTCATCGATAAACGAAAACGCCTCTTCAAGACCATCCAGGAGATAGGCCGGATTATCACCTTTCCCCAAATCAAGGGAGACGTCCGGCAAAAAGCGCAATTGATGGAAGCCGCAAAGAATCTGCTGGCCACGGCTGGCAAATCATTGACGGACGATGCCTGGACGCTTTTGGGCAAGAAAACGGGCTTTGATCTCCAACATTCCATGGGGGCCCTGGAAAAGCTGATGACCCATGCGGGCGACCGGGCCGTGATTACCGAAAAGGACGTGGCCGACCTGGTGGGTAAAACTAAAGAAGACAGCATATTCAACCTGACGGCGGCCCTGGCCGAGAAAAAGGCCGCACCCTGCCTCGGCATCTTGAACGAACTTTTGTTTCACGGCGCCCAGCCCCTCATGATCCTTGCCATGCTCGCCCGCGAACTCCGGTTTCTCCTCCAGGCCAAGATCCTTCTGCTCCATTTTCCCCCTCTCGGCGGGTTCGACTCCCGAATGGACTATAACTCCTTCTCGGGGCGCATATACCCAAAGATCAAGACCCTGATCCCATCGGCAGCCAATCAGACCCAAGGGGTCGAACTGGCCGGGTTGCATCCCTATGTGATCTTTAACACCATTAAAAACTCCGGGCGATTTTCCTATGACGCCCTCGTCCTTTGCCTGGAACAATTGGCAGAGGTCGATGTAGCCATGAAGACATCGGCCAAGAATCCACGGCTTCTACTGGAGCGTTTTATCCTGAGCGTCTGTGCATAGAATTCGCCGCTTGAATTAGTATATCGGCAATTAAAGATGACACAGATCGTCATGCCGGACTTGATCCGGCATCCAGTCGTTACAATGGAACCCCCCACCCTGACCCTCCCCTTGAAGGGGAGGGAACATTCGGGTCGGCTTCTAGGACAAGCTTCGCAGGAATGACAATTATTGCAATATATTATTACTGAAGCAATTGGGCAGGCTGTTCAAAAATGTTCAGATGCAAGGCGCGCAAAAGTCGAGGAATGAGGCGTACATAGAAGTACGTCGATTGACGAGGCTTGAAGCGCAACGCAGCAGATGGGCGTTTTTCAACAGCCTGCTAGAGTTTGCCAACCCGCTTCCGGTAATCCCGTTCCCTGCGGGACATGCGTTTCGCCGGCCCTTTTTTCCTATGATCCCGAGAGGCCTCATCATCATCATCGTCATCCGTCCACTCTGCAGTCACGGCTTGTCCGTCCACCCCGCCCTGTGACTTCATGAGAAGAATCGTTTCGAAGTCCCGGGATGGAATGACCGTACGACCCCGCCGCTCGGCAAAGGAAGTAATTGCCCGGTCCGCCGTCACGACAAGGACCTCTTCTCCCGACGTCTCGGCAATCCTTTTGATGACATCATCGGCCGTTTCCCCCCGGCGGGAATAGATGATATCCATGCCTCCTTCCCGGTCCCGCTCCTCCAGGGGAGACCCCGTTTTCCAGCCATCAAAGACGATTGTGATCCGGTGCCCCTTCTCCTGCCGGTAGGGCGCAATAAAGCGGATCAAGGCCTTACGGCCGTCTTCGAGGCTGGTTTTTTCAAAGCGGCGCAGGGTAACCGATTGCCTGATCAGATTGTAACCATCGATAACGATATGCATGAGACGGACCTTTTCGTTGTCACTCCGGGATGGATATGGTATGAGACCGCATCTCCCGTTAAACGCTGCACAGTGTCATCGCCGGAACCATTTCTAAGGGCAGCTAAACAACAGAGAAGGGCATCGTCGGGAATCAGGCGTTTGGAGCTGCGGATTGAGCGCGATATGGACGACATTAAATGAGGCTATTTCAGGCTGTTTTCAGCATCCGGATCGAACGGCTGTAATCCCCGTCGCCAAAGACTGCAGCGCCGGCCACAAAAACGTCCGCCCCGGCATCGGCCACGGCACGGATGTTTTCCGCCGAAATACCGCCGTCGACCTCGAGAATGACATGGGGCGCCAGACGGTCGATCATATTGCGGGCCTGTTCTATCTTGGGGAGCATAGTGCCGATGAATTTCTGGCCGCCGAAACCGGGATTGACCGTCATGATCAATAGTAGATCGAGATCGCCCAGGATGGTTTCAGCATGCGAAAGGGGCGTCGCCGGGTTTAGCGACAGGCCGGCCTTCAAGCCCTTTTCCTTGATGTGGGTGATGGTCCGATGGAGATGGCCGGCTACTTCCACGTGAACGGTGATGACATCGCTTCCTGCATCGGCAAAGGCGTCAACGTATCGTTCCGGATGGGCAATCATGAGGTGGACGTCAAACGGCAGAGGTGTCGTTTTGCGGAGATTCTTCACGACCCCGGGGCCGATCGTTATATTCGGCACAAAATGACCGTCCATGACGTCGATGTGTATCCAGTCGGCGCCGGCCTTTTCCACGGCCCGGATCTCTTCGCCCAGACGGCTGAAATCGGCAGATAGTATGGAAGGTGCAATTATTTTCATAGCAGATATTTACATCATCCGGCCTGTCCTGTCAACACGAAGGGGCACCGGTGATTCGGGAACCGAGACACCATGATCTTCCTCTATAATATCATTTTAGTTGTCGCCGCCCTCTTTGCCATACCCTATTACGGCCTCAAAATGGCCCTGACGGGAAAGTACCGCCACAGCCTGGGGCCGAAATTGGGTCTCGGGACCCCGCCGGATATGTTGTCGATGCAAGGAGAACCGCGCATATGGGTTCATGCCGTGTCCGTCGGGGAAGTCACGGCGGCGGCCCCCATCGTATCAGCCCTGCGCAAGGCGATTCCCCAGGCATGTATCGTCGTCTCGACAAGTACGGAAACAGGCCAGGCCATGGCCCGGAACATCATAAAGGACGCCTCGGCGTTTATATACTATCCCCTCGATTTCCCTTTTGTAGTCAAAAAAGCCCTGGATTGGGTGAATCCCCAGGTCTTCGTCCTGACTGAAACGGAGCTTTGGCCGAACTTTATCGATGCCTGCCGGAAACGGGGGGTTAAGGTTGTTATGGTCAACGGCCGTATCTCGCCGCGTTCCTATGGCCGTTATTATGGAACCCGCTTTTTCTGGCGCCGGACATTGCGGCACATCGACTGCATGGGCATGATCTCGGAGACGGATGCCGCCCGGATCCGCAACATCGGTATGGCCTCTGATCGGATCAGCGTTCTGGGCAATGCCAAATACGACGGTCTGGCTGCCAGAATATCGGACGATTTGGCACAAGAAATCTCCTCGAAGGTCAATATCCGGCCTGGCGAAAAGGTTCTGGTCGCTGGAAGCACCCATGAAGGAGAAGAGACGATCATCTTTCGAACCTATGAACAGCTGTTGTACCATTATCCGGACATGAAGCTGATCATCGTCCCACGACACATAGAAAGGGGAAAGGCAGTCCTCGATATGGCAAGGCAGTCGGGATTTCCCGACAGCATCGCCATGACGGAGATCATGGCCGGTCGGGCACGGCAGGATGAACGGGTTATTGTCGTCGATGTCATCGGAGAGCTGTTCAAGATCTACAGCCTGGCAACACTGATTTACTGTGGCGGATCACTTGTTCCAAAAGGCGGCCAGAATATTCTGGAGGCCGCGGCGTGGGGCAAGGTCGTCTTCTACGGCCCCTCCATGGAAGATTTCATCGATGAAAAAAATATTCTCGAAAACATAGGGGCCGGCATCCCCGTGAAAGACGGCGGGGAACTTTTCCAGGGCATTAAGGCCCTCTTGAACGATCCCGAAGCCTTGCGAAAGAAGGGGGAAGCTGCCAAGGCCGCGATCGAGGCCAATCGCGGTTCATCAAAAAAACATGCCGATCTCATCTTAAAGGTTATGGGCCGGTAAAATCTTCATCCTTGATAATTTTTGCATTTATGATTAACTGAGCAACGAGTCTTTTGTCGCGATACATCCACTACATTAATTAGCACAGGAGCAGTCTATGTACAGAAATTTCAGTATTGTGCCCAATATCATTTTCGGACGGGGGTCATTCAACCAGCTTGACGATGTCCTTGCGGGAAAAAGGGTAAATCCGAACGCCTATATGGTTTTTGTTCTGGACGATGTTTTCAAGGGCAAGGCCCTCGAAGGCCGTATCCCGGCAAAGGGAAAGGACTTGATCCTCCATGTCAATGTCGCCGATGAGCCGAAGACGAAATATATAGACGCCCTCGTCGCACAGATCAAGGCCTATGACCCGGTCAAACCCGACGGCATCATTGGCATCGGCGGCGGAAGCGCCATGGACATCGCAAAAGCCGTATCCCTGATGCTGAATAATCCGGGATCTTCCGCAGATTATCAGGGATGGGATCTGATCAAGTATCCTTCCGTATATCATGTGGCGGTGCCGACCCTTTCCGGAACGGGCGCCGAAATTTCCCGAACGACCATCCTTACGGGTCCCGAAAAGAAACTGGGTATCAATTCCGACTACACCCTTTATCATCAGATCATTCTGGACCCGGAACTGATAGCCGGTGTGCCTAAGGATCAGTGGTTTTATACCGGCATGGATTGTTACATCCATGATGTGGAATCCCTGAAAGGGACCTTTATCAACGAATTCAGCCGCGCTTACGGAGAGAAATCCCTTGATCTTTGCCGGGAGGTTTTCCTGGGCGATCATCCCGACAGGGACGACAAACTTATGATGGCCTCCTACTTCGGCGGCATGAGCATCGCGTATTCTCAGGTCGGGGCATGCCATGCCCTCTCGTACGGGTTGTCTTTTATCCTGGGAACACATCACGGCATCGGCTGCTGTATCGCCTTCGACCAACTGGAGTCCTTTTATCCCGAAGGCGTCCAGGAGTTCCGGCAAATGATGAAGAAACACGATATTCATCTGCCGCAGCAGATTACCAAAGACCTGGACGCAAAATCCATGGACACCATGGTCACTGTGGCCCTGGGCCTGGCCCCTTTATGGGAAAATTGCCTGGGGCCCGACTGGAAGAATATTATGACCAGGGAAAGGGCAGAAGAACTGTTCAGAAAGATGTGATTCCGGCTTTCGTTGGGACAGGCTACATCGACATACTTCTATTATGCAAAT
Source organism: uncultured Syntrophaceae bacterium (assembly GCA_964645835.1). Taxonomy (GTDB): domain Bacteria; phylum Desulfobacterota; class Syntrophia; order Syntrophales; family UBA8958; genus CAZBME01. The sequence continues at coordinate 26,578 of CAZYDG010000010.1, forward strand.
CCTAAAGACTTTGATGTACGTCTGATACCGAGAGAAGCGGAGCATTGGCCTTCCGGTTCAGAGGATTTTTCCCATTTTTGTATGTTGCATATGACATCACTGATACCGGCCGGGAAAAATCCAATTCACCTTCAGACCAATACCCCGCTTCTCTCGGTCAAACATGAATTAAGTCTTTGGGTTTTGGTGGTGTATTAAGAAAATATTTATGGCTTGACTAAACAGCTATTCTATTTTAGTTATATTAATTACTTTGGTAACTGCATATTGTAATAATTGTCGTTCCCGCATAGGCGGGAATCCTTTGTAGACGACTGGATGCCGGATCAAGTCCGCATGACGATGTTTGTCATGTTAATTTGCAGCGTAATAAATGAGGAGATAAATACCGGAACGATGAGCATAAACGCAGGAACTAATCTTTTAAATACGAATTCTACAAGCTGCTTGTGGAATCTTGCCTTCCTGTGCTTGTTGCTTCAAATCTGCCATAGCCCACTGTCCTTAGGCGGTTCTTGACCTCACATTCCAGAACGAAGCTGAAAGGCCATGGGCAACCCGTCCATGGCCTTTTTTATTCCCAAAAATTGAAAGGAGATCGAAATGAAGAAACAAGGAAATCGCATTTACATTTTTGACACGACCCTGCGCGACGGGGAACAATCTCCGGGGGCCAGCATGAATCCCGGAGAAAAACTCCGCATTGCCCGTCAGTTGGAGACATTGGGCGTGGATATTATCGAGGCGGGATTCCCGGTGGCCTCGGAAGGCGATTTCCTGTCGGTCCAGCAAATTGCACGGGAAATCCGGGGCGCCCAGATTGCAGGGCTTGCCCGTGCCAATATCGAAGATATCAACCGGGTCTGGGAAGCCATTGCCGATGCCGCCCATCCCCGTATCCATACCTTTTTGTCGTCCTCGGACATTCATTTGAAATATCAACTCCGCAAAACAAGGGAAGAAGCCCTGACAGACGCGCGCAATTCCGTCGCCCACGCCTGTCGTCTCACTAAAAACGTCGAATTTTCCGCCATGGATGCCACACGAACGGATTGGGACTATTTGCGCCAAGTCGTCGAGGCCGTCATTGAAGAGGGCGCCACAACAGTCAACATTCCGGACACGGTCGGCTACACCACGCCGGATGAATACGGAAGACTCATGGCCTATCTATTTGAAAAGGTAAAGAATATTCACAAAGCCATCGTCTCCGTCCATTGTCACAACGACCTGGGCCTGGCTGTGGCCAACTCCCTTGCCGCCATCCGGAACGGCGCCCGTCAGGTAGAATGCACCATCAACGGTATCGGTGAACGGGCGGGAAATGCCGCCATGGAAGAGGTCGTCATGGCCATCGAAACTAGGCGCGATCTATACGGCGTTCATACAGGCATCAAAACGGAGAAGATCTTCCAGACGTCAAAACTGCTCACACAGATTACGGGTATCCATGTACAGCCCAACAAGGCCATTGTGGGCGCCAACGCCTTCGCCCACGAATCGGGGATCCATCAGGACGGCCTCATTAAAGAGAAATTGACCTACGAGATCATGAAACCGGAATCCGTCGGCATTCTCGAAACCCAACTGGTACTGGGTAAACACTCGGGCCGCCATGCCGTCTCCGAGCACCTGAAAAAGATGGGCTACAAACTGACCTCCGAACAGATGAACAAGATCATGACGCGCTTCAAGGAAGTAGCGGACGTCAAGAAGGACATCTTCGATGAAGACCTGGAGGCCATTCTTTATGAAGAGATCTTCCGCGCCAAGGACAAATACAAGTTGATCTATCTCAACGTCGTCAGCGGAAACGTTGCCATACCGACGGCCACCATGCAGCTTCAGGTCGATCAGGATACGATTCAGGATGCGGGCTTTGGTGTCGGCCCCGTGGATGCTACTTTTACGGCCATTCGCAAAATCACGAAGACTGATTATCCCCTGGTACGTTATGCCGTCGATGCCATCACAAAAGGAGCGGATGCCCTGGGCGAGGCGACGGTGACACTTAAATATGACGGCTACTCCGTCTTCGGCCGCGGCGCCCATCCCGATATCCTCGTGGCATCGGCCATGGCCTACATCAACGCCCTCAACCGTCTGGAGTGGCTCAAGGGAAACATCAAGAAGGTCAAGATACTGGAATGAAGTTAAATGCGAAGAACCTTGAATAATCCCAAGGAATATTATAAAGAACGGAAATTCATCATCAATTCTGGAGAAGAAAACAATGGGTATGACCATCACTGAAAAAATCCTTTGCGCCCACGCCGACCTTACCGAGGTCCGGCCCGGCATGCTGATCAATACGAACGTCGATATCGCTCTGGGTAACGATATCACCGCCCCGATCGCCGTCTCCGAATTCAGGAAGGCGGGCGGGAGGAAAGTCTTCGATCGGGACAAGGTCGTCTTCGTTCTCGATCACTTTACTCCGAACAAGGACATCAGCTCGGCCGCCCAGTGCAAGGTTCTGCGCGAATTTGCCCGGGAGCAGCAGCTTACCCATTTCTACGAAGGCGGCGATTGCGGCGTTGAGCATGCCCTCCTGCCGGAAAAGGGGATCGTCCTGCCGGGAGACCTTGTCATCGGCGCCGACAGCCATACATGTACTTACGGCGCCCTCGGGGCCTTCGCCACCGGCGTGGGCAGCACGGACCTCGCTGCCGCCATGCTCACGGGTAAAGTCTGGTTCAAAGTGCCCGAGACAATGAAGTTCGTCATAAACGGCCGCCTGAACCCCTGGGTGTCCGGCAAGGATCTGATCCTCTACATCATTGGCCGAATCGGCGTGGACGGCGCCCTGTACAAAGCCATGGAATTTGCGGGAGACACCATCCGCAGCCTCCCCATGTCGGACCGCCTGACCATGGCCAATATGGCTATTGAGGCGGGCGGCAAAAACGGGATTTTCACTCCCGACGATATCACCAGGGAATATGCGGAAAGCCGGGCAAAACGTCCCTTCGCCGTTTATGCCTCTGATCCCGATGCCGTTTATGCCTCGATCATGGAGATCGACGCCTCATCCATCGAACCCCAGATTGCCTTTCCCCATCTGCCGTCAAATGTGAAAGCCCTTTCCAATGTCGGTCAGGTAAAGATTGATCAGTCCTATATAGGCTCCTGCACGAACGGCCGTATCGAAGATCTGAGGATCGCCGCCCAGGTCCTTAAAAACCGCAAGGCCGCCCGGGACGTCCGTCTCATCATTGTTCCCGCTACACCGGCCATCTACCGTCAGGCCATGCAGGAAGGTCTCTTCGACATCTTCCTGGATGCGGGCGCCGTCATCAGTCCGCCCACCTGCGGCGCCTGTCTTGGAGGCCATATGGGCATCCTGGCCGAAGGCGAACGCTCCATCGCAACGACGAACCGGAATTTTATCGGACGCATGGGCCATCCGGGTAGCGAAGTCTACCTCGCCAACCCGGCCGTCGCCGCAGCTTCCGCCGTTGCGGGCCGGATTGCCGGACCCGACGAACTGTAGCCTGCGTCGATCATCGTGGGGTCATCATAAACGATATGGAAAATGGTTCGGCCTATCCCCTGGCACCCTGGGGCCAACATTCACTTCCCGGCGAAGAACCGGTTTTGTGGAAATTCGGGCCATTAACGCTCCAGGTGAAAAGCCTGGGTAACGAGGTCTGGATCGCTGCCCGGAGGGATCATCCGGAGGACACCCAGCCGGAGAACACCGCCTCACGGGAAGCACCGAAATGGTCGCGCTGGGCTCTGGATCGTACTTACGGGAAGGTGGATATGATCCCCGTCTTCCCCGACCGGCCCATCGTTGTCAAGCCCGAGGTCCCCTTTCATCTGATCCGCAACGGCGGCCGGGCGGCCATTTATATTCGTGTCCCTTTGTGGGTACGCGTAGATCTTGTCAACGGGAATTCGCGCATCACCCTAATGGAGATACCAATAACTATACTTTCCGATACATGGTTCGGGTCCTACACAGGGGGCACGGGAGGAGAACTATGCTACTGGATATCATCGGGAGCCGGGCGGGACCTTGATCCGGGACCAGTGAAGCCTCATCTTGCGGCGTGTTCGGTCAACATAAGAAACAACTCCAACGAAGATCTCCATGTAGATAAGATTTGCCTCGTCGTGGCCTATCTGTCCCTCTTTACCCGCGACGGCCAACTGTTTTCCGACGAGGCCCAGATCGACTTCAAGGGATCACGGGAGAGCAGCAATTTTTCCGTATCCGGAACGGCTCCCTTTCCAAACGCCGTCCTGGTATCGGCGCCAAGAACAACTGCCAAACCGGACTTCAGCGCCCGGACGCTTCTTTCTTTCATGACGTGATTGGGGATTAGATAATGGAATACTTCGCAACGTTTTTTACCGGCAGGACATTGTCCATTTTAAGAGTGGCGGCATTATTCCTGGTCGGTCTGCCCGTTGTCTATTTTTCCAGCAAATGGGTCCGAAGGATAGTCTCCGCCAAAGTTGCCCCCCAACCGGGCATGGTCCTGTCTAAATGCCTCTATTACACCGGCGTATTTATCATCATTATCTCGGCTCTCCACGAGTTTGGTTTCAATCTCAGCACTCTCCTGGGCGCGGCAGGGATCGTCGGCTTCGCCGTCGGCTTCGCCTCACAGACGAGCGTGTCCAACATCATCAGCGGCATCTTCATCATGATGGAACGTCCTTTCGTTATCAACGATTTCATCACCGTCGACAATGTTACGGGGCAAGTCCTATCCATTGACATGCTGTCCATCAAGCTTCGTACGGAAGACAATCGCTTTCTCCGCATCCCGAATGAAACGATTATCAAGAACCGTTTGACAAATATCACCCGCTTCCCCATACGGCGTGTCGATATCCGTCTAGGCATCTCGTACAAGGAAGATATACGGCATGTACGCACCATTCTGACGGACATCGCCCATGCCAACCCCGTGTGCCTCCAGGAGCCGGAGCCCCAGGTCATTTTATCCGGGTTCGGCCCCTCGTCAGTCGATTTTATCTTCATGGTCTGGGCCACGACGGCCAATCTGACTGCCTTGCAAAACAGCATACACGAGGATATTAAGGAACGTTTCGACCTGGAAGGGATCGAAATGCCCTTCCCCCATATGACCCTCTCTACGGACAGGGCATCGGAACCTTTACCCGTCCGAATCGTTGCACCTGGATAAGGCAAAAGTTAAGACCGAACCCAAGGACCAAAAACTCGATGCACGTCTGATCAAGAGATTCCAACTCATACAGGTGAGAACCATGGGGAATGGAATGAAGAGGCATGCAAATCTGAAATGTTCCCCTCTGGTGGTAAGACTGTTCAAAATTAGGGTTTCTCTAATCCATTCGACTGTAGCGCAGGACTTCAGTCCTGCTAATGCTCTGTAATTTTAACCCTTAATCAAAAACGCAGACCCGAAGGTCTGGACTACAACATGTCGATTTTAGCAAGTATTTGAATTGCAGCTCAGCCTGCCCTCCATAGGGGGACCATCTGCTGCGTTGCGCCGAAGCTTCGCTTATTTCATTATTGTAGGGTGGAACAAGCGTAGCGGTTCCACCGGCGGATGGTGGATGCGCTTCGCTTCATCCACCCTACAGCTATCCAATCACTTTGGCTGAAATTTGGCGGTGGATTATGGCAAACGGTTACGATGTCGAGAGTAAATAGACTTGTCCGGTTTTGTAGCAAATGACTTGTCCGCTTTTACTGTTCTTGAATGGAGGGTCATTTAAGAGCAGGAGGTGAGCGGCGGATGTTCGCTTTCCTCGTTCGTGGTTCTTGTCGTGGAGT
>CAZYDG010000011.1:0-27513 GCA_964645835.1 uncultured Syntrophaceae bacterium
CCGGCTATTTGGGAATAACACCGAGAGTACCCGGATCCGGTGCATAAAGTTCAGCGCATTAGAAAAGCTTCGATCTATCGAGGCTATCAAGAATCAGAATCAAGTCCCAGCCTAATCTTACTGGCTGGGCATAGACGGGTCGAGGGCGCGGCGCTCGGGGGGCGCGGGTTGATGATCAACAGAGAGATACTGAAAAAACCGATTGCCTATAAGTCACCGAAGATCCGTATATAAGGGCGGTAACCGATGACTGATTTCTTAAAGCCCGCAAAAGATAGATACATTACGGTGCATGTGGTTGCAGAGAGGTTGTCCTGTTCAGAGCAACACATCAGAGACCTCATCATAGAGGGTTCCCTAATTGCCATCAAGGTCGGTAGCCGGGCCATCCGTGTGTCGGAACAATCACTTATCGAATTCATCGAAACGAACCGCGTGAACCCGGAAGACCTCTTCGACCCTGACCTTGAAAAGAAAGAACCGCCGGTACAAAACCAGGTCTCCAGATCGAACTGGATGTCAAAAGTCTAGTGGAGGGAACCCCCTCAAAAAAGCCATAAAATGGAGGGCGGCAAGAAGTCATTTGTGGCCAATAACCATGCCAACAAGCAGAAAATTATAAAATATATGACACCGACTATCCCCATATATTCACAAAGGGTCCTTGCCGATCATTCAATACAGACGATTTTAGAGGGCCGTTGGAATCACTATCCATCAATGTCTCCGACCATATTTTTCGGAAATTCAGAGAAAGAGCCCAAAACACCCATTATCACAGGTTTTAGAGACGGAACCGTAAACCATTACCAATTCATGCTCTGGCAACGGTTTGTAAACCACCATCAATAAAGGGGCTGGAGATGTAAAAAATCACTCAAAAAGGAAGCTCATCCAATCGCATTAAATTTCACGCGTATGAGACTAAACCAAATGAGAATTCAATAATAAATACCAGACAATAATCATGCCAAATTAAGCAATGGGCATCACATTATGCATCGATGGAGGGAAATCGTTTCCACATGGGCGATCTGCGTATCCTTTACGAAATTGACGATATGCAAGAGATAGTTTGGATCAAAACCATCGAATGGAGAGGATCGGCATACAAATAAATGTTTAATCAGGTTGAGGTGCGCTTCCTGAAGTCAATAAAAAACGATATCTCCTCCAATATACAAGCTTTCGATCGTTAATCAGTGAAAGCTAATCAATTTAATAGCATATTGACAAATCTCAATCACTATGCAACATTGCTCTCGCTTGTCACAATAAACAGAATTTGAACGTGAGGAAAAATAATGCACGTTTCAAGACCTGGCCCTGACTTGTCCAAATATATCCTGCCACTCTCACCTATAATGCAGACAGCACAGCCCAGATGTGGAATCTCAAGTTTTCTTGATAACCTGAATATTAACATAATATACGGAAGCGGTGAAATGGCCAACGACAAAGGGTATCCGTAGATTGTATATTCTTTAAAATCACTTAGACTTTCGCAGGGAAAATCGGTTAGCTGGGAATGGCAAAATGGCAGGCGGATGGACATTCAATTTGTGGAGATATCCAGAAACGATAGAATAACTTGCTCCCGGTGACTGCGTCGCCGCGATTAGGAATAAAAATCAGGTAGTGACAGTGGCGAAGAAGAAAAATCTTAGCAACCCATTTTCTATCGGAGGCGGCGGCGCTCATTTTGAAGCTCACGTGCAGGCCTCTTTTGTCGCATTGATGCTCACTGGCGGGTATGCCCCTTGCCTCCCCTGCTGGCCTATTACGGAAATAAAACTTCAAGGCAAGATCGACGGCTACGACACAGATGACCTCATCGTTTTCGTTGAAAACGATGACAACAAAGAGCGGCGGAGGTTGCTCGGGCAGGTAAAGCATTCCATTGCAATCACTCAAGGCAGTGCTTTGTTCGGCGAGGTAATGCAAGCCGCCTGGAATGATTTCAGTGACCCCAAGATTTTTGCAAAAGGCAAGGACATCATTGCGTTGATCACCGGCCCGCTAAGCGCAACCGATGAACACAATGCGCAATGGCTGCTCAACCAGGCGAGACACACGAAAAACGTAGATGAGTTTTTCCGAAATGTGGAGCAGGCGAATTTCAGCCCGCCCAAGAGCAACGAAAAGCTTCTGGTGATTCAACATCACCTGAAAACAGCAAATGGCGGCAATGAGGTCACCAGAGACGAACTTTACGACTTTCTGAATCATTTCCATTTGCTCGGCTACGATCTTGGAAACGAGTTCGGCGTTGTCTTGTCTCTGCTGCACTCCCACATTTCCCAATTCCAACAACGGTATCCACAGTGGGTCTGGTCAAGGGTTGTCGATATCGTTCAGACGTGGAATCAGGATGCCGGAACCATCACCCTAGGCAAATTACCGGAAGACGTTCTCGAAGCCTTCAAGCAAAAAGCTGTTACGGAAATGCCCAAAGAGTTTATGGCGTCTCAAGAGATACCAAAAACCGATTGGGGACAACATCCTGACGCCACTTATTTAGCATTGGCGGTTCTTATTGGCGCTTGGAATGAAAAAAGCAAATGCGACATTGAAGCGATTACCCGGTTGTTTGGAATTGGCTATGACATCTGGCTACAGAAGGCACGAGAAATATTGCAATACCCTGACAGCCCCTTGTCGCTCAAGAACGGCATCTGGAAAGTTGTCAATCGAGCTGATCTTTGGACCCTACTGGGATCGCGCGTCCTTGATCAGAACCTCGATACCTTTAGTTCCCTTGCTGTCACCATACTGAAAGAGCTTGACCCGGCTTTTGAATTACCCGCAGACGAACGATATACTGCCAGTATCCACGGCAAGGTGCTGGAGTGGTCCCAAGTATTACGAAGAGGAATCACAGAGGGGCTAGCTATTCTGGGCTCTCAGCCCGATGCGTGTAGAAACTGCTCACAAGGAAAAGCTGAATCGATATGCGTATTGGTGATACGCGATATTCTTACTAACGCTGACTGCGTTCTCTGGGGCAGTCTGAACAGCTTATTGCCCATCCTGGCCGAAGCCGCCCCTGGTGAATTCCTTGATGCGCTCGAGAAAGCGTTGCGCCTGAAGCCCTGCCCTTTTGATGAACTTTTTGTCCAAGAAGGCAACGGTATCACCGGCAGGAACTATTTAACAGGCCTGCTCTGGGCTCTGGAGGGTTTGGCTTGGGATGAACAATACCTTGTCCGAGTCTGTGTTGCACTCGGCGAACTTGGCAGCCATGATCCCGGCGGGCGGTGGGCCAATCGTCCTTCCAATTCACTGACAACCATCTTGCTCCCCTGGCTGCCTCAAACTCTGGCGTCTGTTGATAAGCGCAAGGTGGCGGTGCGGACCCTCCTTAAGGAATGGCCAGATATCGCCTGGAATCTGATCATTCAGCTTCTACCCGGCCGACACCTGACATCTTCCGGATCACACAAGCCAAACTGGCGGAAGACAATCCCCGATGACTGGGAAAAGGGCGTAACACATGAGGAATACTGGCAACAGGCGTCTTTTTATGCGGAGCTTGCAGTTGGTGCCGCTGGCTGCGATACTGCTCGGCTTTCCGAATTGATTGATCATTTTGATAATCTGCCCAAACCAGTCTTCGATCAACTTGTTGAAGTTCTTGCCTCGCAGCCCATTTCCGAACTGCCCGAAGATCAACAAAATTTGCTCTGGGATCATCTCACGAAATTCACAAACAAACACCGGCGGTTTTCAGATGCAAAATGGGCATTGCCTGACGAATTAATCATCCGCATTGAGAATGTTGCCGAACAACTCGCTCCGACAAATCCATTGAACCTGTATCAACATCTCTTTACGGATCGTGACTTTGATCTCTACGAGAAGAACGGTGATTGGGAGGGGCAGCGAAAGAGACTCAACGCGCGGCGTGAAACGGCCATTAAGGAAATCTTTCTACAAAATGGTGTCGGGGGAGTCATCCGATTTGCCGAATCCGTAGATTCGCCGGGAAAAGTGGGAAACGCGCTCGGGGTCATTGCGGATGACGCGATTGAACAGACCCTTTTGCCTCATTTTCTGAATACAGCAGACAACAAGAACGAGGCTTTGGTGAGTGGATTCATTTGGAGGCGGTACCTCATCAACGGTTGGGAGTGGTGCGATGACCTCAACAAATCAGGATGGAACCCGGAGCAAATAGGCCACTTCCTGGCATGCCTGCCATTTACCAAGGAGGCCTGGGATCGCGCTTCCGAATGGCTTGAAGGAAACCAAGGAGAATATTGGTGCCGCACCGGTGCCAATGCCTATCAGGCTGATGGCGACCTTGCGATTGCTATTGAAAAACTCATCGAACATGGTAGGCCGTATGCGGCAATCAATTGCCTAGACCTGATGCGCCATGACAAGCAGCCAATCAATGTTGATCAATGCGTCCGAGCATTACTCGCTGCGCTTTCTTCAAGTGATCCCATTTACTCGATAGACAGCTATGACATCATTGAATTGATCAAGTTCCTTCAATCTGAACCTTCGGTTGATCAAGAGGATCTCTTTAAAGTGGAATGGGCATATCTCCCATTGCTGGACCGGTATAGCGGAGCCGCGCCCAAACTTCTTGAAAGCAAACTGGCCAGTGATCCTGAGTTTTTTTGTGAGGTGATCCGACTGATCTACCGCTCAAAGAAAGAGGATCTACCATCAAAAGAACCCTCAGAAGAAATAAAGGCAATAGCAACAAATGCCTGGCGTCTACTGCACGAATGGAAAACACCTCCAGGATACCTAGACGATGAAACATTCAGCACAGAACATTTCAACAAATGGCTTCAACGTGTAAAAACACTTTGTGCGGAATCAGGGCATCTGGAAGTAGCGCTGATCAATATTGGCGAAGTTTTGATTCACGCCCCATCTGACCCGGACGGACTTTGGATACACCGAGCTGTCGCTACAGCTTTAAACGACCGCGATGCTGAAGACATGCGCAATGGCTTTGGGGTGGGGAAATTCAACTCACGTGGTGTTCAGTGGGTTGACCCAACGGGCAAACCAGAAAAAGAACTGGCAGAGAAGTTTCGACAAAGAGCCGAGGATGTGGAGAATGCCGGTTTTCAGCGATTTGCCGTTACATTGAGGGATTTGGCAGAGAGCTATGAACGCGAGGCCAAACGGATAATCGATGAGCACAAAAATCGTGATGCCAGCTAAAACAATGCCTAACAACCGCATCAACTCGGACTGGCAATTGCGCCGCTCTCCATTACCAGCCGGTTATGCGGAGCGTTACTCTCTTTCCATCGGTAATACTCAGATCTAAAAAATGCCCGCTGTTGCACAGGGTAGATGAAAGAAAGCTCCAATGGCATCAACATCGGTCTGCGCCAGCCGGATTAATAGATTTTAGTTTCTCAAATCTCTCCTTGCCATTTTAGCATAAAATAATCCCTTTCCATATCCCCATCAACCATAAATATTTTATAAATATGCGTTATTATTGCATAATTTACTTGACATCCGCCAAATAATAAGTATAATAAAATCATAAAGTTAAACAAAACAAGGGACAGAAAATGGAAATATTAGATCTCGCCAAAGCAATAAACAGGGAAACTGGGAAGGAACTGGAAGCGGCCACTTTTCTCACCGCCGCTGTACTTGCCGATCTGGTCGGTAAAAAGGAAATTGGCGATTATTATCAGAGACGGATGAATGAAATCCTGGCAGGCATACAAAAACAAAAGGCACTGAAAAATAAAATCCCCTCCAGGGGCTGGCACCCCTGGAAGGGACAAAACTAATAACCCCTAACGATGAAGAAAGGAGTCAAGCCAATGATAGCAAATCAAGAATCAAAGTCAAGCACGGAAGAAACCTTCGGCCCGGTCATCAACAGCTATAGCAGGGCGCAAGCCATCGAGGACGGCACTCTCATTGACGTCTCGGAAACGGCTTTAGAAGCTGGCATAAAATTCCCGACCGCACTTACTCGTAATGTCTGGAATCAATATGTCGCCATTCCCAAAGGCGTCCAGGGGCAGGATGAGTCGGGCCGTCTTTGGGACATCCTCTGGATGCTTCACCATGCCATCAAAACCGGTCAGGGCGGCAGTGATATTCTCTATCCCCTTTATGTCCGCAACAACAACCACCGCGCCGATTTTATCCATCTGAGAGCCATATGCGGCCCCGGTGATGACTGGGCTCCTGTCATTACCATCATGATGCCGGACGAAGATTAAGGAGAGGAGACTGACTATGCAAGATAGTTTTGAATTCATACATCGAAGCCCCTCCCAGTGCCATCTAGCACTGGGGATGGATCAGACGCCCTCCCCCATCCCGACGAACAAAAGGCGGTCCATCTTTGCCACCCAGTATGCCTACAGCATCAAAACATCAAGGGTGAAAGAGCCGGATTTCCCGTATGAAGGCCGGTCGATTAGCTGCACGTCCGAACTGCTGGACTTTGCCCGTTCGTTGCGCGATTCCGACATCGAAAAAATGCTGGCTCTTTACCTGGATGCGCAAAACCGCATCATTTGCATTCAAATCGCGACGGGTACTGTCAATCAGGCCGTTGTCTATCCCAGGGAAATCATACGCCATGCCTTACTGGCCGGCTCAAGTGCGATCATCCTGATGCACAATCACCCTTCAGGATACACAAGGCCGTCGGATGCCGATATCCGACTGACAAAAACGATTCGGGAAGCGGCACAGTTTCTCGATATCGTAGTTCACGATCATATTATTATCGGATCGGAAAACCGCTTTTTCAGTTTCCGGGAAGAGGGGCTGATGTCATGAAAACCATCAACCACGATCAGATTTACCCCAACCCGGACCAGCCAAGAAAGCACTTTGATCAAGCAAAGCTCGAAGAACTGGCGCAGTCCATCACGATGAACGGCCTCCTTGAGCCCATCATCATCGTGAAACGTGAAGACAAATGCATGATCATCGCCGGTGAGCGCCGGTGGCGTGCATGCGGCATCGCGGGAATCAAAAAGGTTCCCGTCAGAATACTGGAAGCCGATGACCGGACCGTGGCCGAGCTGTCTCTTTTGGAAAATCTCCAGCGGGAGGATCTGAGCATTGTCGAGGAAGCGCGGGCGTATCAAGGCCTGATCGATATGGGCATGACTCAGGAAGAGATCGCCGCCAAGATGGGCATCAAGCAGCCTTGGCGGATACAGGAGCGCCTCAATATTTTGAAACTGACACCGGTGTTTCAGGATTATACCATGAAGGGGATTCTTTCCCCTTCCCAGGCCCAGGAGCTGAGCCGTCTGCCCAAAGAACTGCAAGGCACCGTCTTTGACAAGATCGCATCCGGCCAAGCCGGGACCTACAACAAGCTCCGCTCCTTGGTCAACGCCATCCTCTTTGCACAGGAGCAAATGAGTTTTTTACCGGAACCGACAGGGGAAGAGCGGAACACCTTCAGCAAATATGATCGCATGATGGAGCGGATCGTCTCAATGCTTCAACAATCTTTTGACCGCGAAGACCTTTCCGTCCTCTCCAAGGTGCTTTCATCATCCGTATCGCAGAACATAGAGAGGATCGACATGATCATCCAGCACCTGAACAAAATCAAGAAAGCCCTCCTGCAGGCAGACAGTAAACGGGAAGTCTTTGAACAAACAACCATTGCAGCCTAAAGTTAACGGAGACTTATACCGAGGCGTATTGTTTAAATAGACTGATTCATGCTAATAAAAGAATGGAGGCTATTCATGAAAACATCATATTTTGGAAACAAGACCGCTGCAAAGGGCCCAAAAGCTGTCAGCATTGCCAGATATCCTCCCCGCTGGTGGGGCGCCGGCCGCAGATACACGCTCCTTGCTCCCTCTACCGATTTGTTGAAACGTGCAAAAGACGGCCTTCCCTGGCCCGAATACGTCAAAGAATACAACGAGACCGTCCTCGCAAAACTTGACCCGGTCCGAGTGCATGCTGATTTATCAGATGCCATCCTCTGTTGTTGGGAAGTCCCTGGCGAAGATTGCCACCGCCGCTTGGTCGCGGAATGGATCGAATCCTACCTGGGGGTGAGAGTTCCGGAACTATAGGGGCAAGATTTCTCTCTCCATTAAAGGCCCCTGCTGGGGCCTTCATTATATCCGGATAATATGTAAGGCCGGGAATCAATCTTATGATCACCAGTTCATCCATAGAGTCAATATTGTTGATTGACTTAAGAGACATAGGAGACAAAAAAGTTGATTGAGGTTGTGGTTTTGATAGAATGCAGTTGAGTTGCAGTTTTCCTTCCACTGCACAGGGGTGATTAAAAAACAAAATGGCGATGAATTATAAATTACATGTTGATATATTTTTGTGACCACCTCGGAACAACTATAAAACCATCTTTCTTTTCTCCGAATATATTGAATTTACCAATTTGGAAACGATGTGCTGCCAATGCACATAAAGCAGCGTCAACAAAGTCAATGTTAGTGAGCGGTTCTGTATTGATTCCAGCCTGGCATAACAACCTACGCCTTACTGTACACTTGTTCTTGGCAGAGACGACTTTTCCAGCTAATGCACAAGCCACTGCTTGTGGAAAAGTTTCAAAACATGTTGGTCCCAAGGGTGCGTTCCCTCCTGCAAACAAGGGGTAGTCTGCTTCGATAACCTGGTATAGCCGCGCACCATTGATCATCCAGCCGTAGAAGCCCAAATTGTTTTCGGCCTTCTCCTTGTTCGGCGTTGCGAAACAGGAGATACCCTTTTGTGCAAGTTCGCATTCGGCCTTTCTAGCACTACCCTTACCTTCGCGGCTTGCACTCCAGCGGCAGGGCGCATCGATTCCAATGACATTGGCACAATTCCCACGGCACCACTCCAAGACCTTTTTGGCCTCCAGCGAGTTGAACTTGTTTAGATAGCATCCTCCTTTGAGAGCCACGGCATGGAATCCCTTCCTATTGCTGCCAACATCAATTCCGATAACAATATCGTTCTGAAAACTTTTATCCATATGTACATTTTTTAGCGATTTAATCTGTTGAATTAACCTCCCCAATTCCTAATCGGTAACTGATGAAGATTTCTGAAATTCAATCATATATAGCAATTGTCTGCGGATCTCCAATGCATTCGCGCCGAGGTCAACAGTGGCAAAACGTATTGCATGCCCCTGAATTACTACAGTCTCATCGACCATCACATCTATAGCTGGATGGAGAAGAAGTCCCGCAGCATTCACGGAGAGAAGATTCTTATTGTTCTCTTGGGATCTCAGGTAGGCATATATTTGGTACACATATCCACTCCTCAGAGAATCTTCCCGGTACCACCCATGTGTAATAATGGAAGTAAACTTGGTATCGATGATAATACGTTGTCCCATCTCCTGATGGTCAAGGACAATATCCGTCCGCATGGAAGGTAAGATCTTTTCGATTCCAGATGTCTTCTTCTCTATAATCCAGTTGATTACTTTACCTGACTCAACATGCCATCCAAGGTGTGATAATGCGACTTCGTAGAAACCTGCCACAGCCTTTTCGAAGAGCTTCCTGATCCAAGTAATCTCACGATCAGGGCGTGACAGGAATTTGTCGCCAGCTGTTTCTGTCGGTAGTGCCAGATTGAACGAAAGCTGAGCTGCTTCCATCATGAGTTGGTCGCCAGCATCACGGCGTCCGTATCGGTCCGCTGCAACTTCCGATCGGCTCGGCTTTTCCCCTGTGACTCCGATCCGCCTTAAACCTTCAGCTAAGGATCGACATCGGTGCGCAAGTTCAGGGCTGTGAACAATCTTAGCGATCGTATCGAGGGCTTCACGAACAAAGCAATTGCTAGGTGTATTGACAGTCAAGTCTTCAAATCTACAGGCTACCAAGCCTCTTGCGAGTAACTGGCGACGCTCAGTGCCTAAGAGATCGATGTGTCCGCGTACACGGGGAAGTACGGCCAATTTAGTTTGATAGCCGAAACTGAGATTTCGCCGAATCCGATGTTCCACAGCAAACGCAAGCAGCTCTGCGATTAGGTCAGGAATATTATCGGGATTCTCTTCAATGGAGATCTTCTGTTGCCCAAACTGGCGGAATAGGTGAGAGGCATAGAGCATCAGAAGCCAGAGATTGCGTACTGGGATCCGGCCAATGTACCTGTTCTCCCTATTTGCAGAATTACCCATCAGCAATGCTTCCGATGTTGCCATCAGAATCCCTCAACGAGTTGCTTCCGAGCTTTTTGAGCCTTATCAAGTGAGTCAAACCAATATTCATCAAGAAGAGGGCCAATTTCTGTTTCAACAACCTGTTTAAACCATTCACGGGCATCACTGATAGGTGTCTTGAAGGAAGGCGTCACGTAGCTGTGGCCAATGCGGAACTGGGGACCAAGACTGGTATCAGTAGAAATTGATTCGTTTAAGGCAAGCATCCTCTTCTCTATTTCATCTATAATATCTTTATCGATTCCGCACTTCTCCATGATCCAATCATGCCATGCCTTGCCGAATATCGGTTTTAGATTGATGAAGGCAAATCGTCGGCGCAAGGCCAAGTCCACAAGCGCAATAGACCGATCTGCGATATTCATCGTTCCAATGACATATAAGTTGTCGGGAATGTGAATATGCTCTTCATCATTGCGGGGATAGCAGAGTTGCAGGGCCTCATTGGGTGTCCTTTTGTCAGTTTCCAACAAGGTCAGCATTTCCCCGAAGATCTGTGCCGGGTTGCCTCGGTTAATCTCTTCTATAACTACAACGTATTGGTTAGTAGGCTGATTAAATGCTGCCTTAATTATTTTCATGAATGGGCCGTCAATGAGCGATAATCTTCCTTCCTCATTAGGCCGATAACCACGCACAAAATCTTCGTACGAAAGGTTCGGATGGAATTGTAAAGAACGCACTCTGCTATCGTCGCGCTGCCCTAATAAGGCAAAAGCCAAGCGCTTTGCCAACCACGTTTTCCCAGTGCCAGGGGGGCCTTGAAGGATGATGTTTTTCTTTATTCGGAGGCTATTGAGTATTTTTTTCAGTTGAGCCAGCTCGATGAAGCAACCATCATCGATGATGCTGGCTATTGTGTATGTCTGGATAGGCGCAATTACAACCACGTTTTCGCTATTGTTGGTACTATCAGCGGCGACCGATTCGTCATCTGTAAGAATCTTCGCATCTTTGTAAAGCCAAGCCTCTAATGATAATTCCGGGAAGGAATGGACGGGGAAGACTTGTTCCTTAAAACGAGCCTCCAGCGTATCCATGATATTTAGGTAATCCTTGGCGTTGCAGCGATGTTTTGGCCCGTTCATGCCCATCTGAACGTTCAGCTTTTTGTTGATGTAGGTTTGTGATTGACTGTCTAGCGTCGGATAATCCCATGGTCGAATCCAATACAGACCCATCGTGATATTCCAGCCCACACCGTATTGTTGGGATACTTCATCGTAGGCATTGATGAATGACGACCGTTCATCCGTATATTCGGCATCTGCTAATCTAACCGCATTTGCGAAAAGCTCCCAGAGATTATCAATATCATTAGGTTTCCGATTCTTTTCATAACCGAAGAACCATGACTTTTGATTATTGAGGACAGGAATTCCCTCATAGGTTTCTGGTATCGTTTCATCTACCCCCAGTAACTTGGCCAGCTCGGCTGCGATTATTTTCCTGTTAGCGTTCGTAATCCCTCTATTAAATATCCCCATGACCGTGAATGGACAGATGTCTTTAAGGGGACCGGCGGTGCCATCGGCAAACTGATCTTGAAAATTTGAAAGACTCTCTACCCGTCCGGCTATTTGATGAATTCCCGCCACGAGTTCAGGCCTTCTACTCCTGAAAGCCAAAAGCCCATCAGCCACGGCTTGATAAAATTTAGTCCAGAGGAACCGATGCTCACCAGTCACAAGATCACCAAAACGCTCCTTCCAAAAAGGATCATTTCTAAATCGGTCATAATCTTGTGGTTTATTTTCGAAAGTAAAACTAATAAGTGCATCTGTTGCCCAGTCGCCTGGGAGGACTCGCCAGATCGTCTTCCTATAGGTATAGAAGTACCACTCTCGTTGAGGTTCTTGTTTTTCCCATGCGATGTTGACCTTTGAACCATCGCCAGGATTTTCAGTTATTGTCCCGATGGCTTTGATGGCCATGACAGAAACGATATTGCCCCTATTATCGAAAGGTAGGTCTTTTTTGCGTGTATACGCTGCCTTAATAGCGATTCGGTCACCAGGGGCCATTGATTTGATCAGAGCGCTTTCCTTGTCAGTGGGATTACCCACCTCCCAGATTCCTTCTTCAAGGAATCTTTGTGTTTGGTCATCCGATCCACCAAAGCTGGCTCCCACGAACCAAAAAACGCTGGATTGAACAATTTCTTGTGCCGGACTCATAGATTCACCTCATTGAAATTTACTGATGGCGGTTACTGCACATACTTACACACTAAATCTATTCACCAGCGCCTCCAGCGTGATGTTCTCTGCAATCTCATCATGAGGGATGAGAAGATAATGCCAGGGTTTGTCTCCGTTACTCCGGGCATGATCTGATGCGTTGGCGCACCACTTGACGGCGGCGTCCTTCTTGGCCAAGACGATGGGATCTTCCATTTCTTTGCGAGCCTTCGGTTCGAGCATGAATATCGCTTCCGGTGTTTCGGCCACAAAGTCCGGCTGATATTCGAGATGATCGGCGCCGACACGATAAAAGATCTGGAACTGACCCTTGGCAGGCTTGATCCACTTGTCCGCATCCCTGTCGAGAATCACGGCCAGCTTGCGTTCTGTGTCCGAATCGAACTTTTGCACCGAATACAGGCAGCGCGCAAACCCGTTGAAGAGGTACTTTGCCATGTTGCTCTTGTCTGAAGGCGACACGCGATAATCGAGCGGCCGATCTGCCACGTTATAGGTATAGGCGCTTTCCTTGAGCTCCGTATAGCCCTTGCTGATTTTCACATCATAGCCGGCTGCATCTTCCCAGTAATGTGCCTGCATCTGCGAATGGATGAACCTGGCAATATCCCGCTGGTAGCAGCGCAGCACCTTGCGAGTGTCTTCTTCGGAAAGATAGCTCTGGAAATGCAGCACCGTCTGGCCTGCAAGATCGTAGAGCAAATCGGCATGGTCGTCATAAGAAACATCGTCGAAATCAACCAGACCGCTTACGACATAATCTTCCAGCTTTGATTCCTCGCTGCCGCCACGTCCCAAGGCGAGCACTTCAAGCTGATTGGTGCGCAGGTGCTGGATCCAAAGCTCATCGGAGACAGCCGGATACCTCAGCGCTTCTAGTGAAAGCTTGAAGGGTTTGAAGCCTGCTTTCACCTCGCCTCTCGGTACTACCAGAATGCGGGGGATGTTGATGGTCTGGGCCGTTACCTGCTCCACCGTTTTGGCCACTACCGCCGCGATATCCGGTTCCTCCAGGACGCCTTCCATTTCCAACTGCACTGGTTGACGCTGTTCCTCCACCGCCTTGACGATGGCGGCCTGGATCTCCAGCCTCTGCAAATGGCTCACATTGGGCAATAACTGGGGTTGATTCTCCAGTTTGCGGATGACCTCCCAGGCGATCTCAGCCACCTGCTGTTCTTCCGACTTCGTGAAAATCGGCGTCCGATCCTGCCCGGCTACCGTGGTCGTCCCAGTCACCTGCTGCGGCTTGATTCCGAGTGTCGTCGCTAGGTTCGTCTGCGAGATGACCGTGACGGTCTTCTGGCCCAGTTCTGACTCGTCCAGGACCACCGCCTGCAAACGAATCGCCGAATCGGGCCGGTTGGCCTCGTCGATGATCTCCTGAAACTTGTCATGGGCCACGATGTTCAGCCGGTCCACGGCCGTGACGCTGGTTCTCCTGCCGTAGGGCAGGCGAAGCCCCCGGCCGATGGACTGTTCGATCAGAGTCCGGGCATTCGCCGCCCGCAGGGGGACGATGGTGTAGAGGTTCGTCACATCCCAGCCTTCCTTGAGCATGTTGACGTGGATCACGATCTCCGTGGGCTCCGATGTCGCCTCGACCTGGAGGAGACGCTCGATCATCTCTTCCTCTTCCCGGCCTGTCCTGCTGGAATCCACCTGAATGACTTTTTCCCGATACCGCCCCTCGAAGAAAGCATCGGACTGGACCATCTGCAGCAACTGGCCGGCATGGGTCGTGTCGCGGGCGATCACCAGCAAGAAGGGCTTGACGATCGCATTGCCCGTCTCCCGGGCATAGGTCTCCAGCTCCACCTTCACGCTCTCGTGTAGCCGGATGCCATCCTCTAGCTTTAGGCGTTCGATCTCCTCATGGGACATCCCCGTCGGGTTGAAATTCTTTCGGGTCACAACAGCCGGTTCCTTGACGAAGCCGTCAGCCATGGCCCTGCCCAAGGGGTAGTCGTAGATCACGTTCTTGAAGGGCGCCGGTCCGCGGTTCGTCTCCACAAAGGGTGTTGCGGTCAGCTCCAGCCCCAGGATCGGCTTGAGTTCGTTGATGGCCCGGACTCCGGCGCTGGCCCGGTAGCGGTGCGATTCGTCCATGATCAGGACCAGGTCCGGCAGGCCCGAGAGGTAATCGAAATAGCTCTGGCCAATGTATTCCGACAGACGTTTGATACGGGGCGACTTGCCGCCGCGCACCTCGGAGTTGATCTTGGAGATGTTGAAGATATTGATCTTGCAATGCAGGATCGCGTCGAAGAGCGTCACCGCCGTGCCCTCGTAATTATCACCCGTGACGATAGACGGGGCGTCCGTGGCAAATTCCGCGATACCTTTGAAGACGTACTTCGGGGTGTTGGGGGTGAAGTCGGCAATGAGCTTGTTGTAGATGGTCAGGTTCGGCGCCAGGACGAAGAAGTTGTTGATGCCGTGGGCCAGGTGCAGGTAGCTGATGAAGGCCCCCATGAGCCGTGTCTTGCCGACGCCGGTGGCGAGGGCAAAGCAAAGGGAGGGAAACTCCCTCTCGAAGTCCGTCACCGACGGGAATTCGCTTCGGATGGCCGCAAGCTGATCCTCTGCGGCTGACCTCTTTCCAGGTGGTGCGATCTCCAGGATACGGTCGAGGATCTCCAGGGAGTGGCGCTGTGGAGCCCGCAGACTCAGTCGTCCGGCTATGGCATTAACGTGTCGGTTCATGGCTCACCTCCATCCCCGAAGAGTTCCAACTGCCCCGACTTGGGCGGTGGCACGGGCAGGTTCTCCACCTTCAGAGAATAATCGTCGTGGCCCCACTCACAACGAGTGAGGACCTGTCGAGGAATCTTCTTTACCGTGAGGTTCGGGTATTCGCCCCGTTTGCAGAGTGCCTCGGCAAGCATGGCGGCGTTGAAGGTCTTGTTGATGACCCAGTTGTCCCACTTGTCCTTTTCCAGAAGCGATGGGGCGAGACGGTAGTAGCGGAATCCGCCGCCGCCCTTCCAATCTACTGCCTTGGTGATGCCGCCCTGGTCCTCGCCGTCAATAACCTTTTTCATGCGCGGGATGATGTGTGTATGGCAGTGTTCGCCCAGTTCGACCATGATCCAGCGTCGCCCCATCTTATGGGCCACGGCGCCGGTCGTGCCGGACCCGGCGAAGGAGTCGAGTACGAGGTCGCCGGGGGAGGTAGCTGCCTCAAGAATGTAATGTATCAAACCTTCAGGTTTAGGAAATGCAAATTTCGCTTCATTACCAAAAAGTGCTATTGATTCCTTTGTTCCATCCTGTGTATAAGGCCCATCTACGATTGATGTCGGCTTCCTTTTTCTTTCATCGCCACTTTCATTCTTTAGATATTGTTTATATTGCACCGCCCAAGAACCATCCTTCGACTTCGAGAAGTATAGTTCATTATTCTTTAAAGCATTATCGACACGTTCTTTTGACCACCACCATTGACGTTTTGGCCAAATTTCTTTTCCATCTGGAGATGGTATTGGGAAAACCAAATTTTCTCTTCGATCCATACTTTTAGTTGCCTCAAGTGGCTTGATACGGAACGGCCCTCGTGTTTCGCGCTTTTCATCATAAAGCTTATAATACTTATCTTCCGCATCAGGATCAGGCGGAAGAAACATTTCAGGGAATTGCTCAACATTTTTAACATAACTTAAGACATGTTCGTGTAATCCGACAAACCATTTTGACTTTGCACCACCACCGTAACTTTTCTTCCATATGAAGTTACTAAGAAAATTCCACCGGCCAAATATTTCATCACATAGCACTTTTAGATAATGCGCCTCATTGTCATCAATCGAAATCCAAAGGGAACCGTCCTCAGATAACAAGCGCCGTATGATCTCAAGTCGGTCGCGCATCAGCGACAGCCAGATGGAATGCTCCAGTCCGTCATCATAGTGAGTAAAGGCGCTGCCTGTATTATATGGCGGATCAATATAAATGCACTTCACTTTGCCGGCATATTCCACCTCCAAGGCCTTCAATGCCAGCAGGTTGTCGCCGAAGATGAGCCGGTTGTCGAAAATGTCCTTTCCCGTTACCCGGTGCGCTGCATGATAGGACCGCTCAGGATCTTCCAGCAGAATCCGCGGCTCCAGCCGCGGCCGGTTTTCTTTTCCAATCCAGGTAAGTTCGAGTTTCTGTTTTTTATTCATGAAAGATTTCCAATCTGCGGTGCCTTTGATATTATGTAATCAAATAGCTCTTTAGGGTAAGGATGTCCTGCTTTCTGTTGGACTTTCTTGTATGACAGAACTGGATCTGTTCCCAGTCCATAATCTTGAACAAGGATAGATTCCAATAGCGGTATAACATCCGTCTGGTTTCTGAACAATGCAAGAGGTCCTTTATCATTTATATCCAAACTTTTCTTCGTTTCTGTCCAAGTTAGTTCTCGAAGCTGATCAAATGCCGCGCCAAGACCACTCTTAAGCTTTGTGTCATCCAATAGATTGGCGCTTTGACACTCTTTCGTTATTCGTTTTGCGAGCGCCCAGCCTATCGCATGCTGGCCATGTTTGTATACAAGACGCTCTTGACCCGATGCGGCCCACACTTCATCTGTCATCCTCGCCAAAACATATCTGAGGAATCTAACTGCATTTGCAAGTTTCAGTGCCGTGAGAGTGTTAGAAAAAAGCTCCTTATATTGATCGGTAGTCATGTTAAGTAAACGCGATGGCTCCTTTTTCAACCACACAACTAAACGAGGATCTGGATGGAACAAGGCGAGCGCTTGAGCCGCTTCGTCAACACAAATACGCATAGGGTCATCTTTGTTATCGGATACCTCGGCTTTATACGCATAATGAATGCCTAAGTGGGCAAGCTCGCGCCGTAGGCGTTCCTGCTCATCATCAAGTGCAACAAACTGTGAAAGCGTTACAGGGTTCTGATGATTGCGAGCCCGTGTTACGGCTTTACCAAACTCGTCATCTGCGGATGCCTTGATAAGTGTTAGAAATACTTTTGCCATAGAAATATCCGCCTTGTCTTCCAAAAACTGCGCCGCAGATGCGATTGTTTGCGCGCCGTTGATCACAGAGAATCCCTTAATCCTGAGTTTCTTTAAACCGTTTTTAGAACCTTTTGGTGCAATTTCTTGGCAAAGCGCCGCAACACCGTTGTTCAAATATACGAAATCCGACGGCCTGTCTGCAATCGTCTGATAGATGGATGCATTTACGTCTGTCTTGCGCCCAAGAAATGTGCGAATGTTTTTGTCGTACAAGCCCTTTCCATAGTTCTTATGAAGTTTTGCAAGATCTTCAAGTTTCACAAGCCCAAAATAAGTGGTCCTTGGGTCGTCAATAAATGTACATCTGCTCATGTAAATATCTGTATCAACCCTTTTATAAGCCGTTGTAGATCGAAGATCAACCACTACACGGGTTGCATCATAATTCAAAGCCGGTTTAATGAATCGCTGCTCGTCATGGTCTTCGTCTTCAAGCAAATCTTGGAGGGCCTTTTGGGCATGCTGACTAATTCCAGATCCGGTGTGTGCTACGACAAGCTGAATATTACTGCAATTTCCCAGTGCATCCTCGATTTCTAGCTGACGACTCTGGACGTTACGGTTGAAACCATTGAAATCCTGTTTTATCAGCTTCCTAATTCCTTGGCAGAAAGCCAACGCCTCCTACTGGGTGAACTGCTCGGCGGCTTTAAGTTTTGATTGAAGCAAATACAGGGTTTCGGTCTTCTGATCATAGTAAATTGCGTCTATCCCAAAATCATCAAAATCATCGACGACGGACTTCGCTGCATTGAGCGGGGTTGTGTCGCAAATTCTATGCAGGGCAAATGCACCAAATGCTCTGGAAAGATTTTTTTGTCTCTGTTCATCGGGTGGGCGAGTTGTATCAATCAATGGAGGGAGGTTTGGCACAAAGTTTTCCGTCAGTGTCTTTTCTAAAAGTGTGAAATATTGCGGCTGAAGTGCGCTCATGGAATACCCTTATATATTATCATGTTGAATCGTCAAAAAAATAAGAAAACCCCATCAAGTTGGGTCTTCTACATCAGTCTACCTTCAATCTTGGCAATAAATTTCTCCCGCTATCGGTCCACATCGTCCTGAGCATCGCAGCGCGAGCGACATTTCTGGGTGCGCTGGGCGGCAATAGTCTTGATTTGCCTCTGTTTTACCACTCCTTCTCTCAGCGCCTTTCCCGGCTCGTCCAATCTAAAGTCAATCTAAGGCCAATCTAAATTAGCGGATCAAGATTGGACCGACATCGGTTAATTCATTTTTTATATTAAATAATTATGGAAAAATGCCAAATGAATGCCTCTCTAATCAGCAACTTCAGTGCCCTCTTCGAGAACCCATTTAGCTTGGTTTCCCCGTCCTCCGATATTGCGAATTTTTCTCTCTTTTGCCATCTCCTGAAGCAGATTGCGGATTTTTGCTTTACGCTGGCTCTCTGTGAGCAGATCGGAAAGCTTTTCTAAGAGCAACCTCTTTATGTTCTGAGGGCTTCCTTCTCCTTTTTCGCGGAGGAATTTGATCACCAAGTCTTTGTAGTATTGTTTGTCAAAGGCATCGTGCTTGGTGAAATCGATCAGTGAATCCGTAGCTTTGGCAACCTCTGCCGCCAGATACAGCTTGGGGTAACGTCCCTCGATAAGACCCTTTTTACGCAGGAGCCTTGCGGCCTCTTTTTCAATCATCTGTGATTTCTGAACCCTGTCCAGAGCGATGATCTCCGCCAGATTCAGGTCTTTTCGTTCCATGAGAATACGTCCGTAGTTTTCATCGATCTGCCTGCCGTAAATGGTCAAGATTACTCGATCAACTTCGCCAAGGTCATATTCCGGCATGGGAAGGTAACGTTGGCGTTGCTGTTGAAAAATACGACGGATGCCCATTCCCATGGTGTCGATCATATCAAGGTTTACCATGGCCTGTGCCAAGAAAGTGTTCCGGTAGCGTTCAGGGGTCCGCTCATGAAGCACGTAGTCTTCAACGCTTCCATCGAAGAAGTTGCCGCGATTCTGTAGAACCAGACGATCTGTTTTTTCTGTGATGATGATTCGGGCATTCTGGCCGTAATCCTGATGAGCAATACAGTTATTGAGAGCTTCCAGTACGATCCGGGCATCATATTTATCGATCTCATCAGGTAGAAGCCGATTGAAAGCTTGAATACGAAACTTAACGTTTCGGATACGATTGAAGACCCTTTCGATCGCCAGGAGGAAAGGCGGCCCAAAGTGCTCATAAGCCTCTTCTTCTGCAGATAGTCTCCAGGTGATCTGAGCGGGATGAGGAATCAGGTGATGGGATGATTCTTCTTTACCGAGCAGAAGGAGCGCTGCCCTAGTTATTTTTCCGTTTCGGGTAAGTCTGGCTTTATCAAGGAAAGTGTAAAGATCCCATCTTGCAACATCTTCAGCAATATTACGATCACGTTGTTTGTTTGTAAATTTTCTCTTTGCTATTGTGAGGGCATCATGATCGAGATCGTTGTCCGTGGAATCCGGGCAAACTTCTGCGGTCCAATCAAATTGTGTTGCCTGGCCTCTAATCTCCTCCAGTTCGGAAATGGAGAGCGCGCTTATTGATTCGCCGTTACGGCCATAATAATGTCCCTTCCAGGCTGTGGGAATGCCGGCAGGCGCCGGGGGAATGCAAAACATGAGAACACGCCCCTCAGGAAGCATGAGCTCATAGATCTCTGTGAACGTATGCCCACTTGTTCCAACAGCCACTTTTTGTTTCAGTTCGTCCAGCGAAGCGCGGTTTCCCTTATGCCAATTGGTGCCTTCGATATTGCGTGGCGGATTGTTTTCTACACCCAAAATCAGCCACCCGTGCGGCCGCTTTTTGAGATTCGCCTCGTTGGAAAGGGCTGAAAAATATTCTCCTAAATCTCGTTCACCGAAACCGTTGCGGGCTTTCTTGAATTCAACCCATTCGGTTTCCGCCGGTAGACTCCTCATCTCGCGCAACTTTGCTTTCAATTCATCATTTGTAAACATAGAATGTCCTATAACATTTGTCGCATAATCTAATAAAGATTTAAACGCCCATTGCTTAACATCTATCGTAGTACCCACCGTATCGAAAAGAGTGGTGATACTTTTTCCGACTGCTGCAGCTTACCCTCGATCAGCGCGATCAGCGCATCTCTTTGCCTGTCCACATCGTCCTGAGCGTCGAAGAGAGAGCGCCGCTTCTGGTTGCGTTAGGCTTCCAAGGCTTTGATTTGCTTCTGCCCGGCGAGTTTTTCCTCCAAGGTCAATGCTGTTGTGGTAGTCCGGCGAGTCTCCTTGATCAGGCGATCCAGTTCCTTGATTTCTCTTTCCAATCCAACTTTGAGGTCATCGGCCCAACCCTCCAGTTTTTCCGCCTCGGCCTCGAAGAACCTGGCGTTGCGTTCTGAAATCCCCTTTTGGATTCCGATTTGCCTTTGATGAATAATCGTGTCGAGGGATTCGCGTTTTGTATCATCGTACCTTCCGAACATGAGAGGACGAACGCTACCCGGCAGGCTTAGGAGCCGACTGGCCGTCTCCTCGTCAAGCATGGTGTCCTCATCCGTTACGGCAGCAACTATCAGATAGTCTTCTGCCAAATCGAGAGATTCGATAGTGAAGAGTCGTGCGGTCATCCAGCCGGAATGGCCGAGGAAGGGTTCCAGGATGGAAACCTTACCGTCATGTTTACTATAGTCAAACTGGAGTATCGCCAGCGGTAGATCACGTCCCTTGGCCCGGTCAAGCAAGGATTCGGCAAGGGGATGATTAAAGCGGTACAGATGAGCCTCGCCGGAACGTCTCGGCAGCTCATAAAGTCCGAGGGGTATCCTGTCAGCCTTCTCCGGAAAGGGATGGCTCGTGAGCCGAAATGTTGAGTCGTCGGGGAACTCGGCCTTGCCACCCAGTTCATATCGTGTGAGCTGCATGAGGAGTCGCTCGAAACGGTTGAGGTATGCCTTGGAATCGTCATCCCGGATCTTGAGTTTCTCACGAACCTCATCATCGAAATTTTCGAGGAGCTGTTGACGGGTACGGGTAAGGGAGGCGTCGATCTCCTGACTCAATTCGAACTGAAGCCTGTCGAAGGCCGCCTGGATCTCCTCGGGTTTCCGGCAGCACTGGTAGATGGCGGCAATGCGCTTCTCGAAATCTACTCCCGATTCGATGGCGCCGAGTACCTCGTCGCTGGCTCCGAAGACCCCTTCAAAGAGTTGGAACTTCTCGGAAAGAAGCTGAAATACCCGCTGGTCGGCGGCGTTATTGCGGTTTAGAAAGTTGACAACAACGACGTCATGCTGTTGGCCGTAACGATGACAGCGGCCGATCCGCTGCTCGATGCGCTGCGGATTCCAGGGGAGGTCATAATTGACAACGAGAGCGCTGAACTGGAGATTGATTCCTTCTGCCCCTGCCTCGGTGGCGATCATGATGCGGCCCTCCTCGCGAAAATAGTCCACGAGGGCCGAACGCATGTCGGCGGTGCGGGAGTCGGTCACGCGGTCCGTGCCCCGGTGTCTCTCAAGCCATTCCTGGTAGATCTGTTTCGAGCGTTCGTCCGAATTGGCGCCGTTAAACAATACAATCCCCTCGGCAAAGGGACTATCAGCCAATAGGCGCAGCAGATAGTCCTGAGTACGCCTGGATTCCGTGAAGATCACGGCCTTTTGCGCCGCACCGATTTCCGCCGCCTTGGCAAAGGCGATTTCCAATGCCCGCAGGAGGGCCTTTCCTTTGGCGTTATGTTCGATGGAAACGGCCAAAGTCGTGAAGGCATCAAGATCAGCAATCTCCCGCTCGATGGCAACCCGGTCGGCTCCCGATAGTGTTGGTTCCGGTTCGTCTCCGTTCCATTCCTCGGCGGTTTCATCGAGGGCTTCGTAATCCTGATTCAGTTCTTCTTCGAGGAAGGCAGTCGATACGGCTCTCTCCAGCCTGGCTTTCAGCCGTCCGGACAGTGTGATTAACGCGCCCGCGATGGCGAAGGTGGAAGAGGCCAATAGTTTGCGGAGGACGAGCGTCATAAGGGTGCGCTGGCTCGCCGGTAATGCTTGCAGGTTGTCGCGCTGCAGATAGTTCGAGACAAGATGGTAGAGGCGATCTTCACTCTCTTCGGGTGTGAACTCCTGTACCAACGGCAGGCGCTTAGTATATTTGATGTAGGGGAGAACCTGGCGGCGTAGCGTGCGGTGGCAGACAGGTCTGAGCCGCGCCTTCAAGGTATCGAATACCTGGTCCTGATTGAGGTTCGCAAATTGCTCGCGAAAACTCTTCAGATCGCCGAAGATGTGTTCATCGACAAAGCTCGTCAGGCCGAACAGCTCCAGCAGGGAATTCTGGAGCGGTGTCGCCGTGAGCAGGAGCTTGTCTTTACCGGCCAATGCCAGCTTGAGCACGTTGGCGATGACGTTGGAGGGTTTGTAGACATTCCGCAGGCGGTGCGCTTCGTCGATGACAACCAGATCCCAAGGAATAACTTGAATGTCCTCGGCCTTGCTTCTAGCAAACTGATAGGAACAGATGACAATTTCAGGTGCCTCGAAGGGACGAAAGGACCCCTGTTTTATCGCGTTATTGTAAGATTTTGATTCGAGAAGACGGCAGGGCAGAAAGAACTTCTCACTCAACTCCTGATACCATTGTTTGCGCAAGTTGGATGGCGTGATTACAAGTATGCGCCGCTTACGCTCCGCCCATTTCTGCGAGAGGACGAGCCCCGCCTCAATAGTTTTTCCCAGACCGACCTCGTCGGCAAGCAGCGCCCCGCGGGACAACGGCGACCTGAAAGTGAACAGGGCGGCATCAATCTGATGCGGATTCATATCAACCTGCGCATCAACGAGAGTCGCAGCAATCTTTTCAACGCTGTCAGGAGGAAAGCGTCGCGTGAGCTCGGTGGCAATATATTTTGCTTGATAATCGGTGAGGGTCAAGGCTCAGTGGTCCTTCTCTTTTAATTTCCTAGTAAAAACGACTGATTCCACCCGAACCGGAAAACACACGGACCATAACAGATTTAGGATTGTATTACCAGTCATTTGCGGGGTATTTGAATTCAAAAACTTTATCAACCATGTAATGATCATTGGCACGGTCAATAAGTGTTTCAATGATACCTTTTATATTTTTTTATTCTTGAAAGCCCTATGGTCAAGCAATCTTTCCCCCACTGGTGAAGGATACCACTGAAAACGGCAGGCGGAGCCGGGAGTATTTATAGAAGAGTGTGGTCTGCCCCTTTTTTTGTGCCTGTGTGGGGGATAGCATGGGGGACGGATTTAACAGACATAAAAATAGGGGCCGGTAACATTACCTAAGCCCCTGTTTTTATTAATGGCGTCCCCACGGGGAGTCGAACCCCGGTTACAGGCGTGAAAGGCCCGTGTCCTAGGCCTCTAGACGATGGGGACACGAAAGTCTGTCAAAATAAAGGCGTCCTATATCCTGAGGGGTGTTTCATGTCAAGAATAAAGATTACATTTTTGAACAGCTGGCTAAAAAACAACCGGTTCGCGAAGGATAGCCTCAATCGCTTTTTCTGCCTGGGCAGCCATTATGGGATGCGTTTCTTTCAGGGACCTTATCTGCCGGAGGTTGTCCGCCGTCCTTAGGACGAGCATGGCCATTTCGCCGTCAGAGATTCCCGTCTGGTGAATGATATCGTCCCAGCCCTTGCCCCTGGCCCAGTCGTACATGATGGATGCCGGCCAGAAATAAAATGGGCTGACGGGAAACCCGGCAGCCTCCAGGCGCGACTTCAAGGGGCCGATGGCTTTCATGACCCGCCGTGAGGCCTGGAGTAATCTCTGGGGCGGCTTATATTTTTCCCCGAGAGAAATGTCCTGGCCGCCGTCATAGACAAAGGGTGTCACGACAGCAGCAAAGAGTTTAGCATCGGCGGGAAAACTGCTGCTCCGAATACATTCCGCAATCAAGAGCGGTTGATCGAGCCGCAATTTCGATGCCCACAGGCCATTTTCCGTGAGACGGTCGCATTCGTCCACAAAACCTTCTGCCTTCAGAAAGGCGAGGTGACGGCTGAAATCGGTCCACAACGATGCATCCGTAGCGAAGTCTCCCTCTTTTTTCTTGCGCTTTGCCTGTTGAAAGACAGCAAAGGATTTCTCCAGGATTCGGCGGATATCCTCTGGTGTCTGGGACAGCAGAAGATTGAGGATCATGGAAAAATCGCTGCGTATACGGCTATTTACATCCTCTACTCCCCCGGAAAGAACTCTTCGGATGTGATCCATATCCATGAAACGGCCGGGGACGACCAGGAGGAATCCGATCCGGTCCTGACCGCGCCGGCCCGCTCTGCCCGTCATTTGATGAAATTCTGTACCGTTTAAGGCACTAAACTCCTGGCCGTTGAACATATCCGAATTGAACATGACAATCGTACGGGCGGGATAGTTGACGCCGGCGGCAACGGTGGATGTGGCAAAAATAGCATCCAGATGCCCGTTCTTCATCATCGTCTCTACGAGAAACTTCCAGCCGGGAAGTTGCCCGCCATGGTGAGCGGCGACACGGAAGTGCTCCAGATAATACATTTGGCGGTGCGTAGCCAGATAGGGAGATCGCTCCAGAAGATTGTTCAGGTCTTCTTCAAATTGCCGGTCTTCGAGGGAAACGGCATCTATATGGCGGCAGGCCTTCAGGGCTCCGTCACATTCGGACCGGGATTTGAGAAAAAAAATGGCCGGCAGGAGATCGAAGTGCCGCAGGAGATCGATAATCTCGCCAAACCGGGGGAAATGTTCGCCCCTTGGACGGTGTTTCCCGCCCTCAATCATGAAATCCTTTACTTTATGGTAGAGCTTCTGCTTTTCCAGGCACGGCATGAGACGGCCCGACGGGTGGAGGAACAACGGATAAAGAGGAACAACGGATAAAGAGGAACGGGCCGTTTTGTCTCACGAATGACCACACAGGTTTTCCGCCGTATTGACGACAGCCAATCGGCTATTTCCTGACTGTTGCCGATGGTCGCCGACAGGAGCAGAAGATTGACCCTGGCGGGAAGATAGATGAGGACTTCCTCCCAGACGACGCCCCGGTCCCGATCACCCAGATAGTGGGCCTCATCGAGGATCACAAGATCACAATTGAAATCCATGCCCCGGTGCATGGCGTCGTAAAGCTGATTACGGAGAATTTCCGTCGTGCCTACGACGATGGGCGCATCTACATTTTCCTTTACGTCTCCCGTCAGAATGCCCACGTTGTCCGCCTCGAAGTGAGTACCGAATTCGACCCATTTAGCATTGCTCAATGCCTTAAGTGGCGAGGCATACCACGAACGCCCGCCGGCGTTCAAAACTTGCCGGATTGCCTGTTCTGCGATCCATGTCTTGCCTGATCCGGTGGGTGCGGAGACGATGCAATCCGTTGTCTGAATAGCGGAAAGGGCCTCCATTTGGAAGTCATCGGGAACGAACGGGGCCGATATGGGCTTGCCGATCTGCTTGAAAACCCGCTTCAATGCGGGCTCCATTTCGGGGCGCATGCGCGGCACGGCGGAAGGTTTTGAACCTCGTCGAAAATGCCGGTTTTCGGCCTTATGTTGACGGTTGGGAGACATCGATGTCATTTTCCAGAGGTGGGGCGGCGACCGCCAGGCAAGTGGAGATTTTGGCCGCCAGAGACTTCAACAGACTCGTATCCATATCAGGATCGTACCTCTTGGGTGATGGATCACCGTGATTCAGGCTGCCGATGATACGCCCGTTGGAGGTAATGGGGGCAACCGCCATGGATTTGATGAAATACTTGTTTTGCGGCAGAAGGCGAAAGAAAGGACGTAATGCCTCATTTACCAAAACAGGCGTGTCACCCTTTAGCGCCAAATCAGTAAAGGTGGCCTCGTCGATGATACTAACCCGGTCCTTCAACACGACAGACCCTCGAAGGGCATCGATCAAGGGAACATTTTCGGGACATGCAATCAGGGAAATCCAAAGGAAAGGAATCCCAAAGGCATCGGCCATCCCGACGGCCCATCGCTCAAACAAATCGGCGGGAGACGTAGCAGAAGACAGCCTCCGTTCCATCTCTGAGAACTTCTCGGCGATTTCCTCATTATTTCTCTTCATTTCCATAACTTTGTCCATGATAAAACCTCTGCCCTTTAATCAAATTCGGCGACCAGCACCGTATGGTCCGATGGCTTGTCCGCAAGACGCGGCTTCATATCGATCCAGCAGCGCTTCAGGCGTTCGGCCAGAACCGGCGTTGCCAGAATATGGTCAACTCGCCAACCCAGCTTTCTTTCGATAGCACCGGGAACGCGGTAATCGAAAAAGGTATACTGACCGGCTTCGCCGGGATGCAACTGCCGGAACACATCGATGAATCCCCAGGAGACAACATGATCAAAGGCATCCCAAACATCGGGATTAAAATCGACATGCCCCAGAAGCCGTTTCGGGTCATGGACATCGATGGACTCCCGTGCACAATTGAGGTCTCCGCACCAGATAACCGGGTCTTCAGGCGAATAAAACTTTCCCAGTAATGCCCTGAAGCGCTTAAACCATTCAAGTTTATAGGCAAACTGAGGCGATTCACGGTCCCGACCCTGGGGAACATAGGCATTGATAACCGTAAGCCCCGAAAAGGTAGTGAAGATCAGGCGGTCCTCGTCGGCAGGCCCGCCATCGCGGAGGCCGAAAGACACGCTATCCGGCTTTTGCCGGGATAAGGTTGCCACGCCATTGTACTGTTTGTCTCCCCTAAAGGCCACCTGATACCCTTCATCTTCGAAGATTTTGTAGGGAAATTTATCATCGGCTACCTTCGTTTCCTGCAGGCAAAGGATATGGGGCTGATTTTCGCGAAGCCAGGAGACAATAACCGGCAGGCGGCTGCGGATAGAGTTTACATTGTAGGTTGCAACTTTGAGGGAAGCCATATAATTCCTCCACGACGGTTTCGTGGATGCGATTATCATGATACTATTGAAATATCAAGGTTATTCAGTAGTCAGATTGGATGTTGGGAGTACGTGATATGTCCGGTTTGTAGCACACAATCTGTCCGGTTTGTTAAGATCACCTATGGAGGTGATCGATGCGACAGACGGAGATGCTACAGGAGATCCGGAGGATGCGATTTGAAGAGGTATATTCGGAG
>CAZYDG010000012.1:0-95597 GCA_964645835.1 uncultured Syntrophaceae bacterium
CCCATTCCTGCTAAGAAAGGCTATGGAAAAGAAACTCAAAACGATCTTCTCACACATCAAACCGGGGTAACTTTCTTTATGAGGCAACGTTACCTCTTGTCACTACACTTTCGGTAACATTTTAATCTGAGGCAACGGGCCGCTATATCATTTAAATTATCTTGACACAATGAATATCGTTGAATACAAATACATAATAACAGTGGGATATCTAAGAAGGAAATTCCAATTCACACAAATCTAGTAATGAATATTTTGAGGAAAATGCGG
Source organism: uncultured Syntrophaceae bacterium (assembly GCA_964645835.1). GTDB lineage: Bacteria > Desulfobacterota > Syntrophia > Syntrophales > UBA8958 > CAZBME01. Next base: position 271 of record CAZYDG010000012.1, read on the forward strand.
TGGCTAATATATTCATTTTTTTGACTGAGGATGAAACAATAAGGACCTCTTATTGTATAGCAACCCCCGAAAGCCATGAACTTGAAACCTTTTTACTACTCATCCAAGAAAAAATCCAGGATGAATATCTGAAGCAAAGTTATTCTAACGGAATATGTCACCTCTGGGGGGCACAGGAAAATGAAGACAATTTTTCAACGTGGAATCTCATGGATGAAGGAGACCTTGTCCTCGGCTGGAACAATCGCCTGATCGTTTCCGCCTCTCATGTCTTGATGAAAGTGAATCATCCTTTGCTGGCAACCCGGATATGGAATAACAAAGCAGAGAAACCATTTGCCCTGATATGCTTCATGAACGAACCGCATACGGGTGAGGTCCCGATCGTCTCACAGATGTCAAGATATCTAGACCAAGACTATTCTGGTTTCACGAAACTCAGTTCAGAGAAACGTGATAACATCATAAACGACTATGGGTCAATAGAAGGATTTGTCAAGCTTTGTTTGGGTTATGATTTTCCTTTTTCTTTACGGCATTCAGAATAAGCGACGGTTTTCGAGATCACCTTTTGTTCGACGAAAAACGGATAGGATTGATTATTATTTCGTATCTCAAATTTTAAAATTTGAGCAGGACCATCATCTTATATGACCGCCGCGATGGTCCTGCCCAAGGTCTTTTTCAACATGCTACATTATTATAATGGGATGTTGTTGTGTTTTTTGGGTAACCGAACCTGAGTCTTGTCTTTAAAAGCATCAAGAATGGCAACAACGCGTTTCCGGGTCTCACGTGGAGAGATAATCTCCTCAATAATCCCCATTGATGCAGCAAAATAAGGATTGTTGAACTGCTCCTCATAGGCGGCAACCAATTCTTTCCTTCTAGCGGCAGGATCCTCAGCTTTAGCAATCTCCTGGCGATAAACAATGTTACAAGCCCCTTCGGCGCCCATGACGGCGATTTCCGCGGATGGCCAGGCCATGACATAGTCTGCCCCAAGCTGCTTGCTGCACATACCGATATAAGCGCCACCGTAATCCTTTCGGGTCACAACGGTAATCTTTGGCACTGTGGCTTCGGAATAAGCATGAAGCAGCTTAGCGCCATGGCTGATGATCCCTGACCATTCCTGGAATGTGCCGGGCATATACCCGGGAACATCAGAGAATGTCAGCAGGGGAATATTGAAGGCGTCACAGAAACGGATAAAACGGGAAGCTTTATCAGATGCGTTGACATCGAGGACACCGGCGCCGAATTTAGGATTGTTGGCGATGACGCCGACCGGTTGCCCCATGATCCGGATGAAGGCGACAAGGATATTCTTTGCCCACATCTCGTGCGGTTCGAATATTTCATTGTTGTCGGCCACGGCCATAACAACCTGTTTCATATCATAACCCCTGGATGCCCTGTCGGGGATGATCTTATCCAGTTCAGGGCACTCCCGGTCCGGGCTGTCCGTGCAGGGGACAATGGGAAGGGGGCCGTGACAACTATCCGGCAGATAGGAAAGAAGTGTTTTCAGCTTGTTGATACAGTCTTCATCGTTTTCCGTGGCGAAATGACAGACACCGCTCTTTGTGGCATGAGCCACGGCGCCACCGAGATCATCATGGGTCACTTCTTCTCCGATGACAGCTTTAATGACATCGGGACCGGTAATATACATATAGGAACTTTTCTTAACCATGAAGACCCAGTCCGTCAGCGCAGGGGAATACACAGCCCCACCCGCGGTGGGTCCCATAATGGCTGTTATCTGGGGGATATAACCTGACCCGATGGTGTTACGATAGAATATTCCACCGTAACCTTCCAGGGCCGGGACGCCTTCCTGAATTCTTGCTCCGCCGGAATCGTTCATAGATACAAAAGGCTTCTTTGCATCAAGGGCCATATCCATGATTTTCCAAATTTTCTTGGAGTGCATCTCCCCAAGGCTTCCTCCGGCGCTCGTAAAATCCTGAGCTGCCGCATATACTGTCCTGCCGTTGACTTTACCGAAACCCACGATGACACCGTCAGCATTGATTTCCTTCTTATCCAGGCCAAACAGTGTGGATCGATGTTTGACAAATAACTGGACTTCTTGAAAGGTTCCTTCATCATAAAACATCGCCAATCGCTCACGGGCTGTCATCTTGCCCAGCTCATGCTGCTTATTGACCATTTTTTCGCCACCCATCGTCTTCAGGGCGTCTCTGCGAGCTTCGAATATACTGATCTTTTCTTCCGTTATTCCTTTAGCATTCTCTTTTGCCATAAACCTAAAATCTCCTTATCTCCTATTTATTCCTGTACACGAAGGTACATCGAATTCTCAATAATGGTATTGCTCACCTGCTATTTATCATTCGTCATGTTTGCATTGCGCTTTTCATCCGTGTGTGCTATAAGCCGCACCCATGGAGATTATATTGAACAATACGACCCCATGCCAGTGTTGCGGCAAAGTGCCGGCCGTAATATACTGCGATGGTTGCCATGCCGTATTATGTGTAGATTGCCGTACATTTGACCTGTGGGGTTACGGTTGCGGTCATGTTGATACAAAGGCATTCTGCCATAAATGTTTCCGTGATCCTGTCGTTAATCCCTACAGCGGTTTCTAGAAGTCTGTTGAAAAATGCCCATCTGCGGCGTTGCGCTGCAAGCCTCGTCATTCGATGTACTTCTATGTACGCCTCATTCCTCGACTTTTGCGCGCCTTGCATCTGGATATTTTTGAACAGACTGACCAAAATCGAATTTTTCAACAACCTGCCAGAACGCATAGTCCTTTTAAATCATCCTTTTTGACTGCAAGACTCTACATGATGCCTTTATACCAACCGCCATCAATCTGTATGGCGGCGCCGGTGATATAACCCGCCTGTTCAGAAGCTAAAAAGGTTACCAAGGCCGCAAATTCCTCCGGCGTACCGAGACGCCCCATTGGAATGGAAGACTCCCACTGCTTAATTACAGCCTCCGGCGTCTTTTTTTCTTTTTCCGCAATGGCCTTTGCCAGATTCCTGACCCGGTCCGTAAAAGTATAGCCCGGACAGACACTGTTGACGGTGATGCCGTAAGAGGCCAGTTCATTCGATAGGGTTTTTGCAAGGCCAATCACACCGGAGCGCACGGTGTTGGATAAAATCAAGCCATCGATAGGCTGTTTAACGGATATGGATGTCATATTAATGATCCGGCCCCAGCGTTTTTCCTTCATTACCGGCACCGCCTCGCGTGTCATCACAATAGTGGATAACAAATTAAGCCGGTAACCCAAGTTCCAAAGATCATCATCGATGTCTAAAAAAGTCGCCGATGGTGGACCACCGGCATTGTTAACCAGAATATCCACGGTACCGAAATGGGCAATAGCCGATCGAACAAAATTTCGTGCTTCATCCGGATTTGATAAATCTGCAGGAATCGCCAGCACATCACCGCCCGTCTCTTTGCGAATAAAAGCCTCGGTCTCGGGCAGAAAATGGTCATTGAGGGCACATATGGCAATTTTTGCCCCTTCTCTTGATAGTTCCAGTGCAACAGCACGGCCCAAACCCATGCTCCCGCCGGCCACGAGTGCCACCTTGCCCTTCAATCCCAGATCCATGCTACCTGCCCTCCCTCATTTTTAATGCATCTTAAAAAAATCTTTATCAAACTGAAGGGCGCCCCACAGAAGCAGCGCCCTTAATGATCAATCACCTATTTGATAGGTGGAATATAAGGAATGGACTGGGCAAAGAGCCAACAGAGGAAAAAAACCAGAGGAATGTGGATAATCAATTGAAGCGTTGTGTACCCGACAATATCTCTGGCCTTAACACCCAAAAGGCCTAACAACGGCAGCATCCAGAAGGGATTAATCAAGTTCGGCAATGCCTCCGCCGCGTTGTAGATCTGCACGACCCATCCCAAGTGTACCTTATGCATGACCGCCGCCTGAAGAACATACGGTGCCTCGATGACCCACTTGCTCCCGCCGGAGGGGATGAAGACGCCCAGGACGGCAGAATAGAGGGCTACGAGGAGGGAATATGTATCATGCGTTGTAATTGTGAAAAAAAGTTTGGCCAGGAAATCTGAAATGCCCGTACCGACGATCATCCCGAAAATTACAGCATAAAAGGGAAATTGGATCAGCACGCCGCCGACAGCCGGGACAGACTGAGAAACGGACCGCATGAAACGCCGCGGCGTCCAGTGCAGGACAAGACCTATCGTGATGAAGATCAGGTTATAAGTATTAAGATCCAGAGCCGCCAGGGCACCCTGAGGAGATTTCTGAAATACATCCACTAAATACCATGCAAGGAGCGCCGCAACAAGCAAATTAAGAACAGGGCTGTACTCCAGCCATTCGCCGGGCTTGGTTTTGGGTTCTACGGAAAGATCAATCGGTTTATATTCAATACCAAAACTTTCAGCCGTCCGCGCATTTTCGGCCGAAGGTGCAGAATAATAGGCAATCACCATGGAAACAACGATCAGAATGGCTGCTGTCGCAATACCTTCCCAAAGGAACAGGGTTTGCGTGAGAGGTATCAAACCGCTGATTTCATAAAGTTTAGGGGGAATCGAACCCTTCGTGGCCATCATCAGGGCCGCCGAGGAGGAAAGACCCAACGCCCATACGGCGCCAAGACCGAGATATGCAGCAGCGCCGGCGGCACGGTAATCCATGCCTTTGACGCGGGGAGCCATTTCACGGACGAGGAGTCCACTGAAGATCAGGCTGAATCCCCAGGAAATAAGGGACGTCACCATCGAAAAGAAGGCGATTAGCGTTATGGCAGCTTTAGGCGACTTGGGAATCTCAGCCAGTCTTTGTATGCACCAATAGATGGCGGGGCTTGAGGCCACGACAAACCCGCCAATGATGATCATAGCCATCTGCATGGTGAAAGGAATTAAAACCCAGAAGGTTTTGCCGCCTGCCAAGGCAAGTTTTGACGGGCTTTCACCCAGAAGCAGGCCAATGATAAAGATAATGACTATACCTAATAAAGCAAAAACCAATGCATCGGGAAACCATTTCTCTGTCCAGTTCGCCAGTGCCAAACCGATACGTTCGAGACCGCCTTCATTGCCGGTCTTACTATCGTTCTCTTTTCCGTCTTTCATCTCTCATTCTCCTTTCGTTAAAGGTTACTGACCATCAGGAGAAATAGTCCCTGGAGATATCTCCCCAGGGACTATCTAAATAAGCGACTACTTGTTTTTACTTCGTTTTACGCCAAATATTCATCTTTTCCGCTTCTTTAATCAGTTCATCCCGCAGATCAGGATGAGCAACGTTGATCAGAGCTTCTGCCCGCTGCCAGGTAGACTTGCCTGCCAGATCGGCAACGCCGAATTCGGTCACGATTAGGTGAGCCTGCGTACGCGGTACAGTCACAATCGATCCTTGGGGAAGCATGGGGGTAATGCGTGATTTCAAAGCACCTGTCTTCTTGTCCGTGTATGTAGCGTTGCAACAGATAAAGGACATTCCACCCTCGGACATGTAGGCACCAGTCGCAAAATCCAGCTGACCGCCGGTACCACTAATGTGACGGGGACCCGACGATTCTGATGAAACCTGGCCAAAAAGATCGACCTCGACACAGGCATTGATGGACATCATGTTGGTGTGTTGGCACATGACGTGCGGTGCATTGGTGTAAGACACCGGATAGGATGCCAACGAAGGGTTCATATCAATCCAGTCATAGAGAAACTGACTACCAGCGGCAAAGGCGTAAGCACTCTTGCCCACATCGACGCCCTTCTTCTTATTGGTCAGCTTACCCGCCTCGTACATGTGGAAATAGGCATCCACCAGCATTTCCGTATGGCAACCCAGATCCTTGAGATCCGAGTGTGCCAGCTGGCTGCCGATATAATTGGGCAGACCGCCGATACCCAACTGAATGCAGGCACCATTGGGAATCAGGGGGATGATGTGGCTGGCAATTCTCTTATCGATATCCGTCGGTGCCGCAGGGGGGATCACCTCTACCTTGGATTCGAATTCGACAACATAATCGACCTCGGAGATATGAACAGTTTCAGAATTTCCACCCATCGCCCAGGGAAGAAGCGGATTTACTTCCAGGATAATTGTCTTGGAAACATCCAATGCAGCACGGACTGCTGCATTTCCCATATGAAGGCTGAAAAATCCGTCTTTGCTCATTTTGGTCACCCGGATCATGGCAACGTCGACGCTCTTGATACTTTTTCTGTAGAAAAGCGGCTGGTTACGGAAGATCATCGGATGATAATAAGCTCTGCCTCGGTCATGCAACTTGCGGACATATCCGCTGAAATGCCAGTCCTGAAGGGTGAACACATCACCTTCGGGATCGGCTTCGATACAAGCTTGAGGTGTTAGGGTCAAGGTGTGACGGATGTTGATGTCCTTAAGCTCGTCTTTGCGTGCCGCAAGGGCCTTGTCCAAGGCAACCGGCTTGGTGTGGCCGAATCCGTACTCAATCCAGTCTCCGCTCTTTACAACCTTCACTGCTTCTTCCGGGGTTACAAGTTTCCTGCGGTACTCTTCTGCGTGTGGCATAAATCTCTACCTCCCTTTTTTTTTGTGCCTCCGAAACTGGTGCGCCTGATTAAATACAGCGATACCGTTCATTGATCAAATGTCATAAAAAATCATTTTTATCAACTAGCCGTTTCGCCAACTACTCGGGTTATTCTTCCTGAACAATGTCATTTATTATAACTAATGCATCAGCTTATTACAAAAAGCCGGATCTTCTTATGAAGCTCCGGCCTTTCTTCTTTTACCTGTCAAATAAATCTACTATTCAAGAACGACCAGCACCTGGTTTGTATCAACTTTGTCTGCTTCATTGACCTTGATTTCTGCAACTTTTCCACCGCTCGGCGCTACAATGGGATTTTCCATTTTCATCGCTTCAAGAATGATTAATTCATCATCGGCATTGACGGTGTCACCGACCTCAACTAATATTTCTGCAATTGTTCCGGGCATATGTGCCACAACTTCTACTGCCATTGTTTTACCTCCTTATATTTTAAGCATAGCTCACAAATAACGTGAATTTATTAGACAGATAAAGACTGCCGGGGGACTTGCCCCCGGCAGTACTGTCTTCCGGGCCTTATTATTTCTTCCAGATCGGATCTGCAGGACCCCATTTCTCAGGTACAACCGCTTCCGGAGTCCATTCTTCCGGCACGCGCTGGCCGACTTTCTCACCAACCTTATCAATCAGCTTTTTCAGTCCCGGACGGGCAAATTTCATATGTCCCGCCTTCTGGGTACGGCCGTTGTAGATGGCTTCCGAACGGAGCCGCATATTAATGGTTTTTTCCATCTTCCTGCCCAACCAAAGGACACGGTCCACATTATAGCCGTGCTCGATGCCCAATTCATCGATCTGAACCAGGAGATCCTCCATCGTGATAAGACCCACGAAGCGGGGATCGTCATAGTAGTACTCGCCGGTGCCCCGGATAGGACAATCGTCGAGGAAATTGGCCGGCTGGCCGCCCAAACCACCCAACGTCCCTTCAAACCGCGTGAACCCAGCCTGAAGCGCAGCAAGAATGGAAGATGACGCTATTCTCTTCGTTTCATGCAGGTGAAGCAGATGACCTTCCGGATTGGGCATGGCGTCGAGAATCATGGAACAGTAACGGTAAACGTCCGCTGCATTGGCCGAACCGTCGTGGTCGGCATGCTCGATGTCATGGGCGCCGATCTGGAACCAGCGCTTCGTAAACTCCACAGCGTCTTCCAGTTTGGTGGCGCCACTGATGGGGCTTCCCCATATGGTGCTCACAGTGCCGCACATCTTGATCCCCGCATCCCGGGCCTTGGCAATGCAACGTTCCGCTTCTCTCCAGTACTGGGAAAGAGTCGTACCGGAGTTTGCAAAGTGATGTTCGGGGTCCGTTGAGACCATCATCAGAATCCGGTCAGGACCTATACCCTGCTTTTTTAGCTCGATAGCCCGGTCAACAGCGGTTTCCCGGATCGTGACAGCGGTCATGCAAAGATCGTCATAATTGACCCCTGCACGAGCACAGGTCTTTTTGAACTGGTCGCTGCGTAGCGCCGTCAACACTTTTTCTGCATCTTTAAATTGTGGCGTCGTAACAGCGCTGCCCAAGTTGGTAACTTCGATTTCCCTGGCACCTGCTAAAATCATTTCCTGTCCGTAGAAAATCTTGGCTTCTGTGGAGACAAACTTCTCACAGTGTTGAAAGCCATCACGGATTGTGATATCCCCGATTGTTACCTTTTTAGGCATCCGGGGGAATATTTTCCAATAATCATACTCTGTCGCCATAAATATCCTCCGATATATCAATAGTATTTTTACTCGCCTTTAAATTCAGGTTTGCGCTTTTCCGCAAAAGCGGCCAAGGCTTCCAACCTGTCCTTCGTGGGAATTGTAACTTCATATGCTTTCGACTCCAGCGGCAAAGCAACACCAAGGCTGGCTTCCGTTCCATAATTCAGAACGAATTTAGCCTGGGCGACGCCGATGGGGCCGTTCTTGGCGATCTCGCGCGCCAGTTCAAGCGCTGCATTCAGCAACTGATCCGGTTCGACAACCTTGCTTACCAAACCAATGTCCAGTGCTGTCTGGGCGTTAAATCTTCTTGCTGTATAGATTAATTCTTTGGCCTTTGCAACACCGACGATCCGGGGAAGCCGCTGCGTTCCGCCTGCACCGGGAATAATCGCCAGGCTTGTTTCCGTCAGGCCCATAAGCACGTTGGAAGATGCAATACGTATATCACAAGCTAATGCCAACTCCGTACCGCCACCGAAGGCAAAGCCGTTGATTGCGGCTATCACCGGAACGCGGACCTGTTCAACGGCTGTAAACGTGTTGCGGATGGTAAAGATAAAACGTCTGACCTGATCCTGTGTCAGTGTCCTTCTCTCTTTCAGATCTGCGCCCGTCGAAAAAGACCACTTCTTAGGATCATCACCTGCTTTGGAACCTGTGATGATGATGCACCGCAGATCAAGATCGAAGTTCGCCTCGCGGATCACATCCGCCAAAACGGCTAACAGATCGAAATTGAAACAGTTCATGGCATCTGGCCGATTCAACGTCAAAATCAGGATGCCGTCATCGGTTCTTTCCTGTAACAATATATCTGCCATAATGAATTCTCCTTTCTTTGTACCGCTCAATCGTTAGACCTTAAGATCGCCCCAGATGGATTCTTTAATGGGAACTCGGAGGGCGAGTTCGAAGCCCCTGGCGATCTTGTTGCGCGCCTCACTAAAGGCCACTACGCCGTCATGGAATATCAACGAACCGGTAAAGAATGGATGACCTTCTGCATCATAGCGATCGCGCATCATCTGGCGGAACTGTGCCATTTCTTCTTCATTTACAGCGCCACCCTTGTCGATGATGTTCTTCCTGCGAACCGTTTCAACAATGAACCCTGCCGTCTCACCGGACATAACTGTCGTACGGCCACGCATGTTGGTAAAGGCAAATCTCGGTTTAAAGGCCCTTCCGCACATACCGTAGTTTGCAGCGCCATGATCGGGACCGATAACGTATGTAATCTTCGGGGTATCCAAACAAGTACAAGCGCGCACCATATCGGAACCGTATTTACCTATGCCGCCCCACTCCTCGGCTTTGCCTACCATATATCCGGGAGATCCCTGGAGGAAGAGTACGGGCAGTTTGGAGTTACCGCAACGGATCATCCATTCGGTCGCCTTTCTTGCAGCTTCGATATAAATAACACCGCTTGCGTTAGAGGCGATAACACCTACGGGAATCCCCTTCATCCACATTTTTCCTGCGATGACTGAATCACCGCGGCCGGGACCGTAGGTCGGTTTATACTCATGGAAGTAGCTGTCATCAGCCAGACATTTGATCGTATCTTTAATATTGATATACTGATACGTATCAATAGGGGTATTGCGCATCATCTCGGTGAAATCGAATTTAGGCTCCCTTGTTTCCCGACGTTCTATGAAAAGCTTGTTTGACGGTTCGAACTCCATCATGGCGCGAATCTTTGCAATTCCCTCTTCCTGGGTCCTGACAAAGTGATCGCAACCGCCGGAGTGCTGCGTATGAACATAGGCACCGCCCAGGTCTTCCGGAGAAACGGTTTCACCAATGGCGGATTTAACCATGGGGGGACCGGCCAGGAACGCATAGGCCATTTTCTCGATCATGATCGATTCGGAAGCGAGATAAACGATGTAGGCGCCACCTGCGGTGTTTCCACCGGTGGAAAGCGTATACTGACGAATACCTTTGGCAGACATACGGCACATATTGTAGAACATGGTTCCGAAATGTCCATCATCGGCGAAGCAACCGAGTTGCAGGGGGAGGTTTATGCCGCCGGAGTCTGCGATGTAAACGCATGGCAGTTCGCACTGTTCAGCAATCGCCTGGGCGCGCATATGTTTTTTCAGGGTTATGGGGAAATAAGTACCCGCAGCATAGCGGTTCTCATTGGCGAAGATCATGCAATCCTTACCCATGACGGTACCAACACCGGTAATCATGCCGCCGCCGGGGATATGACCGCGTTTTTCCGATTCGTAAATTTCACCACCGTAAAGTCTCTTCTTGCCGATATCGTAACCTGCATCAATACCCAGCTCATAAAGGTCCGTTCCGGGATCGATAAGCATCTTGATCAGATCGCGCATCGGTTTCTTACCCTGCTTGCCCAAGCGGGCCACCTGAGAATCGCCGCCGATATTGTATGCTTCTTCGCGGTGTTTAAAAAGAATCTCATCCTGAGCCTGCCAGAAAGCCAAGTTTTTCTCCCGCTCCGCAGCCAACCGTTCAGATCTCGATAATCTCGGTTTCTTTTCTTCTTCCGACATTTCAACCTCCTTTGAGATTTTAATAATTCGATTTATTTGTTAATGAATTCGGTCAATAGCATATCGTAAACAAACATGTCTGGAAATTCCGACATGTTTGTTTACGATTTCCTGATAAAAAACTACCTGCCGATAACGTATCGGTAAGGGTCTATCTCCTCTCGCAGGATAGTTAATTCTTTCTGTGTCGGAGGTTTGTTCTCTACAATCTTTTTAGCCTTCAGCAGCTCAAAACCGCAATTATCCTGAACATCCTTTTCGGAATAACCGGGGTTGACCGCAATAATCCGCATTCGCTTCGATTCCGCTTCGAAATCCATTACGGCCATGTTGGTAATGATCTTGTAAGGACCAGCTCCCAAGGGAAGACCTGATTTTGCTCTTGAATCACCACCCGTCAGCCAGCCCGGCGTTGTGACATATGAACATTTCTCGGTAAATCTCTTGGAATCCTGGGGCGTCATGACCATCATGCGCCAGCAGAAAGACGCAAAATCATTTGCTCCGCCGCTACCGGGAAATCTTACCTTCGGTTTCTGATGGTCGGGACCGATCCTCGTGGAATTCAAATTCCCGTACATATCAATCTGTGCCCCGCCGAGGAAGGTGTAATCCAGCATACCCCTGCAGGCCGTCTCCATAATTTCACACATTCCGCTTGCCAGGACGGCTTTATATGTCGTTCTTGAATCACCAACAGATATGGGCATTTCAGGGATCAAGGGTGCAGCCCCGCCTGCCTCAAAAAATATCACCAGATTGGGTGAATGAGCCTTTTGTGCAAGCATCGCCGCTGCACAGGGAGCGCCCGTCCCAACTCCGACAGAGGAACCGTCTTCCAATTCCCTTGCCGCAGTGCATATCATGAGTTCCATGGTATTATAATCAGCCATAACGTATATCCTCCTCCCTAATCTCTCGCTTTGAGAAACATGAACTCTTTTTCCCGAAGTTTCAACAGCTTGTGCATTCCACCATTTTTCTCAATATAGTCAAAGTGATCTTTGCAACTGTAGATATTCTTATCGAGAAATTTCTTGAATGCTTCCGGATCCTCTTCAACCTTCATCCATTCCCGCAGGTGTTCCTCATCGGAGAAATATTCTCCATACATGTTTCCGGGGTAACTGCCGTAAGGAACAGGACATACGGCATCAACCAGCCAGTAGGGAATGACGGTGGAGCTTGGGTCTCTGCGGATCTCTTCCTCGGTAACAAGTCGTTCACAGGTTATGATCAGACGCTTTGTAGCTCTCGCAACATCAAAATCGGAAACCGTGATGCCTTTTACGCGACAATTACCATAAATATCCGCCTCGTGGACATGAATTGCCGACACGTCAGGATAAATAGCAGGATTTGCAAAAAATTTCTTACCTGTAAAGGGACATTCAATGATCTTTCCACCACTGAATTTGAAGGTATCGGTTCCCATGATGTTTCTTGACGGGTAGTAGGAAACGCCTGCCGCCGCTGCTTTGAAACGAACGGACAATGAGTAGTTCGTCCATTCACTCACTTCGACCTTGCCACTCTCCATGTAGCGTCTTGCATTGGGAGACAAACCACGAGCCTCCAGACCCACGATGTAAGCGGCATCGCATTTGCTAAAGACTTCTCCAGCACAGAGAATCTGGAAATCATGGGTAGATGTATGGCCTGCAAAACCCATATTTTTCCGCCCCTGCCTCAAGATTTCATGTGCCACAGCGGCCGGGATCCTGTTTGCCCCGAATCCTCCGAGGACCAGATAATCACCGTCATAAACGTACTTTTCCACAGCTTCCTTGACAGACATCAGCTTGGATTCCAGTTTGCGGCTCTTCTTGCGGAAAAATGCCCGCGCCTTATCCGGATCGGGGTCTGTAAAGATTTTACCAATTCCTTGATCAATCACTTCCACTGGATGTTACCTCCTTATTTTTTTTCTTAGCAATCTCCCCTCACGATACTAGCAAGGGTTCCTTCTCAGTTTAAGCGGACACACTAACCTTAATCTTATCCACCTCTCCTGTTAACATACTTCATGATAGACTTTAAGGTTCTCGAAGGGTCTACAACCCAAACCTTTGTCTTTGCCTGAACCAAGCGGCAGAATCCTTCTGGAATGCCACTGCCGATCTTGCATCGGTACCGAACAATCCGGAACGAAATAATGCCTGATCATTTTTGGCTACATCTCAGATAGGAGCAGTGAGGCTCTGTGTTACCTAGAAATTCGATCTATTAAGGCTGTCACAACACCTTCACCGGTCGTTTCCTTGCAGATCTCCCGGAAGTTCTCACGGATGACAGCCCTGACAGAATTAATGCTGAAGTAAGGGCTAAGCCACTATGGCTTTCAAAGATTAAATCTCAGGACTCCCGTGCAATTCTGCCGGTTCTTCAGAATGATATAATTCTTGACCTTAGAGGGTTCATTCTTCACTTAACCCACATCAGTCGATCGCCGTGTTTATACTCTTTCTAAGACAGTATTTTTCGACGGTGATCGGTTCATTCGGCATTTTTCTCTACCCCTTTGACTGAATTAGGTCAATGTTAAATATTATTTGTAAAATATTTCATTATTTGTATATATTCTGGATTATCAAAATATTCGTAACACATTGAAATGTAAAGCGCTAAGCAATATCCTCCGCCAAATTGCAGCAAAAATCACCTTTTCTTCTTTAATTGATTGATTTTGAGTCTTGCTGAACGGTTTCTTCCAACTTGGGTCGATGTTTTTCTGTTCACCATGGGACTCCCTGGTTACGATGATTTTAGCGATAAAATCTATTGGCTGGAGCCGCTCGCTGGGAATGACTCACAGATTCATCCTTTTCGCTTGGCTAAGCAACGTTGCCCATATATAGGACTGCAACCTTTCACATTGCTGTTTTCCTGTAAAGAAATATTCGCGAATAACTCTTGAAATTTCTTTCGAAAAAATAATATTTTCAATGCCGCATGTTCATATAATTTAATTTTGTGAAAAGATACATATTACTTTTATTATTGCAATTAAATTTAATTATTTTATATTGACACACATAACGTAAATTGATAATGTTAATATTACAATATTATTGAAAGGAAAATATGTGAATAAATGATAAGGATTAAACCATTAATAAAATCCCCTGCACCTAAGGCCCCCACTATTCGTAAGACACTCTACGGCTGGCTACCCGACATCCCGGATCATCGAGACCTCATGTACGGCACCTTACAAAAGATTTCGACAGTCTTACCGCAGAAGATCGATCTTCGTCCGGGATGCACAAATGTGGAGAATCAAATGGAGTTAGGCAGTTGCACCGCAAATGCCTTGGTTGGCGCACTTGAGTTCCTGATGAAGAAGGATAAGGTAAAATTTGACGATATGAGCCGCCTTTTCATCTACTATAATGAACGAGTGATTGAACATTCAGTTAAGACTGACTCAGGGGCCATGATCCGCGACGGTATCAAGAGCCTCGCCAAGCAGGGGGTATGCATAGAGAAGAGTTGGCCATACATCATCTCCAAATTTGCAACCAAGCCCCCTAAACAGTGCTATAAAGAAGCACTAAACTACCGGATACTTTCCTACAGCCGCATCAACACGCTCGACGAGATGCGCGCCTGTTTGGCTGACGGCTTTCCCTTCATCTTTGGTTTTGCGGTTTACGAAAGTTTTGAAAGTCAGAAAGTGGCCAAAACCGGCATAGTCGATATGCCTAAGCCGGCAGAAAAGATGCTTGGCGGCCACGCGGTACTGGGCGTCGGCTATGATGATACAACGAAGCGTTTTATCGTCCGCAATTCCTGGGGAATCGAGTGGGGCATGCATGGGTATTTCACCATGCCATATGCGTACCTGACAGACAGAAATCTAGCTGACGACTTTTGGACCATCCGCCGCGGTGAAAGCATGTAGTTTCAAAAGGTTCCCGGCAATAATTTATAATACCTTGACAAAACAGATCAAATCGTTTCAAGTTTCTTGACAGAGCGGTGCTTCGATTTTATATTCAGAAAAAGTTGCAGAGTGTTTTCACGGCACGTGCCTGGATTTAATATTCATTACGGAAGAGATCGATTCAAACATCCGCGAAAGGGGCTTGCATGTCATGCTGACAAGAGAGAAAACTGTATTTGTGGTTGTAGATATTCAAGGTAATCTGTATCAGGCCATGCATAATAAAGAAACCCTGTTGGCCAATAACCGTAAGTTAATCAAGGGTGCCGCCGTCCTGGGTCTTCCCGTCATTCTCACGGAACAGATCAATATAGGCTCAACAATCCCCGAAATCCTGGAGTTGTTACCGGGTATAACGCCGATCGTAAAAAGCAGCTTCAGCAGTTGCAAAGAGGCTTCATTTATGGAAGCTATCAAAGCCCTTGATGTGAAACAGGTTATTCTCTCCGGTATCGAAGCCCATATTTGCGTCTACCAAACCGCCATTGATCTGATTGCCATGGGATTCAAGGTCTATCTAGCCACCGACGCCATCGCGTCAAGAACAGCGGAAAATAAGGAAATTGCCCTCCGGAGGCTCACATTGTCCGGAGTCGTCCTGTCAAGTGTCGAGATGGCCCTTTTCGACCTCTTGAAAACAGCTACAGATCCCAAAGCCCGGGAAATATTCAAGATAGTGAAGTAATTCCGGCGTACCCACGCTTAAAAACACATGGCAGGTTGAAATACTTGATCTTGGGTAGTCTGTATCGCCATCTAAACAATCCATGGCAATAATTCATATCGACGATGATGCGATATCCCGCTTATTCTGCGGTTGAATCTTCTTTGGGCTGGGGGGAGCTGCCGGTTTTCTTGCGAAAGACGGCTTTCAGGGAATAAGGCACGCCAATAATCAACAGAGACCCCAAAAGCCAGACGAGGATGAATGAAACGGGGATGGACCAGGGGGCCTGGGCAAAGACAAACATCATGATGAGCTGCCCCCCCTGAAAAATGGTGAACGACAAAATGCACATGGCCCAAACTACGGACCAACCTATAATCAGCGCTTTAAGAATATCCTTCATACTATAATTCCTCCGTTTTTAATGAGGCAGTTCCAACTATTGACACTGCCGTACTACTTTATTGATAGCGGAAATGGGGTTCTTTGTAAATGAAATTTTCGCAGAGACATGGATATTTAGATCATTTCAGCTGTTCCAGGGCTCGTATAAGCTCCTCCAGGGATGGCCGCTCGTTAATGTCATGGACATCGATATAACGAATGACCCCTTTCTTGTCGATGATGATCAGCGCTCGCTCGGAAACGCCGTCAGACCGAAGTACACCATATTTTTGAGCAACCTGCCCATGGGGATAAAAATCGGAAAGAACAGGAAACCACAGCTTGCCCATCTGGTTCGTCCAGGAATAAAGGGTGGGAATATTGTCTACTGTAATCCCCAGAAGAATCGCATCATTTTTGTCAAAAATATCCTTGACGATATTGTAACCCGGCCACTGGTCTGAACACACAGGAGTCCAGGCAGCAGGGACAAAGGAAATGACGACATTTTTTTTATCCTTGAACTCGCTCAAAGTGATCTTTTCCCCCGAAACAGCAGGAAGCGTGAAATCGGGCGCCGCCTGCCCAACCTTGACCTTCAATTTGCTGTCCACAGGCTTCAGTCTTCCCGGGTTGTAGATATTATTTTTGTAAGCCTCGGACAGAGCCAGACTGCTTGACACCCAGCCAAAGCTCAACAGCAGACCTACCAGCATAAGCACATATATCGTTCTTTTCATAATGCATTCTTCCCTATTTATATACCCGATAGTTTGCCAATTTCATAAAGGAATTGATCGACGTTGCCTAAAGCTCCAAGACGCGAATAAAACACACGGTGAGAACCGTCGGAATTAATCTTCACACCGATAAAATAAGGGGTCCGAACCTCTCCCATCAACTGGTGGATTTTGAAATCCCCATCTGGAAAAAGGGGAAAAGATATATTGTATTTTTTTTTAAAAACACCAACCTCGAATGGCGAGTTGCCCACGCCGATGCCGATCACCTTTATCTTCCCCTTCAAAGTTGGACTGGCTTCGATCTTCTCGTATAAGCGATTCACATTTGGGGCTTCCGCTTGACAATAAGGGCAATACATACTGAAAATCTCGATAAGAACAACTTGCGTCTTCAAGTCAGGAATTTTAAACGACATGCTGAAAAAGGACAGGTTTAAATAATTTCTCTCACCCCTGTCTTTGGGCGTTGTCAGGCTGAATTCGGGAAGAACTCCACCAACCGGCGGCGGTACCGATGCCGACATGGCTATAGACGCAACCCAGAAAAAAACCGCTATCGCAAGTAGGAACGTGTAATTTTTTTTCATCATTTCTGCCCTAAATTTCTTTTATCATTTTGGAAAGGGTACACCGTCGCATTGATTGAAAAAGATGTTTCTACGATCTTTATTAAATTATTCTATGTCAATAGTGTAGGTATTGCAAGCCAAATCAGAAATTGTACGCTGGAACCTTGAAACGCTTCGCACCAGCAAATAGCCCTGTCCATGATAAGTGGACAGGGCTATTTATCTTTAAATCAAATACTTTCTGCGTCATCGGCCGGTCACGGAGGAGACATGTGGCAATCCAATGATCGTCCTGTCAGTCCGGATGATGGAATAATACATCGAATCAGGTCAGTGGTGTCCTTTGGAAGCCGATTTCTCTTCGCCGAATACCACCATGGTCCCGTCCTCTTCCATTTCATGGAGCCACTTGGCGTGCTGCTTCTTCAACCATGCCCGCGTAACCCAGCCCGTCAGCATAGCCGGCAGTGATCCGGGCGATCCCACCGTCCCCAAATACAGGTGAACAAAGAAGAACGCAAAGATCACCACAAATCCCAGGGCATGAAGCATGTACATCAACCGCACAAAACCCGCCGGAAACACCAGGGGAAACCACATGATCAGACCCGACGCGACCATGACGACGCCAAAACCCGCCACGGCCAGGAAAAACATCTTCTGGCCCGGATTGTATTTCCCGACTTCGGGAACCTTATCCACATGCCACAGGTAACCACCTGCCGTCCGTATCCAGTCCAGGTCTTCCGGCATGGAAAATACACCCGCCTCCTTCCACCACATCCGAATGGTGAAATACAGGGATAAGCAGAACCACAGACCCGTAAAGTTATGAACGTATTTCAGGGACTTCAATCCGCCCATGAGGGAACCGATAAAATTCAGAGAATGGAACATCATCCCCAGACCCGTAATGCACAATGCCAGGCATGACAGGGCCAGGCTCCAGTGAACTATACGCTCAAAAGCGTCCGTCGCTTGAATCAATCCTTTTCTCATGGCCTATTCACCTCCCTTTCCATCCTTACCCGGCTCTTCGTCAGGCAGCTTCGGACCATGGATAATGTAATGGAGGAACGAACCGGCAATGACGCCGCCCGCCGCCAAAAGACTAAGCGGCTTCAACAGATCCTTCCAGACAATAACCGTTAAAGGCACCGACGGGTTCCTCGGAAGCTTTTCATAGACATTCGCCTTTTCCTGGAGCACGTAGATGACGTGGGTCCCACCGACATACTTGTCACCGTAAACGCTGGCATCGCCGCCCAACACCTTTACCCGGTCATAAGCCTTCTTGATCATGGCAGCCTTTTCACCAAAGGTGACTGCGCCTGTCGGGCATGCCTTGGCACAAGCGGGAATCAGGTCTGCCTGAAGGCGGCTGTAACAGAGATCACACTTATATATCTTGTCCGTCACCCGGTCATACCGTGGGATGTCAAAGGGACAAGACGAAACGCATTCCTTACAACCGATACACCGATCATGATTAACCGATACGCTTTTGAATTCGGTATGGTAGAGTGCGCCGCTGGGGCAAACTTTAACACAAGCCGCGTCTGTACAGTGCATGCAGCCGTCTTTTCGGAAGAGCCACTTCACACTATTTTTCTCTGCAACCTCCTGGAATCTGATCAGCATCCACGTATTAGACTGAAGATCAGGCGGATTCTGATAGCTTCCATAATGCACGGTCTGCTTCGCCGGCTGCTGATTCCACTGTTTGCAGGCCAACTGGCAACCCCGGCAACCGGTGCATTTCGATACATCAATGAGTTTTACATATTCAGTCATGTTCGTTCACCCCCTTCACTTTTTCACGACGTTAACCATGAAGGCCTTTACTTCCGGTATCATGGTGTTAGCGTCGCCGATGGTCGGCGTCAAGAGATTCGCCGCATCGCCGTCGGTAAAGACCGAAGGCTTCTTGTCACTGGGATCGTATTTCCTGCCGACCGTTGTAATCCAACCGAAGTGCCAGGGAATGCCGACTTCATGAATAATATTCCCATCGATATTGAAAGGTTTGAAGCGTGCGGTGACAATGGCCGTGCATTCCACCTCGCCCCTGGCCGATTTGACGATACACTTGTCGCCGCTCATGATACTCTTTTCACGGGCCAGTTCCTGGCTCATTTCCACAAACATGCCCGGCTGCATTTCTGCCAGCCATGGACACCACCGGGTGAGTACACCAGTCTGCCAGTGCTCGCTGACACGATACGTGCTGCAAATGAACGGGAAGCGGGGATCACAACTGGCTATACCGGAATACACATCCATTTCTGAACCGACACCGGGCTTATCAAATCGCTTAATTACCGGGTTATGTTTCTGAGGAGACATGAGATTCTTCTCCACCGGGCATTCGAGAGGCTCGTAATGCTCGGGGAAAGGCCCTTCAGCAAGACCAGGACCATAAAGGCTCGCCACACCGTCCGATTTCATAATAAACGGCGGCCGGCCCGATCCGGGATCACCGGCGCCATCGGGAACATCACCGACCCACTTCTCGCCGTTCCAGGCGATAACCGGCCGTTTGGGATCCCAGGGTTTGCCGTTCAGATCGACGGAGGCGCCATTATAGATAATGCGGCGGTTGACAGGCCAAGACCATGCCCACTCGGAATACAAACCGATACCGGACGCATCCTTCGTACCACGACGCATGGGCAGAATGCCTTTTTCTCCCACGGAACCGCAGTAGACCCAGCATCCGGAGGATGTCGAACCGTCATCCTGAAGCCACGCAAAGGTGGGAACGAGATCGCCCTTCTTGAACTCCTTAAACTCGCCCTTTTTATTGGGTACTTCCACTTTTTTGTCTTCCAAGAAGAAACCATTGATTTCTGCAGCTACCATTCGGGGATCATAATGGAAATGACCGTCGAGGGTTTTCTTCCCGTAAGGCCAGGTCATCTTGGTTATAGCGTCTTTCAGGGGGCCACCTTGCTTCTCATAGAGATCCTTCACCTTGAAGTAGAGTTCACTCATGATATCGCCGTCCGGCAGGGATTTACCAACCGGATTGATCGCTTTATAGCGCCACTGCTGTAGACGGCCGCTGTTGGCAATGCTTCCTTCCTTCTCGATGGAGGAGGCGCAGGGAAGCATGAAGACCTCTGTCTTGATCTTCTTGGGATCCATACCGGGTCCCCGCCAGAAAGAGCCTGTCTCGTTATCGAAGAGGTTGACATTGACCATCCAGTCAAGCTTGGTCATCGCTTGGCGGGTTTTATTTGAATGGGCGCCGCTGCAGGCGGGATTCATACCCCAGGCAAAGAAACCAGTGAATTTCCCTTTGTACATCTGGTCGAAGATCATCAACCATGAGCAGTTCGCGCCGTCGTCAGGCTTGGGCATGAGGCCGTAGGCGTCATCTAATGTTACATTCTTACCATACATGGATCTAAGGAAGCTCGCCGAATATTTCGGGAAGTTTTTCCACCAGTTCAGGCTGTTTTTTTCTTTAGTGGTCGGCGTCCGCTTTTCATTGTATTCTTTCAGAGATTTGAGCGAACCCGTCGGCGTTCCGAGATAACCGGGCCAAATATGGAAAAGCAGACCATGGTCCGTAGACCCCTGGACATTGGATTCGCCCCGCATAGCTGCAACACCACCACCGGCGATGCCCATATTGCCAAGAAGAAGCTGAATCATGCACATGGCCCGGATGTTTTGCACACCAACGGTATGCTGTGTCCAGCCCATAGCATACAATTCAACGCCTGCCTTGTCGGGCTTCCCCGTAGAGGCGTAGGCCTGGTAAACTTCGATCAGTTTTTCTTTGGCAGTCCCGGTAATCCTGGAAACGAGCTCGGGAGTGTAGCGGGCATATTGTTTCTTCAGGAGTTGGAAAACGCAATTCGGGTCTTGCAGAGACGGATCCTTTTTAATAACGCCGCTGCTATCCGTCTGATAGCTCCATGTATCCTTGTTATACTTCCCCCCTTCCAATCCTGAGAAGAGGCCATTGTTGTCACCTGGAAGTTTAAATGCCGGGTTCACAAGGAAAGAGGCATTGGTATAATTCTTGACATAATCCCCAAAATACAGATTGCTGTCGATAATGTATTTTATCATACCGCCGAGGAAGGCAATATCGGTACCAGATCTCAGTGGGGCGTAAATATGAGATTTCGCAGCAGACTGGGTGAACCGGGGATCCACACAGATCACTTTGGCACCCTTATCTATAGCCCTTTGAATCCATTTGAATGCAATTGGGTGGTTGGAAGCCGGATTGCTCCCCATAATCAGTAGTACATCACTGTTTTCTAAATCATTCCAGTGATTCGTCATCGCGCCACGTCCGAACGACTCTGCCAGAGCCGGTACAGTTGGGCTGTGTCAGATACGGGCCTGATGTTCGATGTAGACCAGGCCCAACCCCCTTAGAAATTTTTGATACGTAAAGCACTCTTCAAGATCCATGGCAGCGCTGCCGACCGAGGCGATACCTTCTGTGCGGTTGACAGTCTCGCCTTTATCATTGGTCGCTTTGAAGCTTGCATCGCGACTCTTTTTTACATTTTCGGCAATCTTATCCAGAGCCCATTCCCACTCGACTTCTTTCCACTCTGTGGCAAAAGGCGCCCGATAAAGAGGTTTATCCAGTCGGTTTTCATTGACGGCCATCTGGTAGATAGATCCACCTTTGCTGCATAATGATCCCTTGTTGATTGGACTATCGGGATCACCCTCCGTATTGACAACCTTTCCGTTACGCGTGGATACGATGATGCTGCATCCGACGGAACAGTAAGGACAAACGGTGGTGGTCTCTTTCGCGTACTTGACCTTCAGCGGCTGTGCGTATGCGGAAACGGGCTTCAGGTTGATGCCGATTCCGGTCGACGCCAGGACAGCGCTTGAGATCTTCAAGAAACCTCTTCTGCTGACATCCATTGATTATGCACTCCTTTCTTAAATAATTCTTCATTTCCCGCTTATCGACCCATTACTCCAGGTACGGAATGGATGCCACCGGCACCGACCGCCGTCCCACCCTCATGGAAACCGGCCTGCGGGAAGAGGCGGATCGGAGAATAGGACATTTTTTATATAAAACTTGCAGGAACCTGAATAATTGGAGAGGATATATCTTCAATGCCCGTCCATGTCAACCCTTTATGCAGAATAAGTCCAATATAATCATTTAGTTATGTCATTTATGACATAATGCGTGTCTGTTTCAAGTCTTCTGGTGAGTTTTGTGGGACAAACTGATCTATCTTTGCTCCTAAGTTTAAAGTAAGCTTAAAGATCCTGTCTACTATACAAAGCGCCTGCAAACATTTTATATGCCCGAGAAAAACCTGGCCTTCGGGCATTGAGTCTAGTAAAATCGGACATGAATGGCGGACGTCGCAATCGGGGGTTTGATATGTTTATTTTCAATCATTTATTTCGCTTAGTTGTCTTCTCGTGGATAATAACCGTCTTGTCCGGCAGCGTTGTTTCCGCTGTGGCAGTGGAAACACCTGAGATATTTGTGCAGATCGGACATCAGTCAACAGCGAACGCGATTGAAATATCACCGGATAACAAATTCATCCTTTCGGGAAGCGATGACCGGAGCATTAAGCTCTGGGAAGGGTCAACCGGAAGATTAATAAGAACTTTCAAGGATAATGACTATGTGAAGTTTGTTTCCTTTCTCCCTGGCGGCAAATCTTTTTTTTCGCTCAACTATAAGGGCAATGTCTGCATCTGGGACATTCAGAGCGGCAATAAGATCAAAGAATTTTCTTTGGGGGATATCAACATCTCCAGTTTGAGATCGGCGGTCTCCTTTAACGGAACTACGCTTTGGGCCATTGTCGGCATCAAACTGTATGCTGCGGACATATCAACGGGAACGATCATTCAATCCATGGCAGCACCCCAATCCGCACCACTTTCCAGTCATTTTGGATACAGCTTCGGATATAGAAACGTTATCACGGCAGATGGCAGGCGAATGCTCTCAACGGTATTGCAAGATCCCTCGGAGTCGTCTATTGCCAGCAAGTATAAAAGGCTAATGTTCTGGGATATCACGACAGGCAGCATTATTTCTTCTTTTGCCGGTCATGAGGATTTAATCGAAGTGATGGCACTGTCACCGGACGAAACGCTCGCCCTGTCAGGCAGTCGAGATAAAACCGTCCGACTGTGGGATTTGAAAAAAGGGAAAGCACTGGCCACATTCACAGGACATCAAAAAACGGTCGAAGCAGTCGCTTTTTCTCCAAACCGTAAATATGCCCTTTCCGGAAGTCAAGACAACACCATGAAACTCTGGGATATCGACGAGGGGAAAGAAATCCGTACATTTGCCCACGATTTTCCCGTCAAATTTGTACGGTTTTCTCTCGATGGCCTCTTTGCCCTGTCCAGTGATCATAGCGGCGCAGTGCACATATGGGATCTCAAAACCGGTCAGGAAGTAAAAACGCTGAAAAGTTATGCGACCAACACCTATGCCTTCGCTCTATCAAAGGATGGAACCGGTATGCTTACCGGTTCTAATAACGGGCAAATCAGGCTTTGGGACATGGCAACAGGAAAGTTGAAAAAGACTATATCAGCCCATAGTGAAGTGATTTCTGCGGTTAATTTTACGCCGAACGGTAAATACGCCCTCTCCAGCAGTTGGGATAAAACATTGAAATTATGGGATCTAAATGAAGGGACACTTCAAAAAACATTTTCAGGACACCGTGGCCAGGTTTATAACACCGTCATTTCGCCCGATGGCTCGCTTATCTTAAGCTCAGCGCAGGGCGGCGACGTGCGGCTGTGGGATATCAGCCGCGGCAAGGAAGTCAAAATCTTCAAATTTCCGGGAACTATTCATTCCATCGGGTTTTCAGACAATGGTCATTATCTATTGATCGCCCATGACAGCGAAAAATCGGGTCATGTAGTCAAGGTCCTGACTCTCAACGGGAAAGAGGTTAAACGATACGACGACGTCTATCTGGGCAGCTATGCAAACCATGGAAGATATTTTCTGGCTAATAAATTCAAGGAGCCATCGGGCCGAGAGACAAAGCTGTTTGATCCCGGAACCACACCAGAAAAACAGGTATACCGTCGGGATCGTTACAATAGAAAAACACTCGTGGATATAGCCGATGGCAATGTATTGGGACGCTTTGGAGAAAGCGGCGCATTTGTCTATATATCTATTTCCGCCAACAACGATACCGTTTTAACCAGGAATTATTATGATCGGGACCTATGTCTTTGGAATGTCCGCACCGGCGAAGAAATGCGCCGATTCCCCACAAAATTCGGTCTTCTATCTCCCGATAGCACAAAAGTCATAACACCTGCAGGCAAGTCGGTGCAAACATTTGATGCGGCAACCGGCCACAGTCTCCCTGCATTCAAGGGCAGTGCGGCAGGTAATATCAGCGCCTTCGCCATTTCCGTCAAAGGCGGCTATGCCATGACGGGCGATGATACAGGTGCGATCCAGTTTTGGAACATTGACGACGGTACATTAATAAAGACCATCAAGGCAGAGGCTAGAGAGGCTATCCTTGCGGTTACCTTTTCTCCAGATAACAGATACGCCGCTTCCCTGGCCCGGTTTGGCGCTGTCAAAATCTGGGATCTGCGGGAAGGCCGCAAGGTATCGGAATTTAAAACCGATTTTGTACCACCGTATTATGATGAAATGGAGGCCGGCGAATATGTGGATTATGGGCAGGGCATCCTGGCTTTCTCACCCGACAGTCGTTATCTGGCATCCGGCACCAAACTCTGGGAAGTCGCTTCGGGAAGAAAAACGGTCGATTTCCAAACCCCTTTTGGCCCCGGCCCCTGGGTCACTTTTTCACCTGACGGACATTATCTGCTTTCCAGAAATATGATCTGGGACGTCTCCACGGGCCGGCGCCTAAAAACATTTGAACATATCAAAGATGCAAGGTCTATTTATTCTCCAGATGGCAACCTTGTCTATGCAGCTGATGTTGAAGGGCCTTTGTATGTGGTCGATTCGGATACGGGCAAGCTGGTCCGTAAGTTCATCAATTTCGTTGCCGCAGGACGTTTTGAGGTAGCGCCGGATAAAATATCTCTGATTTCGGCAGAATATGAATTTAATGACTTGACGTTGTGGGATCTGCCATCAGGCAAGAAAAGGGCCTCAATCGAAGTTCATCAGGACATTTCAAGCGTATTACTGAGCCCCGATGCACATAAAGCTATTGTTAACAACTGGGCCTCCGTCAGACAATTTAACCTTACCACCGGCAAGGAAATAGCCCAGTTCATAAGCTTCACCGATGGCGAATGGATTGTCATCACACCGGAGGGATATTACAGCGCATCGACAAGCGCTGACAAATATCTCAATGTGCGTATCGGCAATATTGCCTATGGAATTGAGAATTACCGGGAAGCTTTTTTCCGGCCCGACCTGGTAAAGGTCGCCCTTTCCGGAGGGTCTCTGAAGGACTACAGAAAGCTGGCCGATGTGAAGCAGCCCCCGACCGTCAGCATCGGGGATACCCCGAAGAGCGTCAATACGGACCACTTGACGGTTAAATTGCACTTGACGGATAATGGCGGCGGCATTGGCGATATCCGCCTGTATCTGAACGGCACCGCTGTTGCCATGGACAGCCGTGCGGTAACAATGGTAGCGAAGGAGGCGAAAGCGCCCGTCAAAGAATATATCTTACAGCTTTCCAACGGCAGAAATATCATCAAGGCCGTAGCCTTCAACAGCGACAATACCATGCAGAGCAACGAGGCAACGCGAGAAGTGACCGCTTCGTTTGCAGCCGGGGCAAAACCATCCCTTTCTGCCCTGGTCATCGGTATTAATGATTTTACAAATCCAAAGCTCCGGCTGAACTATCCTGTATCGGACGCGGAACTTTTTGCAACGACCCTTGAGAAAGCATCGGCAGGGCTTTTCGATAAGGTCAACATTCGAAAACTGACAACCAGGGAAGCCACCACCAACCTGTCGATTATCCGGGAAATAAAGTCCTTCCAGTCTTTGCGTCCCGATGATCTTTTTGTTTTCTATATTGCCAGTCATGGCACGGTGGATGAGGGGGAATACTTTCTCATGACCTCCAATGTCGGCTCGTTACGTATGGAGAAGCTCAGAACCGATGCCATTTCCCAGAACATGCTCAAAGAATTGATCGCAAATATCCCGGCAACAAAGAAGCTCATCATTATCGATACGTGCAATGCGGGCGCCCTTGGCGAGGCTATTCAGGTAGCGATGCTGACAAGGGGTATGAGCGAGGATACTGCTCTGAAAATATTGAGCCGCGCTGTGGGGTCAACCATTCTTTCGGCCTCCACATCAGTGCAGGAGGCATTGGAAGGCTACGATGGACATGGCCTGTTCACTTATATACTGGCCGAAGGATTGAAAGGCAAAGCGGATAAAGGAAAAACGGGATACATCAAAACGACCGATCTTGCCGATTATGTAGATAATGAGGTGCCGGTTCTGGCGGAGAAAGTGTTCAAACGGGCTCAATTTCCTACAATATCCATCAGCGGCCAGGCATTCCCCATCGGGAAAGTGCACTGATACAGAGCGGCTTTCATCTGAACAAAAGGACCGCCTCAGTATTACGGACGGGCTTTAACCTGTGGACCAGTAGGCTTCAAATTCTTACTCCCATTAATCTCCCAGCCGCCGCCCATGGCCTTGTAGATACTTACAAGAGCCTGAAACTGAATGCCCTGGGTTTGGGTATAGGATAGCTCGGCATTGAACAGGCTCCGTTCCGCATCGAGGACCTCCAGGTAGCTGCTGTAACCGTTTTCATAGCGAAGCGTCGCCAGATCCCGGTAATTCCGAAGAGCGGCCACCTGTTTTCCTTCGGCCTCCAGCTTTTCTCCCGATTTAAGCCGATCGGCCAAGGAATCTTCAACCTCACGAAAAGCCGTCTGGATCGCTTGCTGATACCGATATAGGGCCTGTTTCTGAATGGCTTCCGCCACCTGGACCTGTCCTTTGATTTTGCCTGCCGTAAATATGGGCATCGTGAGAGAACCGCCCCAACTCCAAACCTTGGCAGGACCTGTAAAGAGTGTAGACAATTCCGTACTGGCAGCGCCGAAATAGCCTGTCAATGAAATCGTCGGGAAATAAGCTGCCTTGGCCACACCGATCTGCGCATTGGCGGAGATCAGGTCTTGTTCGGACTGACGGATGTCCGGCCGCCGTTCCAGCAGATCGGATGGCAATCCTTCCGGAATAGCGGGCAAGACCAGGCCGGCCATGGTCCGGCCGCGCTTTATGGGGCCGGGGTTCCTGCCCAGCAAAAGGTTCATGGCGTTTTCCTGTTGGATGATAGCCTTCTCCAACTGGGGGATCAAGGCGCGAGCCTGTTCATATTCCGATTTCACCTGGTTCAGT
The DNA here is from genome assembly GCA_964645835.1 of uncultured Syntrophaceae bacterium. Taxonomy (GTDB): domain Bacteria; phylum Desulfobacterota; class Syntrophia; order Syntrophales; family UBA8958; genus CAZBME01. The sequence continues at coordinate 27,828 of CAZYDG010000012.1, forward strand.
TCCAATTCGGAAATCACGCCGCCTTCAAAACGGAGATTAAAGAGATTCAGGGACTCCTTACGGCTTTTTGTCGTCTGACGGGCGATACGGAGCTGCTCGTCAAGGTTCAGGAGATTGACATAGGCATACGCCACCGATGAGGTCAGGGTCAACATGACAGCGCGTCGGTTCTCTTCCTTGCTGAGGAGATCGGCCTTAGCCGCCTCCGTGGCACGTCTTAGTTTTCCCCACAGATCCAATTCCCAACTGGCGTTGAGGGTCCCTTGAAAATTATAGTAGGTGGGAGAAATAGTCGAGGGGATGGGAGAATAACCCGTTTCCGTGATCCGTTGCCTGCCGGCGTCGATCTGGGCACCCACTTGCGGGAATTGGCCGGCTCTAGTCACACCATAGCGGCCCATATACTCTTCTATACGGGCCGTCGCAATCAGAAGATCCTTATTTTCGACCAAGGCCGCTGAGATAAGCTCATTGAGAACCGGATCGGCAAATTGATCCCACCAGGCGGCGTTGGCAGCTTTCAGGACCTCTCCTTCCTCAAAGCGCCACATTTTTGGAGAGGTAATCTCGGGACGTTTATAATCTTTGCCGATAGTGCATCCCAAAACCATCACAAGCAGACATAAAACGGGAAGAAGTCGTTTCATTTCATTCACCCTTCCCCTCTGCCACAACGGCTCCATCATCTTCCCGTTCAGTGCCGCCTCCCCTATTAGGTGTCTTGCGCGATAATTTACTGCTCATCAGCTCCAGGAGGTAAAAGAACAGGGGTATGAAGAAAATTGCTATGAGCGTCGCCCCCAGCATACCGCCGATAACGCCCGTTCCGATGGAATGGCGACTGTTTGCAGAAGCTCCCGTCGCCACGGCCAGCGGGACACAACCCAGGACAAAGGCCAGTGAGGTCATCGCAATGGGACGGAGTCGCAGATGGGCAGCCTCAACGGCGGCATCGTAAATAGACAGCCCCTCTTTGTGCTTCATAACGGCAAATTCAAAGATCAGGATGGCATTTTTTGAGGCCAACGCAATCAGCGTAATCAGACCGATCTGAAAATAGACGTCATTCTCGATGCCCCGGAGCTGAATCGCCGCCAAGGCGCCGAATACGGCAAAGGGCACGGCCATAATGACACCAAAGGGCAAAGACCATTTCTCGTATTGGGCGGCCAGGATAAGAAAGACCATGATCAAACCAAAGACAAAGACCATAAAAGATGTCCCGCCGGTTTTCTTTTCCTCAAAGGCCTGGCCACTCCATGCATAGGAATAATCGGCCGGCAACACCTCATGGGCTATCTGCTCCATAGCTGCAATAGCCTGGCCGGAACTATGACCGACAGAGGGGTTGCCGATAATCTGGGCGGCGGGGAAACCGTTGAACCGGGTGACCAGATCGGGTCCCGTCGTATAACGGGTGGACACAACGGCCTTCAGGGGCACCATCTTACCGTCCCTGGAACGGACATAAACCTGATCGATATCCGTAGGCCGGGACCGGTATTTAGGTTCAGCCTGGAGAATAACCTGCCACAAACGGCTCGATTTGTTGAATTGGCTTGCATAGGTCGATCCGAAGAGTATCTGGAGGGTATCATAAACATCGTCAACAGGGATACCCAGATTCTCGGCCCGCTCGGCATCAACGTCCAGGCGTAGCTGCTGGGAGGCGGCGCGAAATGTGGAAGAAACACCGTGGAGAGCCGGATGCTTTGCCGCCTTGGCCAATACCTGGTGGACAACACCTTCAAGCTTGGCGGCATCCCCCTCACCCCGGCTCTGTACCCAGAATGCAAAACCGCCCGTACTTCCAAGACCGGGAATAGACGGAGGATTGATGGCTATAACGACGCCCTCCCGAATACCGGCCAATTCCCTCATGGACTTCTCAATCAAGGCCGGAGCCTGGAGGATTTCACTCTTCCTCTCCTCGTAGTCTTTCAGGGACACAAAAAAGAGGCCCGCGTTGGCCTTTGTCTGGCCGTCGATCAAACTATAGCCGTCCACCTCCACCACATCCTGAACAGCGGGATATTTGGCAAAAATCTTCCCCGCCACGACATTCACCGCCTGCGTCCGATCGAGACTCGCCGCATCGGGGAGAAAACTGGCACCCAGGACATACCCCTGGTCCTCGGAAGGAACGAAGCTGGTTGGAATATGCCTGAATAGAAACACAACGCCAAGGAGCATGATGCCTACTACAACAAGGGCGACAACGCGATGGGAGATAAGACGTTTCACACCTTTTGTGTAGCCGTCCGTCAAGTCTCCAAAGCGGCGTTCAAACCATGAAAAAAAGCCGTGTTTTTCACCATGTTGCGGCTTGAGCAGAATGGCTGCCATAGCAGGCGAAAGGGTCAGGGCTACTAAACCGGAGATGACAACGGAAATGGCAATAGTCACGGCAAACTGCTTATAGAGCTGGCCCGTCATTCCGCTGAGAAAGGCCACAGGAACAAACACGGCGCACAAGACCAAGACAATGGCAATGACAGGTCCGGTCACCTCATCCATAGCCTTTTTGGCTGCTTCCTTCGGAGGCAGGCCGAACTGGGTCATGTTACGCTCGACATTTTCAATGACCACGATGGCATCGTCCACGACGATGCCGATGGCCAGGATCATGCCAAACATGGTCAGCATGTTGATGGAAAAATTCAAGAGCAGCATGCCGCTGAAGGTACCGATAATGGAGATGGGCACCGCCAGAATGGGAATAATGGTGGCCCGGACGCTTTGGAGGAAAATGAAAACCACAATGATGACAAGAAGGCAGGCTTCACAGAACGTAATGATAACCTCTTTGATTGACGCCCGGACAAATTTGGTCGAATCCATGGCAATCTTATAATCCACACCATCGGGGAACCCTTTCTTCAATTCCTTCAGGGTCTTCTGCACTTGAGTGGATACATCGATGGCATTGGCGCCGGCCTGTTGATAAACGGCAATGATGGTCGTCGGTTTACCGTTCATGCGGCTCCGTATGGAATAATCCTTGGAGCCGAGCTGAGCCCTTCCAACGTCTTTGAGACGTAAAATAGCAGCGCCGTCTTTTCCGGCCCGAAGGATAATATTTTCAAATTCTCCGGGATTGAGCATCCGGCCCTTTGTCGTTACAGCAAAGGTCTGTTCGACCTTGCCGTCCGTTGGCGCCTGACCGATCTGCCCCACGGCAAACTGCTGGTTCTGCTTCTGCACGGCCTGAACGACGTCGTTGGCCGTAATCCCGAGCTGGGCCATCCGGTCGGGCTTCAACCAGATCCGCATGGCATAATCGGGAAGGCCCAAAATGGCTGTCTGGCTGGCACCGGGAATCCGCTTCAGAGCATCCAGAATATAGAGGTTGGCATAATTGGCTACATAGGTATCATCATAACGGCCATCCGGTGAATAGATACCGATAATCATGAGAAAGCTCGATGAGGTCTTCTTGATCTGAACACCCTGGCGTTGAACGGCGTCGGGCAATTGGGGCAGAGCAAGATTTACGCGGTTTTGAATATCCACCTGGGCCAGATCGGGGTTTGTCCCGATCTCGAAGGAAATACTCATGGTCATGCTGCCCGTGTTCGAACAGGTCGAGGTCATGTAGAGCATGTTATCAGCGCCATTGACTTGGAGTTCGATAGGAGCGGCAATATTTTGCGAGACAACATCGGCGCTCGCCCCCGGATAGGTAGACTGGACCTGAATGACGGGGGGTGTGATTTCCGGATATTGCGCAATGGGGAGATTGGCCATTGCCACCAGCCCGGCAATGACGATGACAATGGAGATAACCGCGGCGAAAATGGGGCGATCAATAAAGAAATGGGAAATCATGGGCGGCTCCTGTTACTTTTTAGGGGTCTGAGCTCCAGCAGGGGCGCCTTGGGGCGGCGAGCCCGGCGCCGCCACAGGCGTCGACTTGACAGGAATGCCTGGGGCCAGCTTCATGCCGCCATCGACAACGACGAGTTCGGAAGCCTTGAGCCCGTCGCTGATAAAGCAGGAATCGCCATACCAATCTCCGACTGTGACATTGCGGAACTCCGCCTGGTTGTTCTTATCCACAACCCAGACAAAGTGCCCCTTGGCGCCCTGCAGGACCGCCCGCCTGGGAATGGTAATGGCATTTGGACGAACAGCACCGTAAAGCCGGACCCGGACAAATTGCCCCGGCCGTAGGAGGTAGGGATAGGGATTGGCAAAGGTGCCACGGACAAGGAATGTTCCCGTTTCCTGACTGAAAGAAGGATCGGCAAAATTGAGACGCCCCTTTCTCGGGAAAACCGTCCCATCGGAAAGAACAAGCTCAACTGTAAAATCTTCGCCGGGAGGAAGTTTGATGGTCCCCTTTTTTGTTTCTTCTATCTGCTTCATACGCTCGTTTTCCGATACGCTGAAGTTAACCCAGATCGGATCAAGTTTGGCCACGTAAGTCAGAAGACTTTCAGGCCCCATGGATATGTAACTGCCCTCCTGCTTTTTCGCCTGGCCCGATGCGCCGCCGACGGGTGAGGTGATCGTAGTATAGCTCAGGTTGAGTTCGGCTTGGCGAACCTTCCCTTGGGCGGAAATAACTGCTGCCGCCGCCGATTTTTCATTGCCTATGGCATCGTCGAGGTCTTTTTTGCTGACAGCGTTTTTCGCCGCCAGAGGTTGTATCCTGGCCAGATTGGCCTTCGCCGTATCCCACCTTGCCTGCTGCTGGGCCAGTTCCCCTTTTGCTTCCTGAAGTGATGCCTCAAAGGGACGGCGGTCCATCTGGAACATAACCTGCCCTGCTTTTACCAGCGAGCCCTCTTCGTAGGTCCGCTTTTCAAGAAAGCCTTCAACACGAGCGCGTATCTCGACCTGATGGGAGCTTTGGGTTTGGCCGACGAATTCAATCGAGACGGGAACATCTTGCGCCTGCGTCTTAACAACCGTCACATCCACGGCCATATGCTGTGCTTCCGGCTTCTTCTCAGACGTGCATGCCCACAGGATCATCATGAGCAGAAGTAATAAGACGGCTTGAATCATTAAAAAGAAAGGAAAGCCCCGCCGGGCATGACTCAGGGATAAAAATCTTTTCATAATCAATTCCCACTCCGTTTTTTATGAAACTGTTGACATGGACTCTATCATCATAAACTTGAGGCATCGCAGGACGGACACACTGCCCCCTCCCCAAGAAGGTTGGCCTGACTTAAACCGCAATCTCGATTTAGGACTTGTTTTGAAACAGTGTTGCTTTGCGGGGGCAGTATATGAAACTTAGTCGATGACTGTCAACAAAATACTGGAACATCGTCATGCCAAAGTAGAAATGTCCTCCTGGAAGAAAAAGCAGGGTTATCCACTTCCAAGGGCTTGCGGCATAACGCAACAGACACCGTCCTTACGAAAGCGTGGGATGGATGCTTTTCAACAACCCGCAAAGACAAGAGTTCCTTGACATGTTATGCCCACGTCTCTTATACTCTCAAAAAAATCAAGAACGATTTAAAATAATAAGAAAGTCAGGTGAGCATTATCGCGAAATATCAAGCACTGGATTATTTGCAGATTGATGATTTATTATCCGAAGAGGAGAAGATTTTACGCAATTCGGTAAGAAAATTCGTAGATGAAAAGGCGCTCCCGCTTATCGACGAACATTATGAAGCGGGAACCTTTCCCGTTGAGCTTGGACCGGAGATGGGTAAACTAGGTCTTTTGGGGATGGATCTCGAAGGCTACGGTTGCGCCGGTGCAAGCAATGTTGAATACGGCCTTGCCTGCCAGGAGCTTGAACGCGGAGACAGTGCCCTGCGCAGTTTTATGTCCGTGCAGACATCTTTATGCATGTTTCCCATTTACACATTCGGATCCGAAGAGCAGAAGCAGCGTTGGCTGCCACAAATGGCGACAGGAGAAAAGATCGGGTGTTTCGGCCTTACAGAGCCTGATTATGGCTCCGATGCGGCCAATATGAGGACTTCGGCAAAGCGCGACGGCAAAGACTGGATCATCAATGGCTCCAAAATGTGGATAACCAACGGCAGCGTGGCCGACATTGCGATCATCTGGGCGCGAACTGATGATGGTATCAATGGATTCCTGATCGAAAAAGGAACAAAAGGCTTTCAAACTGAATTGATAAAAAACAAGTTATCGCTGAGAGCCTCCGTTACATCGGGCTTGACCTTCGACAGTGTGCGCTTGCCGGAATCAAGCAGGCTTCCGCTTACGCGGGGTTTAAAAAGTCCCCTGATGTGTTTGAGCGAGGCACGTTATGGAATATCATGGGGGGCGATAGGTGTGGCAATGGATTGCTACGACCGGGCCTTGCGTTATGTCAAATCAAGGGTTCAATATTCGAACCCGATAGCTTCTTTTCAGATGACACAGGAAAAACTGGTAAAGATGGTTGTGGAAATTACAAAGATGCAACTTCTGTCTTTAAGAGTTGGGCGATTGAAGGATGAAGGCAAGTGCCGTTATGAACAGATATCGCTCGCGAAGATGAATAATGTCAGTGAGGCTTTGAAAATTGCCCGCACCGCCAGAAACATGCTCGGAGCCTACGGCATCAGTCTCGAATACGGCATTATGCGCCATATGTGTAATTTGGAGAGTGTTTATACATACGAAGGAACCCACGAGATACAAACCTTGATTCTCGGACGGGACATTACGGGCACCGGCGCCTTCGGTACCTGAAAGGCTTTTTTTCGGGCTTCTTTTTCATTGACATACCGTTGGCGTTTTTCTTATACTATTTTTGTGGAAAAGTAACTTTTTATCTGTATCTGCACATAAAGTACTATAAATATATATTTCAAGGAGCAATAACTTATGAGCGAAGATGTCAAAAAAAGAACTCAGGAAACAGCAAACACCCTTTTCGGCAAAGGTGTGAAAATGGACCCCCCTTATCTGATGTGGCGTGAATTTGATAAAGATCTTGCCAACGATTTTTCACGATTTATAACCGGCAACCTTTATTCACGAACTGTCTTAACCCTTCCCGAACGGCAGATGGTCGCTTGTGCAATGCTCGCGGCCATTCGGGCGACAGGCGAATTAAAGCTTCACGTGAATGCGGCGTTAAACGTGGGTTGCGATCCCAAAAAACTGGCAGAGATTTTCTTCCAGGTTGCGACTTATGCAGGTATGCCTGCCGTGAATGAAGCGCTTGAAGTCTACAAGGATGTGCTAAAAGAACGGGGAGAATGGCCGATTAAATGAAAGCCGGCTGGAAATCGGGTATTCACAAATGGTTGAACTGACACAGGGAAAACCTCTCATCAAAAGCAAAACAGAAACCGCCCTGCTGGTAATCGATATGCAGATATATCAGGCCGGCGAGGGCGGTAATCTGCCACACTATTTTGGTTTCATAAATGGCCCGGATGCAGAAGAAAGCGCCGTCCGGCGAGGAAGAGAGGTTGTGCCCGTAATCCGAAGACTGCTTTCGGCTTTCAGGGACACTTCGGCTTGCGTGGTATTTACGGCCTTCGGATCGCTCACGGAAGACGGATCCGACCTTGTTCCTTATGTACGGCTTTGGAACAGGAAATGCCGGGAACGGTTTGGGTTCCCCGCAATCGTTTCCGTAAGCGACCCCGGTTATGTGATCATACCCGATATTTCTCCGCTTCCCAATGAGCCCGTCATCAACAAGACGGCTCAAGGGGCATTTAATTCCTCCATAATCGATCATGTTCTCCGGCAAAGGGGAATAAATACAATCGTTGCAACTGGGATGTACACGAACCATTGCGTCATGTCCACCTGCATCGGCGCCGCCGATGCAGGATATCGTGTCATTGTGCCGGAAGACGCCGTAGGCTCGTGGAACCAGGACCAGCACGAACAGGCGCTTGACATGATGCGAACGTGGGTGATTCGAACATCCAGCGACAGAATCATCAGAGAATTGGCCCTTCCCTAGCAGGCTGTCGAAAAACGCCCATCTACTGCGTTGCGCTTCAAGCCTCCCCGGCCTTCGCCGGGGCAGGCTACATCGATGTACTTCTATGTACGCCTCATTTCTCAGCTTTTGCGAGCCCTGCAGATGGACGTTTTTCACCAGTCTGTTAGTGGCGGCTTTGGGACTCCATAGGGTTGACCGGAAAAATTTCTTGGCGTATGTTGATGTGACAATAAAACATCGATTCCTTATGGAGAGAAAGTCGCTGTAGATATGGCCGAAAAAGGATTGAGCTGCTCGCCATTTCGAGTGCCCATTTCCCGCATGGCAGCAGCCAAGGCCGCATTGGCAGAACGGATGCAGGCAAACGAGAGCGGCACACCGGGACGAGGCTGGAAATAATGTAAAAGAAACAGACGCACACGAATAATTTCTTCAAACAGCCAAAGGCAACCCATGCCACTTAAAATTAGCAGGTTTAATTGCCAAAGTAATAAATGGTAGTAGAGGTAGAGCCATGCGCAAAATTAAAATCATCCTCATCTGTCTGGTTACGTTACTGGCGCTTATTGGCGTCGCCGGTTTTTTTATCGTGCCTCCGATTGCCAAATCGATATTAACGGACAAGCTCTCCCAGGCATTGAAACGTCCTGTCTCAATACAGTCCATTACTATAAACCCCTATGCGCTTAGCGCCACAATTCGGGGTTTTGAAATCGCGGAGCCCGCCGGAAAGGAAAAGTTCATTTCCTTTGATGAACTGTATGTAAATCTGGACAGTCTTTCCATTTTCAAGCGGGCCTTGATTCTAAAGGAAATCAGGTTAGCGGGACCTTACGCCCGGATTATCCGCAATCCCGACGCCACCTATAACTTCTCCGATCTATTAATCAAACCTGCCGAGAAAAAGGAGGACAAGAAAGCCGATTCATTTCATTTCTCCCTGAACAACATCCACATTGAAAAGGGAAGCGCAGATTTCTGGGACGGACCGAAGAAGACCAAACACACCGTTCGGGATCTGAAAATTGCCATTCCTTTCATCTCAAATATGGACTATCTGATTCATCAATATACACAACCAGTATTGTCTGCAACTATCAATGGAGATCCCTATCTGTTGCAAGGGCGGACAAAACCTTTTGAGGACTCCCTGGAATCCTATTTCGACATCGACATTAAGGATATCGATATCCCCTATTATCTGGCTTATGTGCCCATGGATTTGAATTTCAAGCTGCTGTCAGGCAAGGTAGACACCAAGCTCCAGATTATCTTTACGGAATTCAAAAAAAAGAAGCCCTCCCTAAACATCCATGGCGCTGTGGCCCTCCGAGACCTGTCTATCGACGATAAGAAGGATCATCCCTTATTGCGGGCGCCGTCAGTGAATGTGGAACTCGCAGCCATTGAACCTTTCACGCCTCTCTATCATGTGGGAAAGGTGACCATCACCTCACCGGAGATCAACATCCACCGGGATAAAAAGGGTGACCTCAACCTCATGGCACTGATCCCCCCAGACAAACAGAAAGACAAGCAAAAGAAGGGAAAAGCCCTCAAGCCGGAAAAGAAGCCGGAAGGAAAGTCATCAACTCAAGCCCCGCTGCCTTTGCAGGTGGATGAGCTGCTGATTGATGGCGCGAAAATCACGTTCAGGGATGAAAAGCCAAATGACCAGGTATCACTCGGCTTGGATCAACTGCATCTGAAGGTCAACGATTTTTCGATGAAAAAGGACGCCAAAAGCCGGCTGGAACTGGCAACGGAATTCGGTAAAAGAGGGCAAATCTCCGCCATGGGGCCTTTTACGGTTGATCCGTTGTCCGCCGAACTGGCCCTCAAGCTTGACAGCATCGATCTTCGCACGCTCCAGGGTTATTTTAACGATAAAGTGAAAATCACTTTGACTAACGGGGCCATGACCGCAGCAGGCAATATGACTCTCAAAGATCTCAAAGGAAAAGGCTTGACGGCAACATATAATGGCAAATGCCTGATCGCCAATTTCAGTTCCATCGACAAACAAAACGGCGATGATTTTCTTAAATGGAAATCCCTGTATTTCAGCGACATGCATGTGGGCTATAACCCCCTGTCCGTCAACATCCGGCAGATAGCCCTTGCAGATTTTTATGCGGGCATCATCATTGATGACGACGGCGTCCTGAATCTGCAAAATATTGTAGCTGAAGACAAACCTGCGGCAAAAGCGGCACCGGCGGCGGCTCAGGAGAAATCACCGGTGTCTGAGAAAAGCGACTCAATGCCTGCTAAAGGGGCAACGCCCGCCAAGAGCCCTGAAAATCTAATTAAAATCGGTGCAATAACCCTGCAGGGAGGGACCATCGACTTCACTGATCGTTCCGTTGATCCGGATTACTCGGCCAATCTTTCCCAGATCGGGGGAAGGGTTTCAGGTCTGTCCTCCATTGATGAGAAGCCAGCGGAAGTGGAGCTCCGGGGGAAATACAACAATTCCATGCCCGCGGAAATCACAGGAAAGATAAGTCCTCTCCGGAAAGATCTCCTGGTGGATCTGAAAGCCTCTTTCAAGGGGATGGATCTCAGCAGCGCATCCCCCTATTCCGGAAAGTACATAGGTTACAACATCCAGAAAGGCCAGCTGTCATTTGACCTGAAGTATTTGATCGTCAATCGGAAGCTGGAATCGGAAAACAAGATCTTCGTCGACCAGCTGACCCTGGGTAACAGGGTGGAAAGCCCACAGGCTACGACTCTTCCCGTTGGGCTCGCCATTGCCCTTTTGAAAGACAGGAAGGGGGAGATCAACCTGGACGTCCCCGTAACAGGAAGCCTGGATGATCCGCAATTCAGCATTTTCCGTCTCGTCCTCCAGGTGCTGGGGAACCTCATCACCAAGGCGGTGACAGCACCTTTCGCGCTTTTGGGCAGTCTTGTGGGTGGAGGTGAGGAGTTGGGTTATCTGGAATTTGACTATGGCAGATCCGTTGTATCAGATACCAATTTGAAGAAAATCCAGACGCTGGCCAAGGCGCTCAATGACCGGCCGGCGCTTAAACTCGATATCGAGGGGCACGTGGATCCGGTGAATGACCGTGAAGGTCTGAAAAAAGTTCAGATCGAACGGAAAATGAAGGCCCGCAAATTGAACGATATGGTCAGTCGGAATCTTCCCACACTGCCCGCAGAAGATATCAATATCCCGGCCTCGGAATATGAAAAATACCTGACGCAGGTTTACAGGGCGGAATCCTTTCCCAAGCCTCGCAATGCCATCGGGATGATCAAGGCGCTGCCTGTCGCTGAAATGGAAAAGTTGCTCATGACCCATGCCATCGTCAAGGATGATGACCTGAGGCTGCTTGCAATACAACGGGCTCAGATGGTTAAAGATCTGTTCCTGAAGACCGGTCAGATAACACCCGACAGGATTTTCCTCATTGAATCAAAAACGCTGGCGCCGGAAAAGAAGGAAAAACTAAAAGACAGCCGTGTAGATTTCAAGCTGAAATAGCTTGCAGTGCAACGCAGCAGACGCCGTTCCCGCGAAAGCGTGGGATGGGCGTTTTTCAACAGCCTTCTAATCACGATAGGAGAGCAAAACATATGACCAACAATCAGTCCTCCCTTCCATTTGGTAATTCTTCATATCGCTGGACCTTCTTCAGGGCCGGCGGGTTTGACCAGGTAAGGCTGGCTTCCGGCACCGACCTGATGGCTCTTGATCAACTGGACCAAAAACTCTGGGTTGCCCTTAGTTGTCCAACACATGGTCTTGAATTCGATGATAAAACCCTGGCGCTACTCGATGAGGATCAAGACGGACGAATTCGCGCCCAAGAGATTATCGCGGCGGTCAAGTGGTCAGGTTTGATGCTGAAGGATCCCGATGACCTGCTCAAAGGGACCTCCATTCTTCCCCTCACCGCCATAAACAATGAATCTCCCGAAGGCAGGCAGATTCTCAGCTCGGCCCGGCAGATTCTTTTTAGTTTGGGCAAAGCTGATGCGACTGAAATCAGCCTTGAAGATACGTCGGACACCACAAAGATCATCTCCAGGACGCGGTTCAACGGTGACGGTATTATTGCGGCGGATGCATCCGATGACGCTGTCATTCAAAAAACCATCAACGATATTATAGACTGCATGGGCGCCGACGAAGACCGCAGCGGGAAACCGGGTATCTCTCAGGAAAAGCTTGACCGGTTTCTCGAAGAGGCCCAGTCCTGTTCGGACTGGTGGCAGGAAGCGGAAAATGATGCGGCCCTTATCCTACCGCTGGGTGACCGAATGGATGCCGCCACCTCCGCCTTCCATGCAGTCCGAGGTAAAGTGGATGACTATTTCACCAGGTGCCGGTTAGCTGCTTTTGATATCCGTGCTCTGGGCGCCCTCAACCGGCAGGAGGAGGAATATATCGCCTTTGCCGATAAGACCCTTTCTCCGACACTTGAAGAGGCGTCAGGATTTCCACTTGCACACATCAATATCGGCAAACCGCTGCCTTTGAAGGAAGGGATCAACCCCGCCTGGATCACCGCCATGGCGTCCTTCGATGCCGACGTCGTCTATCCATTACTTGGAGAAAAGGAGTCCATCACAGAGACGGAATGGGGGCACATCAACGCCACATTCTCCGCCCATGGCAAGTGGCTCGAGAGAAAACCCTTCTCCTCAATGGATAAGCTCGGTGTCGAACGTGTGCGGGAGATTCTGGCAAGTCCGGCAAAGGAAACCATTACGGAACTGATTTCCCAAGACAAGGCTATGGAGTCTGAATTCAACAACATTGCATCTGTGGACAAGCTTGTACGTTACAATCGGGATTTATTTACCCTGCTGAATAACTTCGTCTCTTTCAGTGATTTCTATACGCGCAAGGACAAGTCGGTCTTCCAGGCAGGTACGCTATATTTAGACGGTCGCAGTTGCGATCTGTGCGTGCGCGTCAATGACATAGACAAGCATGTAACCCTGGCCGCACTCAGTCGCATTTATCTTGCTTACTGCGAATGTACGAGAAAGAAAGGAACGGAAAAAATGATCATTGCAGCCGCTTTTACCAGCGGCGATTCCGATTTTCTCATGACGGGGCGTAACGGCGTATTTTATGACCGCTCGGGACAGGACTGGGATGCAACGATCGTCAGGATCATCGAAAATCCCATCAGTATCCGCCAAGCCTTCTGGAGCCCTTATAAACGTATAGGTAAAATGATCGGCAATCAGATCCACAAGTTTGCTTCTGCCCGCGAAAAATCGGTCATGGACAAGGCAGACGCCGGCATCACAAAAACTGCTCAGAAAGTGGAGGCTGCCAAACCAGATCCACACGTTCCACCTCCTTTCGATGTTGGCAAATTTGCCGGTATTTTCGCCGCTATCGGTCTTGCCCTTGGAGCCATCGGTACAGCTCTTGCTGCAATATTCACCGGCTTTTTGAAACTGCTGTGGTGGCAGATGCCCATTGTCGTTGCCGGATTGATGCTGCTCATTTCAGGCCCCTCCATGATTATTGCCTGGTTGAAATTGCGGCAACGCAACCTCGCACCCATTCTGGATGCCTGTGGTTGGGCCATTAACGCCAGAGTCCGAATCAATGTGGCCTTCGGTAGTTCATTGACTAAAGTGGCTGCCCTGCCGATGGGGACCATCAGCAAGCTGGAAGATCCCTTCGCCGACAAAAAGAGTCTCTGGCCCAGGGTGATCGTTGTGGTACTGATCCTTGCCGGAATTTTATATCTCCTGAACCTGCAAGGCATCCTTTATAAATGGATGTCAATAATATTGCATTAGGCTGTTTCGAAGAGATGCTGGATTATCTTCTTTTTTTCTCGTTTTTCTTTGACATCTTGCAGTGTTTTTCATAAATTCATCATTTTGAACTGATTTATTGCCAAATACACGCGAGGTGCCCATGAAAAGCCGATTTGTCATTATGATACTTTTATTTATGTCTTTGATGATGACCCACCAGTTATTGTCTGACGCCTACAGCACTGAAACACCTCAAAAGGCGCTGGCAGCTCAAAAGATAAAAAAAGCACACCAGTCCGGCCACGCAGTTGATCGTGCGGAAATCTTTGTAGAACCCATCACGGGCATGATGTTTATCTTTGTAAAGGGCGGCTGCTTTCAGATGGGGGATACGTTCGGCGATGGCGACAGCAATGAAAGGCCGGTTCACAAGGTTTGTATCGATGATCTTTACGTGGGAAAATACAAAGTGACACAGAAGCAATGGCGGACACTCATGGGAAACAATCCGTCAAGCTACGGAAATGAAGATGATTACCCCGTAGATTCTGTGAGCTGGAATGATGCAAACGACTTCGTTAAGAAAATGAACAACAAAACGGGAAAGATTTTCCGTTTGCCGACGGAAGCGGAATGGGAATATGCGGCACGAAGCGGAGGGAAAAAAGAGAAGTACGCCGGCTTTTCCGAAGACAGTCAAATATATCGTTACGGCAATTTCTGCGATATCAACTGCGACTTAAAAACAGCGACAACGGGACAGAATGACGGCTATAAAAACACATCGCCCGTCGGCAGCTATCAGCCCAACGGCCTGGGGCTATATGACATGACGGGCAACGTTTGGGAATGGTGTTCGGACTGGTATGGAATTGATTATTATAAGGAATCGCCGTCCAAGAATCCTCAGGGACCGCCCAAAGAGACATCCCGCGTCCTTCGCGGAGGGTCTTGGGGAAGCATTCCCGCATACGTGCGCACGACAAACAGAGGCTATTCAACACCCGAATACAGGGACAGTTACATTGGGTTCCGTCTGGTAATGCCTCTGAAGTGATGTCGAAGGCTGCCCAAAATTGAGTTTTTCAACAGTCTTATTTGGTCGGTTTTTCTTCCGCAGGCATGATGATGATATTCTGCCCTTTCGCATCTTTCGTCGTTTGTCGGGACTTTAGCGTTGTCTTGGCATTCACCATCCCCACATTAACAGGGATGGAAATGACATGTATCATGTTCTTTTCATTGAATATCCCGCTGACAAAGACATTGAAGTACAACCTTCCTTCCCGTAATGGGACAATTGTGACATTTTCCGTGACAACATCGTTGCGTAGACGGCTACCGTAAGACTTACTGAAGGCTCCTGAGGGAAACAGGCTTAGCCCCTCTTCGGTTTTGATTTCCAATTTCAAACTGCTCACGTCGGAAAGGGTTTTGACGGTGATGTTCACCGGTATACGGTCTCCAGAGTCGTTTTGTGCAGGAACTGTATAGGAAATGTCGATGGGCGCTGACGCCTTCCCCTTGGATGAGGCCTTTTTGCTGAATGCAGGTTCAACCATAAAGGCCAAATGCCACAACATCACCATGAATCCTACGAGTGAGAACAAAAGCCAATACCTTTTTAACGAATGTTTACACGGAATCTTCATGAGTTGATTTGCCTCCCGCTTGATTATTAGCCGACCACAGCCATTGTCCCACTATCAGGCTGTTGAAAAACGCCCATCTGCTGCGTTACGCCGCAAGCTTCGTCAATCGACGTACTTCTATGTACGACTCTTTCCTCAGCTTTTGCGCGCCTTGCATCTGGGCATTTTTGAACAGCCTGTTATAATAGAACCTCACTGGAGCGTTACATTGTAGCAGACCTCACCGGTATTTGTTGAACCGTGATTCGCTGCATTTAAATGCCTGTAATCACAAACTTCGCCGACATAGGTTCCCGGCGACAAAGTTAAAGGCCCAAGTGTCACCGGCCCGGCTGTTTTGTTGTCCGTGCTCCCATTCTCAACATCTTGCCCTTTTAAGGCTAAATAGATATTGGGAATGCCTGCAGGTGTAATGAGCGCAGCCCTGATGGTGTAACTAGCCTTTGTTGTGATCACGAAATAAATAAACCGCCTGTTCTTTAGATCATTGGGATAACCGAATTCATCATCCACGCAGATCATCTTGCCCACCGAATCTCCTATGAATAGTTTGGAATAAACGGGCAATGGCTTGTTCGGATGAATGTCATTGCCGTTGTTTGTTTCTGTGGCCGTACTATCCCACTGATCTATGGCCGTCGCGGTAATTTTTTTTACCGTCAGGAGATTATTGATTGTGGAAATATAGGAGGGGTTGTTCGCTTTTAAAAAGGCAATAAAGGAATAGATCGTCGTAAAGGAATCGGCATTCTTCTGCTCATTTACGAGGACATCATAGATCGGTTTGAAGCCCAGGCTGCTACTGTAGAGGGCATAAAGAACGTACTGAACGGAATCTTCACTAAACCAGCCCATCGAGAGAGGGTCACCGGCGCTGCTGGACAAGTCCGTATACACACCGATCAGTGCCTGCCGTGCCCCTTTGGTATCTACATAATTTGCATCATCCAGGGCCATACCGCTGAAGGCGTTGCCGAATCCTTCACCAAAGGCCACCCGCGGATCAAGCTTATCTCCGCTACCATGGCTGCCTCCCAGAGAATCGCTTCTGGAAAAATTTGCTTCAAAGTAATGTCCCCATTCATGGGCAATGATATGGTCATCATACTCATCGGTATCGACATCTTCCTTCCCCAGGATGTAGAGTTGTTTAATGACGGAATTGTAATGGGATGTATTGATCTCCCCTTTTGTGACATCGCCTTTCGTCGGCCGGTTATTGCTGCTCCAATTGATCAGCAACTGCGGCATGGTCACCTTCGGCGCGGCTGACGTGATTCTTGCGACAGCTTTGTAGACCGTATCCAGGATAGCAAAAGGCGCCGCCACACGCGTTCCGGTGTAGGCACTCCCTCCCCAGCCGGAAGAGGCATTCAAATCCTTTCCGGCAATGTCAAAGGCATCCACATCGAAGGGGGCACTATCCATAACATAAAGGGCGCTGCTGTTTGTATTGTCCACAATCTGAAAATCCCAGGAGGGACCATCCGTTTTGAGCATCTGGGCCTTGACCCGGATCTTGATGGTATTAATTACAGGAACGTTAAGACTGTAGCTGCCCGTGTCGTCCGTGCTTGTGGAGTCCAGAATGGTGGAATCATAAATATTAATGGCCTCGACGATAACTCCTCGCACCGGTTTCCGGGAGATGTTCGTATAGACCAATCCTGATGTCTTATTGATCGGAACGGAGTCAAAGGTTACCTTTCCCGACACGGTTGAAAAAATGGGCGATGGATTACCCCCACCACCGTTGCCGCTGCAGCCGGATAAAACAAGAATAATGACGACACAAGATAAAAAGTCATTGAACTTGAAATTCCGAAACCCCATATTTGTATTTCCCTTCTTGCTATCCTGTCATTTGCTTCACTTCCCTGTAAGAAGGAATACCTTCTCGTCCTCCCATCCGGGCACTGACGGAAGCCGCAGCCCAAGCGCCCAGATCAAGGCATTTTTCTGCACCCCAGCCGTGTAAAAGCCCATAAGCAACACCGGCATGAAAAACATCGCCACACCCTGTCGTATCGATCACATCTGCCGGATATGTGGGTTTCTTGATCAAACGGCCATCAACAAGAGCAACATATCCTTTCGATCCCAGGGTAACGCCAACAAAGCGGCAACCAAGATCGAATAATTTGTAGCAAGTTTCATCAGGTTCTTGCGCTACCGCCTTTGAAAAGGTTTCTGACGCGATAAAACAGTCGCTCATCCCGGCAATGTCCAACATACCGTCCCTCATAGTACCCGCATCTACGATAATGGGAATTCCAGATTCCCTGGCTTTATCGCAGGCGAATACAGATGCTTCAGTAAATAATCCATCGGTATAAAACATCCTGCTGGTTCGTAGCCTTTCCAAATCCAGTTCATCTATCTGCAATGGCAAACCCGTCGGCCGCCGCCAGAAAATGGTTCTCCGAGACATAGCAGGTTCAGCAGCGATGAAAGCGAATTGAGAACAATGACCTGTTCTTGTGATGACACCATCGGTATTTATGCCATCCTTATGCAATGATTCCATGATTATTGTGCCAAAGGCGTCATCTCCGACAATTCCCGCAAAGTAACATGGCATCCCCCATCGACTGAGAGCGACCAAAGCGGTTGCTACCGGACCGCCGCCTTCAATATGCAGGTTCGAAAATTCGCATTTGGCATCGGGCTGCGGATAAACAGAGATGGTCCCGACGTAATCAAGGGAACACTGACCAAGGCCGAAGATAGGATGCTCAGAATTCAAAGTATTTTCCTGTTTCATATTTAAGAATTTCCAGCACAGGATAACACGCCGGGGGTAAAAAACCAAAAACAATTGACAACCAAACGGTCTTGCTGCGCAACGTAGCAGATAGGCGTTTTTCAACAGACCGATAGAAAATCCATCCAGCCCGCCATTGCCAAAGGAGGAATTCATTTCAGTCCCCCTTTGGAACAGGGGATTCAAGGGGATCACCTCTCACATCATGGCATTGATTATAATTTTACCTTGCAATATGAAATTCTATGCTTTAATATACAATAATGATCAAACGAAACGTACAAGAGGTTGTCATTGATGCCCTGAAGGCCTATCCGGTTGTGGGCATTATCGGTTCCCGGCAGGTGGGCAAGACCACCTTGGCCAAAGCCATCAGGGACATTACCAAACCCGAAGCGGTCTATCTTGATTTGGAGTTGCCTTCCGATTGGAACAAGCTTCAGGATGCCGAATTGTACCTCCGGCAATTCGGGGAAACTCTCGTCATCATCGATGAAATTCAAAAAATGCCGGCTCTGTACCCTCTCATACGTGCCTTGGTCGATCAAAAAAGGATCGCTGGACGTTTTCTGATTCTTGGCTCCGCATCACCGGCATTGATTCGCCAGTCTGCAGAAAGTCTTGCCGGACGCATCTTGTATACGGAACTTACGCCTCTGACATTATTTGAAACGGGAAAAAGCATCTATCAGAAGCTTCTCCTCCGCGGCGGTTATCCGGAAAGCTATCTTGCAGACAACGACCATGCAAGTTTGACATGGCGGGAATCTTACATCAAAACCTTCCTGGAAATGGATATACCGCAACTCGGGATACGCGTCCCCGCTATTCAACTGCGCCGATTCTGGACCATGCTGGCTCATAGCCACGGACAACTCTGGAACGGCACAAAAATAGCCGGCAGTCTCGGCGTTTCCGGTCCTACGGTGCGACACTATCTGGACATCCTGGAAGACACATTTATTATAAGACAACTTCAGCCTTACCATACAAATATCAAGAAACGGCTGATCAAATCACCCAAAGTTTATATCCGTGATTCCGGCCTCCTTCATGCCCTGCTGGGCATCAGGACATTTGAAGATCTACTCGGCCATCCTTCCCTCGGTAATACCTGGGAAGGATTCGTCATTGAACAGATGGTTGCCCTGTTACCGCAAACAAAGGACGTTTTTTTCTATCGCACAAATGCAGGAGCAGAAATTGATTTTTTGTTCTTCGATCGAAAGAATCGGCCTGTTGCTGTGGAGATCAAGTATTCCCTAAGCCCCAAAGTATCGCGAGGTTTCTGGAATGCCATGGAAGACCTTTCCTGTAAGAAGGGTTATATTGTGTATCCCGGCACTGAACAGTACCCAGTCACCGAAAATGTCATTGCTCTGCCAATTGGAAATCTACAAAAGATCATTTCGAACAACATCCAATGAGTATGACATTTTCAAAAATCAAGGAAGAACAGTCATTGTAATAGGTTTTGGGAGGAGATAATGGAAACAAGAAACATGAAATCCGAACATAGTCCTGACAGGCGTGAATTTATCAAAACCGGCCTTCTCTTGCTGTCCGGCCTGGCATTGCCATCCGCTGCCATGAGCGAAACAATTAACGATCCATCCCCGATACATAAGCGGATTTTGCGTGATGCGTCGAAAAACTTTGCTGATCCCAAATGGACACGGGAAAGCATCCGTTTAATGTGGTCGGAAAAGAAGCGCTCCGGCGTTACGCCACTTCTCCGTCTGTCACCGCCATTTAGGAAAGACTTGCACATATATCTGAAAGACGAGTCAAAGTCATTGACAGGCAGCCTGAAGCACCGTGTTGCCTGGGGGCTTGTCATGGGCGCCCTAGTCAACGGTGGAATCGGCCCGGAAACACATCTATATGAAGCAACCAGTGGAAATACTGCAATCGGTGAAGCATATTTTGCATCCATCCTCGGCTTGCCTTTTACTGCGGTAATGCGTCCGGGTATCAGTGAACTCAAAATCCAGGCAATACGGCGATACGGCGGTAAAATAGCAATAGCGCCGCAGGGAATAGGTCCCACAACCTATCTGGAAAGATTGCTTGTCGATGATCCGAAAGGTTACAACCTCAATCAATTTGCGAATACGGAGAAGGTATTGGATTTCTTCGATGCCGATCCCGACAGAAGCATGAATATGGCGTCAGAAATATTCCGTCAGCTCCAAATGGAGTCTGATGCCTGTCCGGAATGGTTTATTGCCGGAGCAGGCTCAGGAGGCACGGCAACAAGCATAGCCCGATATCTACGCAAATGGGCGGACTTCAATGGTCGAAACTGCCCTTCAAGGCTGGCCGTAGTCGATCCGGAGGATTCCGTTCTATATGACTGGTATCTATCCGGAGACTCAACTCTCAGTATCAAATCCGGATCGCGTATTGAAGGCATCGGGAGCAGTGGACCGGTTGTCTTTGGCCGCACCTTCAGCTTGCTGCGAGAAGGCGTATCAAGAATGATAAAAGTTCCCGACAGCGCTTCCATCGCTGCTATGCAGTTCATATCGGAACATGTCGGATTCAATGTCGGACCTTCAACGGGGACCAATTTTTTCGGGACAGTTTATATTATGGATCAGATGCATAAAGAGGGACGCGGCGGTTCTTTAGTGAGCATCATTTGCGACGATGGTAACCGATACAAGGACAAGTATTATAATCCCGAATGGATCAAAGCATCGGGCATGGAGCCAAAACCATGGAAAGCAGCTCTGGAGAAGTTCTGGGAAACCGGTCTATGGCGAGCACCTGATATAATGGGATAAATAGACCGGATGAGCCAAGAATGACGATATCTGGTTGAAACAGTGTCGCCGGAGGGATTTAGAAGAGTTAGATAAAATTCATCACAAATTGAAACTATCATAACTTGCTAGATTTCAGTCTTGAAATTATCAATACCAAAGAGAAAGGCAGAGTCACTTTCGGCTCTGCCTCTGATTATTTTCGAGACTGATGGATATGTAGCATTCAATGATATTTATAAACATCCTTTAGTCAGACTGTTTGAAAAATGTCCATCATTATTATTGTTATATTAGACTGGTTTGAACGCATTCATCTTCTCCAATTGAGCAAGCATGGCCAGATACAGTTCATCGCGTTTTTTCAGGATTTCCTCTTCACTTCTATTATTGTAGTCATATATTCCTTTAGACGTCTTGACACCGAGTTGACCCTTTTCAACTCGGTCGGCGATGAAGGGCGGTACTTGCCCGGTGGAACTCTTCAATATATGACTGACCAAGTCTAGCCCTGTAAAATCGAGTGTCTGCATAACTCCGACAATGGGAAGCCTTATCCCCAGACTTGTTTTCACCGCAAGATCAACATCTTCCGGTGATGCCCATCCTTTTATAACGATCTCTAACGCAGCCATACTTATATATTGCTGGATCCGGTTGACAATAAAACTTGGGACAAATGCCTTCATGACGACCGGACGTTTTCCAAGCCTGACCATTAACTGGGCCGTAAAATCAAGAACCGATGGGGATGTCTCCGGACCTGGAACCACCTCCACCAGGGGTATTATATGGGGCGGAGCAAACCAGTGGGTAACGACAATTCGATCACGCTTCGTCAATTCACCGGCAATACCGAAGATATCAAGCGAGGACGTGTTACTGGCCAAAACCGTATCTTCTGTACAAAATTTCTCAAATTGCAGAAATATCTCTTTCTTGACATCCGGAATCTCCACAACAGCCTCCAGGGCAAAATCGGCGCCCTTTGCGGCCGAGGATAGATCTGTCATCGGATTCACTCGTGCTAAAATATTTGGAATATCCTCTTCTTTGACCAGACCGCTTCCGCTTAGGGTCTTCAGATTCGCTTTTATCAGGCGCATTGCCCGCTCCAGCAAATCTTCCTTCATATCCACCAGGTTGACTTCAATTCCCGACTGGGCAAAGACCTGAGCGATGGAATGCCCCATGATTCCGGCACCGGCAATCACAACCTTCTTTACGTCTTTTGCATCCATGGAATTATCATTTCCTTTCAAATTGGATTCTTTATATCTTATTCTATACACAGCGACATATATAATTGCGAATACCGTCATTCCCGCTCAAGCGGGAATCCAGAAAATCACTGGATGCCGGATCAAGTCCGGCATGACAAACCAATTCGTATTTATGGTGTTGTGTATAGATTGATATGGTCAGCTACAAATTCCTTTGTCAGGGTGGGAGGGGACCGACCAAGCTTCATCCGGCCCCCTTCCATCAAGGGAATCAGTAATTAACGCCGGCGATGCCCTTGAGTCCCAAAATCTGGCGGGCTTCATCCGGTGTTGCCGGCTCGATGCCGAGTTCTTTGGATATCCGAACCATCTTGGCCACCTGTTCGCCGTTGCTCTTGGCCATACGGCCCTTTTCCAGGTAGAGGTTGTCCTCCAGACCTACCCTGCAGTTGCCGCCCAAAAGGAGAGACTGAGTACAGATAGGAAGTTGAGCACGCCCGGCCACGCAGACGGAGAACTCGAAGTCCCCGATGTTACGTTTTGCGTGCTCCACGAGGAACATGAGGTTTTCCGGGCTGGCCGAGAGACCTCCCAGGATGCCGAGGACGAACTGGATGTAGACGGGTTTCTTAATGTAGCCGGCCTGGATCAGGAAGGCCACATTGTTCACCATACCCGCGTCGTAGATTTCGAACTCGGGCTTTGTTTTGTTTTCGTTGAATACCGCACAGTACTCCCGAAGAGTTTTGAAGGTGTTGGTGAAGATGAAATCCTCTGTCATACCGAGCATCATCTTCTCCCAATCGTACTTCCACTCCTTGTAGCGGTCAAGCATCGGAAAGAGGCCCCAGTTCATGGACCCTGCATTGCAAGAGGCAAGTTCCGGCCTGTAGGTCGTCACAGGTGCAACCCGCTGCTCCAGCGTCATCCCCATGCCGCCACCGGTGGTGATGCAGACGACAACGTTGCAACGGCTCTTGATGTTGGTGATGATCTCCTTCATCAGGTTGATGTCCGGGGAGGGTAATCCGTTTTCAGGATTCCGCCCGTGGACATGGACCACCGCAGCTCCTGCCTCGTAGGCCCGGATGGCCTCATCAGCGATCTGCTGTGGTGTAATGGGGAGGTACTCGGACATGGTCGGTGTGTGAATGCTGCCCGTTATGGCGCAAGTAATGACGGCTTTCTCTTTCATGGCAGATCTCCTTTTCTTTTTTTCCTATCCCTTGAGGAAATCGGGGTTGGCCCATTCGGGGTTCGGGTATGTGTAGAATCCTTTGCCTACCTTCATACCCAGTTCTTTCCGGTCAATCATATCCTTGAGGGCCTGGGGTGGCATATCCTTCGGATCTTTCGATTCGTTGTAGTAAGACATTTCAATGTCATAAACCACATCCAGCCCCACCATATCCATCATAGCAAAGGGGCCGTAAGGCATACCCGTGAAAACCCTCCAGGCCCGATCGATATCCTGGAAATCCACGAAACCGTTGCATGCCATGTAGAGAGTCTGCTTCTTCACGGCACGCCAGACACTGTTAAAGCAAAAGCCCAGGATCTCCTTATTGACCTTGAGGGGAATCAGCTCAATGGAGCGGATAAATCCCCGAACAGTATCAATTACCTCCGGAAGGGTCTTCGTACCGCCCATGATGTCGCAGAGGATAAATCCGACCGCTGGCTGATAGAAGTGGATATTCAGGCATTTTTCCGGACGCGCCGTGGCGTTCTCGATCCTGGAAATGGGGATGGAAGAGCTGTTAGTCGCCAGGTATGCATCTTTGGGGGCAAGGGCATCAATCTCCGCAAACACCTTTCGCTTCAGCTCCAGCACTTCCGGGATCGCCTCGATAACGAGGTCCGCATCCTTAACGGCCTCGGCAAGATCCTGCGTGAGTTTTACCGTCTTCGCGGCCTTTTCCCAATCTTCTTTCGGGACGGTGGGGCCTTTTCCCATGGCAACCATCATCCCTTTCATTTTCTCGACGGTCTTCTGGAAAATAGTCGGATCCTGATCAAAGCCTCTGACATTATAATTGTATGCAGCGGCCTGGACCGCGATCTGGGTTCCCAGTGTTCCCAAACCGATGACGCTAATGTTTTTGATGCTCATAATTGTTCTCCTTAATATTTATTGGCTATTGATAAATCATAATCCCCAGGGGGATGACAATAAGCAGAGTGAGCACAGTCGCCATAATATGTGACCAGAAAACATGTTTGTAGGAGTTAGCATGTGTAAGGCCGGTAATGGCTAGGAACGTGATAACAACACCGTTATGGGGCATGGCATCAAAACACCCGGCCGACATGGTAGCGACACGATGGATCAGTTCCGGGGGAATCCCAAGGGCAACATACTGCTTTGCCAGTGTCTCAAGAATGATCCCCAGACCGCCTGAGGCTGAACCGGTAATAGCAGCCATGATATTAGTGGCCACCGAAAGAGAAACGATGGGGTGCAGGGGCAGTGTCAGAAGCCAGGCTGATACGACCTTGAATCCGGCTGTCGCCGCAACGGCCATGCCGTATCCCACATCGGCGCACGTATTCACAACGGGAATAACCGTGTTGACGGCCCCCTTGTTGATGGTATCAAGAATATTTGCAAAATTCTTCCAGAAGAACACCAGACAGACGGCGGAACCGCCAAGAAGAGCCCATACGGCATCCAGTTTTAATACATTCAGCATGACGATGACGACGACCATGGGAATAATACTGAGCCACACATTGGGTAGTTTTTCGAGAGTCGACACCCCGGCGCTGACGACACCGACGCCGGTCGGCTCGACATAGCCTTCACCGCTCGCAAGGGCTTTTTTCAAGGCGTATCTTGTATATATGTAGGTGAAGAAAAGGACAAGGATCGAGGCAATCACACCAATCAGCGGAGCAGCCATGGGTGTAGATGCCATGTACTTGGTGGGCATAATATTGAGTATCTGTGGTGATCCGGGCATCATTGTCATGGTGACCGATCCGATTCCGATGCAGAAAGAAATCGCGAACAGGTGCCATGGAATATTAAGCTCTTTAAACATGGGCCGGGAAACAGGTATTAATGCGAAAATGACAACAAACAGGCTCACGCCACCGTATGTCAAGGCTATACCTATTACGCCCGCAGCCCAGATAACGGCCATGGGGCTGCTGCGCCCGATCACCTTCAGGATTCCTTCGGCAATCGAGCGGGCGGCACCGCTATCGTCCATAAATTTGCCGAAGATGGAACCGGCCAGAAACAGGAGATAGAATTTCCCCGCATAATTTACGAAGCCCTTCATATATGGCCCGCTCAACATGGGCATGACATCCATGCTTGAAAACAGGGCGACAACAACGGCGGCCAACGGTGCGATCACGATGATATGCCATCCTCTCAAGGCCATCACGATGATCAAGATCAATGAAACAATGATACCAATAATGCTCCAATCCATCTTATTCCTCCTCTTGTCTTAAATTATGTCTGGACGACTGTTACGAAAACGAAACATTGCACCGGTAATAACAATCAGACAAAAGCAAATCCGCTAGACCAAGCCCTTCTCATGCAAGACCATCTTTAACCTCCTTTTCATCAATCATTTGACATGGTCCGGCATACTGCTTCGCGTATTATAATCGTCTTCTTTAATCTGGTCAAAGGTAATCCTGATTATTATGCGGACTATTTCCAACAACTGACTAACAAGGCAAAATTTATCGTAAGTTGTCCATTGACATAAAGCTGCAGCTTGCCTATACTCCCTTTCACCGAAAGCGGTTTCTTGTCAAAAACTTCATTCCTGGTCTACTATGGGAAATGGCGGTGTCTCTGCGGCCTTTATTCCCAAGATTAGACCTTAAGATTTTACCGGGCTCTATGACCCTTGTAATTACCGCGCAGGCTGAATCCGTTTTTTTTACTCTGCAGCTCATGGATTCCATCTCTTCACTGCCCCGCGGGGACAAGATTTGTGAGAAAGAAAGTAACTCTCCTTCTTTCAAAGGTTTCAAGATATATGCAGCCACGTAGCGCAATTCTTCAGAAATCAATAACGGCAACGTTAGTATTTCCAGAGC
Source organism: uncultured Syntrophaceae bacterium (assembly GCA_964645835.1). Lineage (GTDB taxonomy): Bacteria > Desulfobacterota > Syntrophia > Syntrophales > UBA8958 > CAZBME01. The sequence goes on from CAZYDG010000012.1 coordinate 53,936, forward strand.
CTCGGCCTGGGGATGATCTGATAAATAAAACTATGAGGGAGGATGTTCTATGAGTTTCAAGGAAGAGTACCAGAGAAAATTGGTTTCCGCTGAGCAGGCCGTTAGTGTTGTTAAATCTGGCGACTGGGTAGATTATGGTAATTTTACCATGGCGCCTACATATCTTGATCCGTTCCTCGCCAAACGGGCCGACGAGTTGACAGATGTTAAGGTTCGTGCCGTTACATATCCGGGTTTAGCTGCCGTTGCCCAGGCGGACCCCTCGAGAGAGAAGTTCTGCTTTAACAACTGGCATTTCAGTGGCGGAGACCGGGTCCTCCATGACAAAGGGCTATGTAACTATGTACCTCTTCTCTATCATGAAGGGCCGGGATACTACTCTAATAACTTTGTCAATTCCGATGTTTTCATTGTTAAGGTGGCCCCTATGAACCAGAGCGGGTACTTTAATTTTGGACCGTCCTGTTCCATCTCCAAAGCCGTGGCCGATCGCGCCAAGAAGGTCATTGTCGAAGTCAACACCAGTGTTCCCTATTGCTATGGCGGTTTCAATGAGGCCATCCACATCTCGGATGTGGATTTCATTGTCGAGTCGGATAACAAGCCGCTCTTCAGTCTGCCGTCGGCGCCGGTCTCTGATGAGGACAATCAGATCGCCAAACTGATCATGAAAGAAATTCATGATGGATCGGTCATTCAGCTTGGCATCGGCGGCATGCCGAATGCCGTCGGGATGATGATCGCGCAATCCGACTTGAAAGACCTGGGCGTACATACGGAGATGCTCGTAGATTCCTTCGTTGACATGTATCAATCCGGGCACGTCACCAACAAGAAAAAGCAGATCAATCCAGGGAAGATGGTATATACTTTTGCTCTGGGTACTCAGAAGCTTTATGATTTTCTGGATCACAATCCCTGTTGCGCCACATTTTCTGTTGACTATACGAACAACCCTTACAACATCGCCCAGAACGATAAAATGGTGGCCATCAACAATTCCGTGGAAATTGATCTTTATGGCCAGGTAAACTCCGAGTCGTCAGGCGTCAGGCAAATTTCAGGTACAGGCGGGCAGTTTGACTACACCCTGGGCGCCTATAACTCCAAAGGTGGAAAAGCCTTTATCTGCATGACGTCATCACAGAAGAACAAGAAAACCGGCGAGATCAAGTCGCGAATCGTACCTACACTTGAGTCCGGCGCTATTGTAACCATCCCCCGGACAGTTGTGAGTTATGTCGTAACGGAATATGGTATGGTCAATCTGAAGGGCAAAACTACCTGGGAAAGGGCGGAAATGTTGATCGGCATTGCTCATCCCGATACGAGGGAAGAGCTTATCAAAGCTGCCGAGAAACAGAATATCTGGAGAGGAAGCAATAAGCGCTGAACTCATAGTGGCTTAACCAGACTTCACTTCGGGGATAAAGAATCAACTTGTTTATAGTATGGGTGTGGGCGGCTGCCGATTATGACCGCCGCCCACATAATTCTACGTTCTGCTTCCTTCATTACCTTCTGATCGGGTGGCCCCTGGCGCTGATCCGCGTTCTCACCGGCAAGTATTAAAAATATACTCTGCCAGGCGCGTATTCCTCGCTGCCTGCCGGCATTTGCGCCGTCGTCATTCTTGTTGTTGCCGCTCCTGGTGCTGAGGGGAAGAAGCAAAAACAAATACAGTCTGGCACGGGTCCTCAACGGATTGATAAAACGTTATGCTTCTTAATGAAAACGAGATAGATAAAAAGCTTCCGGCACATGCAGCGGAGTTGCTTGGACCTTCTGAAGCAATCGGCTATGTCACACATCCTCGTTTGCTTTCTTCAAGCATGCTTTTGGTTATGACAGCCGTGATCAGCGGACTTATTCTTTTCTCAGTCGTGGTTGAACCCAGGTTTATCCGGCTGATGGCCCTGCCCGCAATGCCGCTCCTGGGCGGTTTTGCGGCACGGCTCATGCATTCCCCGGTGATTTTTGTGACAGACTACCGCATTGTATCGGCACGTCGTTTCTGTAAACCGATATCCATCAACCTCGACCAGCTTGCTGCATTTCGGGTTCGGCAGAATTTTCTGGAGCGCCTGCTCGGCTACGGAGATATTTTGCTGCTCGTCCACCCTCGCCAATACCTCGGTGAAGGAATCTACCTAAAATTCACTCTATCCAGGCTACCTGATGCAGATTCTTTCAATTCAGCCATATCCAAAGCTGCTGCTGCCATCGGCGTTTCAATAATAAATAAAAATTGATGCCTGGGCTTTATCGACTGTCACCCTCCGGAGGGGCGCACAGTGCCATATTTCAACAGATCCTATTAATTAATACAGCGCTTAATGGGCATGAAAGTTTTGTTCATGGCTGCAGATAGAATATGGGAAAAATTGTAAAGATGGGAGTAACCGAAAAACAAAGGGCTAACCATCACTGGCTAACCCTTCGTTTTTTAACATTGGTACGCCCAGGAGGATTCGAACCTCCGACATCCAGATTCGTAGTCTGGCGCTCTATCCAGCTGAGCCATGGGCGCATATACGGTAAAAAAATGGCGGAGAGAGCGGGATTTGAACCCGCGGTACACCTTTTAGGGCGTACAATCGCTTAGCAGGCGATCGCTTTCGGCCACTCAGCCATCTCTCCACGACCTTTTATAAATGGCGGAGGGAGCAGGATTCGAACCCGCGGACCTTTCGGTCAACGGTTTTCAAGACCGCCGCCTTCGACCACTCGGCCATCCCTCCGGGCATCTTTTCAATTGTTGAGGGGGCCTTTACCCTACCGCGGGAATCCTGTCAATCCCTTTCATGTAAGGCCTCAATACTTCAGGAATAATTACACTGCCGTCAGCCTGCTGGTAATTCTCCAAAATTGCCACGACCGTCCGCCCAACGGCCAACCCCGAACCATTGAGGGTGTGGACGAACTCCACCTTGCCGCTGCTTTCCCGGCGCATGCGGATAGAGGCCCGGCGGGCCTGAAAATCCTCGAAGTTGCTGCAAGAGGATATCTCTCGATAGGCATCCTGACCGGGAAGCCAAGCCTCTACATCGTAAGTTTTGGCTGAAGAGAAGCCGAGATCGGCGCTGCAAAGACTGACTGTCCTGAAGGGGATGTTGAGGCGACGCAAGACGTCCTCGGCGTTATCCGTCAGCTTTTCAAGCTCTTCATAGGATGTTTCCGGAGCAGTGAACTTGACCATTTCCACTTTGTTGAACTGGTGCTGCCGGATGAGGCCCCTTGTATCTTTCCCATAAGAACCCGCTTCCGCCCGGAAGCATGGCGAATAGGCCACATAATGGACAGGCATGTCCTTTTCGTTCAAGATTTCGTCCCGGTAGATATTGGTAACGGGAACCTCCGCCGTGGGGATGAGGAAATAGTCAACCTTATCGACCCGGAAGAGATCCTCCTCAAATTTGGGCAGCTGTCCCGTGCCGGTCATGCTGTCCCGGTTGACCATGAAAGGCGTCAACACCTCCGTATAGCCATGCTCGAAGATGTGCAGATCAAGCATGAAGTTCATGACGGCCCGCTCCAGCATGGCCCCCAATCCCTTATATAGCGTAAAGCGGGCTCCTGTAATCTTAGCGCCCCGGGCAAAATCAAGGATGCCCAGGTCCTCACCGATGTCCCAGTGGGCTTTCGGCGGAAAATCATAGGACTTCTTTTCTCCCCAGACACGGATAACAGGGTTATCTTCCGAAGATGTCCCATAGGCAACGGATTCGTGTGGCAGGTTGGGAATCGTCATCACGATGGCCTGGAGGTCTTCTTCGATCTTTTTGAGCTCTTCGTCCAGATCCTTGATCCGGGACGACACCTCTCCCATGGAGGCAATCAGGCCCGACGCGTCTTCTTTATTCTTCTTCTTTTCCCCGATCTGTTTTGAAACCGTATTACGATCATTGCGCAGGCCTTCAACTTCCTGAAGTATGTCTCGCCTGCGGGCATCCAGGTTGACAAACGGCGCCATGTCCAGCTCAATACCCCGCTCAAGCATTTTTTTACGGACAAGTTCCGTGTTTTGACGTATAAATTTTATATCCAGCATGGCATTACCTTTCTAGAAATTACTACCCGAAGAAGGAGAAATACCTATCACTTTGAGCCTTTGAAGTCAATCTCAATTGACGTCTATAATCCACCACCAAATTTCAGTCAAATAGGACAGTGAGAAGCGGGGCATTGGCCTTCCGGCTCAGGGAATTTTTCCCATTTTTGCATGTTGCAGATGACATCACTAATACGGATCGGGGAAAATCCAATTCACCTTCAGACCAATACCCCGCTTCTCATGGTCAGACATGCATCAAGTCTTTGGGTTTTGGTGGTGGATTTGGGACGTCAATCTCTATTCACTCAGCCTGCGTTTAACCTTCTTTTTGACCGTCCCGACGAGAAGCATCAATTCAGGGCTTTTCTGTATCCTTGAGGTTAGGAAGAAGACCGACATGCCGCAGGCAATAGTCACACATAGGTACACGAGGCGCTCGCGGAACGGGCCGGTATTGTTCCATGGTATGACCAGTTCCACGGCAGCGATGGACAGCCACATTACAAGGGAAGATAAAACAATTTTTGCGAGCGACATGTAAAAATCGCGGTCGAGAAACGGGCCGACGCGCCGTTTCAGGATCACGGTCAACATGATGACATTAACGGCGGAGGCGATGGACGTGGCCAGGGCCAACCCCCCGTGCTTGAGTGGATACATAAGGGCAACGCCGCAGACGACATTGACAATGAGGGCCACAACAGCGGCCTTGACGGGCGCCTTCGTATCCTGAAGGGAATAGAAGGCGGACACGATCACCCGGATCGTTGAAAAGGCCCACAGGCCCAGGGTATAGTACAAAAGGGCCTCTGCGGTCAGCAAAGTTGAGGTCACGGTGAAGGCGCCGTGCTGGAACAGGACGGAAATAATGGGAACGCGCAGGACGATAAGGGCCACCGTGGCCGGTACGGAGATGAAAAGGATCAGGCGCAGGGAAAAAGAAATGGTCTTCTTCCATTCCTCCACCTGCCCTTTGGCGATCTGTGAGGAAAAACTGGGCAGGGCCGCCGTACCGACGGCAATTGCAAAGACCCCCAGGGGAAGTTCGACGATCCGGTCCGCATACCAAAGAAAGGAAACACTTCCCTTGGGCAGAAAGGATGCGAGGATCGTCCCGATAAAGATATTGAACTGATATATGGCCGCGCCGAAGAGGCCGGGCAGCATAAGGGCTCCGATCCGTTTGAGGCCGGGATGGTTGAAATTGAAATTGGGCTTCAGGCGCACGCCCATCTTGATCAAAAAAGGCCACTGCATGGCAAGTTGGAGGACGCCACCGATCATTACGCCCACGGCCAGGGCAAAAATTGGCTCCTCAAAGAAATCGCGGAGGAAAAAGGCCGACAGGATCATGGCTACATTCAGAAGAGCCGGCGACAGGGCCGGAGCTGCAAAATGACGCAGTGAATTCAGAATGCCCATGCAAAGGGCCACGAGGGAAATGAAGAAGATGTAGGGGAACATGAACCTCGTTAGGAGGACAGTCATGTCATACTGGGCCGGAATCTTGAGGAATCCGGGCGCCATCAAGGTCACGATCAGGGGTGACAGAAGGATCCCGGCCAGGGAAACGAATACCAAAACAATGGAAAGTGCCGTAAAGACAATATCGGCAAGCTCCAGGGCTTCTTCACGGGATTTCTGCTTGAGATACTCTGTAAACACGGGAACAAAGGAAACCGTAAGAGAGCCTTCTCCCAGAAGCCGCCTCAGGAGATTAGGGATGCGAAAGGCCACAAAAAAGGCATCCGTCATGATGCCCGCGCCGAAGAAAAAGGCCTGGACAATATCCCGGATGGAACCCAGAATGCGGCTCAACATGGTCGCAATGCCGACGATACCCGCCGCCTTTGCAACCCGCACGTTTTCCCGGTTCGCCTCGTCCTTGTGCATCATGATTCACCCCGGCCCAGGATTTCCCGGAGCTGCTGCCCCGTAATACCCGATACGGCAATAGTCTTGATGTGGGCATGCTCGCCGCCGGCGATAGTAACCTGGGCAGCTTTTACACCCAAGCGCCTGGATAGAAAACGTACAAGTTCTTCGTTGGCTTTGCCTTCTACAGGCGGGGCAGTAATCTTGATCTTGAGGGCATCACCGTGCACACCGGCCACTTCGCAACGGGACGACCGGGGCAAAACCTTGATCCGAAACGATACACCGTCGGGATTTTCTTTAAAGGAGATCGTGGGTTCCATGGACCCTTAATGGAAATACATAGCAAACTGGATCATCGTCTTAACGAGAAAAAACTGCAAAAAATAGATGACCAGGATAACCACCATGGGCGAAAGATCGATGCCCATTCCGCGGAGGGGAAGCCATCTTCGAACCGGCCCCAGGACAGGTTCCGTTACCCGGTAAAGAAACCGGACGATGGGATTGTAAGGATCGGGATTAACCCATGAAATCAAAGCCTGGGCGATGATGATCCACAAGTAGAGGGTCAGGACAATATCGATGATCTTCGCCAGTGCAACAATCAGGTTTGACATGACAAACATAACTTATGCCTCCTTGGGCAGTCGATTGACAAATTGCTTGAGGGGCTCGTTGAAGGCCTCCGGTTCTTCCATCATGACCATATGCCCGGCCTCGGCAATTACGGCCATCTGAGCGCCGGGGATGGCATCGCGCAAGGCTTCCGAATAAGGAAGCGGCATCATTTTGTCTTCCGCGCCGCAAATGACAAGGGCCGGAATACGAATCCGTTTCGCCGCCTCCGTTAAATCCAGGCCGTCACAGGCCAAAAAATCGCCATAGATAACTTCAGGGTCCGATTTCTGCTCCATCAGTAACGGCGACAACCGCTCCCGGTGTTTCTTGGCCACGCCGATTTTTGCCGTCATGACAAGGATCGCCGCCGGATCTTTCCGGACGCCTTCCAGGATGGCGGGATTAACAGGCATTTTGAGACCGCCGCCGCAAGGGACAACACCGCTTAAAAGTTCCCCATGCTGAACCGCAAAGGTCAGGGAAATGGCCGCCCCCAGGGAATGGCCGATGAGGACCGGCTTTTCAATACCGAAAACGGGCAACGCCGCCCGGACCCATTCAACATACTTTGCAACATCCTGTTCGCCGGGACCATCGGAACCGCCATGACCCGGTAGTTCCAAGGCGGCGATATTGAAATCGCCTTTCATCCGGCCATACTGATAGCCCCAGACGGTATGATCACCGCCGGAGCCGTGAACAAAAACCAAGGTCTTCTTATCGGCAATCCATGCTTTGCCGCTTATCCAGCAGGCTATTCCCAAAGACCCCACTTGCCTCTTTTCAATCGTCATCGCCGCCCTCTCCTTTCCATCAAGTTATGAGGCTCTAACATATTTTAGAGAAACTCTGCAACGCCTTTCACTTTTCCGGTTGACAGGCCCGGAAAAATGGGAGATTTGAGAAACACTGAATTCGACTCATATTCTCCACACCATCACGTGGAGAACAGCAAAGCGCTTGGATATATTTGCAGGCAAATAACCTCCTCCCCTTCAAGGGGGGGTCGGGGTGGGGATGGGTTAAAAATAAATTATAAAAGGAGACTGGCAGGATGGCGAAAGCAAAGGCAAAAGGACAAATGATAGGCTTTATCGGGGGCGGCAAGATGGGCAGCGTCCTGATCCACGGCATCGTTACCCAAGAGATTGCCAAAGCCACAGATATCATTGTGGCCGACGTAGACCGGGCTCGTCTTGAAGAGCTCAAAGGCGCCTACGGCGTATGCACGACAATCAGCGCCAAAGAGGCGGCGGAGAAGGCAAACATCCTCATCCTTGCCGTAAAACCCCAGAACATGGCCGACGTGCTCGATGCCATCGCCGGAGCCGTGACGCCGTCAACGCTCATCATTTCCATTGCGGCAGGCATTCCCATTGCCTTCATCGAAAAACGATTCAAGAAAGGTGTCCGTATCATTCGCACAATGCCCAATACGCCCGCCCTGGCTGGGGAAGGCATGGCAGCCCTTGCGCCCGGCGGTGCAGCTTCTTCCGATGATCTGGCCATGGCGCAGCGGATATTCAACGCCGTCGGCTTGAGCGTCATCGTCAAAGAAGATCTGATGGATGCGGTAACCGGCCTGAGCGGCAGCGGCCCTGCTTACGGGTTTGTGATCATCGAGGCCCTGGCCGACGGCGGTGTCCAGATGGGCCTTCCACGCGATATCGCCGTCAAGCTGGCTGCCCAAACTATCCTGGGCGCCGCAAAACTGGTCCTCATGGGCGATAAGCACACGGGGCAACTCAAAGATATGGTCACGTCACCGGGAGGCACGACCATCGCGGGTATTCGTGCCCTGGAAGACGGGAAACTCCGGGGGAGCTTGATGGCGGCAGTCGAAGCTGCGACACTCCGGTCCAAAGCTTTGGGAAGTAAATAGCGATTCCTTTATTAAAGGAGGATTTGTTTCATTCCCTTTAGGCGAAGAGAGGCAGGGGCTATTTACAAAACCATATTCCTTATTCTTCCTCTCCCTTGGCTGGAGAGGATTGAAGTGAGGGGAAATGAACAAAGCTCATGTTAAAAGTCTACGAAAAATATGACCTTTGCTGAGAGGCTACTTTGGAGAAATCTCAGAAACAGACAGCTGGAAAATTTCAAGTTCAGAAGGCAAGTACCAATTGGGCGATATATTGTTGATTTTGTATGCCTGGAAAAGAAATTAATTTTGGAAATAGATGGCGGACAACATGCAGAATGAACAGCGGTGATAGTGAACGCGATGCTTGGCTTGAAGCACAAGGGTTTAAGACTCTGAGGTTTTGGAATAATGAGGTCTTAACCAACATGGAAGGAGTGATTGAAAAGATTAGGAAGGTCACCCTCACCCCAGCCCTCTCCCGTCAAAGGGAGAGGGAGATGAAAGGTGTGGCCTCTTAACCCCTCTTTGGCAAAGAGGGGGAAGTCATGGAGGGAGCGTCAAGTATTATCAACCACTAATCTTATCGCTCACTCCTCGTTTTCCTCAAAAACAGCCTTTAACTTATTAAGCAGGTCATCCTTGCCTTTGTTGTGATCGGCCGAAATGAGAGACTGACCCGATTCGGCATCCGCCCCACCCTGGTCAACGGCATTGACCGGCATAATGATCTTAGGCGGCGCCGATTCGCTTGTTGTTGATGCCGGAGGTGCGACGGTTTCCGTCGCTACCGAATTATCGCCAAGAGGCTGGCCTTCCGGGACTGGCTCTAAGGGCTTCTTTTTCTTGTGCCGTGATCTGCGGCGGGATTTTTTCTTCGGCAGCACCGGTGTCTCGATGGTGTCTCCCTCTTCTGTCGTTTCTTCTTCAGGAACGGCTTCCACCACATCCGGCGGCGCGGATGGCGGAAGCGGTGAAACGGCAGGAAGGGCAGGCGACGTGGGTTTCGGCTTTGCCGACGAAGATCGTTTTTTCTTCGTAGGCGCCGGCTTTTCTTTTTCCATCGGGGCCACCTCTTCATGTTCCGGTTCCTGATGGATTTCCGGCAAGATAACTCGTTCCGTCGACTGGATTTTCACATCGTCCCACGGCATATCGGGTTCACCGGAAATATGGATGGTCATATCATAGGCGGACTCTATTTTACTCAGTTCTTGCCGCTTCTGATTGAGAATGTAATCGGAAACGGCATAGGGAAGAGCTACCTTCAAATGGGCATAAAGCCCCTGAACTGCCTGGGATTCGATCTTCCGGAAAGCGCTCAGAGCGATATACTCCAGGGCCGGACGGAAACCGGTCCCCTTGCAGTAAGGACACGTCGTGTAGCTTATTTCCTGAATCGTGGATTGCTTCTTCTGCCGGGACAACTCCAGCATGCCGAACTTGGAGATCCGGGATAACTGAATCCGGGCGCGGTCCACACTGAGGGCCTTTTTGAAGACCTTTTCGACCTCGCTGATGTGCTGACGATCGATCATGTCGATAAAATCGATAACGATCAGCCCACCGAGATCGCGGAGGCGCAACTGCCTGGCAATCTCATCCGCAGCTTCTATATTGGTGCGGAAGGCCGTCTCCTCCACATTGCGTTTGTTCGAACCCCGACCGGAGTTGACGTCAATGGTAATCATGGCCTCCGTCGGATTTATGATGATATAGCCGCCCGACTTCAAATCGACCCTTTCCTGATAAATCACCCGGACCTGGTCTTCAAGCTTGTATTTTTCAAAGATCGGCGTTTTGTCTTTGTATTGCTTGATGATCTTGACATTACGAGGCATGACGGTCTTGCAGTAAGCCCTCATCATACGGAACGTCTCGACGTCATCGACCCAGATCTCTTCAATCTCCGAGGTGTAATAATCGCGAAGGGTACAAACGCCGAAATCGCTTTCCTCATAAATAGGCGCCGGCGCCGGGAAAGAAGCGGCCCGCTTTTGAATCTCCTTCCACAGGCGCGACAATTGCTGATAATCCCGGGATAATTCCTGTTTGGTCCGGTTCATGCCCGCCGTGCGGATGATGAAGCCCATGTCTTCTTCGATCTTGATCTGGGCCATCATTTCCTTGAGACGTTTGCGGTCCTCTTCATCTTCAATCTTGCGGGAGATGCCGCCACCAGACTTTTTGGGCATGAGTACGAGATAGCGGCCCGGCAGGGAAACATAGGCTGTGAGCAGGGCGCCTTTGCGTTCGCCGACCTCACGCAGAACCTGGACGAGGATCTCCTGCCCCACCTTTAAAGAGCTTCGCGGTTGATTGCTCCCGCCATTACCGCCATCGCGGCGTTCCGTAAAATATTCCTGGCTGACATCCCTTAGGGGCAGAAATCCGTCCTTTTTCCCGCCATAGTTGACGAACGCGGCCTGAAGTCCTCGTTCGACCTTCATGACAATACCCTTGTAGATGTTTCCAGTAATAGGTTCCTTGATAGCCATCTGGATGTTGTACTCCACCAGTTTGCCGTCTTCGACAATGGCCATCCTTTTCTGTTCGGCATGAACAGCATTGATCAACATTTCTTTTTTCATAGACCGTCCTGTTTGGCGTCCCTCCCGCATCGCACCCTCTGTGGCGCCGCAGGAAACGGGAGCACTTTATTTATTGAAAGGCGAAAACATCGCCCTTACCGACTCTAATAACCTCGACCTGATCATCGACCAAACTGATCACACTGGACTGGATTGAAGGGATAACTCCTCCGTCGATGATAAGATCAACACAATGACCGAATTTTTCCCTGATGAGAAAAGGATCGTTCAGCAATTCCCCGTCATCGGTCTTGACGCTTGTGCTGATGATGGGCTGCCCCAGTTCCTGAACTAATGCCATGCAGATGGGATGATCAGGCACACGGATTCCTGTGGTTTGTCGTTTGGGAAGGATTATTTTCGGCACCAGCCTGGAAGCCGGTAGAATGAATGTATAAGGTCCGGGCAGAAAACGACGCATCGTTTTGTAGGCAAAATCGGAAACAATGGCGTAACGGCTGATATCTTTCAAATCGGCACAGACAAAGCTCAGAGGTTGTTTTTTCGCCCGTTTCTTAATTTCGTAAATCTTTTCGATTCCCCTCTTGTTGAACAGATCACAGCCCAGCCCATAGACTGTATCCGTCGGATAAATAATGACGCCTCCGCCCCTCAGCACCTCGATAGCCTTTTTGATCAACCGCGGCTGAGGATTCTGACTGTTGATCTCCAACAACATATGCCAACTTGCCCAAATCCTGTAACACGAACTTTTCGATTATTCTCGCATCCATATCAGAAAATAGGGGGTTTAGCAATAAAGTAAAACTCTAAGAGCCCGACTGATCATGTATTTTTATTCGCATTATCCTTGCTCAACTTGTATTGGAAACTGTCCACCAGGGCCAGCCAACCGGCCTCGATCATATTTTCAGAAACACCGATAGTACTCCAGGTGTCCTCTTCATCCTGTGATTCAATGGATACCTGGACCTTTGCCGCCGTCCCTTCGCTGCCTTCGACGATGCGTACCTTGAAGTCTGTCAGGTGCATATGGTCGATGGACGGATAAAAGCCCCGCAAGGCCTTACGCAAGGCAAAATCGAGGGCGTTGATGGGACCGTTGCCTTCGGCAACCGTCAATTCTTCTTCATTACCGGCAACAATCTTGATAGTTGCCTGGGCCCGCGAAGGATGATGGGCCGTCTTGGAAACCATGACATTGAAACAGTCGAGTGTAAAAGGCGCCTTGAATTCTCCTGTCGTTTTCTTGATCAGGAGCGACAGGGAGCCCTCGGCGGCGTCGAACTGGTAGCCGTCATCCTCCATGCGCTTGATCTCCCTGACAATATCACGGCTCAACCCGCTCTCGTCGCCCAGATCAATGCCCAACTCCTTGGCCTTGTACTCGATGTTGCTCTTTCCGGCCAGATCGGACACGAGGACCCGTTGTTTGTTTCCGACCAATTCCGGAGCGATGTGTTCGTAGGCCAGGGGGTTTTTCAGAATGGCGCTGACATGAATACCTCCCTTATGGGCAAAAGCGCTCCTGCCGACAAATGGACGGGAGTTCAAGGGCGCAATATTCGCCACATCGCCGATATAATTGGACAGATTTGTCAGGTGCCGGATGGAATCCTCGGGCAGACATACCTTCCCCATCTTCAATTGCAGGTTGGCAATGATGGGAATAAGGTCCGCATTGCCGCACCGTTCACCATAGCCGTTGACCGTACCCTGAACCATCCGCGCCCCCGCAAGGACTGCCGCCAGGGAATTGGCAACGGCCAGACCGCCGTCATTGTGAACATGGATGCCCAATCTATGACCCGATACAAGATCCGCCATCTCCCGGCTGTAAGAATCTATCTCGTGGGGCATAGTCCCGCCGTTAGTATCGCAAAGAACAATCATATCGGCCCCGGCAGCCAATGCCGTCTCGATGGTCCGGCGGGCATAGGCGGGATGCTTTTTATAGCCGTCGAAGAAATGCTCTGCATCGTAAATGACTTCCTTGCCCTTCGATTTGAGATACGACACGGAATCGCGAATCATGGCCAGATTCTCTTCAGGGGAGATCTCCAGGATATCGGTCACATGGAGGTCCCATGTCTTGCCGAAGATGGTGACTGTCGGTGTATCCGCCGCGAGGAGGGCTTGGATGTTGGGGCAGTCTTCCACCGAAATATCAGCCCGCCGCGTACTGCCAAAGGCCGCCAGCCGCGCCGTCCGGAAGGTAATCGCTTTGGCCAGTTCAAAAAACCGGGCATCCTTGGGATTGGAACCGGGCCACCCTCCCTCGATATAGTGAAAGCCCATATCGTCCAGGCGCTGGGCGATGCGTACCTTCTCCTCGGCCGTAAAATTCACCTGCTCGCCCTGGGAACCATCCCTGAGCGTCGTATCATAGATCACCACATCTGACGCAAACATCGATCACTACCTCCTTGAAAAAAAAATCCGCTACCAGAGGCCCTGGTAACGGATTTTTGATTTTCTTTTATTTTCTCGAAAAACTACATCACGCCCAGGCCCTCATATGGGGGGTCCTAATTATGCCGCTAATAATAATTATGGCGATGGCCGCGATGTCTGTTTTCATAATCTGTTCAGTTTTTACATTGCTTCAGTTAATTCTGAAGTTATCTGTTCCTTAAGATGATTCCTCAGCCCTTGTCAACTAAAATCTTCCACATCGAATGCTTAAATAACAGAATACCAACTTGAATGATCAGGGCAATGACGGTGATACGGCCCTGATCATCGCCTGTAGAAACAAAAATACTAAGGATATAACGGGCAAGACATTGTCTTTGCCCGTGGCACTCAACATCTGGCTATCTCCTTGATCCTTGCCACGGCAACTGGATGTCCTTTCGTTCGAAAATCAATAAGATATATTGCAGACAGTTCGGGGTTGATGTATAGGTTGCTATCAGGTCAGAAAGAAGGTATCTATGAAATCCACGCTGGCAAGAATCACCTTACTATCTCTTCTGTTTCTCTTATTTTCCCCTCATTTTGCATCTGCTGAAACAAAAACCTTCATAAAAGAATACACCTATCAAGCCAGTGAGGACGATAGCAGAAATTCAAGTCGTGTTACTGCAATGCGTGAAGTGAAAAAACTTCTATTGGAGGAACTGGGAACGTATCTTGAAAGTATAACGGAGGTAAAAAACTTTGAGCTTACGAAAGACCAGATAATTTCACTGACCGCAGGTATTGTAAGAACAGAGATTATAGATGATAAATGGGACGGTCATATATACTGGATAAAAACGAAAATATCGGCGGATGAAGGGAACGTCATAAAATCAATTGATAGTCTTCGCAATGACCTTAATAAATCAAGAGAATTAGAAAAAATAAGGAAAAGGTCAGATGCGATATTAGAAGAAAACAAGAGACTAAGGGAAGAACTAAAACTCGCAAAAGGCGAAGATAAAGGAAAATTTCAAGTTAAATATAACAAGGCAATAAAAGAACTTTCGGCTATTGAATGGGTTGAAAGTGGATATAGAAATTATCAAAATGGCGACATTGAGGCTACAGTACATGATTTCGATAGAGCATTTGAAATGGACCCGACATATTCACAGACTTATACCACCCGTGGGATGTTTCATGCGAGTCGTGGCGAATACAATGAGGCTATTGTTGATTTCAATGAAGCGGTTAAACTCAATCCTGCAGATGCATTGGCTTATTTGTTTCGCGGGAAAGTACATGGGGCACTTGGCAAATACAATGAAGCCATCGTTGATTTCAATAAAACAATTGAACTCAATCCAAAAGATGTCCTTGCTTATTACAACCGCGGAAAAATATATTCCATTATTGGAGATAGAAAGAGAGCTGTTCAAGACTTATCGAATGCCATAATATTACATCCTGATGCACGGGGTTTTGCAGATGACCCTGCCTTTGATAATATCAGAAATACTCCTGAATTCAGGCAATTGATAGGTAAATGAAGTCATTTGGATTGAGCTGTAGAGTGGGCTCTGCCCATCGATACTCCAAAAGGTGGGCGGAGCCCACTCTACAGACTTAACAGGTTGTTTAATAACTCGCTTTGGGTCAGGCTGTTCAAAAGCTTGTCCCGGACCTGATCCGGGATGCCCAGATGCAAGGCACGCAAAAGTCGAGGAATAATTCCGGCTCCAAATAAAAGATGATATCAAAGCGGCGAGGAAGAGGCGACGCAGGCGTATACAGAAATACGCCGAGGAGCCAATGACGAAGACAACGAAGATAGCGCTTTGATTTAGAATTGGAAAGGCGTACATAGAAATACGTCGATGTAGCCTGCCCCGGCAAAAGCCTGGGAAGCTTGCAGCGCAACGCAGCAGATGGGTGTTTTTCAACAGCTTGCTAGACTTCTGCTGATGGACAGACAATACAGCCTGCCCCTTCAAGTTCGAGCCACCTCAGAAAAAAAAATCGCTTCACCCTTATGCGAATACGGCAGGAACTCATCTTTGACCGGAGTTTTGGAGAATAAAAAACACGAATCCCTGCGGCCCGGCTAATGTGATAGGAATCTCCGTATATGCCGGGCATACCTGCATAAATACGGGGGACATAACACCCTGCCACCTCACGGGTGGCTGAACACTTTCACCCGCTGTCCATCATGGGCTGAAAATCCATGGTTATCGTTACATCACCATGATGTCGCTTAACTATAAAATCAGCCGCTTCGGAGTCTATATCAAATATCAGATCCACTTTTTTCAACATATTTCTTTATTGCAGCTACATCATCCAGGAGAAAGTTCCGAAGGGATAAAGCTTCAGAAATACAAAGGGGGTGCTTTTCCTGGAATAAAATGTCAGCCATCTGCCGACCCAATGCTTCAACAAGTCCGTCAACACCCTTGCTGCGAAATGACGGGGATAGTTTTTCGTCAAAAATCTGCATGTCGGCTGTTGAATATTCAAATACCGATCGCCAACTCTCCATGAAATTCTTCTCCTCCATTTCCGTCTTGGCCAGGATGATCTCTTTGAAGGTGGCACAGAGGATCAGTAATGCGGACAGATAGGACCTCATGACAGTCAATAGTTCTCCACGGTTCAGGCGGCTGCAGGGGCGCCGGTCCTTAAAGGCTTTGGCATTTCGCTTCTGATCAAGTCCCAGGAGGGCGGCAACAACCTCATCGGCTGAAACGGCCGAAGTCATTAAGAGCCGCCGCTGATTCTCATTAACGGACATATTGGATGCCCGCTTGCAGAAATTGATGGTCAGTTTTCCTACTTTCCGATAGTAAGTCCTTTCCGGGCCTGAAAGATAATCTTGAATGGCATCTATTATCGACATATCTACACCGGCACTCCACGATATTTAGCAAGAGCTTGACTGACTGGTACCGCGTAACATCATTTTTTCGCACCACTGTAGGGTGGATGAATCGAAGCGCATCCACCAACCGACGGTGGAACCGCTTCGATTGTTCCACCCTACAATGAAATAAGCGTTACATGGCACTAAATTAACCCCATCTCACTTGCCTGTTTCGCCAAAGACTCGCGGAATTCAGGATGGGCAATGGCAATAAGGGCACGGGCACGATCACAAATGCATTTCCCTCTGAGTTCCGCCACACCGTACTCGGTAACGATGAAGTGAACATCGTTTCTGGACGTCGTAACTGCCGAACCACGATCAAGTTCACAAGTGATGCGCGACACTTTCCCTCCGGATGCAGTAGAAGGCAGAGCAATAATGGATTTTCCGCCCTTTGAACGGCTTGCGCCGCGGACAAAGTCCACCTGTCCGCCAACCCCGCTAAATTGGTTGGGACCGATCATCTCGGCGTTTACCTGCCCCATCATATCGACCTGCAGGGCAGAGTTGATGGAAATCATTTTCTCATGCTGACCGATGATAAAAGGATCGTTGGTATAGTCCACAGGCCGCATTAAGACATCGGGGTTGTTGTCGACAAAATCATAGAGCTTACGTGTGCCCATAAGGAAGGTGGCCACGAATTTTCCCGCGTTTATCGTTTTCTTCTGATTTGTAACAACGCCAGCCTCCGCCAATGCCACCAGGCCATCGGAAAACATCTCGCTGTGGATGCCCAGGTCTTTCTTGTCTTTCAGAAAAAGGAGAACGGCATCGGGGATGGCGCCGATACCCAACTGAAGCGTTGATCCGTCTTCGATAAGTTTTGCCACGTTCTCGCCGATGGCCCGCTCCTTATCGCCGATGGCAGGCGGCTTGAGTTCGATAATGGGTTCGTCTTTCTCGACAATGCAATCAATTTCATCGAGATGAATCCTCTCGCCCATGGTCCGTGGCATAAACCGGTTCATCTGGACAATGGTCACTCGGTCAGAATGGGCGGCAGCCAGCGTGTAGTCTACGGAAACACCAAGGCTGCACCATCCGTCATCATCGGGCGGCGAGACCTGCAAGAGTGTTACATTTACAGGAAGTATCCCCCACGTAAAGAGCCGCGGAATCTCGTGGAAGAAACAGGGCGTATGGACCGCCCGTCGCCCGGCAATGGCCTTACGGGTCGAAGCGCCGACAAATAATGAGTTATGACGGAAACTCTCTTCCATGCCGGGCTGGGCATACTTGGCAGGTCCCATGGCTACCATATGAATGATTTCCACATCCCGCAGTTCCGATGCCCTTGCAACGAGGGCTTCAACCAATGCCGGCGGCTCTCCGCAGGCATGGCCCACCACGACGCGGTCGTTATTCCCCACTACCTTCACTGCCTCATCCGCACTCATGATCTTATTGCTGTATTTCTGTCTCCAATCGCTCATGGATCATATTCACCTTTCCATACAATTTATAACTTTGTTATCTCCATTCCGAAGACTGCTATTTGTCGATCCCCGCAATCTTCTTGGCCAGCTTTTTCTTGTGTTCAAGATTGCCTTGTCGCGCGATCATGATCCGCTGGGCCTGGGGAGAACCGGCACCGTGCATGGATTCCGTCCGGTAGCCTACAGCCGCCGTACCCAGGGTAAGATTTTCCACAAGACGTAAGACGCGGCAACGATCTTCGGGTGAAACCCCGGGCGAGGCTTTCAGATATTTCTCCAGGACCTTGCCGATTTCCGGATGTTTCAAATCCTTCTCCGACGCCATCGTTACCATCAAACCACCGGCGATATCCTCCGCCAGACGCGCTATCTCGTAGGGAAAACGGGTAACGTTCTGCTTGCACACATTCGCCAGAAGGAGATCGATCAAGTATGTCCCCGACGCCGTTTTGTGGCCTTGGGAAGAACAGGCGATTCCGCAGGAATAGAGGGTCTCGTTCAGATGGGTCATCTCGATCAGTTTGTCCTTGACGTGAGAGGCCTTGGCAGCGCCGTTGTAATCGGCTGCCAACGCCGCGGCACCTATCAATACATCGCCCACACCCACCTTGCAGCCGCCGTAACTCTGGCGGTGGTAACCGGCGAAACGTTCCACTAAGAGACCGCTGAACTCACTTTCACCGCACATCAGGACATTTTCCCAGGGAACAAAGAGATTGTCGAAAACCATCAGGGCCTCATGACCGCCATACTGCGCATTTCCCACATCGATCGTGCCGCCTTCCAGCTTCCGTGTATCGCAGGACTGGCGACCATAAATGTAGTAAATACCCTCCGCATCGGCAGGGGCAACAAACGATACGGCATAGTCAGCATCCTCCTTGCCCATGGCGATCGTCGGCATCACCAGAACCCAATGGGAATTCACCGCTCCGGTCTGATGGGCCTTTGCGCCGCGAACGATGATGCCCTTGTCATTCTTCTCCACTATATGGACGAACAGATCGGGATCAGCCTGCTGATGGGGCGCCAAGCTCCGGTCACCTTTCACATCCGTCATAGCCCCATCCACCGTCAGATCTTCATCCTGAACCATCTGCAGAAACTTGAGGAAACGCTTATGGTACTCTGTCCCCAGTCTCTGGTCCATCTCATAGGTTACGCTGTCCACGGCATTGACCGCATCCATCCCCACGCACCGCTGGAAGCACGACGCCGTCTTCTGACCCATCAGGCGCTGCATCTTGACCTTTTTAATCAGGTCTTCCGTGCTCTGGTGGAGGTGGGAAAAACGGTTGATCTTGTGACCCGTCAGGTGGGACGTGGCCGTCATCAGATCCTCATGCTCGGGGTCCTGAGCAAGCTCATAGGTCTTCTTTACGGAATTCATGGATGGTCTGATTATGGGGTGGTCAACAGGATCCTTCACCAGTTCCCCCATCAGGTAAATTTTGAAATTCATCTTACGCAGGCTGTCTTCGTACTCTTTGGGTGTTTTGAGTGCCATAATCTTTTCCTTTCATATTATATTACTGATTCGGTAAATGTTTTTCATCGTCCGGTTCCGGAGCGATGCATTTGTTGAAGACGGGATCTTTTATCTTATCGTACTTATTCCAATTCCGGAAGAAATCTTTCCCGTAGACGAGCAAACAGAGAACGATGCCTACGGCAAAGGCATAACCCGCACCCCGGGAAATCAATACAGCGCCCACACATCCGGCAACGCCCAAGTCATTGAACGTCCGTGCCTTCAAAATACCGACCCGGACCGCAACAAAACCCTGCACGAGCATCGTCAGAGACAGGGCGATAGGAAGAACAGGTTTCACCAGGGTAACGATGGGCGCCATGAAATACGCCGTAAAGGTACCCAAGCGGAAGGATGCCACACCGCCTACCAGGCTGTCCATTGCCTGCGGGCCGTGCTTATAACGTTCACATTCCACCACCTGCATGGCCGCCCACATGGGACCGCACATGGAGAGGTCCGGGCCCATCATGGACATGCCTATGTTTCTGATACCGACAATCATGTTGTTGCGATTGGCGTCGAAATGGACATCCTCATCGCCGTGGCGGAAGTCACGTGCCTCATCGATGAGCGCTTCCGCCTGGATCAACTCGCCGAAAAGAACGACATATGTTGCCGCTACCAGAGGCGCAGCTGCCAAATAGAGACTGAGTGGGGGCCAGCCGATCCGCTCGGCAAAAGGCGTCCACTGGGTAAACAAGATGGTAAATTCGGGGACCGTAAACCCCCATTTAATATCCGGCCAGGGCAATTCACCAACAAGAGGCGCAACGATGATAGCCAGGACCAGGGATGGCAGGAGCCCCAAATTCGAGAGATGCTTGAAGAAAGGATGTTTCGAGCGCAACGATTTAAAATGGTTTGAAAACAGGACATAAAATACGGAACCCAGGGCAATCGTCACAGTCCATGGGTAGAGATCGAAACGCCCACCCTTTTCAAAAACGAGGCGGACGGCAGCGACACCGGCACCCAGTAGAATGCCCGCCTTCAGCGCGTCAGGGACAATGTCCACAAATCTTTTCGCAAGCCCCGTCCCACCCAGAAACAGGGAAACAATACCCAATTCTAATTGAAAAGCTATCAGGGCATGCATACGGGGGACGCCTTCCGGAAATGTCTTCAGCCACAAAAGGAGCAGAGGGATGGCCGGGGTGATCCAGCCGGGCACGACCGGGTCTCCCAAGTGGGAATGCCACAAATAGAAGAAACCGTTTAAAATGACAATGGTAATAGCCACTTCGAACGGCATTCCAAGATATTCCTTCAACAGCGGTATGACGCCCAGGCAGACAGCGCACATGATAAGACCCTGAATATAATCGGCAATTTCAAAGCGATAATGAATAAAGGGTAATCGAAAATGGAAGGGACCGAAAGGAATGTAGGGCTGCACTTGACCATGTTGACGTTTTAAGATTGGACCTGTCCAACTCATGTTAAAACCTCCTACTTCACGATGTTTGAATTCCAGGCAGACTGATACACCACCGCGATTTCACGGTCTTTTTTAAAATGCCTGAAAAATTGTTAAAGGGTAATTGATCAGCTCGAGCGCTTTGATTATCTACACAAACTGTGCCAAAAGCTGACAAGCAATTTCAAATATATGCTAAGACATTAATATAGATAGGATAAGTACTATTTTTTAACGGTTGGAAATGCTTAAAATTTAACACGACAATGTTGCATATATGCACATGATAAATTGCAAATAGATGTTAATTATCTAGATTAATTTATATATTGCATAATTGCGACTATTTCATTTATGCGACTATTGTTTGGTCAGGTGATATTTTTGAGCTTTACGGAAGATAGTCGCCCGGTCGACACCCAGGACATCGGCTACTTTTCTCCATGAATGATGCTCCTGGTAAGCCTCTTCGATAAGATAACGCTCCGTCTCTTCAACAGCGTCCTTCAGCCGCGCCCCATGCCGGGGTACATGCCTTCTCACATATATCGATTCGGGGAGGATCGACAGGCCGATTTCGTTTCCCGGGGACATGACAATCATTCTTTCAATGACATTTTTCAACTCCCGTACGTTTCCGGGCCATGAATAGCTGACCAGTTTATCCAGGACTTCGGGAAGGAGTGTCTTCTCATAACCGAAGTGGCTGTTGAACTCATCAAGAAAACTGCGGACGAGAAGTGGAATATCCTCCCTCCGTTCACGTAAAGGGAGCACGTGAAGGGGCACAACCATCAGACGATAGTAAAGGTCTTCCCTGAAGGTACCTTCACGGAGCATCTTCGCCAGGTTCCTGTTCGTTGCCGCGATGATCCGGACATTGACGGGAATAGATTTGGCTGATCCGACACGGGTCACTTGCTTGTCCTGAATGGCTCGTAAAAGCTTGACTTGCAGGTTTAAAGGCAGTTCCGCCACTTCGTCAAGAAAGAGGGTCCCATTGTGAGCAAGCTCGAAGAGCCCCGGTTTTCCTTCCTTTCTGGCACCGGTGAAAGCCCCGCCTTCGTAACCGAAGAGTTCGGACTCGAGGAGTTGCTCCGGGATAGCGGCACAATTGATACTGATGAAGGGGCTTGCATCGCCCTTTCCCTGACGGTGAACCAGCTTGGCAACGAGTTCTTTCCCTGTTCCGGACTCACCGGTTATCAACAGTGTGGAGTCTACATCGGCCATCTTCATGGCAAGTTCTATTATCTGCGTCATCGGTTTGCTGCGGAAGACGAGGCAAGAATCCCGGACCTGGAGGGAACGCAGATGGGTCAATTCCGTGCGGTACTTAAGGGTCTGCTCTTTCTCGATGGAGAGTTGTTCCTGAAGGCTCACCAGTTCCGTGACATCGCGTACATTGGTGACAACACGAAAGAGATTCCCCTGGTCATCAAAAATCGGGTTTCCCGTTACGAGGATACGCTTCTTACCCTTAACGGTCTGGTTGATGGTGATGCTCTTTAGCTGTTTCATGACCAGGAGCGTTACGGATTGGTCGAAGTATCCTTCATGAACGAGTTCCTGCATGGTCCGACCCACAACCTCCTTTGCCGGGATTCCCGTGATCCGCTCATAGGCCTCATTGATGTCCAAAACCAAACCCTTGTGATCCGTGAGCCAGATGCCGTCATAGGAAGAGTGGATGACGGCCGCCAACTCCCGGTTCAGTCCCTTTACAACGCCGAGCTCGTTTGAGATCTCCTCCAGACGTGAAAGATCCTGAAAGACGCTTACGGCTCCCACAACTTCTTCGTTGCGGATGATGGGCGCATAGTCGACGACGAGCGATGTAACATCGTTAAAAACAAACTTTTGTCCTGTAAGAGGTTTGCCCGATACCATGATCTCCATGAGGCGGGAATTTGGAATGATATCGAGGATAAAACATCCAACAACTGCATGGTCACGAATACCAAGCAGTTGCTTGGCCATAAGGTTGACGGTGATGATAATGCCGTTTTTATCGATAGCCACGATTCCGTTCTGGGCAGAATCTACAATCGATGTCATCTGTTCCCGAAAATCATGGAAAGCAGCGCTCAAAGCCGATGTATAGCTTTCGGACGAAACGACGCCCATAAGAATTCCGTCATTATTCATCACATGTGACGGAATTCGTGATTCCGGAAGGTCCGCGATTTCATCGCCCGGCGCAAGGGGTGGAATATCTTTCAGAAAACCGGCGTCGATGGGCGCGGCCATGGGAACACCGCTATGCAAGACTGAAAGTAATCCTTTTCTCGTCACGATTCCGGAGATCTTGTTGAGTCGGTTCATAACCGGAACAACATCGATATCATGGGCGAGCATTCGTTCAATGGCCGTTCGGATTGAATCCGTGAGCCGCAGGGGTTCGACAGAAGTCATAATACTCGATACTTTCATGCCTTGACCTCAAAATAATTAATCATTTCAATAACTGAAAAATAATAAGTTGAAAGACCATAAAAAGTCAAACGGCCTACAAGAGCCAAAAGCATTACGGCCATCAAACCATCGTTACACTTCCTGTTTCTTTTCTGTGGCGAAGCCGTCGTTGACTCCTTAATAATCAGTTGAAAAACAACCGCCAGGATCCATAAGACCTTCTTCA
This sequence comes from uncultured Syntrophaceae bacterium, assembly GCA_964645835.1. Lineage (GTDB taxonomy): Bacteria > Desulfobacterota > Syntrophia > Syntrophales > UBA8958 > CAZBME01. The sequence goes on from CAZYDG010000012.1 coordinate 77,262, forward strand.
TTTCCGGCCTCCTCTTTTCCAAGCAGATACATGCCGTCTTCAAAAAACAGAAATCTTTTCATACTGCATAACAAACGTGAATTCCATGACAATCATCATTGTAAAGTTCTGCTCCAACAAATCACGCCATCCCTCCCCGTTGTTGAAACAGCATATGTGTTGTCACGAAATCCTTTCCGAAAAAAGGACCTTGTGGTAATAACACTCCATAACTAATAAGGGATAAACCATGACATCGTTCAAAGGACAATCATCCCCATCGCAAATCAATGACCGGTTATGAGTGCCGGGGTATTACCATTTTAATTGTTATCTCATCCGGGACGAGCTTCGCCTCAACCCGGCAGAGAATATTATGGGCTGCTGCCGGCTCTTGCCGCGCCGGAGCCGTGAAGCATAAACAGATGTTCTGTCAATCTATCAAAGGAGGTACTTCATGAAGGTTGTTGCAATCAACGCCAGTGCCAGAAAAGACGGCAACACGGCCCTGTTGCTCAATACGGTTGCCGATGAGCTCAAGGCCGAAGGGATCGAGACGGAATTGATACAACTTGGAGGGAAAACCATAAAAGGCTGCCGCGCCTGCTACAAATGCTTCGAAAAGCAGGACAAACACTGCGTCGTGGGAACGGATATGCTCAACGACATCATTGACAAGATGCTTGCCGCCGATGGTATTCTACTGGGTTCGCCCACCTACTTCTCCGATGTAACGGCCAATATGCGGGCTGTAATCGAACGGGTAGGTTTCGTGTCGAGAGCCAACAATTACATGCTCAAGCAAAAGGTCGGGGCCGCCGTAGTAGCCGTCCGCCGTGCCGGGGCCATTCAGGCCTTCAGCGGCATGAACCTATTTCTCCACTACATGCAAATGGTCATGCCCGGCTCCAGCTACTGGTCCATCGGCGTGGGCCGCGATATCGGCGATGTCCTAAAGGATGCCGAAGGGCTCAAGACCATGAAAGACCTGGGCCAGAACATGGCCTGGCTCATGAAGAAGGTCGCACCGGCAAAGAAACAGGGTAAAGCCCGGTCATGAAGATCCTGATCCGGGGTGGCAGCATTGCGGCGGGGACAGGCGTCTCCGCCGGATATGCCAATATCCTGGCTGAACGATGCCGATTGGCGGGAGTGGAGGTCATCAACCGTTCAGCCCCGAATGACACCTCTTTCGACGGCGTCCGGTCGTTTCGGGAGGATGTAGTTCCGGAAAAGCCGGAGATCCTGATCCTTCACTTCGGTGTCGATGACGCCTACTTGGCGGTCTACCGCTCGGAATTCAAGGAAAACCTTGTCCAAATGGTCCGGCTGGCGAGAATATCGTTTGATCCGGTAACAATCCTCCTGACTTCCCACCCCTTTGAAGATCCCTACGACAGAGACGTTATGGATATCTATTACCGGGTCATTCAGGAAGTTTCCTGCGAACTTTCCTGTGAGATGGTCCCCGTCCATACCTACTGGCAAGGCCATATCGCCGATCGCGGATGTCGTCATAGAGATTTAGTGCAGGGCGATGTTCGCTATCCCAATGAAACGGGACATGCCGTCTTTGCCGAAGCGATTATGCCAACCCTGATGAGGATAATAGGACAATCAGCAGGCTGTTGAAAAACATCCATCTGTTGCGTTGCGCTGCAAGCCTCGTCAATCGACGTACTTCTATGTACGCCTCATTCCTCGACTTTTGCGCGCCTTGCATATGGACATTTTTGAACAGCCTGCCCAAAAGCGAGTTTTCAACAACCTGCTAATCAGGAACTGATGGCCGATAAGGCCAAATGGACAACTCGATCGAGTTCATCCAGATCGATGGGCTTTTTTATATAAGCGAAAGATCCCTTCTCCTTTGCACGAAGGATCGTTTGTTCGTCATGGTAGGCGGTGATCATGATCACTTTGACATCGTCTTGTCGCACTCGCAAGTCATCGATGACATCAAAACCGTCCTTATCGGGCAGACGTATATCGAGGATAACGACATCAATCTTGTTATCCCGGTATTTTTTTACCCCCTGCTCACCGGTACTTGCCGTGACGACATCGAACCCTATTTCCGAAAAATACATTTCAAGAGATTCACGACTGGACTCATCGTCGTCAATAATCAGAATCGTTGACATTATTTTCCCTTAAATGATCGGTACCAGACCGGTCGCCCCTCGGGTTCCGTTCATCCATTTCAATTTTATGAATCATTCGGAAAATATCTTAAAAAATTGCGAAACTGCCCCACTCTCCTTGGTTTCCTTACTTGATCATGGCATAAAATTCAAGGGTAATTTCGCCATATCATCAAAGATGATATTTTCCACTTGTTTAAAATCATCCCATTTCCATATTATATTATACTTTAATGCACAATTAAGCAATACTGTAAATATACGTGTATATTACTTAAAAGAAAGGCAAGGTGATATGATGGATAAAAGCGCTTCTATTTAACGGCCGCTATCTAAAAGACCTGCGACAAAACAAGCCGATTGTAAGCCCAACAAAGACTAGCGAAACCTGCTTTATTTCTTGGAAATAACCACTGACAAGCATTTTCTTTAAAAACTGCCGCCCATGGCTCCGCCGGAAATTAAAGCGGCCTCGGCCCCCAGAATGCGGTCAATGTCGAGAAGGGTCGTCAGCTTTTCGTTATTCATCCTGGCAATGCCGATAATGGCCTTGTAATCAAACGCCGTCCCGAAATCGGGCGTGTCCTGAATAAACGCCTCTTTGATGTCCGCTACTTCCAGGACCTCATCCATGACGACACCAAGCTGGGTGGACCCTGAATAACTCGCAATTTCGACAACGATGATGCACATACGTTCCGAGTAGTCAACGGGGTCCATACCGAATTTCAACCGCATATCGATAATGGGAATTACCTTATTCCGCAGATTGATGACACCTTTCACATATGCAGGCATCCGCGGAATAGGTCGAATCTTTTTCATCTGTGTGATCTCGCGGACATCGAGGACGGAAATACCGTAACGCTCGCCGGCCAGCATGAAGACCAAGTACTTCCCTTCCCGGGATACCGTCGCCGCCGTTTCTTCCAACAAGAGCGCTCTTGCCGTCGACGGTTTCGCTGAAATATCGGCTTTTTCCGCAACCGCTTCGCCTTTAACTTCATAGGACCGGCCTTCAGCCGCAGGGCGGCTGTCCTTGCAGGCCTCGTCGGCAAAGCGCATATCGACGAATTTTTCCAGGTCGATGATAGATCCCACACGCATCTTGTCGAACATATATCTTTGGATAACATCGAGGTCTTCGATTAAGGGATAGAGGTTGTTCGTTGTAATCCCCTTCGGATCGGTCAGAACCTTTTTCAGAATGGGGGCCTGCAAACCGATCTTCTTCTGCGGATCGAGGAAAGAAACGGCGATCTCTGCCGACTGGTCGGGCTGGTCAGCGATGAACCGGCCGGCTTTGACGAGGAGATCCGAGAATTCATGGACGGCATCCGTATGCTTGCCGATAAATTCATCGCGAAAGACGACGACGCAGCAGGGATGATTATCCCAAATCTCGCTGGAAAGGATCTGCCGTTCCGCAATACCCGCCGCAATTGCCCTCGATCCGATCGGTTCGGCTACCATGAAGCCGCAGGCGCTCGCATTATCAGCCAGGAACTCGGGCATGTTGACAGGCGCCACAACATCAAAACGAAGGTTCAAGGCCTCTTTGCCGCTCTGCATGCCTGGCCGGAGGCCCATCTCTGAAAAATACTTGTAGGCCAGCATGTGATGGATCGACATCTTGTAGGGAATAAAGAATGTTTTATGCTTGAAAAATTGCTGGTAAGGCTTGCGATAGTCCGCTGACTTGCTGCGGACCATTATGCTGCCGTTCTTGTGGGCAAACATGGTCAGCTTAATGGGAGTTCCGTAATTGTATAGATCCATGGCCGCTGGGGCCAGGATGAAAGCTGCGTCGACATCCCCTTGCTCCAAGGCATTTTGCAGTAAATTCCAGTTGGGCATACACACCGTTTCGAGGCCGAAATACTTCGGATTGGCCAATCCGCCGTCGATCATGTGCTTCATGGCGCCCAGAGTCAGATGATCCGTAATCTGGATATGGGCAGCCTTCAGCAGGACACGTCCATCCGCTGTCTTCCGCGGCGCCGCCTCCTTCGGGGCAACTGTTTCCGGTTTGATCCCAAAGATATCTTTGATCTTGCTGATCAGTTCGTCGGGGGAGAAAGGTTTGGCCACTACGGCCTGAGCCCCTCCTTCCATTGCTTGGGTGATATACTGCTTATCCCCTTGTCCCGTGGCCATAATGAAGGGAACCTTCCGGAGTCGTTCGTCAGCACGCATCCATTGAAGAAGTTCATAACCATCCTTGTTCGGCATGTTCCAATCACTGATGACGAGTTTGATCTCCTGATCCGCGAGGAGCTTCTCGACGGCGTCATTGCCGTCAACGGCTTCTATGACATTGCTGAATCCCAGCTGATTTAGAATCTTCAACTCCATCTTACGCATGGTGTTGCCGTCTTCCACCAGAAGAATCCTCATCTGCATATTCAGGTCCATCATCGCAATCCTACCTCCGTCTTACTGAATCGTGTTTGTATCCTACATTTTACCGGCCCTGTTCAACCGGTTGAAATCGTGAAAAAGACCAACTGCACAACACCGCTTTCTTGCAAGTTTTATACCTTGCGATGTTCAACAAATATCCCGAGGCGGGACCGTTTATTTAATCCAGAGAATTTCGCGGTCTCCCGGCAACGCCGGGAAATAGGAACATTTGATATATCGGCCACATCCAAATGGATGGCATTACAGGAAAGACATGGCCGGTCATATGCAGAAGCACGGCGCCTTGTTCAGAACAGAAAAAAGGATTAAAATGAATGGCAGTAAGAGGTCACGCTTTGCACAACCGCCATGATTTTGACGTATATTATGACACCCGGACAGTAATCAAACAACCCTCTTCATGGCCGCAATGGCCACTTCAATTTGGTCATCCGTCGGTTCCCGCGTGGTAATCTTCTGCAGGAGAAGCCCCGGCCAACTCAGGGCATGAATCCATCCCCAACTCTGGTGCCTGCCTGTATAGCGGATGACCTCATAGGAAATCCCGGCAATAACCGGCATGAGCATGAGTTTATAGATAACCCGATGGATGAAATCGGGCCTGCCTAACATGGAAAAGACGAGGATGGATACAATCATCACCACGAGGATGAAACTTGTGCCGCACCGGGGATGCCTGGTCGAATATTCTCTGATGTTTCCTACGGTCAGTTCCTGGCCGGCCTCCCAGGCAAATACTGTCTTGTGTTCCGCCCCGTGATACATGAACACGCGCCGCATATCTTCCATCAGGAGCGTCGTGCATAGAAAAGTCAGAAAGATCCCCAATCGAATAAGCCCCTCAAGAATATTCAACAGGAAGGTGTTTGCGATAAATGCCTTCATTTGGGTAAAACAGAATGCCGGCACGACAATAAAAAAGAAAAGGACCATGCACATGCTCATCATGACCGAGACGGCCAACTGCCATGACGGGGGCTTCTCTTCCTCTTCCGTCAGGGCGACTTCCGCTGAAAAAAGCAGACATTTCATGCCGAGGATCATCATTTCGATGAGGGTCACCGATCCCCGGACAAACATTAGGCCCAGCAGCTTATAGCGTTTGGTCAGGGGAATATAGTCCTTCTCCTCGATGACGATTTCTCCGTCGGGTCTGCGGACGGCGGCGGCAACCTTGTTACCGTGGCGCATCATGACACCTTCGATGATGGCCTGACCGCCGGCAATATCTTCCGTTTGTGGTTTATGAGGCATTATTGTTTTACACGGCTCCCTTTTCTATGAATGCTGAATGAGGAATTTTCCCCGGAAGGCCTTCCTTTACGCGATAGCCTGCCAAAAAACAAGCGTATATTTTAACCGTAATCCACCACACTTCATGTTCCTTAGGAGTTCCCGCTGGGAACGCGGCAATCTTTACGATGTCATTAGTTGTTGGAAAACCCCGGCTATCGGCGGGTGACTGTATTTTCATATATAATCTGAATATGAAGTGAAGGCGGCAAGGATAATCATTAATTTGGTATTGTAATAAGGGCTTCAACCGATGAAGTCAAAGGCGTCCTGAACGATTTCTATGGCATGGCCGTCCGGCTTAATCTTTACGCCGACCACATCGAAACGGGCTTTGCAGTCCAGGAGGTTGCGCTTCTGGAGATAGGCAAGGGCGATCCGGCTGAGCTTCCGCTGCTTGATGGACCCCACGCTTTCGACAGGTTCGCCGAACCACCCTTCAGAACGCCGGCTTCTCACCTCTACAAAGACCAGAACATTGCCTTGCCGGGCAACGATATCCATCTCCCCGAATGGGCAACGGAAGTTCCTCTCGACGATGCGATAACCTTTTTTCCGGAGGTATTGTACAGCCAGATCCTCGCCCTGCTTTCCCGTCGAAAGTCTGGCCTGTGTCATTTATTCTCAGCTCAAAATGAATTCGTAGGACGTTTGACGGCTGTCCTTCGTATGGAATGATTTTCGGTGGATTTTGCAGGTTCCGAAACGTTCTATGGCCAATCTGTGCTCTCCCGTCCCATAACCTTTGTTCTTTAAGAAATTATACTGAGGGAATTGACGGTGATAGATCTCCATGATCTGGTCCCGGGATACCTTTGCGATAATGGATGCTGCGGCAATTGAGATGGAGCGTGCATCTCCGTGGATGATCGTCTTCTGGGGCAGGGATATGGGAACCCGATGCCTGCCGTCAACAAGCAGAAAATCAGGTGCCGGGCGTAGTTCCTGAATGGCTTCCCGCATAGCCATCAGGCTGGCCCGTAGGATGTTGACCGCATCGATAACTGTCGATTCGATGACACCCACCCCTACGGCCAAGGCATCGCACCTTATAAGATCGTACAGCTTCTCCCGTTTTTTGGGAGAAAGCTGTTTGGAATCGTTAATTTCCGGATGATGGTAGTCCGGGGGAAGGATAACTGCTGCTGCAACAACGGGACCAGCCAAAGGACCTCTACCCGCTTCATCAAGCCCAGCAATATACCGGTAGCCGTTTTGACGGGCGAGTAGCTCAAAGCTGGTCAATTCAAATAACGGCATGGTCATGATGAATCAGAAACGGCCTCGCAAAAAGCTGTTTATGGTCACACAAACGCCTGGTTCAGGATTTTCCTTCTTCCTTTATTCTGGCCTTCTTGCCTCTCAGGCTTCGGAGATAGTACAGACGAGACCGTCTCACGATACCGCGGGTCACCAATTCGATATGGTCAATAACGGGTGAATGGAGTGGAAAGGTCCTCTCCACGCCGATACCATAGGAAACCTTGCGAACAGTGAAACTGGCCCGGCTGAAGCCCCGCGAACGGCGGATGCAGACGCCTTCAAAGGCCTGGATGCGCTGCTTCTGGCCCTCAACGATCCGGACAAATACCTTCACGTTATCCCCGGGCTTGAATGCGGGGATGTCAGTTCGCATATTTTCTTTTTCAATTAAATCAATCAAATTCATTGGTACTTACTCCTCATCATTAAAATATCTTATTTATGTGGCAAATAATCTGTCTAAAACAATGGCCACGGCGCTTCGAACCGACAGGTGATTATAATGGCCTGCGCCCTGAACCGGGGCTAACCGGTAGTCCCCCCGGACAACAACCTCTTCTGACAGCCCTGATCCCGTACCGAAGACTAACAGGTAGGGATCGTCATCCTGCTCCATTTGTCGCCGCATAGCCGGAAAAGATATGACCTGCCCGGAAAGGGCGGCCCCGGTAATGACCACCTTCGGCGCCCGGATGGACAGGGCGGTTATATCCGCTAGAACATCGTCGAGGGTCCGGCAAAGAGCGACTGTCTCAAAGGCCGTTTTCCGTGCCGGATTGAAAGCCGCACCATAACCGGACAACCAGTGATCCAGTATCTTCCGGACCAGTTCCCGCTGGGCCTCTATGGGGGTAACGATGTAATATCGCCGGATACCATAGGTCTTCGCCGCTCTTGCAATATCATGGACATCCATGTTGGCGACAGCCGTCGCCACGATTTCACGGCGCCGGTTATACACGGGATAATGTAAAAGAGCGATATAATAATCTTTCATCAAACGACAATCGTCAATGGACCATCAGGAGGCCCCACCAGAGGACCATCAATGAGCAATGATTAATGATCAATAACGCCCCCCTTTATTGATCGCTGATCACTGATCATTTATGACCGGCAATTTATTACCTATACTTTGTTGTCCTCTCCGCTCAAAATCCGGAGATCGTCGGGAGACAAAGTCGCTTTTTTCAACAGGTCGGGCCTGCGCATCCCCGTCCGACGCAGGGATTCACGACGGCGCCATTGGCCGATCTCTTTGTGGTGACCTGACAAAAGGATGTCGGGTACCTTCCAGCCCTTATATTCGCTTGGCCTCGTATAATGAGGATACTCGAGAAGCCCCGTGGAAAAAGAATCGTCCACGGCGGAATCCGCATTCCCCAAAACACCGGGGATAAGGCGGGCCACCGCATCAACAATCACCATGGCCGATAATTCTCCGCCGGTCAGGACGAAATCCCCGATGGAAATCTCCCGCGTCGCCAAATGGGTCCTTATCCGTTCGTCAAATCCCTCATAATGGCCGCAAATCAAAACGACACGTCCACAGGCAGCCAGTTCTCCAGCCATGGCCTGATTAAAGACCTCTCCTTGAGGCGTCATAAGAATGACCGGCGTCTTCTCCGGCAATTCGAGGGCTGTAAGCGCCCGGTCAATGGGCTCCACTTTCATGACCATCCCGCCACCACCACCATAAGGCGCGTCATCGGTCATTCGGTGCTTGTCCTCCGCATATTGCCGGATGTCATGAATAACGACCTCGATAAGCCCCTTTTCCCGTGCCTTCTGCAGGAGACTGCGTTCAAAGGGGGAAACGAACATCTCGGGAAAAATGGAAAGGACATCAAACCTCAACACGGACGATCCATCCCTTTTAATATCCGGATGCCCATTTTACGCCCCTCCATGTCTACGTCAAGCACGACATCTGCAATAGCCGGAATCAGCATCTCACCTCCGTCGCCAGTACAAACATAAACATCATTGCCCCCCGTAGAAAAGATGGACGACAAATGCCCCAGTATCTCGCCCTCCTCCGTCACAATGGTCATGCCAATCAGGTCTTGCCAGTAATATTCATCATCCGGCAGAGGATCCAGACTGTCCCGTGAAACCAGCGCCGTAAAGCCGACAAGAGATTCGGCGGCCTCGACATCGTCTATGCCCTCGAGGTCCAGAAAAACATTATGCTTGTAAACGCGAAACGCCAAGATCCGCAAAGGCCCCTTTTCCACACCGCGGCGATGCAGAAAAACCTCACCGGCATTACTCAAGGTCTTCTCCGGTTCGACCAGGAAAGAATTGAGTTTTACCTGGCCCCGCAGACCTTGGATCTTGACAATTTCTCCAATTTCAAAGATCTTGTTCAACAATTTTGCTATTCGATAATTTCCAGAACGGTCCGTTTACGAATCTTTGTCGATGCGGCACTCAAAATAGTCCTCATGGCTTTTGCCGTTCTACCCTGTTTGCCGATAACCTTTCCGAGATCTTCCTTGGCCACTCTCAACTCAATAACAGATGTCTGCTCACCGATGATTTCTGATACTTCGACTTGTTCGGGATTGTCTACCAAAGCTTGAGCCATGTACTTGATCAGATCTTTCATCGCCATAACCTCCACTGGATTAGTTTGAGTTTAAGCCTCTTCGTGATTTCGCGGTAACTAAGTTCGGCACTGACGTTTATGACCCGGCCCGGACACCTTTTTTCTCCAGGAGTTGAGACACCGTCAAGGACGGTTTGGCCCCTTTGGACAACCAATCCTTCACGCGGTCCTCTTTCAAGGTTGCCTCTTTCTGGTCCTTCTGGGGGTCATAATGACCGACAATCTCAAGGAACCTGCCGTCTCTTGGGGATTCCGAATCCGTTACGACAACTCTGTAAAAGGGCTTTTTGTGCCCACCCATCCGCGTTAACCGAATTTTTACCGACATGCTGCTTAACGATCACCTCCTGAATTTGCTAATAGTATTGATAGCTTGTTAAAAGATCGATTAGTATAGCACACTTTTATTGTATTTAAAAGCGAAAATTACCTCGCTTTAGGGCCTTGATACCATCCTTCGTTGTCATCTTTTTCATGATCTTGCGCATCTCGCCGTAACTTTTCAACAGTTTGTTGATATCCTGCACCGTGGTGCCGCTGCCTTTGGCAATCCTCTTTCTCCGTTCGCCATCGATAATCAGATAATTTTGGCGTTCTTTCTTGGTCATGGAATCGATAATGGCCGTTATCTTGGTAAGCTCCCGGTCATCGGGGGCCATGTTTTTCATTTCTTTGATCTTTCCGAACCCGGGAATCATTCCCAGAATATCCTGAAGTGACCCCATCTTGCGGATCTGGGCCAACTGACTACGGAAATCGTCCAAAGTGAATTCATTCTTACGAATCTTCCTTTCCAGTTCCCTGGCTTCTTTTTGATCGACCGTGGCCTGGGCCTTCTCGACGAGAGACAGGATATCACCCATCCCCAGGATGCGCGAAGCCATACGTTCGGGATGAAAGACTTCCAGGGCGTCGATTTTTTCTCCCATGCCGACAAACTTGATCGGCTTGCCCATAACGGCTTTCAGGGACAATGAGGCGCCGCCCCTGGCATCACCGTCCATTTTCGTCATGATAACGCCGTCGATACCGAGAAGATCATTGAATTTTTGGGCTACGTTCACAGCTTCCTGACCGGTCATGGCATCAGCGACAAAAAGGATTTCCGAGGGATGGATCAAATCCTTGATCTTTTTAAGCTCCTCCATCATCTCCTCATCGATGTGGAGGCGTCCCGCCGTATCGACGAGGAGGACCTCATAGCCTCGGCTTTTGGCATCCTGAACGGCATCAGTGCTGATTTTAAGGGGTTCACGAGTGGCACCGGCATCATAGAATCCGGAACCGATGCTTTGGGCGAGAACTTTTAACTGTTCCATGGCCGCCGGCCGATAGACGTCAACGGATACGAGGGAAACTCGCTTACCCTGGGCGCCGATGTACCGGGCAAGCTTTGCCGCCGTGGTGGTCTTGCCGCTTCCCTGAAGACCGACCAGCATGATGGGCGCCGGGATTCGGCTGCCGAAACGCAGGAGGGTACTTGTGCCCCCCATGAGTTCCACCAGGCGGTCATGAACGATCTTCACGACCTGCTGTCCGGGTGTTATGCTTTCGACAACTTCCTGACCGATGGCCTTGACACGGACATCTTCTACAAAATCCTTGACCACCTTGAAGTTGACGTCCGCCTCAAGGAGGGCCAGCCGGATCTCTCTCAGAGCCTCCTGGATATTGCTTTCATCCAGGCGACCCCGTCCTTTGAGCTTTTTAAAAATTCCGTCCAGCTTTTCCGATAAACTCTCAAACATGGTGAACCTCTATCCCATTGATGACTCTAACAGTCTGTTGAAAAACGCCCATCTGCTGTGTTGCGCTGCGAGCCTCGTCATTCAACGTACTTCTATGTACGCCTCATTCCTCGGCTTTTGCGCGCCTTGCATATGGACATTTTTGAACAGACTTTCCAAAATCGAGTATTTCAACAACCCGATAAAGCCATTTTACAGATATTTGATAATGGCACCTAATCGGTGATTACTTCCCTTTAACGACACAACTAACGCCCTTGATCTTATTCGTCAATGCATCAACAGCCTTGTCCGCCGCATCCTTAGTTTCGAAACCACCTACGACAACACGGTACCACTGTCCCTTTCCGGAAATTGCAACCAGGGACACTTGCGGTTTGTACCCAAGGGCCACGATCTTTTTGCCGAGTGCATCCGCTTTTTCCTTTTCCCGGAAGGAAACGACCTGGACAGTGTACTTACCGTTTTTTTCCGGCGGTTTCGCCTCCTTGGCAGCGGCAGGTTTTATGTCTTTTTCCGATCCGGTTTTCGCTGTCGGAGCAGCCTTGTCTTTCTTTGCCTCGGCCGGCGCCGCAACAGATACATCGGGAACAACAGCTTTTGCTGCTGCGCTGGGGGCTAACGGCGCCACAGGCGTTGTCTGAGCCGCAGGTGCTGACGTGGCTGGGCTTCCATCTCCTTCTTTCTTACCCGATTCTGCAGCGGGCGCCGGAGAAGCCGGCGGCGCCGGGCTGATAACGGCCGGGGCACCCCCTTCGTTCGCCTTGACCGATTGGCCATCCCCTGCAGGGGCATCCGATGTTTCGACGGTGGAAACCTCCGGTCTCAACGGTTGCGGCGTCAGACCCACAGCGCGCAGCATCTTTGCGGGAATGCCCTGGGCAATCATCTCCGGATACGTATCGATGTTTCTTCCCACTTGAACGCCCAGCAGAAATCCGGCAAAAACCAGGACGGACATCCCGGCGATCAACAGGATGACGCCGAGTTTACCCAGCTTAAATTCAAACTGATGTAAATTTTTTGCTGCCATAGGGGATCACATCTTTTCCGGGGCCGACACACCCAGAAGCGTCAGGGCGTTCTTCAGGACCGTTCTGACAGAGACGACCAGCAAAAGCCTGGCCCGGGTCAGGGCGTCGTCGTCGGAGACAACTTTGCACTTATTATAATAGCTGTGAAAAAGAGCCGCCACTTCATGGAGATAGAACGTCAAACGGTGAGGCTCAAGGGTCTTTGCCGTTCCTTCGACAAGTTCGGGGAAACGGGTGATCAGTTTGATCAGGGCGATCTCCTCGGGAAGGGTCAGGCGATGGCAGTCCGCATCCTTGAATTTAGGAACCGCATATCCTTTTTCCTCGGCCAGACGGAGGATACTCGAAATCCGGGCATGGGCATATTGAACATAATAGACCGGATTCTCATTCGACTGCCTTTTGGCGACCTCCAGGTCAAAATCCAGATGGCTGTCGGAACGGCGCATGAGGATATTATAACGCACCGCATCCCGACCTACCTCGTCGCCAACCTCCTTCATTGTAACAAACTCTCCGGACCGTGTGGACATAGCCACAGGGACCCCGTCGCGCAGAAGGTTGACAAGTTGCACAAGGATAACCTTCAAGGCTTCCCGTTCATATCCAAGTGCCTGTATGCCCGCCTGCATCCGGGGGATATAACCGTGATGATCGGCGCCCCAGATGTCGATGACCTTTTTAAAGCCACGTGAAAATTTGTTCCGATGATAGGCGATATCGGCGGCAAAATACGTCGGCTCACCATTTTGCCTGACGACAACGCGGTCCTTCTCATCGCCGAAAATGGTGGTCTTGAACCAGCGGGTGCCATCCTCCCGGTAGATAAAGCCTTGGCGCTCCAAATCGACAAGGAGATTTTCCACGCCGTCGTCCCGGTAAAGCTCCCTTTCACTGAAATACAGGTCAAAGACTACACCGAAGCTTTTCAGGTCCTCCTTGATCCCTTCCAGGATTGATCCGGCGGCATAATCCGTAAAAAATGGCACCACCTCGGCATCGGTCTTTTCTGCATAGATCAGACCGTCACGATCAAGGATTTCCTGCGCCAGATCGCGGATATAATCGCCCTGATAGCAATTATCGGGAAAGGAAACTGCCTTTCCCGTCAATCCCTGATACCGATAAAATACGGATCGCCCCAGGTTATGCATCTGGTTGCCCGCATCGTTTATATAGTATTCGCGAAATACATCGTAACCCACAGCAGACAGGATATTGGCCATCACATCACCGACCACGGCTCCCCTGGCATGGCCTATATGGAGAGGTCCCGTGGGATTGGCACTGACGAATTCGACTTGGATCTTTTCACCATGCCCGAGTTGAACCATGCCATATCGACCGTCATCCCTTTCTATAGCCTCCAGGCTGGCCGCCCAGATCTCTTCGCGGATGAAAAAGTTCAGGAATCCGGGTCCGGCAATCTCGATCTTCTTCAGAATACCGTCGCTTTCCCGGATGTGGTCCTTGATCAGACCTGCTATCTGGCGGGGGTTTTTCTTGGCCTTTGACGCAAGGACCATGGCAATGTTGGAGGCGTAATCGCCGTGGATCTCCTCCTTCGCCGCTTCGATTTCTATCGAGGGGAAACCAACAATATCTAGAGCCCCTTCATCGACACAAGCCCGCAAGGCTTCTTCTATAATTTTGATAATTCTATTTTTCATAACCTGTATGCACCTGATAATTGCAAAAAATTTGGCGCCGGCGCCAAATTTTTGATGACCACGTCAATAAAAAGTGATTCAATACCGAATCATTGTCAGCGGAAACGGCGGTTGACCGCCCATTCATCCATCGCGCCGTCTCGGTATGGCGCCGAACTGTTAAAAAGCTTGTCAACATATATGGATAAGGTACATGAAGTCAAGATTTTTTGAGATGGCCGGTCATCAAATTATGGAAACAGGAAGAACCGCAATCGTTCCCCAAAGAAGAGATAGACCACAGCACCCAGAGAGAGGAAGGGGCCAAAGGGAACAGCATACTTAAGGTTCTTGCCTCGGGCGATCATAATGGCAATGCCGACCGCAGCACCCGAAAAGGCCGCAATCAGAAGTATAAATATAAGGGACTGCCAGCCTAGGAAGGCGCCCATCATGGCCAGGAGATTCACATCCCCGCCGCCCATGCCTTCATTACCTGTCAGGGCTTCGTAATATACGGCGATGAGATAAAGACAGCCGATCCCCGTCATCATCCCGACGAAGGCATCCACCGGCCGAATGCCCATTATAAATATGGCGGCCAGCAAAAAGACGGGTATTCCCGGCAAGGTTATTGCATGAGGAATAATCTGGTGGGCAAGATCGATGAAGGTGATTATAATCAAGGCTGCCACGAAGACAAAAGCCGAAAGAAACGGCAGGCCAAGTCCGAATTGCCCGTAAAGAAAAAGGGCCGCGAAAGCCGTCAGGCCTTCAACTACGACGTACCGAATGCTGATCCGTTCCCGGCAGTCTCGGCAACGCCCCCGGAGGACCAGATAGCTGATCAAGGGGATATTGTCGTACCAGCGGATGGCCTTCCCGCACTTGGGACAGTGGGAGGCGGGAAAAACGATGGAACTTTCTTCAGGAATACGATGAATGCACACATTGAGAAAGCTCCCCACAATGGCGCCCAAAACAAAGATAACGATTTCTATCATGATTGAAGTCCACCCAAATCTGTTTGATCATAGGAACTTAGGCCTTCTTACACGAATAGCCGGGCAAGGTCAACGTTAAAGGGGAGGTTCTTTTAGCAGGTTGTTGAAAAACTTGATCTGGGCAGGCTGTTCAAAAATGATCAGATGCAAGGCGCGCAAAAGTCGAGGAATGAGGAGTACATAGAAGTACGACGATTGACTCGGCTTGCAGCGCAACGCAGCAGATGGACGTTTTTCAACAGCCTGTTAGACATTTGAAAAGCATTTCCAAACAATATTAAGCGTGGTATAAATATTCATAAGCGTCACATTACGGCAGGGCTTCAATGAACGATGAACATTACATGCGGCAGGCAATTAAACTGGCCCGAAGAGGCGCGGGTAACGTAAGCCCTAATCCCATGGTCGGCGCTGTTATCGTGAAGGACGGCCGCGTCATCGGCGAGGGTTATCACGCTTGTTGCGGTGGGAACCATGCCGAAATCAATGCCATTGACAAGTCTTCAGAACCTGTCGCCGGCGCCACAATCTATGTAACCTTGGAACCGTGCAGCCATCAGGGCCGGACACCGCCCTGCGCACTGCGTATTGTCACCGAAGGATTTTCCCGCGTCGTAATCGGCGCCACAGACCCCAATCCTCTCGTTTCCGGCAAAGGGATCAAGATACTTAAAAAGAACGGCATTGCCGTAACCGCTGGCGTCATGGAAAACAGTTGCCGGGAATTGAATGAGATTTTCTTTAAATTCATTGCCACCGGACTTCCCTTCGTCACCCTGAAGTACGCCCAAACTCTTGACGGCCGTATCGCCACCGCTACGGGACATTCATGCTGGATCAGTTCCCCACCGTCTCTGCGTCTGGCCCATAAATTAAGAAGCACCCATGACGCGATTCTTGTCGGTGTCGGAACGGTCCTTATGGATGATCCAGAACTGACGGTGCGCCTGGTGAAGGGGAGAAATCCCTTGCGGATCGTTCTCGACCGGGACCTTCGCATCCCCCTGACCGCCAAGATACTAAAGCATCAGGACCAGGCACGGACTCTGATTGTCGCCGCTCACAATGCGCCGCCCGAGCGGTACGAAATCCTTCACGACATGGGCATCGATGTCCTTTGCGTGGATGATTGCGCCGATGGACGGATCGATTTGAAAAAACTCCTGCGTGCCCTGGTGGAAAAAGATATTACGTCCGTTCTCGTCGAGGGAGGGGCAACGGTCATTACCTCGATCCTGAAAGAACGTCTGGTTGATCGCCTGATGGTAATCGTCGCTCCTAAGATCATCGGTAAAGGCATTGAGGCCGTAGGCGACCTGGGTCTCAGGTCCATGGATGAGGCTATCCGGCTTTCCCGGCATCGGATATTGAAAAAAGGCGATGACATTATTTATGATATTTTGATGAGTGAAAACCGATCATGAAAGTCAGACGTCTCCTGTTCCATTTTGCTATTTTTGCCCAGTTTGCTCTTCTAGGGCAAGGTGCTGCCTTGGGACAGGAAACGGACTTCCCGGCCCCGCTGAATCCGGAATTTATAAAATTCATGGAACAGGCACAGACTCAGGCTTCACAGGAGAGTACAGGGCAGCAGAAAGCCAGCGGCCGCCGCGCCCGGGGCTCCATCCCCTCACCAATTGACCGATCCCATCTGAAAAACCAGAATGCCACCACCCAGACATCATCCGGCAGTGTACAAACCGCTTTATCACTTGCTTCATCGTATGATCTTCGCACACTGGGAAGAGTAACCGCCGTCCGGAATCAAGGCGCCTGCGGCTCCTGCTGGGCGTTTGCCACGATGGGCTCCCTCGAATCAAATCTCCTTACAGGGGAAACTTGGGACTTTTCTGAAAACAATCTAAAAAACAGGCATGGATTCGAATATTTACCCTGTGACGGCGGCACGGGAGACATGGCGGTTGCCTATCTCACCCGCTGGAGCGGCTCCTGGACGGAAAGCGACGACCCGTACAACGCCAGCGCCGATACAAAACTTCCCATGGTCGTCCCCTCTTCGGATGCCAGGAAGCATGTCCAGGAGGTTCTGATTATCCCCGCCCGGTCGAGTTCCCTGGATAATGACGACATAAAGCAGGCCATTATGACCTATGGCGGTATTTACACCAGCTATTACGACGATGATACGCATTACAGCAGTACCTACACATCGTTTTATTGCCCGAATTGTTCAAGCTCCAACCATGCCGTCACGATAGTCGGCTGGGACGACAACTTCGACAGATTCAAATTCAAGACACCGCCGTCCGGAGACGGGGCCTTCATCGTCAAAAACAGCTGGGGTTCTTCCTGGGGGGAAAGCGGTTATTTTTATGTTTCCTACTATGACTCAACCTTTGCAAAAGGCGATGGGAGTTACGTATTCAACGGCGCTCAGGAGACAACAAACTACTCACGCATTTATCAATACGATCCTCTTGGACAGACAAGTTCTACGGGCTACAACAGTGCAACAGGCTGGTTTGCGAACATCTTTACATCACAGGCTGCAGAATCCCTGACAGCCGTCAGTTTTTACACGGCGAGTAAGAATTCGACCTACACTGTCTATGTTTATACTAATGCGACATCAGGCCCCACGAGCGGCCAGCTTTCGACAAACCAGAGCGGTACAACAGCCATGGCCGGTTACCACACCATTTCCCTGAATACGCCTGTAACTTTAAGTACAAGCCAGAAATTTTCTGTGGTTGTAAAACTAACCACACCCTCGACCACATCTCCCATTCCTCTGGAAAAACCCATCCCCGGATACAGCAGTCCAACGGCCAATGCAGGTGAAAGCTATATAAGCAGCAATGGCTCTTCATGGACGGATACAACAACAAGATATGCAAACACCAACGTCTGTATCAAAGCCTTTGCATCTCAGACTTGCACTTACAGTCTCTCATCAACGAGCACAGCAGTAAGTGCCGATAACATCGGCGGCAACTTTACGGTTACCCCTTCCTCCAGCACTTGCACGTGGACGGCTACGAGCAGTGATACCTCCTGGATTACCGTTACATCCGGCGCTTCCGGCACCGGCACGGTATCCTACTCCATTGCCGCCAATACAGGCGCTGCCCGGACGGGAACGATCACCGCCGGAGGGCAGACCTTTACGGTCACCCAGGCAGGGTGGGTCTATGCAAATTCCATCGGGACCCGGAACTCCATTAAG
>CAZYDG010000013.1:0-33021 GCA_964645835.1 uncultured Syntrophaceae bacterium
TTCCGAATATACCTCTTCAAATCGCATCCTCCGGATCTCCTGTAGCATCTCCGTCTGTCGCATCGATCACCTCCATAGGTGATCTTAACAAACCGGACAGATTGTGTGCTACAAACCGGACATATCACGTACTCCCAACAATCCAAAAAAAAATCCTTGACAGCATTCAAAATCTTTCGTATTTTACAGCATGACCGTTAGTCATAAAATGACTGGCCTTCAGAAATTGAAATTTACATCAAAAGTACCTATCCAAGGAGCTTTGCTCATGGGAATCGAGGCCCGTAGAAAACGCGTTAAAGAAATCCGGCGGCAAGCAATACTCAAGGCTGCCCGGAAGCTTTTTTTTGAAAAAGGATTCAAGAATGTCACGGTAGAAAGTATCGCCAAAAAAGCTGACATCAGCAAAGGTGCCGTGTATCTTCATTTCAAAAGCAAAGAAGAGATATACGCGCAGATCCTGCTCAGCGATGTCGAGCGTCACCACCTTATAATGTCCGGATTGATGAAGTCCGGAAAGAGCGCCACCGAAACTCTCATGATTTTGTCCCAGAGTTATATCGATTTTTTCCTTAATGATCGTGAGTTGTTTCGGATATTGATGAATTATATGCTGCATACGGAGCATATGAATTTACCCGAAGAAATGGACAAGGAAATTGTAAAGGCCGTTAATCGTAATATGGATATGGTCTTGGAAGGCTTCAAGATGGGAATCGAATCGGGAGAATTTCCGCCGTTCATGAATCTTTTTCTCAATCGGAATGCTGTTTGGGGATTACTCAACGGTGCTATTTCATTACATCTGTTTACAGGTCCGGAATCAAAAAGAGAAGAAAGGATTCGCTCAACCATCAGGGAAGGTATGGAGATCTATCTTACCGGATTGAAGAAAAGTATGCAAACTTAGAAAGACGGAGCGGAAAGATAGCTGTAGATATACCTGCAGCGGAATAAATTAATTAATCCTTACGGATGACGGAGAACCATGCCGACCAATTGTGCATACATGAAGTAACCGGCAACTGTAAGCTATAACAAGGAGGAAGATTATGGGTTATGAAATCAGGAAAGCTGCCGTTTTAGGGGCAGGCGTTATGGGAGCGACCATTGCGGCGCATCTGACAAATGCGGGTATCGAATGTTATCTTCTGGATATCATCCCGTTCGAACTGACTGAGGCTGATAAGAAAAAAGGTCTTACGGAAAAGAGTCCCGCATGGCGGAATAGATTTGCGGCCAATGGCTTGGCTGGTGTCACTAAATCAAAACCGGCCAGTTTCTTCACAAAGAAAAATGCATCCATGATTAAAATCGGCAACTTTGAAGACAATCTGAACTGGCTTGCCGATGTTGATTGGGTTTGTGAAGTTGTTGTTGAGAATCTTAAAATCAAACAAGATCTTTTTGCCAAGGTGGAAAAAATTGTAAAACCCACCTGTATCGTTTCCACCAACACATCTGGTATCCCTATTGTTGATATCAGCGCAAAATTCGGTCCGGCCCTGAAGAAACATTTTCTTGGGACCCACTTCTTTAACCCCCCCCGCTACATGAAATTAATGGAAATCATTCCCGGTAAGGAAACCGATCCTGATGTCGTCGATTTCATGATTAAATTCAGCGAACAAAGCCTGGGGAAGGGCGTTGTCATCTGCAAAGACTCTCCTAATTTTGTCGGCAATCGCATCGGTTGTTTTGATATGGCCAATGCCGCCCGTCTGATGTTGGAAAAAGGACTTAAGGTTGATGAAGTTGATGCCATCGTCAGCAAAGCCATCGGTCGCCCGGGCACGGCCCTGTTCGGAACCATGGACCTCGTCGGTCTCGATACCGGATATCATGTGACGAAGAACCTCTATGACGCTGTTCCCAATGATGAGTCACGTGATACTTTCGCTCCACTTGAATACCTGGATAAGATGATGGCGAACAAGTGGCTCGGCAATAAGACCAAGCAAGGGTATTACAAGAAGACGAAGGATGCGAAGGGTAAGACCGTTAAGCTGGTCCTCGATATTGAGAAGATGGAATATGTACCGGCCACAAAACCTAAGTTTGCATCCATCACGGCTGGCTCAAAGGCTCCCGGCGGTGTGGCTGCGTCCATGAAAGCCGTATTCAACGGCGATGACAAGGCTGCGGACTATGTTCAGGCATATTTCTGCATGAACTTCATCTATTCAGCCAATCGGGTCGGAGAAATCTGCGACAATATCATGGCCATCGATAATGCCATGAAGTGGGGCTACAATCATCAGCTCGGACCTTTCGAATCCTGGGATGCCGTCGGCGTGAAAAAGGCCGTCGAAGTCATGAAAAAGTTGAAGCTGAAAGTTCCCAAGAAGGTCGAAGAGATGCTGAAAAACGGCTTTACCTCCTTCTATACCAGGAAAGAGGACGGCCTGTATTACTACGACTTTGATAAGAAGGATTACGTCCTGGCAGAAGCAAACCCGCGCGTGATTCTCCTGCCGCCTCTGAAGGAGCGGAATAAGGTTATCGCGTCTAACCCCGGCGCGTCCCTGATCGATATCGGCGATGGCGTTGCCTGCCTGGAGTTCCAGACGAAGATGAACGCAATCGACGACGATATGGTTTCCATGATGTTCCAGGCATGCGACATTGTCGAGAAAGACTTTGTCGGAATGGTGGTGGGAAACCACGCCGCGAACTTCTCTGTCGGCGCCAATGTTTTCAAGGTGATCGTCGGCGTACAGCAGGCACAATGGGATGTGATTGAAAAAGGGATCGAGGCTCTGCAGAATGCCAATATGCGGATGAAATATCTGACGAAGCCAGTTGTTATGGCCCCGGCCGGTATGGCTCTCGGCGGCGGTTGTGAAATTGCCATGCACGGCGCACGTTGCCAACCCTGCGGCGAGACCTACATGGGTCTTGTCGAAGTGGGCGTAGGCGTGATTCCCGCTGGCGGCGGCTGCAAGGAATTGCTGCTTCGCTTGACAGAAGGCATCCCCAGCGGTGTTGTGGAGAATGGTTTGAACATGCAGTATTATGCGGCCAAGGCCTTTGAAAATATCGCAACGGCGAAGGTATCCACCAGTGCGATGGAGGCCATGGAACTTGGATTTGTCCGCAAGACGGAAAACATCAGCATGAACAGGGATCAGCAGATCTGGGACGCCAAGAACCTCGTCCTTGCCATGTCCATGTACTACAAACGTCCCCGTCCGGCCTTGATTCCCGTCATGGGCGAGAATTTCCAGGGATTTGTCGATGCTCTTCTCTACAATATGCGGCACGGTAATTATATTTCAGACTATGATGTTCATGTAAGCCGGAAGGTTGCCTATATTCTATCCGGTGGCGAATGCTCGGAAGGTACCTTTGTGACGGAGCAAGACATCCTGGATCTGGAGAAAGAAGCATTCCTGAGCTTGCTGGGTGAGAAAAAGACTCAGGATCGGATCATGCACATGCTGAATACGGGTAAGCCCCTGCGGAACTAAGATTAAAATAACGGGATCTGCGTCAGGGCTGACAAAGAGGCCCTGACGCCAGTCCCTTCAAGAATTGAAGGAGGAATATCATGATCGATGCTGTTATTGTCGAAGCTGTAAGAAGTCCAGGTGGACGCTATAAAAGAGGCGGTCTGGCCGCAACGCGAGCCGAAGAATATGGCCTTCAGGTCATCAAAGGCCTGATGGCACGGGTTCCTCAGTTGGATCCGGCGGATGTGGATGATCTGATTGTTGGATGCTCATTTCCGGAAGCGGAAACGGGAATGAACTTAGGAAGAATCCTGGCCATGGGAGCAGGTTTGCCGATTTCTTGTTCCGGCATGACTGTAAATCGCTTCTGTTCATCGGGCGTGCAGGCGATTGCTGACGCCACGGCGAAGATTCGGGCCGGCTGGTCTGAAGTTATCATTGCCGGCGGTTGCGAGACTATGTCCCATATCCCCATGGGCGGCGTAGCTATGCGGCCCATGCCGGGTTGGAAAATGGACGGCAGTGCACCCTATGTTTATGTCAATATGGGCATCACGGCGGAAAACGTGGCGGCAAACCACAATATATCCCGTGAAGACCAGGATAAATTCGGTGTGGAGAGCAACAGACGAGCTAATGAGGCAATTAAGGCAGGAAAATTCAAGGATGAAATCATTCCGATTACGGCAAAGAAGTACAAACTAAGCAAAAGCGGGAAGCGCATCAGTGAAACCGTCGTTTTCGACATGGATGATGGTGTCCGCTGGCCGACCACGGTAGAAGATCTGGGCAAATTGAAATCGCCCTTCAAACTGGGTGGTTCCGTTACGGCAGGTAACGCGTCCCAGATGACTGATGGAGCCGCATTCAGCCTCTTGATGACGGCTGAAAAAGCAAAGGCTCTCGGCTTGAAACCCCTGGCACGGATGACACACTATGCCGTAGCAGGTTGCAAAGCTGAAGAAATGGGTGTCGGTCCGGCTTACGCTATTCCGAAGGTTCTGAAGATGGCGGGATTGACGACAAAAGATGTCGATGTCTATGAGATCAATGAGGCCTTTGCGTGCCAGGCTATTTATTCATGTCGGGAAATAGGAATCGAGGATCGATACTGGGCGGGAGATATCAACCCCAATGGCGGCGCCATCGCTCTTGGCCATCCCCTGGGCTGCACCGGCGCAAAACTGACAGCTCAGTTGCTTTATGAGCTGAAACGCCGCAAAGCAAAGCGAGGAATCGTATCCATGTGTATCGGTGGCGGTATGGGCGCAGCCGGTCTATATGAAATGATCTAAACATCAACGTAAGTAAGAAAAACCCGTTCTGATGACCATATCAGGGCGGGTTTTTTTATGAGTATTGTGTCTTTACAGATCATTTTTAACTTGAAATAGGCTCTCCTTTGAGCTATAGAGCAACGATAAAAATAAAGGGCGGTTAACTCAGCGGGAGAGTGCTACCTTCACACGGTAGAAGTCACTGGTTCAATCCCAGTACCGCCTACCAATGAAAAATCTGGGGTTACCCATTAACTTTGGTGGTTAGCCCCTTTTCTTATTTTTTTGACCAAAATGCGACAATTCTTCTACCAATTAATTCCCTGACTTTTTAAAAAGCCTTGAGATGCTTTATTGCCTAATTTTGACGCTATTTTAAAGTCTGCTATTGCCTGGCTACTTCTGCCAAGGCGGTAATGAGCAATTCCTCTATTATAATAGGCATCTACATAATTTGGATTAATCCCTATAGCTCTGTTAAAATCCCCAATTGCCATCTCATAGTTGCCGCGCATTAGATTGACGGTTCCCCGATTGTTATAGGCATCTACATAATTCGGGTTCATCCCGATGGCTCGGTCGAAATCCATAATTGCCGAGTCATTGTTGCCGCGAATGAGATCGAGAGCTCCCCGGTTATTATAGGCTTCTGTATAATTCGGGTTAATCTTGATAGCCATACCAAAATCCGCAATCGCCTGGCGTTGATTGCCAAGTCTATTATAAGCAATTCCCCTGTTATAAAAAGCTTTTGCATATATGGTGTTTAGCTTGATGGCTCTATCGAAATCGGCAATTGCCATGTTGTAATTGCCGAGGGCGTCATAGGCAACTCCCCGGTTGCAATAGGCAGCAAAAAAGTTAGGACTGAGATTGATCGCTTTATCAAGATATGCCAATGCCGTGGATGCTTGGCCAATATCTGTAAGCGCTTTTCCGTAATTACTTAACGCCCGCGGTTTATTCGGAGATTTTTTTACACAATCGGCCCAAAGGGTATAGTCACTTGCCCAAACCTTATTACGCTCATAGGTCAAAATCGAATTTGTCAGGACCAGTAATATCAGAACGGCACAACTGATCCACCTGTATCTGTCCCAGAAAAAATAAAAGACGATGCTCGTGAACACGAAAAGAAAACACACTGACGGCAAATATGCCCTATGCTCAAATATAACGTCGTTTATGGGAAAAATACTTGATTGCACCGACAAGGCAATGAAAAACCAGATTATTCCAAAGGAAATCAAACGATACCTGCGGAATAACAATAGCCCCGCAACAAAAATTCCCGTAAGCGATAATAGACTGAGCAGGGTATGCCATTCAAAAAGACTGTAGGAAATGGGATAATCATAATCCAGATTCTGATTTACAGGCAGGATAAGCAGCCTGATATACGCCAGTATGACGCTGAATTGTGTAAGGAAGTAGTCCCAGGCCGTTACGGGATAATGACGACCCTGGTCGGGAAGAGGGGGTATGGGATTAAATATCCCGAAGTTGATGTTAAAGAAGAAAAGAACAGCAAAAATCCCGAGGACGATGACAGGAATTTGAATGCTCCGGTCATTTAAATCGATCTTCCATTTATCGGTCTTTATAAAGCTGAATTCATACAAGACAAAGGTGATAGGCAGCGTAAAGACGAAATCCTTGGTCAGCATACCCAACACCGCGCAAAGCAGGGAACCCGCATAAAAAAAGAAAATCGGTGTGCTTTTATTACCAGCCCCGAGCCTGCCCTTGATGTACAGGGCTAATGACAACAGATAAAATAATGTGGCCAATGAAGACAGTCGTTGCACTATGTACGTTACCGACTCTGTAGCAAGCGGGTGCGATACGAAAAGCAATGCGGTAAATAGAGCCATTGCTCCTTTATATTTGCTTATCGGCTGGGCCTTCATTACAGGCGTTGCCATTGTCAGCAGTACCAGCCAGCCCACCAGCAGGCCATTGATAATATGTATCGCGAGATTGACTAAATGGTATCCCCACACATCAAGCCTGTGAATATGGTAATTCAAGGCAAATGACAGATACCCGATGGCGCGGCTGGGGGCAAAACTCCACCACTGCTTGACATCAGAAATATTCCATATCGCTGTATTCTCAACAATGTTCGGAATATCATCAAAATGAAATGAACAACCGAACGAGTTGGAATAAGCTATTATACCAATCAGGGATATAACTATGACAGATACCCAGGCCCACAGAATTTGCCGGGAATTCCTTTCCCTTTCCTCCTTCTCCGGCATATCCCGCTGTATCTTTATATTCGAATTCTTTACCAGCCGTCTTTTTCCCATAGCTGATAATATAAGAGGGATAATCTATCGTGTCAACAGACTGACTGAATTAGAAGACAGACATCTTAAGGCTGCCGCCGCGTCCCAAGATATCATGAAGGTGAATATAGCCTTTGAGTTTTTTCTGACCATTGATAACGACGAAGGTTGTGATCTCATCTTTTTGCATGGCCTCTATCGTGGCGGCCAAAGAGGTGTTTTCATCAATACTTTTGGGATTTTTCGTCATGAAGAGGTCGATTGCCTGATCCAGCATTAAACGTCCTCCCCGAATCAATCGTCTTAGGTCTCCATCAGTGAGGATGCCTTTAAGGGCGCCTTTGCCGTCCGTAATCAGGACAAAACCCTTATTTAGTTCATCCATCTTTTCTATGGCCAGACTTACCGGTGTTCCCGATAGAACTTTTGGCATTTGATCGCCATGAATCATGATATCCCTGACCTTGGCAAGGAGCCGCAACCCCAGATTACCGCCCGGATGGAATTTGTGAAAATCTTTTTCTCTGAAATCACGTTTTTCAATCAGGGCCACTGCCAGGGCATCACCCATAGCGAGAGTAGCCGTAGAACTGGATGTCGGCGCCAATCCAAAGGGACAGGCCTCTTTTTCCACGCCCACGTCTATGACGATGCCGCTGCATCTGGCCAGAGATGATTGAGGGTTTCCTGTAAAGACGATCAATGAACCTCCGATTTGACGGACACTATGGATGATAACGTTCAATTCCTGGGTTTCACCGCTGTTGGATATGGCAATGATGACGTCTTCCTTTGTCACGATGCCCAGATCACCGTGCATTCCTTCCACAGGATGGAGAAAAAGGGCCGGAGTTCCCGTGCTGGTGAGAGTGGCGGCTATTTTTTTTCCGATAATACCTGATTTTCCGATACCGGTTACAATAACCCGACCTTTCGATTGGTATATAAGATCAACGGCTCGCGTAAAATGATCATCCAGTTTATCAATAAGTTTGAGGATGCTATCGGCCTCTAATTTCAAAACTTCTTTTGCTTTAATTATGGATGAGTCTTTGTTCATAGGTCCGCCTTTTATTGCTATCTATCCCAAAAATATTCGTTTTACAGATGGAGCGAGACCTATCAGAAATTCGCAGACCTGGCAAGGTCGATTATTAATTGAAATACTAAACCAAAGCGGTGCATTGGCCTTAAAAGGTTCAGAGATTTTTCCCATTTTTGCATTATGCAGATGACATCACTAATACGGGACGGGAAAAATCCAATTCACCTTCAGGCCAATAACTGCTTCTTTTGGAGGATATTCTCAACAATTCATTCTGGCCATTGCGAGTTCCTGCAGGGAACGTGGCAATCCCGATGAAGTCAATTACGTGTGAAATATCAAAGTCGCATCATTTGCTTGCAAATGATGTTGTTAAACTGCCCTTGGTCAGACTGCATCAGTCTTTGGGTTTTAATGATTGATTAGGTTTATAGGAGAAGATGGGAACATAATTATTTTCAGCCCACGGTCATCATTCCTTCTTCACGGAAACTGAAGAACCTATTTTCGCCGATGATAATGTGATCGTGAACCAGAATTTCCAACATACGAGCTGCTTTCTGGATGGTTTTGGTAAGACGGATATCGGCATCGGATGGCTTGATATTTCCTGAAGGGTGATTATGGACAAGGATCATGGCTGATGCCTTCATACGTAATGCATTTTCAAGGACCTGTCGTGGATAGACAACAGCCTGATTGACGATGCCTTCCTGGATGGTCTCCATATCGATAAGCTGATTCTGGGCATCAAGATAAACGACATGGAAATGTTCGTCCTTTAACCCGCCGAGGGCCGTCATACAATAATCGATCAATTCTGAAGTGCAGGATATCTGTGTCTTCGTTTTCGCTTGTTCTTTTAGATAAAGGGCATTTAGGCCCTTTATCAATTTTAATAAAGTGGCTGCATGAAGGCTGACGCCGGGAATAGCAGTAAGATCTGCTATGTCGGCATCCAGAATGCCTTTGAGATTTCCGAATGTTTTCAGGAGAGTTTTAGCGAGAGGTTTGACATCTTTCCGGGCAACGCCATAAAAAAGCATAAGTTCGATGACTTCATGGTCTAAAAAGGTATCCAATCCCCCTTGGATAAATCTGTCTTTCAGGCGTTCCCGGTGTCCCAGATAGTGTGGTTTATCTTCCATCAATGCGTTTTCTCTCGTTTGTTGTGAGGGTAATAAAATGGTGTGGTTGATCAGGGATAACGCTATTTTCATTGACCAGAAATGTCGACTGCTGAAGGCTGCCATCACAGGCAACCTTCAGCAGTCAATGTCCGGTCAGCGTATATTTGCGTTTGCAAAATCCCAGTTAATAAGTTTATCAATCACCGTTGCGAGGTAATCT
Organism: uncultured Syntrophaceae bacterium; assembly: GCA_964645835.1. Taxonomy (GTDB): domain Bacteria; phylum Desulfobacterota; class Syntrophia; order Syntrophales; family UBA8958; genus CAZBME01. Next base: position 9,419 of record CAZYDG010000013.1, read on the forward strand.
GGACGACGATTCTGATAGTCCAGATAATAAGCATGTTCCCAGACATCAATGGTCAGGATGGGTGTCAAGCCATGGGCAATGGGTGTATCAGCATTGGCTGTTTTGGTGATTTTCAACTGGCCGTCGTACAACACCAGCCATGCCCAACCACTTCCAAACTGTGTTGTCCCGGCTGTCTTAAATTCTTCGGCAAATTTATCGTAACTTCCCCATACAGCTTTGATTTTATCAGCAATGGGACCTGTCGGCTGTCCACCACCGCCCGGTTTCATGCACTGCCAATAGAATGAGTGATTCCAGATTTGTGCCGTATTGTTAAAAATGCCGATCGTCGAAACATCTCCCACAGTCTTGCGGATGATATCTTCCAAGGACAAGGTTTCCAGTTCAGTTCCTGCGATCAGCTTATTGGCGTTGTCCACATAGGCCTTGTGATGCTTGCCATAATGGAAATCAAGGGTGTTTGCGCTAATATAAGGCGCCAGGGCATCTTTCGGGTAAGGTAAGTCCGGTAATAGTATCGCCATAATATTCTCCTTTCCTTGCTGAATTTTTGTTAAGGTAAAGCACCATGCTCTATTTGGCAAGGTATTAAACTGGAATAATATTAAAATAAATGAATCGGTTTTTTCAACTGCTTGTTGATGTTTTATATCGGAAATCAAGATAAATTACATACAGTATGAGAAAAATCGTACCGATGGCCGAGGGCAGGGCGGCTTCCCGATTGATGAAAGCCAGGGCGAGTCCGCCCGAAAGACCGTAATTCTTCAACGTCCCTAGCAGGTTTAGGGCAGTAATCGTCTCTTGGGGAATACGATAGAATTTAGCGATTTTTTCGATAGCATATCCGGTGACGAACAGGGTGGTGAAACTGATCAGAATAACCGGGAAAATAGCCCGGGGATTGCTGACAAGAGCAGTACGGTTTAATCCGACGATGGTATACAAAACTATGAAGAAACTCCAATTAGTGATCAAGCCACTTGGTCTTCTGAACAGTTTATGCCATCCCTTCCACAACAGGAAACGGGAAATGACAAGGGGAATGATGATGAGAAAAGTCATGACCGTTATAAGTTTCCCGATATCCAATAAGGTCTCACCTATAAGGCCGACAGTCAACATAGGCATGATTGCAAGGGCCGCCAAATAAGCGCCTGCAGTGCCCAGCAGAGCAAGGGATCTGTTTCCTTCAAGGAACTCGACAAATGGAATCACGGCAACTGCGGGTGGGACGGCGGCGACCAGGACGAACCCTTTCCAGAGGGATTCGTCCTGGATCAAAGCAGCGCTTAGTAACAGGATGACCGTGGCTGATACAGCATAGCTCATGAGGACACCCTTTAAAGCGGGAACTATCAAGTGGCGAAACGGGCGAAAGGCGTCGTTCGGTATCCCAAGGGCCGAAATAGTCATAACAATGGCCAACATGGGAATAACGAGGGGTTCCGTCCAATCTGCCCCATGATATCCTGCGATACCGCAGAAAACGGCAAGGACAAAAATAAAATTACGATTGCGCAAAAGTGCCAATATTTCTGTCATTGCCGTTGATCCACATTGTGACAAAAAAGTGGAACGTTATTTATCCTTACTCTTGATGGTGACGAACATCGTCTGATCACCTCTTTTGATGAGAAGCATAACAGTATCGCTCTTGCCCCGGCGGTTGATTTCATCGGTAAAATCCTTTAAGGTTTTGATTTTGACGCGATTTACCTGGAGAATGATGTCCTGGGTTTTCAAGCCACTCTCCTCTGCCGGACCTCCCTGTACGATGTTTGTGATAATTATGCCTCCTTTTTGAGACAAATGCAGATGCCGGGCCATTTCCGGAGTGATCTCCTGAACGCTCATGCCTAATTGTTCCGTTGTACCTGTTGATTTGGCGACATCCCGAACATCCTTACGTTCAGCAATGACTACGGTCAAGGTCTTTTCCGCCCCGTCTCTTAAGATGGTGACGGGTACCTTCTTGCCGACAGGCAATGTGGCGACGATTCTGAGCAGTTCGCTAGGGTCTTTAACGGACCTTCCATCGATAGAAATAATAATATCACCAGCCTTGATGGATGCCTTATCGGCGGGGTCGCCTTCAAAGACTTGGCCGACAAGAGCCCCTTTTCGGTCTTTGAGCTTTAGATTTGCCGCAATATCCGGCGTTATCTCCTGTATGGACACACCCAACCAGCCTCGTGTAACGTGTCCCTTGGTTTTCAGGTCATTGAGGATATCCTTAGCCATATTAACAGGAACGGAGAATCCTATTCCATGCGCCTGAGCTATGATGGCCGTGTTAATGCCCACAACTTCACCGTCGAGATTAAAGAGAGGGCCGCCGCTATTGCCGGGATTGATGGATGCATCCGTCTGGATGAAGTTATCATAGGGGCCGGCGCCGATAGCGCGACCCTTGGCACTGACAATACCCGCCGTCACTGTATGAGACAGCCCGAAGGGGTTGCCGATGGCGAAAACCCAGTCGCCCACACGAAGCTTATCGGAATTGCCGAGGGTAGCCGCAGGCAGGTCTTCATCCGCCTTGATCTTGATGAGGGCTATATCCGTATTCGGGTCGCGCCCTTTGATCTCGGCATCGTATTCTTTGCCGTTAGACAACTTGACCTTAATCTTATCCGCTTTCGCCACGACATGGTTGTTTGTAAAGATATAACCATCTTTGGAGATGATGAAGCCGGAACCAAGACTGGTCTGTTTAAATTCACGTTCAGGCATGTCGCCGAAGAAGCGCCGGAAAAACTCATCATTGCCAAATAAGCCGAAAGGTGTATTCCCCCCAGGTAGACCGCCTGTTCTAACCGTTTGGGTTGTGCTGATGTTCACGACCATAGGACTTAACTGTTCAACAAGATCGGCAAAGGAACCGGGCGTTCCAGGGATCGTTAAAGGTGCCGCCTGGGCTGCGCTTGCTGAATACCCCAATGTTAAGAAGCACAAGACAGCTAAAATAGCGACCATAAGCGAAGAGCTTTTTCTGAAAAAACGGTGACTCATAACTGACCTCCATTAAATAAATATAAGCGAATGGTAATATGAGGAAGCCGTGACAAGATTCTTCATATTCTATTCGCCTTTTGTTGCCTGATTTAGTATAAACTAACTTATTATAAATAATATTTGTGCAAGCAAATTAACCAATGAAGTGTTATTTGTCAAGGGCAGGGGTATGTTGCGAAGAAACATCGTCCGGAATCAAAACGATAAAACCATCCCGACATCCGCAAAACCCAAGAAGATAGGCCTTGCCTTGGGGAGTGGATCCGCCAGAGGCTGGTCGCATATAGGTGTGATAAGCGCTCTTCAAAAGGCCGGAGTCAAAATCGACGTCGTATCTGGAACCTCTATGGGGGCCATGATCGCAGGGGCCTATGCAGCGGGGTTTATTGGTCAGCTCGAAGATCTGGTCAAGAAATTGACCTGGCCGGACATCTTAAGCTTTATGGATGTCAACCTGCCCCGTGCCGGGCTTTTTGAGGGGGATAAAGTAACAAAATACCTGCGTGAACGCATGACGGATCTTCAGATAGAAGATCTTCCCATGCCCTTCGCTGCTGTAGCCACGGAACTAAATACAGGTAAGGAAGTTTGGCTTCAGGAAGGTTCCCTTATGGATGCCATCCGTGCCAGCATGTCCATGCCGGGAATACTGACACCGTTTCAAAGTGGTACGCAATGGCTGGTCGACGGCGGTCTTGTCAATCCCATACCTGTTTCGCTGTGCCGGGCCATGGACGCTGATATTGTTATTGCTGTCAACCTGAATTCGGATATTATGGGAAGGCGTTTTCTGACTCGCGATAAAGGATCGTCAACGAGGAATGGTAAAGGGCTCTTGTCACAAAAGCTGGCCTCCCTCATTAACGGAAAATTAAAGGCCGGACAGGTGTCGATATTTAAGAAGCTCATTCAGGAGCAACCGGATCGTGGTCCCTCCATGATACAGGTTATTTCGAAATCCGTTTATATCATGCAGGATCGGATTACTAAACAGCGCCTGGCCTCCGATCCTCCGGATGTCATCATAACGCCCCATTTGGCCCATATCGGGCTTCTGGAGTTCAATCGTGGTGAAGAGTCTATTGAAGAAGGATATCGGGCTGCCGAACTTATGATGCCCATGCTGGAGGACTTAATCGCCGCGCCATGACTCGAAGACTGCAAATTGCTTTTTTAGCCTTACTTGCCATAGCCTTTGTCGGTATGCTGGGTTTTCATTTCCTGGAAGGATTCAGTCTGTTCGAATCTCTCTATTTAACCATTATTACCCTTTCCACCGTAGGATATGGCGATATCTATGCCCTTACCTGGCAGGGAAGGGCATTTACCATGTTTCTTATTATCTTCGGTGTGGGGACCATGTTCTATGCCGGTTACCTTCTGGCTGAAATGATGCTTGAAGGCCATTTGAAAGATATGATGGGAAAGGGAAGAATGCTGAAAATGATTAAGAATATAAAAAATCATCAAATCATCTGTGGATGCGGGCGTATTGGCTTAATGATTGCGAAGGAACTCAAAGCGGAAAAGGTTCCTTTTGTGGTTATAGAAAATAATCCTGAGATCATCGAAAAGATGCAGGAAGAAGGTTTCTTGTTTTACAAAGGGGATGCAACAAATGATAAATCTTTGATTGAAGCCGGTATCAAAAGGGCTGCAGGCATTGTCTGTGTCCTTCCCACCGATGCGGAAAATCTCTACGTTATTCTGACGGCCAAGGAATTAAATTCGAAGGTATTTATTCTTTCTCGCTGTGAGGAAGAGGCATCGGAGCATCGTCTGCTTCAAGCAGGCGCCGACAGGGTCATGTCTCCTTACACACTGGGCGCAATGAGAATGGCCATGGCCATTCTAAGACCAGCCATGCTTGACTTTATTGAAATCACTACAAGCCGTCAAAGTCTTGATTTGCGGATGGAGGAGCTTCCTGTCTGCGAAGGGGCATCCATTATTGGGAAAACACTTGAAGAATCTGAAATCCGCCTTCAGTTTGGTTTGATTATCGTGGCCGTGAAGAAGGCATCGGGAAAAATGATCTTCAACCCTATGGCAAACTATGTCATCGAGCAGGGTGATGAATTGATTGCCATGGGAGAGGATGAAAATGTCAGGCGCCTGGCCTTGGTTTGCCTCGGCTGATCAGGGAAGCCGTGAAACATTCGGCAGGCTGTTGAAAAATGCCCATCTGCTGCGTAGCACTGCAAGCCTCGTCACTAGAAGTACTTCTATGTACGTCTTTCCAATTTTAAATCAAAGCGCTATCTTCGTTGTCTTCGTCATCGGTTCCTCGATGTATTTCAGTATACATCTGCGTCGCCTCTTCCTCGCCGCCTTGATATCATCTTTGATTTAGAACCGGAATTATTCCTGGACTTTTGTGCGCCTTGCATCTGAACATTTTTGAACAGCCTGCCCAGGAGGATTAAGTCTTCAATAACTTGTTAGAGCCATTGCTGAATTTTCAAGGTGTGGTTACTTCAGCAGTATCTGCACTTAGTAAATATGGCTGCATGGTTATTTCCAATTGTTGTCGCTGTCGCTCGAAGCATTGATCATCCTCTTCAACCGGAACATTTATCATGTTGTCGAAATGGAGGGTTACCCTTGCGAAGGGCTTGGGAATCATAAACCGGTCCCAGCTATTGATATACCAAGCCCGGTCTGCTGACGTGTAGAAAGGGACGACGACGGCGCCTGCATTTCGGGCAATACTTATGACTCCTGCCTTAACGATTCCTGCCGGGCCACGGGGACCATCGACAATGTGACCAGCCAATCCCGTTAACTTTAACCGTTGGATGACTTCTTTCATGGCAGTACCGCCATCCCTCGACGAAGACCCACGAACAGTATGCCATCCCTGAGCTTCAGCTATCCGGGCGATGATATCGCCATCATTGCTTTTGCTGATCATCAGGGATGGGTTATAGGGTTCATAAGTTCTAAAGTGCCGGATGGCGGAAAAGAACTGCTGGTGCCAAACGCAAAGCAAGACTTTGCCGCCCTGTTTGAGATAATCGAGCCAAAGTTCTTCATTTTCAATAGTCATTTGAAAGGTTCGGGAATAGAGTCGGACGATAAAACAAAGAAGATAATTGATGGGACCGGAGATAAGGGAATAACGATACTTTTTTAGCATGACAATTTTTCTGAAAAATAAAGAGGCGCCTTCAAGTATTTTACGAAGACGCCTCTTTTGTCCTTTTCGGTTACTCTACAATGCTTTGACGTTTGCTGCAGCCAAGCCTTTTTTCCCTTTTTCGACATCAAAACTGACGCGCTGGCCCTCGGTTAACGTCTTAAATCCCGAGTTCTGAATGGCGCTGAAATGGACAAAGATATCCTCTCCGTCGTCTTTTTCAATGAAACCGAAACCCTTTTTTTCATTAAACCATTTTACTTTTCCTTCTGGCATTGCAAGTAACCTCCCCTCTTGATATTAGAAAAGTCGGATGGTCATGATGCCGGAAGCCTGAAAGACAAAAGGGCTTAATGTCATATTGGATGACCCCGTAATGCAAAATGTTCATACCCAACTTTTACTATTAATCCTTACAAAATATAAGTAAAAATAGATCGACTATAATTTTATGACTATGACAACGTTTCATAAATGTCAAGAAATTACTTAAAAGAAATATGTCATAATTTATTGGTCGGAAATCATCTTAATATAGTCGAATGGAATGAAAATGAACAAGTGAATAATAATAAATAACTTAGCAATTATACCAGTATCATAATAGCTGCATTTATAATGATCATCAGGGCGGCGGTTATGTCCAATCCCAGGAATGGAATCATATAAAGTCCTCCCGTAACGGCTCCTAATGCGCCTCCCAGAAGATCGGCCCCATAAAGGGGTGAGACCGGGGCAGGTTGATCCTGTTCAGGGGGATGGCTTGTATATGAAAAGACGGCACTGACGAAAAGGCCGTCTGCCAAGAAAAGGACCATGATGGGGATCAGACCCGAAAAAAGGTCTTCAGTTACCAACCGGTAAACAATAACGGCAAAACAGAAGAAACCCGATGCCAGACAAAATCCCCATATCGGTTGCGGCTTTAGACGATGAAAGCTCAGTGCGCCTGAAGCAAGACCGGCCATGAAACTTGAGAGAAGAATGGCCATATCCTGATAGAGGACGCCATACCGGATCTGATAGTAAAGCAGGAGCACTGTTTCGAAAACCATACCGACGGCGCCTGAAGCGACCATGAGCATAAGATATCGAGCCATGGGAAAAGCCCGGCAAATCAAAAAGAGGGTAATTGTGGCGATGAACAGAACGAAAAAAGGAAGCCGTCCTTCAAGGTAACCTGGGGGGATAATATCCGGGAATGCCGCAGTATTGACGGCAGGGAAGAACTTTGCAAGCCAGAGCAGGATGGAATAGCGATAGCAAATGGGACGTTTGTCAGTATTGGCTGCGACCTGCGTCTTTTCGAGAGTGCTGTTTATTTGGAGAAAACGGTCATTCTCATAGAGGTAGGAAAGGTAATCTGCCGTGACCAATGCACTTTTAATGTGTCTGTCCCGCAAACGATAAATCGGGAGATCCGGCCACAGCGGCAGGGGTGCAAAGGAGGCTGTCACGACGTTCGTCGTGCCGGGAAGAAAAACACACTCCGGATAGACAGAACGGATAGCCTGATAAATACTGCCCATGCGCAAGGTCATGAGCGGCGTCCAAAAGTTTTCCGCCGATTTGAGTCGAAAAGCCACTATGCCCCGCTGTTTCAAACGGGTAGCACAGAGCTGAAAAAATTCCCGGCTATAGAAGCGATTGGTTTGGCCTGAAGCAGGTTCAGGCATTGCTACAAAGATAAGATCGTAAAACCCGTCTCGCGTAAGGTATTGACGTGGATCGCCGATGATGAGGCGAACGCGGCGGTCGTGAAGAGAATCCTGTATGGCAGACGGCAAATGGGGGATGGCAAGATCAAGCATGGACGGATTCAACTCAATGTAATCGATCCGTTCCGGATGATGACGTAAAAGCTCACGGACCAGCCCTGCGGAACCGCTGCCCATTATAAGAATGTGCATCGGTTCCGGATGTTGCAAGGCAGCCGTATGAACAAATGCCTCAGCGTCCGTCCCATCGGTTTCATAGGTCAGGGCATCATTTTCAAAAAGAGAAACCTGGCCAGCTAACCCGCTCAATGTGACTCGCCCGTAAGGTGTGTCACGAGAAGCCAGCAGATGCGGATGGTTCCAGCGGGTCATAACCCTGTCGATGTCGTTAATGGAAAAAAAAGAGACGGCAAGCAGTAAGAATAATGTTGAAGTCGCGATGATAAAATGTTTTTGCTTTGCTCTATCAGGAAAGGCGAAAAGAAAAAGGATGGCAGAGAGAGAGACGGCAAAACAAAAAAGTATGAGATGAATATTTTGTAGACCGGCATAAATCCCGAGAGTTCCTATAAGGCCGCCGGCAAGGGCACCGATGCTTTCGATGGCATAGGCAGCGCTAAGCGTTCTTTCGGAACGGCCTTCGGATATGAATGCTTTGGCCGCTCCGGAAAACAGTATCCCCGTCATGAATGACACTGGAAAGAGGGTGATAGCGGTCAACAGAAGCTGTATTCCAAAAGGGGGCAATACACCGGGCACAATGGAGAAGATGATTCGGCTACCGCGGATAAAGGCAACGGACGCAAATAAAAATGGGCCCGTGAAAACCAGTGCTGCGGCGAGTTTTCTTATGGTAGGTGAAAACAAGCGGTGTTGAAATATGGCGCCTGCCGCTGTAAATATAAGCCAAAATCCCAGGGAAAAAACATAAATCAGCTCTGTGCCGTAAAAGGCCACGTTCAATTCACGAAGGAGAGCCACCTGCCCCAATAGAGAAATCAGCCCCGTTGCCAGAAGGATGGCGACAGAAGGTCTGTTCAGGCATCTAGAAATAGTTTCTATCGATGCCATCGTAAGAAGAAAAGAATAATTCCATACTCTGAAATCATAGATTATTCTCCAATGATTCTCAAAACCCCCAGTGTTTTCGTTAATGATTCTTCACGGAACCGACCTGAGGACAGGGCTATGTTATAAACTTCGTAAGGGGCTTGCCCCCCTTGAGCCGGGTCGGAAAAGATATCATGAATCAACAAATAACCGCCGGGTATCAAATGAGGCGTCCATACCATGTAATCCATCAGGGCCGAGTCAAAGGAGTGGCTGCCGTCAATGAAGACCAGTCCCAAAGGGGTTTTCCAGGACCTGGCCACCACAGCGGACGATGAGACTATAGGAATGATAGTTTCCTCCAGGCTCAGGTCACGCAAGGTCTTGCGGAAAAGACGGAAGGTGTCGATCATGCCTGTTTCGGCGTCCAGAAGCTCGGGGTCGAAATATTCCTGTCCTGGTTGCTGCTCTTCCGATCCGCGGTGATGATCGATGGAATATAGTGTGCCGTTGTTTACCTTGCAGCCCAAGCCAAGGCAAGCAGCCGACTTACCGCAGTAACTGCCGATTTCCAGGCATGGTCCTTTGAGGCTTGCTTCACGGGCCAATTCATATAGCCTAAGGCCTTCTTCTCGATCGAGAAATCCTTTAATTTGTGATGTAACCGTCTCAAAATCCAATCTTTTGATTTCCTTTCCTTTCTTTTCCGGTCCGGATATTAACCGATGAATGACCGATTATCCGTTCCTTCATAATGTTCGCTGATGGCCTCCTCGATGGTCTTGAAACGACAGAGTTCACGGAGGGTCGAAACTGTCGGTAAAACCATATTGAATCGTCCTCGGTGATATAGACTGAGGGCGCTTTCCGGGGATATCCATACATGATCGGTCAGCTCTCTTCCATCATGAATGGCCTCCTGATCTTGCGGCGCTGCGGCAATGAAAAAACGAACATCGTAACGGATAGGAAAGCCAGCGGGCGTAATCCATTGTGAATGATAGTGAAGTCGATCCGCAGCGATAGTCAAGCTCTGGGATTCGAGAAATGCCCTGAAAGACAGACGTCCATCCAGGATTGATGATCGATAGTAGGACAGTGAATGGTGCCCTCGACCGGTCCAGTCGGACGAGGGCATGTGGCCTGAACGGTCATAAGCCAATAGAATACCCGTTTCTTCAAAAGTTTCTCTGATACCTGCGATCCAAGCCCCAAGGGCCATGTCGGCAGAGGCAACCGAAGGCAGGATTCGATGGGCGCCTGCCACATCAAGACCCGTACAAAGGTCCTCCATATGGAGATCAGCATCTTCAATAGCCCCACCTGGAAATACATAACAATCAGGAACAAATGAACTGCCCGGGTGGCGTTTGACCATCAAGATTTCAAAAACCCCATCGGACTTCGGACGCAAGAGGATGATCGTTGAAGCCTCTTTTGCCGATGGATAAAAACGGTAATTCATAGAAACGATTGGGTGTCATCCGGAAAGACGCCCGATTTGACCTCTTCGAGATAAGTCTTGACAGAGGCTCGGATCTTATCATTAAGGTGTCCGTATTTTTTTACATGTTTCGGTGTAAAACGATCGAACAGTCCCAGCATGTCATTGATCACGAGAACCTGTCCGTCACAATGAACACCTGCGCCGATGCCGATAGTAGGAATGGCAAGGGATTCAGTAATTGTCTTGGCAAGGCCCTTGGGAATGCATTCAAGAACGATGGAGAATGCCCCGGCATCCTGAAGGATTTTTGCGTCTTCAATGAGCCTCAACGCTGCTTTATCTTCCTTACCCTGGACCTTATAGCCACCCAACTGGTGAACGGATTGGGGTGTCAGACCGATATGGGCCATGACCGGAATGCCGGCTGCTGCAATACGCCGGGTGATCTCAGCGACCTCACGGCCGCCTTCAAGCTTGACTGCCTGGGCGCCTGCCTCCTGGAGAAAGCGGCCGGCGTTGCGAACAGCCTCTTTCACGGAAATCTGATAAGACAGAAAAGGCATATCACCGATAAGGAGTGCGTGTTCCGTTCCCCTCGCCACAGCCTTTGTATGATGAAGCATATCCTCCATGGTAACGGGAAGAGTGCTGTCATATCCCAGAACCACCATGCCAAGGGAATCGCCGACGAGGATCATGTCTGTCCCCTCACCATCCACGGCAAGGGCAGTAGGATAATCGTAAGCCGTAAGCATGGTGATTTTTTCACCCTTTTTTTTCATGGCCCCGATCATAGCCGTAGTCATTCTGTTGACTTTAACTTGTGTGCTCATGTTTTACTCCTTTCAATAATTCCGTTATAGCCTCCGCTCTATCGGCGGAAAGGCTTTGTTTTTTTAACCCCAGTTCCGTGGCGATAATGCCCATGATTCGATATGCATCAAGGAAGAACGGCATTTTTTCATGAAAGGCCAAGACATGCTTTTCGATGGTGCCCAAGTCCCCGCGGGCTATAGGACCCGTCAGGGCTTCGATTGTACCTCGTGATTCGATGTTTTGCAGCGTACCGCGAACCAGAGGCCAAAAGGCACGAATTGCTTCTTCCCGGGTCAGTCCCAGGGTTTGATAGATTTCTTCAACCATATACATAAGGGCCGTCAAATAGTTTGAGGCGATACAGGCAGCGGCATGATAAAGGGCCTTATCTTTATCAGGTATTAAAAAAGGGATACCCTTTAAATCAAGAATTACATCGACAGCCCAATTCTTGATGGATTCATCGGACGTTAAACCGAAAGTGCTTCCAGGGATGTGTTCAATGGCTCCTTGAACATCGGCAAAAGATTGAATGGGATGGATGCTGGCAATGCTTGCACCGGCATTTTTTGCCGGTGCAAGAAGATCCAGCGAACCGGCACCGCTAAGGTGGACAAACTTCTGACCCGGACGGATGAAGCCGGATGCCGAGACCTCGCGACAGGCCTCCAGAATAGCATCATCCGTTGTGGCGATGAAGATTGCATCGGCTTCGGGAACGACATCACTAATGCGGTCATGGATATGACCTCCCGTGAAGGGATGGCCATGACGGATCGCCTCAGGTGATCTGTCGGCAACGGCTGCGATGGGATATCCGGCTTTTCGTAATAAAAAACCTATAGCAGACCCGACTTTCCCGAGACCGATAATAGCGATGCGATCTTTTTTCCTTTTCGATGTCACGTCTTTTATGCCTGATCGATGGCTGAAAGCTGCCAGGGGTTATTCCCGACGGGACGGACAAAGGTCCAGTACTCTTCAAATTTAACCGGTTCCGTCTTGCTGCCCGACAAAAGCTCTCCTGCGTCACTGACATTGTAATCAAGGAGATTGGCGAGGAAACGGACTGTTATGAAGTCACGGCCTCCTTCCTGCCACGCCTCAGTGATTTCGACAGTACGGACGGCGATGTTTTCCAGTTTGTTGATTTTCTTTTCCTGTTTCATCTTATCCGCATCGCCCTGGAGGATTCCGAACATCTCATCCGTCAGGAGGTTGCGTGCTGTTGACATATCGCGATTTCCCCATGCGCCCTGGATTTTGAAAAATATATCCATACAAAGATCCGTGAAGCGGCTCTCGTCAAAAGATGGGTCCATCTGCCGGATATATCCGACACCAGTGTCTCTGACCGCCTCCGGCGCCTGTGCTTCATAACTGGGCGCATAGCTTGCAGATTGCACTGGTTGGGGCGCCGAGGATTGGTAATAGGCACCGGTTGCCTCGGCCTCTTTAGCCGCCTTGCGTCGTTTGATAAACCAATAAATAAAATACAGGATACCGCATAAGATGATAATATCCATGATCCCGATACCACCACCGCCTCCGAAGCCACCGCCGTGGCCACCAAATCCGAGGCTACTGAAAAGCATGCTGCCAAGAAGACCTCCGGCGAGACCTCCGGCCATGCTGCGAAGGAAGCCACCGCTCTGAGGTGCCGGCGCCGGGGCAGTGGGCGACATGCTGCGAGATGGGGCAGGTGATGTCATAGATTGGGACGGAGAAGGCCGGGAAGGGCTGGTCATCGAGTGAGATCCTCGGCTGCCCGAAGATCTTCCACCGCCCGCCCTGGCATGGGCATCGATTTCCATAACATAGGTCAAAACAAAAAACGCCGCGACCAAAACGGCTCCCATAGGGAAAAGTTTTTTCATATTCTCTTTCATTGTGTCCTCCTTATTTTTAAACATGGACCGTTTTATACCTTTTCATTGCTTGTATTTCAACTGCGAGTTTTATATATCATCTCTATCAAAGGATAGGTAGTCATGAAACGTATCGATTTAATGATTTTTGATCTTGACGGAACATTGGCGGCAACGGGGAAAGATCTTGTTATTTCCGTAAACTATACTCTGGCATCTCTCGGCTTGGAGACCGTTAATGACGATAAAATAATAAGTTATGTCGGAAATGGAATCCGTAATTTGTTGATTCGCTCATTGGGACCGGACCATCGGAATAAAATTGAAGAGGCCCTCAGAATATTTTCTTCTTATTACGGTGATCATATTATGGATCATACGACCCTCTATCCCGGCGTGGTAGATTGCCTTGAGCATTTCCGCGAAAAGAAGAAAGTCGTTTTGAGCAACAAACGTAAGAGATATGTCGATATCATTCTTGAAGCCCTGGGGATTATGCACTATTTCGACCAAACTATGGGTGGTGATTCGCGGGACTACATGAAGCCGGATCCCAGGCTGATAGAAATTCTCGTTGATCAATATGTGTCCGAGAGAGAAAAGACCGTTATCATTGGTGACGGTATAAATGATATTCTTCTGGCGAGAAATGCTCACATCTTGAGTTGTGCCTTTTTGGGCGGCTTGACGGATCGGGAAGTTCTTTTAGGCCTTAAGCCGGACGACACCTGCGAAACCCTGGCAGATATGAAATCACTATATATATAGATCCGGATATGAGGATCATGATTAAGGAAATATCTAATACCATTAATAAATACAAAATGATAGATCCAGGTGAGATTGTTGTCGTTGCCGTGTCCGGCGGGCCTGATTCAGTAGCGCTTTTGACAGTTCTTCATCATATGGTCCGGGAACTTCAGATTCGAATCATCGTTGCACATTTGGATCACGGCCTCCGGCCGGAAGCCCGTGACGAGGCGGCATTCGTTGCAAAATTAGCGGAAAAACTCGGCTATCCCTGTGTTTCGGATCGGGCTGATGTCATGGCAATAAGCCAAAGGGAAGGCAAGAATCTTGAGGATGCGGCGCGGAAGGCCCGCTATTCGTTTCTTGATCGTGTGGCGGAAAAGCATGGGGCTGCAAAGATTGCTCTTGGCCATCACAGGCAGGACCAGGCGGAGACGGTTCTGATGCGCATAATCCGGGGAAGCGGACCGGAAGGCCTCAAAGGGATGATGCCCGTAAGGGACAAGCTCTACATTCGGCCCCTTCTTTTTGTCGACCGTGAAAAGATTCTCTCCTTTCTACGGGAGCAGGGGATGGATTTCAAGCAAGATGAGACAAACGCATCGCCCCTCTTTTTACGCAATCGCATTCGACATCAGTTACTGCCTTTCCTCAAGGAGGCTTTTAACCCCCGTATAGATGACAGCTTGTGCCGTTTGGCAGATATTGTGAGGTTGGAAGACGATTACATGGAACAAGCGGCGGAAGAGACTCTTGCTAAGTGGGGTCTGCTTCCCAGGAACGGAACGGTCGTCTTATCGACGACAGACTGGGCAGGGCTTCACTGCGCCCTCCGGAACCGCATGCTGAAAAAGATTCTTGAAGATTTTTGTCCCGGAGGGCAAGGTATTGCCTTTGCCCATATAGAAGCGGCAGCATCCTTGATTGTTCAAGATAATCCCTCGGCAATGATCGACCTTCCGTTCGGGATCAGAATGCGGCGGCGATATGATCAAACTTTGATTTCCAAAAATAATGATTATATTGCTGGCTATAAGAGAGATCAGTCACATGATTTTTCTTATGATGCCCATATCCCCGGTGATATCCTGATCTCCGAGACTGAGGAAACGATCCGGTTTACGGTGGTGCAAGGGGGAATAGGGGATATTGAAACGATTCGGTTGAATCCCCGAGTGGCCTTCATGGATGTCGATAAGATCGATGGGGCTTTGAAGATAAGGAACATCCGACCGGGTGACAAGTTTCAACCGTTAGGCATGGCGGGAAATAAACGAATAAAGGAATTTTTCATTGATGAGAAGGTTCCCCGTGACCGGCGAAAGTCACTGCCTCTTATAGTTGATAGCCGATCTGTGTTATGGGTCGCGGGGATCAGGTTGGGAGAACGGGTTCGTGTAAATGCACAGACTACCCGAATTTTAAAGGTAGAAATCATTTGAAATCAAAGACGGCTTATTGTAAATGAACAGTCATTAAAATTGCTGACCAGTTCCATGAAAAGGTCAATATTAGCGAATCCGGTCCTATTCGACCCGCGGATTCATAAAAATAAGGAGCATCTAGATTGAATTCACTACAGAAAAACATTGCCCTCTGGCTGGTTATCAGTCTTGTATTCGTTCTTCTCTACCATATTTTCAGCCAACCCAAAGGGGGCCAGGAAACCATCGTATACACCGATTTCCTGGGATATGTGAACAAAGACCAAGTTAAGGAAGTTACAATTCAAGGCGAAAATATAACAGGAAAGCTTGCCGATGGGAAGAATTTCAAAACTTTCATGCCCAAGGACACAGACATCGTAAAGACCCTGGTTTCAAAAAATGTCCGCATCACCGCCAAACCACTTGAAGATTCTCCATGGTACATGACGATTCTCATCTCATGGTTTCCCATGCTTCTTTTAATCGGCGTATGGATTTTTTTCATGCGCCAGATGCAAAGCGGCGGCGGAAAGGCAATGGCCTTCGGTAAGAGCCGGGCCCGCCTCATGACGGACAAAGGGACGAAGGTCACTTTTGCCGATGTAGCAGGAATAGACGAAGCCAAAAGTGAGCTGGAAGAGGTTATTGAATTTTTACGAGACCCCAAGAAATTTACCCGTCTGGGCGGCAGAATACCAAAAGGCGTGCTTCTTGTCGGACCTCCTGGAACGGGGAAAACCCTTCTGGCCAGGGCCATTGCCGGTGAGGCAAACGTGCCTTTCTTGTCCATCAGTGGTTCCGATTTTGTAGAAATGTTTGTCGGCGTCGGCGCTTCGCGCGTCCGTGATCTTTTTACACAAGGGAAAAAACATGCACCCTGTATTATATTCATTGATGAAATCGATGCCGTCGGCCGCCATCGCGGCGCAGGTCTGGGCGGTGGTCACGACGAACGTGAGCAGACCCTGAATCAGCTCCTGGTAGAAATGGATGGTTTTGAATCGAATGAGGGTGTCATTCTCGTTTCAGCAACGAACCGTCCCGATGTTCTCGACCCGGCCCTTCTTCGACCAGGCCGTTTTGACCGTCAGGTCGTTGTTCCATTGCCCGATGTGAAGGGAAGGGAGATGATCCTCGAAGTTCATGCAAAAAAAGTTCCCTTGGCCGAAGGCGTCGATTTTCATGTCATCGCCCGCGGAACACCTGGGTTTTCAGGCGCCGATATCGAAAATCTCGTAAACGAGGCCGCCCTGTTTGCAGCCCGAACCAACAAGGAAAAAGTGGATTTGGGCGATTTTGAATATGCCAAGGACAAGGTTCTCATGGGGACAGAACGAAGGAGCATGGTCATCAGTGATGACGAGAAACGCAACACGGCTTATCATGAAGCTGGGCATACGCTGGTCGCAAGACTCCTGCCGGGAACAGACCCGATCCACAAGGTGACGATCATTCCGAGAGGCCGTGCCCTGGGCCTGACGCAACAGCTGCCCATCGATGAAAAACACACGTATCCCAAAGAATATCTCTTGAAGAGCATCGCTATCCTTCTGGGGGGGCGGGCAGCTGAAGAGTTGGTACTAAAGGATTTTACGACCGGTGCAGGTAACGATATCGAACGATCGACGAATCTGGCAAGAAAGATGGTCTGTGAATGGGGGATGAGTGAGGCTATGGGTCCTTTGAGTTACGGCAAGAAGGAAGAGCAAATATTCCTTGGCCGTGAATTTGCGACACACAAGGATTACAGTGAGGCGTCGGCGCAACGGATCGATGGTGAGGTGTCCCGTATTGTCATGAGCAGTTATGAACGGGCAAAAACGATCCTGGTCGAGAACATGGCGGTCCTTAACAAACTGGCCGCGGAACTCCTGGATAAAGAAGTCCTGAATGCCGATCAGATCGATGCCATCATCGGCATTGTACGCCCGGATACTCAGGGATCACCTATATCGACGGTAGTTTAAGCCGTGTCGTCATATAACCGCATTCGGCCTGTGAAGATTGAAACAGCAGACGACGCCTTCGACATGCTGACGTCTATCCAGGTCGATCCTTATGGTGTTCAGGCCATGCTCCCCAAGATGCGGCATTTGAATATCCGCATCGATTCCATATCCTGCAAAGTAGCCAATATCATCAAGCAGGAAATGCTGTCCCTGGGAGGTGATGCCGCTGTAGCGAGAGGGACGGTGGGTTGCTCCATCGATGGGACTGATGTTCTCCTCATGGGGACGAGAAAGCAGTATGATCGGCTGATGGAGAAGCTGATTGTACAGCCCTTTGGACTCCGCGAACTGTCGGAAGCCATCGGTCAGCTATTGGAAAATATGGATCGGAAGACATTCATTTTGAAAACGCCCCGGCGCGACATTGTATTGGGTGGTCGGACGTTGATAATGGCTGTTTTGAATGTGACACCGGATTCTTTTTATGACGGCGGACGCTATTTCTCTCTGAACGAGGCGGTGGCCCACGGGCTCCGCTTAACCGAAGAGGGAGCCGACATGATCGATATCGGCGGAGAGTCGTCTCGGCCCGGTGCGGATCCCGTATCGATTGAGGAGGAATGGCGGCGCGTCATACCAGTCGTTGAGAAGCTTGCATCCCTGGTGGATATACCCATATCGGTGGATACGACGAAGGCTGATATTGCTCATGCCGCTATGGCTGCCGGTGCGGAAATGATCAACGATATCAGTTCAATGACCTTTGATCACCGGATGGCGGAGGTCGTCGCCGAGACGAAGGCCGCCGTAGCACTGATGCATATGAGGGGTCGTCCGAAAACGATGCAGAACGGCGATCTGGTCTATGACGATTTAATGGCTGATATCCTGGAGTATCTGCGGCAGAAAATGGCAGATGCGAAGAAAATGGGAATATCGGAAGAGCGGATTGTGCTCGATCCCGGTATCGGTTTTGGGAAAACCGTGGAAGACAACCTGAGGATCATTAAGCATCTCGGTGATCTGACAGTTCTTGGTAGACCCATTCTGATGGGTGTTTCACGAAAATCATTCATCGGCCGAATAACGGGGGATGAAACATCCGAACGTATCTTCGGGACTGCGGCTGCCGTGACGGCTGCCGTCATGGCAGGATCATCCATCGTCCGTGTCCATGAAGTGGGGCCCATGAAGAAGGTTGTTGCTCTGAGCGATGCCATTCGTGGCGCTTAAAACATATTAATGTCTTTTTTCACATCTATGTAGCGCTGTGGATGGAATAGACCACATCCGCCAGCTACCTGGGGCACATTATTTTTATAGAATAAAAGATCAATCGATGCGGCAAATACAAATCCATTCATTATGTGCAGAGAATACTTACGCTTTGGGTAAGATTCTGGGGGAGTGTGCGGAGAAAGGCGATTTGATTGCCCTGATCGGAGATTTGGGAACGGGAAAAACGTGCCTGACTCAGGGAATTGCGCGGGGACTTGGTGTTCCGGAAACATATGCCGTTACGAGTCCCACATTTACGTTAATCAATGAGTATCCGGGCAGGCATATTCTGTATCATTTGGACGTCTACCGGCTGTCGGGAGCCAATGATATGGAAGACATGGGTTATGAAGATTACTTCTATGGTAAAGGCGTAACCGTCATCGAATGGGCCGAAAAAATCCTTGAGATCCTACCTGGCCATACGCTTTATGTGCGTCTCGCCTACAAAGGTGATACGGAGCGAGAAGTATGTGTGAAAGGTGAGGATGGTCATATAAAAAAGATAATGAAAGCTCTGAATAATGGAGGTTTTTAGAAATATGGGTCTTGTGGTGCAAAAATATGGCGGAACATCGGTTGCCAATGTCGAAAAGATCAAAAATGTCGCCCAACGGGTGATCAGAACCAAAGAGGCGGGCAACGGTGTAGTTGTTGTTTTATCGGCCATGGCCGGTGAGACGGATAAATTGATCGGATTGGCCCATCAGGCTGCAGAAGATCCCGACCCTCGCGAATATGACGCCCTGATTTCCACGGGAGAGCAGGTAACCATATCTCTGCTCGCAATAATCCTTAATAAAATGGGCCATAAAGCAAGGTCTTTCCTTGGCTATCAGGTCAAAATTCATACAGACCGGGCCCATATGAAATCCAGGATTGTTCATATTGAAACGGAGGCAATGCGAAAGGCGCTGTCGCAGGGACAAATTGTTATTGTAGCAGGCTTTCAGGGAATCGACTCGAATGATAATATAACCACCTTGGGAAGAGGCGGATCAGATACTAGCGCCGTAGCTTTGGCAGCGGCCTTGAAGGCTGACATTTGCGAAATTTACACCGATGTGGACGGCGTCTACACGACGGATCCTAACATGTGCGACAAGGCAAAACGTTTGAAGAAGATATCTTATGATGAAATGCTGGAAATGGCGAGGGCCGGTGCAAAAGTATTGCATCCCCGCTCCGTGGAAATGGCAAAAAAATATAGCGTTCCCGTCTATGTGAAATCATCATTTACGGACGGGGAAGGGACGTTAGTGACAAAGGAGGATAAAGATATGGAAAAAGAAGTGGTGTCGGGCGTGACCTATGATCGTGATCAGGCAAAAATCACGGTTACCCATGTACCGGATCGGCCCGGCGTTGCCGCTCGTTTATTTACACCCCTTGCAGAGCACAATATCATGGTCGATATGATCATCCAGAGTGCAAGTGTGGATAATTTTACGGATTTAAGCTTTACAGTCTCCAAGAAGGACGTCAGAGAGGCATCCCGTCTCGTTGAGGAAGCATCACGGGAAATCGACGCCAAGGGCGTTATAATCGACGACAGCGTTGCCAAAATTTCCATTATCGGTGTCGGCATGATCAGTCACTCCGGTGTCGCCGCCAAAATGTTCGCTACTCTTTCAAAGGAAGGCATCAACATCATGATGATCAGCACATCAGAGATCAAAATATCCTGTGTGGTCCAGACAAAATATACGGAACTTGCGGTAATGGTACTCCATGATGCCTTTGGCCTGGATAAAAAACCGGAATAAGACATCCCCTTTCATCCAGTCGCAGATAAGCGGCTTGGCTTTCATGCTTCTGGTCAGCATTGGGGTGTATGCCTTTAATGCCGTTTCATATTTGAAGCCTATGCATACGATCACGGGTCTTTTCCTGGAAAAAAGGAAAGAAAATGTGACCGTTGAACTTTCAGGAGCATTCAACCACAAAGGCGTCTATTTTGTTCCTGAGGGCATGACGGTTGCTGAATTATTACGATATCAGGGTATAGAGTCCAATGCGAAACTTTCACCGGACCTGGGGCTGAAGATTGTCGTTTCCGGCATGTCGATCATCAAAGAGAAGGATGGCCGAATCCTGATTACCGATATGAAGGCGGCTAAGCGCCTTGCCCTAGATCTTCCCATCAACATTAATAAGGCTGCACTTGAAGATTTGATTCTGATTCCCGGAGTCAAAGATGCGACGGCAAAAAAACTTCTTGATTACAGAACATCTGCCGGCGGCCGGATCGGCCATATGGAGGACCTTATGAACATTCCCGGCATTAAAGAGAAGAGGCTCTCACATTTGCGTAAATATCTATATGCGGCAGGAAATCAATATGAATCACAGGTTAAATCGGATGCAAAATAAAATCCTTTGCAACTAATTCTATTCTTAGTATTAAATAGAATTTAACAGGCTTAAGTACGTCAATAGGAAAGGAATCATAATGAAGCGAATTCTATGCGTTGATGATGAGCCGATTAACCTCATGATTATTGAGGTTAATCTTATGGCCGAAGGCTATGAGGTTTATAAGGCGGAGGATGGATCGAAAGCACTTCAGTTGGTTAAAGAGGTTAAGCCTCAACTGGTGCTCCTCGATATCATGATGCCCGGAATTAGTGGCATCGATACTCTCAAAGAAATCAAGAAAATTGACCCGCATATCCCTGTGATCATGGTGACCGGTGTAACTGATGAGACAATAGCCAAAAGTGCCATAGAATATGGTGCTTATGATTATGTTACAAAACCGATTGACTTTAGCTATCTTAATACAACGATCCTAGTGAAGCTTCTTCAGGATTAAAATCTGTTGATCTCTGCTTCGAGAGCGGGGTATCAAAAGCAGGAAATAAGGGGTGACGCATGTTCGAGATGAAATTTTTCAAGAAGGGTGATCTTCTTATCGAGGATGGTTCTACAGATGAGAACGCTTATCTCATCCAAACCGGAAGTGTCGAAGTCTTCAAGACGGGAAAAGGAAAAAGAATTGTCCTGGCAAAGCTGCATGTTGGCAATGTAATCGGTGAGATGAGTCTTTTGACGGGAGAACCTCATTCCGCATCGGTCATTGCACTGGAGGATACGGGGGTTAATACGATCAGCCGCGAAGACTTCGAGATCATGCTCAACACCAACCCGCGAAGCATCATCCCCATTTTGAAAGAAGCCTTCCGAAAACTGATTTACATGAATCAGTTGGCCGTTGCGTTTCAGGAAAAAGATGCCACAGAAACTGAATCGACCCATGTTGAAGCGGGAAACGTCATTCATATGCGTGCCTTGACGGCTGACGCAGAACGAGCGCTACAAGGCAAGGAGATCGATATCACAAAATCCCCCTTTACCATCGGGCGTTCGGCAAAGGATGGCACGTTTGATAATGTAGACCTTAAACTTTCGGACAAAGAACCCTATCAGCTTTCAAGAGCCCACTGCGTCTTGGCCTTTGTTCAGGATAAATATTACATCATCGATACGGCCAGTACGCTGGGCACGACCCTTGACGGCGTCCGCATCGGAAAACGTGAAGCCAATAAAAAAGCTCTTCTAGGGAAAGGGAAACATTTAATGATTCTTGGTCATCCAAGTTCTCCCTATAAATTCGAACTCGATATCCTGGGCTAGGAATTCTTCGCTATTTAAGCCGCTAACGTTTTGAATGCTTTTCAAGGTCTTGGTCCGTATCCTCGTATCGCTTGGCAATGTCTTGAAACTCTTCAGCAATTTCCTTAAAAGCATCTACCATATCGGGATCGAAATGGCTGCCGCTGCTCTGAACGATGATCTCGAAAGCCTTTTCGTGTGGCATGCCCTCCTTATACACACGGCGGCAAATGAGAGCGTCATAGACATCAGCCAGGGCCATCAAACGGCCTGAGATTGGAATGTCGTCACCAGACAGGCCTTCCGGATAACCGGTGCCGTCCCATTTTTCCTGATGGCAATATGCAATTTCCTTAGCAAAGGAAAGAAAAGGCAGCTCAATCCCGAGACGACGTTCTGCAGCTATTATCGCGTCGCGGCCAAGTCTGCAGTGTGATTTCATGATTTCAAATTCTTCCGTAGTGAATTTTCCGGGTTTAAGAAGAATATTGTCGGGGATGCCTACTTTTCCGATATCATGTAGCGGTGCTGACTTGAAAAGAATGTCAATGGTTTTGCCATTATCAAGAAAATAACTGAACCGCGGATGATAACGAAGTTTACCGGCCAATGCTCGAACATAAAACTGGGTGCGGCGAATATGGTTACCCGTATCATTGTCTCGCGTTTCCGCCAGTGATGCCATAGCTAGAATCGTTGCTTCCTGGACCGCGACAACCTCCTGAGTTCGCCGCTGCACTTCAGCTTCCAGGAATTCGTTTTGATCCTTGAGGTAGTCGCGCACCCGCTTCATCTGAAGATGAGTTTTGACGCGTGCCAGAACCACGGGCGGACTGATCGGCTTGGTAATGTAATCGACTGCACCGATTTCGAAGCCGCGCATCTCATCCTCAACATCTGCTTTGGCAGTCAGAAAGATGACCGGGATGTCCCTGGTCTCCGAGGTTGACTTTAAATGCCTGCATGTCTCATAGCCATCCATGACCGGCATCATAATGTCGAGCAGGATGATGTCCGGTGGTGTGCCGGTGAGGGCCACTTTAAGTGCACGTTCTCCATTGTTGGCTATTTTTACTTTGTAAATGTCCTTAAGCAGACCACTCATCAGTGTAAGGTTTTCCGGTTGGTCATCTACAACCAATATTGTAGGCTTATCAAATAATCCGTCATTATTGTCCATTTCTTCCTCCTTTGAGATCGATTTTCAAATCAGTCAAATGCTGAGTTAGTAGTTTGATGGCTTTTGCAAAATCATAATTTTTAACGGCATTTTCTATCGATTGGAATGACTTCACCCTCTTGCTCAGGAACGGCAGTGTCCGATGAAAGGTTATCGGCCCGGCCTATGTTCACCCACTTAACCAGCTTGCCGAATAGTTCATCGGGATCAATGGGCTTGGCAATATGGTCATTCATGCCCGCATCCTGGCATTTCTGTATGTCGGCAGCCATGACGTTTGCCGTCATGGCGATGATGGGAAGTTTCCGGAATGCCTCTTGTTTCCTGATCTCCACAGTGGCCGTG
>CAZYDG010000014.1:0-7504 GCA_964645835.1 uncultured Syntrophaceae bacterium
TCCGAATATACCTCTTCAAATCGCATCCTCCGGATCTCCTGTAGCATCTCCGTCTGTCGCATCGATCACCTCCATAGGTGATCTTAACAAACCGGACAGATTGTGTGCTACAAACCGGACATATCACGTACTCCCAACAGAGGGCCACAAAAACCTTGACAGCCCCCCTAAAGCAATATATATTTTAACCGATTGAAATTGTTAATATATGGAGGATGTGACCTTGGATCTACCCGTCGTTACCGGGACGTTGGATCTTTATATTGCTGAGATTAATAAGTTTCAGCTTCTGACGGCAGAAGAGGAATTCAGCCTTGCCGTCCGTCTGAAGAAATATAATGATATGGAAGCGGCAGAGAAACTTGTCGTCTCGAATCTTCGTTTTGTCGTTAAGATATCCCATGAATACAGGAATTATGGGGTAAAACTCTCAGACCTGATTCAAGAAGGCAATATAGGCCTTATGCACGCCGTCAAGAAATTCGACCCCTATAAAGGATATCGATTGATATCATACGCCGTATGGTGGATTCGAGCCTACATTCAAAATTATATCATCAAATCGTGGAGTCTCGTCAAAATCGGGACCACGCAGGCACAGCGGAAGCTTTTCTTCAAACTTGGACAAGCTAAGAAAAAGCTGGAATCCATGTCGGAAAAGAATCCTGAATTTGGTGAAATTGCCGAGTCTCTGGGCGTCAAAACCGTTGAATTGCAGGAGATGGACCTGCGTATGAGCAATCGCGATGTTTCCCTCGATGCCTATGTAAGCGACGAAGGTGATACGACGCACATGGATTATTTGACCTATGAGGGAGAAAACCAGGAAATATCTCTCATTAAGAAAGAAGAGATGGATCTGGTTAAGAGAAACATCGCGGGAGCCCTCACGAAATTGACGGAAAAGGAAAGTTACATCATCAAGCACCGTGTCATGGCGGATAATCCCCTGACGCTGCAGGAAATCGGCGATCGTTATGGCATTACACGGGAACGGGCCCGTCAAATTGAAAAGCAGGCGTTGAAAAAGCTAAGGTTGGCCATTCCCTATCTAGGAACGGATACACCCCTGTTGGAAGGGTAGATTGGAAGTTTACCTGTTTATCGCAGCCGTAAAGGGCTGGATTACGGGATACCGTCCCCGCGAAAGCGCGGGATGGGCGTTTTTCAACAGTCTGCTAATCTTCGGTCCGTGCCAGATTCTCAAACGAAGTAAACTTCTCAAGGAATGCAAGCTTGACCGTTCCCGTCGGGCCGTTTCTCTGTTTGGCAATGATGACTTCTGCAATGCCCTTTTCTGGGTTGTCTTCCGATTTGTTATAGACCTCGTCTCTGTAAATAAAGGCGATGACATCGGCATCCTGTTCGATGGCACCCGATTCACGTAAATCCGCCATTTGAGGCCGCCGGTTGGTTCTGTCCTCAACCTTTCTGTTCAACTGGGACAGGGCGATGACGGGCACGCTCAGTTCCTTGGCCAAGGCTTTAAGTGAACGGCTGATTTCAGAAATCTCCTGTTCACGGGATTCCCTGCCGCCGCCGCTCCGCATCAGTTGAAGATAGTCGACGATGACCAGCCCCAACCCAAATTCAGCCTTGAGGCGCCTTGCTTTGGCCTTCATCTCCAGGACAGTGATGGCCGGCGTGTCGTCAATGAATATGGGGGCCTCGGAAAGACTGCCGGCAGCCATGGTCAGCTTCGGCCAGTCCGTCTCGCCCAAGAATCCCTTGCGGATCCTTTGGGAATCCACCTTGGCAGTCGAGGCGAGCATCCTCATGGCTAGTTGTTCTTTGGACATTTCGAGAGAGAAAACGGCTGCCGGCGTTCCCGCCTCAAGGGCAGCGTACTGGGCGATGTTCAGGGCGAATGCCGTTTTCCCCATGCTGGGCCGACCGGCAATAATAATGAGGTCAGATCTTTGCAAGCCGGATGTATATTCGTCAAGCTTTTCAAAACCCGTCGGCACACCGGTGATCAGTTCCTTGCTTTCGTAAAGCTTTTCAATGGTTTTGAAGCTGCTCTTAATGATGTCTTTGATGGCAAAAAAGGACGGTCTTATCTTATGCTCCGAAATATCGAAGATGGCATGTTCCGCCGCATCCAAAACCTCATCTACATCGGCGCCGGTGTTGTAACTCTTGCCCAGAATATCCGTCGCCGTTCCGATCAAGGTGCGAAGAATCGATTTTTCCCGGACGATTTTCGCGTAATAGGCTATATTGGCCGA
Source organism: uncultured Syntrophaceae bacterium (assembly GCA_964645835.1). Lineage (GTDB taxonomy): Bacteria > Desulfobacterota > Syntrophia > Syntrophales > UBA8958 > CAZBME01. The sequence continues at coordinate 2,229 of CAZYDG010000014.1, forward strand.
TGATGGGACATTGTCGACGAGACTGGCAAGATAGGCAACCCCCCCGACCTGATCGAGTTGATTCTTGTTCTTCAGAATGTTGCTCAAGGTGATAAGGTCGGTTGGTTCATTGCGGTCTGACAATTCCAAAATGGCCGAAAAGATCTTTCTGTGGGCTTCGCTGTAGAAATCCCTTTGAGAAATAACTTCCATGGCGGCGTTCAAGGCCTGATTTTCCTGAAGAATACTGCCAATAATCGACTGTTCCGCTTCAAGATTCTGAGGCGGTACGCGATGGAGGGCGGTATCGATATCCAATTCGTTCTTCATCATTTATCGGAGATGACAAGGACCTTTATTTCCGCAGTTATACCGGAATGGATCTTAATTTTGACGGTATATTCACCCGGACTCTTGATATGATCCTCCATAAGGATGGATTTGCGATCGATATCAAAACCCTGGCTTTTCAGGGCCGCTTCTATATCCTTCGAGCTGACGGAACCGAATAGTTTATCCTGTTCCCCGACACGGCGTGGAATGGTACAAACGAGGCCGGAAAGCCGGGAAACCAAATCCTGCGCCTTTTGCCTTTCTTTTTCCTGATGATTAAGAATCCGTTTCTTTTCTTGTGCAAGGGCATTAACGTTCTTATCGGTGGCTTCTGCCGCCAGACCTCTGGGGATAAGAAAATTCCGGGCATGGCCGTCGGATACGTCCACAATGTCCCCCGCCTTTCCCAAGGCATTTACATTTTGTTTCAAGATGATCTTCATGATTATCTCCTTATAATAAGTCAGGACTCAATATTGTCCTCAGGCTCCTGTGGTCTTGGAGTAAGATGACGGAAATCGAACCAAAGATCGAAAAGACCGGCCGCTATGACCACGATCATCAAGTACTGCTGAATCATCAGGATGGCATAGAACAGCAAACATAGTATTCTTGGAACACGTTTGGCTTTAAATAAGAATTCAAAAATGGCCAGTCCTTGGATGAAATATACAAAGAGACACACAATCGCTATATTCAGACCCAGGACAATTAATTCCATAATATCAAAGCCAAAAACTGAAGGAATCAATACAATCCCTCCAGAGGCTATGAGGAACCAAACCAAACGATCAGGAGCCTTCCAACGCGTCAATTCGCCAAAATCAGGATAAGCCAGCCCGTTGGCAAGAAAAATTCTCCTGCCGATCAGTATATTGAGGCAAACGACGGAGCATATCCCAACCAGCGTAAGAGCTGGAAAGAGATAAAGGACTGACCGAGTGATCAATCTCATGTTATCCTTCAAGAACTTGATCTGGTCGCTCTGAGCGCCAATTTGAACCGAAAGCTCGATGCTTTCTTGAAAACTTCTGGTGATATATGAACCGATCAACGTCCATGGCATCTGCTGAAGAACAATACTATAAACAAGCAGAATCAGCAAAAAAAAGGATGTTCCCGCTAAGACAGTGTAAACAATTGTTTTCTCGATGGAAAGGTTTTTCCGCAAAATTTCGTAGATGAAGATGCCAAAACATCCGAGGATTACAAACGACCCTATACCGCCTCCTGTGCCAATGCTTCTGAGGATTACTCCGGCAATCAAGAGCGAAATCGTGAAGGACACAAAACCTTTAAACCTGCCCAGCTTCTCCATAAAGAAGAAAATTGGCAGTGGGGTCAGGAAAAAAACGACGGCACCGGCCATAGGAATCAGTGCCACCGTCATAAAAGACAGGGATATGACAAGGATACCCCATAACATATTTTTATTCAAAAACTCGCTTCTTAAAGTTTATTGCTGCAAATACGAAGTTCTTGCAGGTTGATACGATGTTAATTAACCTTCCGTAACGACGAAGGGCAACAGGGCTATGGTCCGGGCCCGTTTGATGGCCAGGGTCAAAGTTCGCTGATGTTTTGAACAATTGCCCGTGATGCGTCTTGGCATGATCTTGCCGCGTTCAGTGATGAATTCTTTTAATGTATAAAAATCTTTGTAATCAATCTTCTTTAAATTAGAATCCGTACAGAACCGGCAGAATTTCCGGCGATGAAAAAATTTTTTTTGACCTCTCTGTGGTCTTGCACTTCTTGTGTTTTGCACGTCTTTTCCTCCGTAAATATTCGAAACGATTCGGGAATATGGTTATCAATCAAGTGGTTGCCGTTTCCGTGGCTGCCTTTTCCGGCGCGTTTGCCTCCGAGATGATCTTGATCGGTTGAGGCTCGGCCTTTTCGGCTTCCGACGGGGCCGTCATTTCTTTTTCAAGGGCCACCGGGTCAACATCGTCGTCGATCTTTACGGTCATGAACTTCAAAATCTTTTCGTCGATTTTTAAGTTGCGTTCCAGTTCATCGACGGCCTCGGCCTTTCCTGCGTAGTCGAAAAGGATGTAATAACCGCGACTGACTTTTTTGATTTCGTAGGCAAGCTTTCTCTTGCCCCACTTGTCGATCTTGACGACCAAGCCTTTGCGGCCCTCGATGATCGCCTTGTACCGATCGATGATTCCCTGAATCTCTTCATCGGGGGAATCGGCATTCGTAATGACAATTGTTTCGTATCTCCTCAAAATACTACCTCCTTTTGGCTCTAAAGTCCCGACTGGCTGTCGGAACAAGGAGTCCCTTGAATTATGTTAAGCAGAAGTCAATATATCAACGCCGTGGATAAATCAAGAAATATTCTTTGACGGTTAAAATGGGCAAGAAGGTCCTTGAGATTTTGATTGATTTGATATATTTGTCTCTTCAGATAAAGATATTGTTTAAGCCCTAATAAGTCAAACAGCTACATTCATATCAAATTATAAAACTGCTTAAGGAGGAAAAAATGTCAACCATAATGCCTGAAGGGGACGAAATTAGGAATGCTATCAAATGGGTTTCTCAGAATCTCGAGGACAATGCAGGCCAACCCGTTTCAAAATTAGTGGAGAAGGCTGTTTTCAAATTTGATTTATCACCGGCCGATAGTGAATTTCTTATGAATTTTTTTAGAAAGAAATAGATTAAAATTTCAGAAAAGGTAAGGAAATGTCATCATGGCTATGATGGACTTCCGCGACTGCTATAAAGATAAGGTGAAAACCGCCGACGAGGCCATGAAGATGATCCGTTTCGGAAAACGGGTTTTCGTAGGATCGTCATGCGGAGAGCCGCAGCATCTTGTCGATGCCTTATTGAAGCAGAGGGACCGTATTTCCGATCTGGAGGTCATGCGGATGCTGAGTCTTGAAGGTGCTATAACGGCCCTTTTTTCAGACCAGGATTATGGCCATAATTTTACTGTACGTAGTATCTATCAGGGCGCGGGTGATACGGAGCAACTTGCGGGCAGTAAACGTTTTCTGACACCGATGAACATTTCCGCGATTCCACGATTGTTCAAAACAAAGAAGCTGCCGATTCACTATGCCCTGATTCAGGTATCTCCGCCAGACGAGTTCGGTTTCGTCAGTCTCGGTGTATCCGTCGACATCACGATGGCTGCTGCAAAAGCAGCAGATGTCGTTATTGCCCAGATTAACCCGCAGATGCCCAGAACCCTGGGCCAGAGCTTTGTCCATCTCAACGATATCGATGTGATTGTTGAGATGGAAGAAGAATTGTTGACGAGCTTTGAATTGTACGAAGACACCGTTTCAGAGAGTATTGCCCGGTTGGTCGCTAATCTGATCGCCGACGGATCGACTATACAACTGGGATTGGGAGAATCAACCGGCTCAATTTTTAAAGCCCTGTCGGAAAAAAACGATTTGGGCGTTCACACACAATATATGACGGACGGGTTAATGAAGCTCATTCTGTCGGGAAATGTAAATAATCGGTATAAGGGTGTGAACGAAGGAAAGGCCGTGGCGACGGCGGCTATCGGGACAACCGAACTGTATCGTTTTCTCCATAACAATCCGAGTCTCGAATTCTACCCATCGGACTATGTTCACAATCCGGTAACGATTGCCATGAATCATCGGATGGTTTCAATCAACGTGGCTACAGCCGTTGATCTGACCGGGCAAGTTGCCGCTGATGCCTTGCCCCAGAACCATTTCTCGGGTGTAACGGGGATGGTGGATTTTGCCACCGGCGCTGTTCTTTCGGAAGGTGGTCTATCCATAATTGTTATCCCATCGCGAAGCATAGACGGAAGTACCAGCCGTATCGTTCCGGAGATCGAAGGTGGGTCCGTTCTAATTCCCAGAAGTGACGTCTATCATGTGGTCAGCGAATACGGCGCTGTGAATTTGTTCGGCAAGAATTTACAGGAGAGGGCCATGGCCATGATCAGCCTGGCACACCCCGATTTTCGCGATGAGCTCCTGAATAAAGCTAAAGAGGCCGGTCTTATTCCCCGGGAAAGGACCTTAAATGAATCTTTATATGGTGTCTATCCCGCCCATATGGAAGAATCACGGAATTTTAGCGGTGTAAACGTGACCTTTCGAGCAGCAAAGATTGGCGATATCCGTCATGTCCAGGAACATTTTTACAACATGGATAAATCCGATATCACTAATCGTTTCTTTCAACTGCGCCAAATCTTCTATCAGGATCATTTGCAGAGCATGGCCAGTATCGATTATGTGAAAAATATGACGGTTGTTGCCTGTACAGGGGACGAGAATTTTGGGGAAATTATAGGCATTGGCGAGTATGTTCTGGAATCGGGGCGGAATACGGCGGAAGTGGCTTTTTCCCTGTTGAAGGAGTGGCAGGGGAAGGGCGTCGCCCTTGTTCTTCTCCAAAAACTTGCCGAAGCAGCCCGTGAAAATGGTATCACAGGATTAGTTGCCTACACATCGAAAAGAAACACGTCAATGATCAAGCTCTTCAAAAGATTGCCCTATAATATAGAATCCCGTTTTGACGGGGAATTCTTTATCCTGTCCGCAAAATTGGATCAAGCAGGTCTCTAAAAAAGGATAAAGAGAGATTCGTCAGTCAACTCTCATCAAAAGCCGCTAAAACCCGGTAAAATTTCTCACGTACATTTTCGTCATTCAGGACGCCCATATGTGAGGTGTTGAAGCGTCAAGAAACATAGGGCCAAACTCTTTATATGTCCCATCCGGGCAATGAATCGCAGTGTTTTTTCCATTGATGGATTAAAGGGTAAGGACTGTGGTATGTCAACGATAACGAGTCAAATATCAAAACAGGCCCGTTGCCTCAGATTAAAATGTTACCGAAAGTGTAGTGACAAGAGGTAACGTTGCCTCATAAAGAAAGTTACCCCGGTTTGATGTGTGAGAAGATCGTTTTGAGTTTCTTTTCCATAGCCTTTCTTAGCAGGAATG
>CAZYDG010000015.1:0-7093 GCA_964645835.1 uncultured Syntrophaceae bacterium
CGATCTTTGATCGGCCGTTTTTTCAGAGAACTACCACCAATTTACGGGGCACAGTGGCTACTTGAATGGCGGAATGACGTCGCTTATTGTTAAAGAACAGATACTTATACTCGTTTAAATGTGTGCGAAAGTTGAGTTAAAATGTTTGTTAAATTAGACTCGCTGTAGTCCAGACCTTTAGGTCTGTGGTTTTGATTTAAAGTGGTCAAAATTGCAAAGTATTTGCAGGACTGAAGTCCTGTGCTACAGTCGAATCGTTAAGAGAAATCTCTAATTACGACAGAGCCTCTCAAGGGGAGGGAACCGGAATTACAGGCTGATCTCCAGGACTTCGCGAACGATTTCGGGTGTGATATCGCGCCGCTCGCCAAGACGGACCATGCCGTGTTTTGTTAGCTGATCGAGTAAAACGGGGATACTGTCGGCGGTGATGCCGTAATCGCCAAGCCGGGTCCGTACCTGCATGGCCTCGAAAAATTCACGTGTTTTATCTATCGCCCTGTCGATGCGTTCGTCTTCGGAGCCATCCGTCAATCCCCAGACTCGTTCAGCGTACTGGATCAGCTTTTCCCGTTTAAAGGGTTTGCGCACCTTCAGCATGGACGGCAGCAAAACCGCCAGGGTGCGGGCATGATCCACACCGTGAAGGGCCGTAATCTCATGACCTACCATATGGGTTGACCAATCCTGTGGGACCCCGGCGGCGATAAGCCCGTTAAGGCCCAGGGTGGCGCACCACATCAGATTGGCTCGGATATCGTAATTGTCCTTTTCTTTCAGCGCCTTTGGGCCTTCTTCGATCAAGGTCAGGAGCAGCCCTTCTGCGATACGATCCTGGACTTTCCCGTTCACCGGATAGGTGATGTATTGTTCAATAATGTGGACAAAGGTATCCACGACGCCGTTGCTGATCTGACTAAGGGGTAGTGTATAGGTCTTGGTCGGGTCCATAACAGAAAATTTGGGGAAAATCCTTGGATTGGTAAAAGGAAGCTTGGCCTGCAATGACTTTCGGGTGATCACCGCTCCGCAGTTCATCTCTGAGCCCGCCGCCGGAAGGGTCAATACCGTCCCGAAAGGTAAGGCCTTTTTGACCGTGGTCCCGAATTTCTCGAGGATCTCCCAGGGATCTCCTTCGTAAGGGACTGCCGCGGCGATGAATTTCGTTCCGTCGATGACCGACCCGCCGCCAACGGCAAGGAGGAAATCGATGTTTTTTGACCGTACCAAATCGACGCACTGCATCAACGTTTCATAGGCAGGATTAGGTTCGATACCGCCGAATTCGGACAGGGCGCAACCGCCCAACGCAGCTTTCACCTCGTCCAGAATGCCGTTTTGCTTCACACTACCGCCCCCGTACGTGACGAGAAATTTCGAATCCTTGGGGATTTCTTTACCGATGCCTGCAATACATCCCTGTCCGAATATAATCCGTGTGGGATTTTGATAACTGAAATTCAACATGGGTTCTTCTCCTTTATATGTATCTTCTTGACTTCTTCCCGATTGATAAGGCCGCTGGCTGTCTTGGGAAGGCTGTCGACAAAAACAACGGTCTTGGGCTTCTTATATCTGGCGATTCTGGAGGCCACGAAATCGATGATTTCATCGTCGCTTGCCGTGTGAACTTTTTTCAGTACGCAAACGGCCTTGACTGCCTCGCCCCATGTCGCATCAGGTACGCCGATGACACAGACCTCTTCAATGGCGCCATGATCGAGAATTACCTTTTCCACTTCGGCAGGGTATACATTTTCACCGCCGGGCTTAATGAGTTCCTTGTCCGGTTTTCTGCCGCCGTACCAAAGATAGCCGTCGCCGTCCATGCGTCCCAGGTCACCCGTGTGATGCCAGCCGTTGCGGAACGTGTAAGTTGTCTCTTCCTCGAGATTCCAATAACGCCGGAATACGGCGGGGGATCGAACGCAGATCTCACCAAGAGCTTCTGCAGGCACTTCCCGATCCCGGTCGTCAAAGAGGGCGACTTGGCTCAACACGGCCGGTCGGCCGATGCTGCCCGGTCTTTCTATGCTATGGCCGCCTGAAACGGGCATGGCCTCCGTTTGGCCGTAGAGACTGAAAAAGGCGGCGTGGGGGTTCTGCCGCTTCAACCGTTCTATGGTCTCCGGGCTGTCCACGCCGCAGACCAGGCGCAATGTTGATGTGTCTGCCGATCTCTTTTCTTGTGCGTCAAGAATGGCCGCCAGCATGGGGGGAAAGGTCACAAGAAAGGTCCCTCGCTCATTTTCGAGAAGATTCAGGACCTGGGAGGGATCGAAACGCTCCGCAATGGCCGTTTTTCCTCCCTGCAGCATGGTTGCCACAGTCATTGCCATGCCGCCGATATGAAACAATGGCAGGATGCAGACATGACAATCGCTGCTGTCCAGGGAAAGCAGTTGCATGATCTGGATGCCGGCGGCGATAAGGTTTCCCTGGCTGAGAACCGTTCCCCGTGGTTCGCCTTGGACGGCGGCCGTATGGATGATCATGAAATCGTCCTCGCCGGAAACGGCAAGGGCAGGCCTGCAGCTGCCTTCCATCTGAAGCGTTTTAAAGGGGAGGTTATCCGACTCTCCTACCTTGTCATTGAAGGTGTAATGTTGCCGTATGGATGGCGATGCCGCTGAGGCTTTTCGGGCCAAATCCTCATACTCCCTGCCGCTCACGATGAATTTCGGGTTGGTATCCTCCAGGATGTATGCCACTTCTTCGGCGGTAAGACGGGTGTTGATGGGGACGACAACGGCCCCGGTCAGGGCCGCCGCACCGCAGAGGAGTAGTATTTGATCGTCATTGCCGGATAAAACGGCGATCCGGTCCCCTTTTTTCATGCCTGCATCCGTAAGCCCTGCGGCATATTGGGCGCAGAGCTCCTGATAGGCGCCGAAAGTTGTCCTCCGGCCGTTAAAGACAACTGCTTCTTTGTCCCCGTACCATCGAGCGTTCCGGGAGATCATATCGGAAATGTTGAATTCGCCGGGGGTCATGACGCTGCCTCAAGCGATTGTTACATCGTTGCTGAGATAGACGTCCTGTATGGCATGAAGGATCTTGATGCCGTCCTTCATGGGACGCTGGAAGGCCTTTCGCCCTGAGATGAGGCCCATGCCTCCCGCGCGCTTGTTGATAACGGCCGTGCGGACCGCTTCTGCCAGGTCGCTTTCCCCTGCCGAAGCGCCGCCGGAGTTGATGAGGCCCGCCCGCCCCAGATAGCAATTGACGACCTGGTAACGTGTCAGGTCAATAGGGTGGGGTGTCGTGAGTTTGCTGTAGACCTTGCCGCTTGTCTTGCCGAAACCGATGGCTGTGTAGCCTCCATTTACATCGGGTTGCTTTTGCTTGACGATATCCGCCTCAATAGTTGCGGCCAGATGGTTGGCCTGGCCCGTCAGATCGGCGGCGGTGTGGTAGTCAACGCCGTCCTTCACGAAACCGGGGTTCCGGAGATAAGCCCACAAGACTGTCACCAGACCCAATTCATGGGCCTGGGCGAAAGCCGCGGAGATTTCCCGGATCTGACGGCTGCTTTCTTCCGAACCATAATATATGGTCGCTCCGATGGCGACGGCTCCCATATCGAAGGCCTGCTTCACGGACGCGAAGAGGAATTCATCGTATTTAGCTGGATAGACCAAAAGGTCGTTGTGGTTGATCTTGACGATAAAGGGGATTCGATGGGCATATTTGCGGGCGACGGACCCGAGGACGCCCAGGGTGGAGGCTACGGCGCTGCACCCCCCCTCAAGGGCCAGTTTGACGATGTTTTCCGGATCAAAATAGATCGGGTTCGGCGCGAAAGATGCTCCGGCGCTGTGTTCGATGCCCTGATCGACGGGAAGAATGGACAGATATCCCGTCCGGGCAAGGCGGCCGTGATCGAAGAGGGTTTGCATGTTGCGCAACACTGCAGCGTGTCGGTCGGATTGCAGCATGATACGCTCAACGAAGTCCGGACCGGGGCAATGGAGTTGGCTACCGGGGAATATACACTTGTGATTTAAAAGATCGGCGGCGTCTTTTCCTAGAAGACTGGAAATTTTGCTTATCATGAATGGTTCCTCCTTGTTCTTGAAAGGTTTCCCATATCCAATAAATCAGGGTAAGCACGGGTACCTGCCCCTATGTCTTTTTTCCTTGATTGGCGACGGCTGTCATGGCCGCTTTAACCTTTTCCGGATCGCCCAGATAGTAATGGTTTAAGGGTTTTAGGTTGTCGTCCAACTCGTAGACGAGTGGAATCCCTGTGGGGATATTCAATTCCACGATCTCTTCATCAGGAATGTCGTCCAGATATTTCACGAGGGCACGCAGGCTATTGCCATGGGCGGCAATGACGATCTGTCTACCCTCCCGGATGGTCGGAGCGATCTGTTCATGCCAGCAAGGCATGAACCGGGCGATGGTGTCCTTGAGAGACTCAGCCACGGGCAGATCGTTTTCGGAAAGGGTGCTGTACTTGATTTCACGTCCGGGATAGCGTTCGTCCTCCCTGGTCAGTTCGGGCGGACGTACGGCAAAACCACGCCGCCATAGCTTGATTTGCTCTTCGCCATACTTCGCGGCCATTTCGGCCTTATTGAGACCCTGAAGGGCACCATAATGGCGTTCATTCAAGCGCCAGGTCTTGATGACGGGAATCCATTGAAGGTCCATTTCATCCAAAACGATATTCAAGGTATGGATAGCCCGCTTGAGGAGTGATGTATAGGCAAGATCGAAGGTGTAGCCTTCCTGCTTCAGGAGGCGGCCTCCTGTCAAAGCCTCTTCGAGACCCTTTTCGGAAAGATCGACATCGGTCCAGCCCGTGAAACGGTTTTCCTTGTTCCAGAGGCTTTCCCCGTGGCGAATCAGAACCATTTTCTTCATAAGTACACCCTTTCGGTATCATGGATTGATGGCATGAGGATCGATAATAACATTAAATTGATATTACGCATTCATGAAGGAGGTCAAGGAGAATTTTTATAATGATTATATCGAATATCTCATGTAAAATAGGTTTCCAAGGATGAATTTATAGGATATGCAATAAATGCCAGGCCGATGCTGGGCAATAATAGGAGACTGTCTTTATGCCCTCTTTTCCGATCGATCTCGTTTCGCCCTTCATGGACGCATTAGTACAGCGAACTTTTGAACTGTCCATGATTCAGGAATTGACGGTCCTGGCGAAGGACCATCGGGATGGGGACGACCTCCTCGAACTCTTGATGGAAAAGTCAATGGCTGTCATCGGCGCCCAGATCGGCTCGGTGTTCGTCGTCGAACCGGCAACGCGCCTGCGGTCTCTCGCGGCGTCGGAATCGACACCCCGGCAGGAGGCCGCACGATATCGTTTTCGTGTCGCCGCCGTCAAAGGCCATGACAAGGGGTTGAAAAAGGGGCTTTACATCAATATCGAAGACTCCGTGGCACGGGTAGTCTTTCTGGAAAAAAGGCCCCTATTGATTGAGGATATTGAAAAAGACGCCCGGACGCTTAAACGAAACGATCCCAAATACGGACCCCCGTCTTTTTTAAGCATGCCCATCTTTATGGGCGATGCCGTCTATGGAGTCCTGAACCTCTCATTCAACAAGACGGGCCAACCTTTCAGCAAGAACGACGAGATGGTTTTATCCATCCTGTTCCGCAATATCAGCTCCGCCCTGGAAAATGCCATCCTGCAATCGAAGGTTGCCGTCCAAATGGAAAAGATCAAAGGGCACAATCTGGTTCTCGAAAAAGAGATCGAAGGACGGATACGAACAGAGCGAGCCTTGCGCGAGAGCGAAAAACAATATCGGCTTCTTGTAGAAAACAGCAGCGATATTATTTATACGATAACCCTGACGGGTCATTTCATATATATGAACCCCGTCGCTGAACACCTGACTGGCTACCCCCAATCGGACCTTGTCGGGAAGCACTATTTTCTGCTGGTTCATCCCGACTATCACGAGACCCTTGACGCCCTTTACAAGAAACAGTTCTATGAGAAGATCCCCAATACATACAGTGAATTTCCCATCATCGTCCGGGATGGCGCCATCCGCTGGATAGGGCAAAATGTCCAACTTCTCGTGAAAGATGATTGCTATATCGGCTTTCAGGCTGCTGCCCGGGATATTACGGCCCGCCACCTGGCAGAGGAGGCCCTCCAAAAAAGCCAGGACCGGTTCCGCATCCTGGCCGATTCCACCTTCGAAGGCATTGTCATCCATGAAAATGGCCGTATTTTGGACATCAACCGATCGGCGTTGGAGATGTTCGGCTATGAACCCGAAGAGGCCGTCGGCAAAAATTTGATATCCTTTGTTCACCCCGATTATCTGGACCTTGTTCTGCGCAGACTTGAGGAAAGCAGAACGGAAAAGGAGCCGCTCAGAGAGCCGCTTCCCGAGATTCGGGGTGTGAAGAAAGATGGAACCGTGTTCCCCATCGAGGTATTCGGCCGATCTATTCCCGATGAGCACCCGACGGCCAGAGTGGTCGCCATTCGCGATATAACGAAGCGCAAAGAGAAAGAAGAGCAAATATCATCTTTGAACATCAGGCTTGCAGAAGCCAACAAGGAATTGGAAACTGCCTATGCTTGGATGAGGGACAACCGGGATCGATTAATTGCCGACCAATCGAAGAATCTGATTGCATTCCTCGTAGATCGGGACGGCATGATCATCGGGATGACGGAAGAGGTCTTGCGGTTCATAGACTGGCCTAGGGATAGGATTATCGGCGTCAAGATTACAGATTTACTCCTGGAGGAATTCCGTGCTCCATTCCTGGCCGAGATGGGGCAGGTGTGGATCGATATGGACAAGCAGATCAGCGTCGGGACTATTTTTTCGAAGGAGGAATTCAAGACCGTCAAAGTCAAAATGACGCGACTGACCCTGAATACGCGGCGATTGCTCCTTGTAACGATGCAATAGTATTATATCATAAGAATTATAAAAAGAAATACTCTGTCGAGAGTAAATAGACTTGTCCGGTTTTGTAGCAAATGACTTGTCCGCTTTTACTGTTCTTGAATGGAGGGTCATTTAAGAGCAGGAGGTGAGCGGCGGATGTTCGCTTTCCTCGTTCGTGGTTCTTGTCGTGGAGT
>CAZYDG010000016.1:0-38967 GCA_964645835.1 uncultured Syntrophaceae bacterium
TGTCTTGAAAAGGCGACTGTCATGAAAAAGGCTGAAAACCCAGCGAATAATAAATTCACAATCAATTCCGTATCTTCTGGTTATTGCACACATATTATCTATCTAACCTCGCAATCATCGTCATTTATATTAGGTTTACCCGAGGAAGTTCACGTTTTCCCGCTTCAACTCCATTAACCGCCTGCTTATCACTTGTCAAACCGCTTCACTGGCTACTGTCGATCTCACCCCGGCGAACCCACCGGGATCAGAGTTTCCTCACTGCAGTCAACCATGGACGAAATAGATACGATAGCCGACCTTATCACCCTCGATTAAGGCGCCCTTCTAATGCCTGGCCTCCACGCTCCCTATCCAGCGGTCCAAATCACACGTTTTCTTCATCCCGCCAAAGCAAGAGCAACCTCACCATTATAGCGCATAATATAAAATATTAAAGTTATATAATTAGATTGATTAAATCACAACGTAGATGCCTGATATAACTACCTTTCTCTGGGCGGTTTTTGTGAAAGAACTCAGGACATGTGCTTTCCCGCCTTAAGTAAAGCCCATGGTAAGATAGAGGAACCCCGGATAATAATAAATACGACAATGTCTGATTTTACCCATTAGGTTTTGTCCTACGTGAGATTTGTAGAGCAGAGATGGCTTATTCGGTCAGGGAAACAAGATTATTCTTTATGGCATCATTCGTCAGCTCGGCGTTGTTCTTCATGCAAATGATCATGTTTCCCATAACAAAAATCATAATGAAGGCTGTCATCATTAATTCCTGTTTGAACACGTAGAAAAGAGCCCTATGCTCTTGCTATTCCTGCCAATAATGCCGTAAACTTGTCAATCTCCTCTGAAGCCACGCCTCATCGTTGTTGCATTTTTCGGCCGTTACGGTAATATAAAGCGCTCTAAAATCAAGGGTTCGTGAAGTGATATGATATGTTTTTTGTTTATAATTTTTTAAAAATGTACGGTACGAGGGAGATCACGACTGATGCTCGATGAAAGAAAAGGCATGATACCGGTTATCGGTAAGCTCTGGGAGCTTCTCGAACAACCAATACGTTCCCAAAGATGGCCGCTTTTTGTAGCATCGATCTTTATTGTCATATCAACCTTCGGTTCTCTGGCCGGCCCTTTTCTTATCATGGAAATGATCGACACGGCACTGCCGCGCAAGGATACGGCTCTTCTTCTGTACCTCAGTGCGGCGTTGATATTGACCTTTATCATCTCATATCTATGCTGGATAGCGCACGTCTATTTCGCCATCAAGGCTTCGGAAAACATCTTCCAACAATTCCGGCAGAATCTTTTTGAAAGGATCCTGTATAAAGAACGCGTCTTTTTTGAAAAATTTCAATCCGGTGACATAGTTACCCGAATTACGGGCGATCTTGAGGCCATCAGCACGTTTTTCAATCAGACCGTTATACGGTCCATTGCAGTTGCAATGTTCGCGTTCCTTCTCGTAATCGGCCTTATGTTGTGGAGTTGGAAGCTTGGACTGATCTTTGTGCTCGCATTGCCGTTCCTTTATGCCTATACACGGTGGAATTACCGGACAATAGCAGAAAAATTCAGAATTTCCCGAGAGAAACTCACCGTGCAGAACGATCTTATCGTCGACGCTATCGCTGGTATCAGAGAGATACGTTTTTTTCAACAGACCGCCGCGATGGCGCGACGCTTTTTTGACGTATCACATGATTATACCCAGGCGAACATAAAAAACGTCACCGTCTCAAACATGACCGCTCAGGGCCTCGATCTTTTGGGACTTATCGTGCGGGTCCTTCCTTTTATAATTGGCGGATACATTATATGCAGGGGTAGCTCGGACATTACAACCGGAATGTTGATCGCATATTACGCGATCTTTGTCAGATTGTCCGTTCAAGTTTGCATGGTATTTCAAAGTATGGTGGCATCGGCCCAGGTACTGCCGTCGATTAACAGGATCGAAGAGATGCTTGAGTTTCCCGAAATCAGCAGTGAGGTGGAGATGGGTCTTGAAGATGTTCCCCCTGTTTCCGGTATAGAATTCAAGCACGTGTCCTTTGCCTATACGCCTGCCAGGAACGTGCTGAGCAACTTTGATCTTGCCATTGCCCCCGGAGAAAAGGTTGCTATCATGGGGCCAAGCGGATCGGGAAAGAGCACGATCGTCCAACTACTCTTGAGGTTTCTGAAACCAACTCATGGTTCGATCTTTTTCGGCGCAAAGGATATTTCGTCCTATCCTCTGGCGTTCTATTTGAGCTATTTTGCGTATGTGAGGCAAGAGACCCATCTATTTCGCCAGACCATCCGGGAAAATATATCGATGGGCTGGTATGGAGTTCCCTTGGAGGATATCCGCCGGGTCGCTGCCCTCGTCAGGATGGATGAGGTTATCGAGAAATTGCCGCAGGGATACGATACCGTTTTCGGACAGGATGGCCTTAATTTGTCAGGGGGACAGAAGCAACGCCTGGCATTGGCAAGGGCACTCGTTCGTGATCCTGCAATTCTGGTTCTCGATGAATTTACCGCGGGCCTTGATCGGCAAGTCGAAGAAGAAATACTTGAGGACCTGTTCAGGATCTTTCAGCACCAGACCATAATCTGTATCACGCATAGCAATACCGTGGCGGAACGTTTCGACAGTATAATCCATCTTCGCACACACCAAACGGAATGAGAGCTACTTTATTCGTTTCGCCTTTTTTTCATGCCGGCCAATGCCGAGGCGAAACAGATGGCATTCTCATAGCGGACACCCGCCCGTGATGTGTCCACGTAAACAAAATCGGTTCCGACGGCAGGGCCGCCCATCCCACCTGAACCTCCCACAAGGCACAGGGAGCGGTAGATGAGATTGCCGCTTATTCCATCGGGTGCTAAAATAAAATTATACTTCTGAATAGCATCTTCGAGGAGAATGTACATACATGTTGCCTGGTATCCTTTCTTTTTCAAGGATTCGGCAGCTTTTTCGGCAAGTACGATGCTCTTGTCCGTCATACCCGAACGACCCTTATCTGAGGCTCTGCCGCCTCCCAGGACGGCTATGTTTTCCTTTACGCCGAGATTTCGCATAAGATCAGCTCCCAGCATGGCAAGCCGGACTTTTTCGCTGAGGGTCCAGGCATCGTCAATACCAACCGGCGCAAAAAGAAAGGGGGGTGCGTTGGCAGTCTTTATGAGAGCTACCCTCAAAACCTTTTTGACCCCATAATTATCTCGTATTGCCGCCATGATGGGGTTTACGTCGAGAGACCCGCGAACGATTCCGTCGACATTCCCCGCTTTCAGTAACTCTACTAATGTGGTACCCGGTGCATCCGATGTTATATTTTCGATATCTGTCTTGAGCGGTTGCCGGCTTACGATTACAACATGGGCATATCCAAGGTTTTGAGCCTTCTCGGCGCTTTCAATCACCTTCGATTCACTATCTTTGTCCGCACCGATGGCAATTCTGGCCCTTGTTTTTTTCGCTTTTTCAATAATTGTATCGATTATCACCGGTCGATTCTCCTCACCATCTTTTAATGAGTTTCAGTCCCTCGTCGTTTTCAAGGGCAGACGCATATTGTTCCTCAGACAGACCTAGTGCTGCGAGAGCGCCTATGATTCCTTTCTTTCCCGACTGCGCGTCTATGATGTCGATTTCATCCAAGTTCTTGAACACATCGATTTCATCAAGAGATATCATTCTCTTTTTTGCCTCCCATCCGAAGGCATTAAGCGCCTGTGGTACCCCTATTCCCCGCAGTATTGCAATACCTGTATCCTCCGACTGGGTGTTCGATTGCACATAATCGACTATCAGCCCGGTCAGTTTTTCACGAACGGCGGGCCTGACGGCAAAGGACATAAAAGATGATGTGCAATTTGTGGTTTTGTATGGACATTTCGGAAACAATTGGGCAAACCGGACCAAAAGCGGTTTTACACCGTCGATTTTCGCCGCTTCGTTACGAGCGTGGAGTATAAGCGCAAATGTTGCGCCCCCTTCAGGATTATCGGTATCATCAATGCCAAAACTTATTTTTTCATACATGGGAGTAATGATTTCGGCCCTGCTTGTTTTATTGCCCCCCACATCGAGATCGCTACTCGATGGATACCAGGTTTCGATGACCCCGGGGGCCTGGGGAATCGATCCTGATGTGGACAGGCTCAAACCGGCGATACCTGCCCATTTTGTCCTGACCGTATCACCCTCGATTAAGGCACCTTCTAATGCCTGGCCTCCACGCTCCCTGTCCACCGAACCAAATCGCACGCTTTCTTCGCCGATCCTGGCCCTGATAATGCTTGTTTTTCCGTATATCTCACACGATTCTATAATACCGCCGGCCCGGCAACGATTAACTGCAGTCCATTCAGCGCTTCCCGGATAATATCCGAAAATCTCCACAACCTCGATTTTGTTCTTCGCCGAATCGACAACAGTGAGAAATTCTTCATAAAAGAATTTCCCGAATCTTTCCCTGACTTCATCTGGTGTTAGTCTTATCATTTTTACCATCCTTTGAATTTACTATTGTAGCTAAAGCATATTTGAAAATCATAGCGGAAAAATATAAAAAATAAAAGTTAGAATATTTAGATTAAAGCACACGGAAATAATTGGTAGTACTTTCTTCTCAACTTCTAAAAACTATCCTGGACGGATGTACCCTTAAGATAATGCTCTTTATGCCTCAAGGTTGCCTCAATCCGTTTGAGCGTTGCTTCCGATAGCTCCAGTTCAATAATCCTGTTCTTTAGGACCGCATTCTCTTGAAGCAGTTCCTGATTTGCACTGGACAAGTGATGATAGTGTGGGTGCAGATTGAAGCTATCGGTCCGGACTTTATTTCTTAATGAATCAGTCATAAGGCACTCTCTGCAGTTCCTTTGCGTATTCGTATTTGTATTCGTATTTGTCATTCTCGATTACTTTAAAGAAGCCTTATTGGATCTGGGTAAAGATCCATCTGGAAATAATCAAACGAAAGCAAGCTTGATGGATCATCAATCAAATCGCCGACGTGTAGGGCTGATCCATCGTCTAACAATACTTGCAATGCCCATGCCTTTTATTGCGGTGATGTGGACAAATAGTCACATGCATAGAGTCCAATTATCAGAGACCCTGCCGCCATTATCAACTGTATGAAATTTGGTGTCCTTATTGAGCCATCATCGGGATCAAAAGGTGATGGTGGCAATGCGACGTTATATGGATAATCATATGAAGAATACACTCCTGAAGAAGCAATTATCAGGAACACTACTGCCGCCAGACATATTGCTCTTGTCATTTCCTCAATGCACTTAAGATGACTATTATTCTCAACCCATGAGGCTATGGACGGTAGATTACGCATCTTAATTAGCGTTGCGTCGGTTATGCCCAGCACTTGCATATACATATTTATTTTCGACATCTCCATACGTTCAAATGTCATAACTATGGCTGTTCTGAATGTCGCGTTGACATGTGGATCCCACTTCTTCGAGATTAAATAAGCCCTTACATCGTCGAATTCGCTGGGCAACAGAGAATTGCGCATTAATGCAAGTTGCGATGCTTTTGTTTGTGACATGCTCTCTTGATCAAGGTGAAGGTCCTTCATGATTTCCATTATTTGAGCTTGCTCAGATGTAGCAGGACGCATAGATGTGTTGGCATGGCCATACGGAATATTGGTGAGAAAAAAGACCATGACCATAGTAAAGGATAAAAGCCTGCGTACAGATATGATATTCATGATAAACCTCTCTATTTAAATTGAATTAAAACCAACTGATAAAGAGAAAAATATCGGAATGCACTATGGACATGCATTTTCCCACCTTAAGTTCAACTTCGCAGATAAGATAGAGCAACCCCGGATAATAAGAAATACGGCGCCGTCCGATTTTTTATATGAGATATTGTCCTATGCGTAATCTGTAACATAGAGAAGGGGACCCTACCGTGACTTAAAAATGACAACCCTAAATTACCGGAAAGGTCCTTCATGATGGATTCAACCAAGGAGTCTTTTGGGCCGACAAAAGTTGATTGCCGTCATCCGATCCACAATCCTTCAAGCCGGACCTGCCATCCTCCTGACGTACGGTTGAGATAGTTCACCAAACCGCTGTGGCGCCACTGCAACATGCACATTTTGGGCTGAAAAAAATATCGCATGCCGATTTTGATATCGCACTTCGATTCCCGGATCAATCCCTCATAGCCTTCCGCAATATAGTAGCCCAGATCTTTGTAGCCTAGCTGGCGTGACTGCATGGGGCCCGTGACGCACCATGACATCACGCCGGTCCTCTGATCAACGTCCGTCGCGATGCCGCAGTGGGTAACCGGGCAGCCGCAGGACATGCCCAGGGGGCGACCGATGAGGATATCGCCGACCTTGACATCCAACTCCCTTGTCAAAATCGGGTTGTGGGGTATGATGATTTCCTTTGGGCCGGGATCTTCGGGAAAGTGTTCCAAAAAGAAATCAAAAGGCCGATCAAGGCTGTCCCGCCAGGTGATATGATCCGTATCGATGTCCGGGTAAGCGGTAGTGCATCCGTGACAGGTTAGGGCTGTGGGTTCCGCAGTTCTAACCCGGAGGCGACTATCGGAAAGATGGACGCATCGTTTAAGCAAGGTCGGGTCATCGGCAAGACGAGCGGTGAAGTCATTGCAGGTCCGGTATCCGCAGAGCCCACAATCAAGGCCAGGTAATTCATGATGGTTTTGGTAACGCATGGCATATTCCTTTCTGTGTATGTTTTATAAC
This sequence comes from uncultured Syntrophaceae bacterium, assembly GCA_964645835.1. Taxonomy (GTDB): domain Bacteria; phylum Desulfobacterota; class Syntrophia; order Syntrophales; family UBA8958; genus CAZBME01. The sequence goes on from CAZYDG010000016.1 coordinate 6,771, forward strand.
TATTCTCCCCGGTAAAAAGTCTGGTTATCCAGAGGTCTGACAACACCGAAATGGGATTGCCAGCCGACTTCCTTTTTCCCCGCACAGATCGTGCAGGTGCCGACGGGGGGATTTCCCCGGAGGAACAGTTGGCTTGTAACGTCTGCTGTTTCATTTATGTAGTCTACGAGGGGATCGATTCCTATGCCGTAGAGGGCATTGACCTCACGGATGCGAACGCCGGGTGCCACAGCCTGAACACGAGAGCGGAAGACCTCCCGTTCTGCCTGTGATACCCTGTCGATCTTCGTGACGACGGCAATATCGGCCAAAGACAGCATAGGACCGACCTTCAGGGGAAGGTTTATTCCACTTGTCGCTTCCAGGACGACCATGCCCAGGCCACCGTCTACATAGGGTGAACAGCGAAGGCACAATCCGGCTGTCTCTACGAGTAGGACGTCACACTTCTCTCTCGCCGCCCACATCAACGCATCGCCTAGAACCATGACATTGCAATGATCGGGACACAATTCACCCGAATAGACCTTTTTCGTGGGAATATGAAACTCTTCGGCCAATAACTCATCCTCTGCTGCATACTGGACATCGATTTTCAGGAAGGCCGCCTTCCGGTCCGTCATCCGCAGCTTTTGAATAACGTGGCGAAGGACAGATGTCTTGCCTGTTGTCGATGGACCCGCACAAATGACCAGCTTCATATAACCCCCTCCAACTCGTTGCCCGAAAGTCTATGGCCGAGACGTATTTTATCTCGGAGACGACCGATGATGGCATCCAACCTGCCCACTTTAAGGGAAAAGGTTCGTTCTGTCTCGTCAGTCTGCAAAACACGGGTCATGCACCCCCCTTCCATGATAATCCTGTAGTCGGACATGAGGGCGATCCTGGGGTCGTGTGTAACGAAGATGAAGATCTTCCGGTGGCGGCGTAACAACTCCAGGGCGCGGGTGCGGTCGATACCGGCATTTTCCACTTCATCGAGGAGCACGATTGGCGTATGGCAGATGACGGTGGCATCGGCGATAAGGAGGGAACGTGTTTGACCCCCTGAAAGTTCCGTCATCCGGCTCGATGGGCTAACGGGCTCACCCGTTAGCTGGTTGGCAAAGGCCAGGGTCTCTTCCACGAGGATGCTGACATGGGCCTGTGATGTGCCGCGAATCTTCGCGTGGGCCGTCAGAAAATCCCCGACCGGTAGATCTGATAAAAAGGTGGTATGTTGCGTGATGAGGGCAATGGGGTTGCTGGCTGGATCATCATTGTAGATCGAAGGCGGGTGAATGCCGTTGATGAGGATCTGCCTCCCGGTCTGTGTGTTACCGTTTGCAAACAATTCCAGGTCATTGATCAGAGTCGTCTTGCCTGAACCTGTCTGGCCGACGATACTTATAATATCACCCATCTTGAACTCCACGCATTCTACCGGCTCAGGTTTCCCGGATCTGCTGCGGCCCCCGATAATCGTTACGGTCTCAATCATGTAATACTCCTTTCCCTATGGGATTAGTCATGTATAACGCAAAAAAAAAGTTTTATAAAACATCCGCCAAAGATGTTCGCTCCAGCTTCTCAGCGACAAACTCCCTGATTTCCTGGAAAACCTTGACCAAGGTCATCTCTTTTTCGATTGGTGTGGGTTCATAATAGTATTTGCTTACACATTCCGTCGGCGCCAGGGCGCCGTCAAAAAGGCGGATGATCTCTGCCAGCGAAATCTGAGAAGCGGACTTGGCCAGAGCATAACCGCCTCGCTGCCCTTTGGTGCTCCGAAGATATCCCGCCCGTTTAAGAGCGAGAAGGATTTGTTCGAGAAACTTCGGAGGTATGCCCTGAGCCATGGCAACGGTTTCGACGGAGATGCAAGCTCCATCTCTGTGATGTCTTGCCAGGAAGACCAGGGCAAGCAGGGCGTATTCGCTACGATTCGTAAGTTTCATTCTTTATGGTTGGGGCTTTTTATTTATATGACTACTTCGATGGGATATATAATGTAATGTTGCAGCTCTGTCAATCATTTTTTTCTTAATTCTGTGTTCTCTCCGTGCGGGATAAAGGGATCAGAAAAAGCCCGGTCCCTTAAATGGACCTGCATTGATTTCGATCAAGGATGCTTACATTGCGTCAATGGAAAGGGAATGGACAGGGGGAAGGAAAATATCTGATCGTTTAAAACAGGCCTTAATGCCACCGTCAGACGGGCAGGCTGAAAGGAATCACACCTCACCAACTAAGGCATGCCTTCGCCTCTCATGGTTTGGATGGTGGTACAGAATTGAAAAGTATTCAGGACATGCTGTAAGGCAACGCTTAATTTGCGAGTACTGTTCGCTTAATTTGCGAGTAAACTGTTGATAACCCGGTTGTGAGAAGAGCGCAAAAAACCGTTTCTATTGATGCCGCGAGTATAACGGAATAAATAGACTCGGTTATTGAATGTAGAAAAAAAATAGTGTTAGGATATTATTACTTGTATTTTGTCGCCGATTTCATTTCACTCCTTTTCATGCCTATAAAGTAATATTTGCACGCACCGTGGGGTTTCGGTCCCGCTGGCCCTCTCAGGGCTATCGGTGTTTTAAATTGTAGATTGCTCTCTGGCTTATTATTTCCTGTTTTGCAGTATTTTTTCTATATATTGTGTTCCGACCCATACAAGCCCACAAGATCGGCACATAAGTTCAATTTGAATATCTCCGATACAAATATGCCCCTTCAGATCAGCAAGGCGTTTCCCGCATCGCGGGCATGGTAATATTATCTCTGGGTCGTGTTTTAACAATTCCATGCCTATAAAGTAATATTTGCAAAATGTGATTTCAAAATAAAAATGATTTGAGATTCCAAAGGCCTGATTTGATCGTCAGCCACATCCTGGACCTGTTTAAGGATGGAAGGATAGGCGGAAAAATCGATAACGACCGTCATATTTTCCTTGTGTAAAGACTTTTCGACATGGCATGTGTCTTTCTTCATCTTTTTCGTTCTAGTCTTCTTTGGCAGTGCTACAGCGTTTTGACGCCGCTTTTCGCTGCCCCTCTTTGCCATGCAGGAAGCACAATAAGGACTACTGTCGGATATCGTCGGTTTTTCCTTGCAGGCGGAGCATAAACGGGCTTCTTTTTCAATCGCTGGTTTTTCTCCTCCCATGATAGCCTCACTTTTTATGATGGTTTGATGATCGTTTAAAGGTCCTTTAACTGCCTGTTCTGTCTTGGCCGGTTCCGCCACTTCGATCTCGTCATCACCACGGGTACCCAAGGCGGTCGCTCCACTTTCGGTCTCTGTTTTGATGTTTCCCTCCACAATCGCTCCCTGATCACATGCAACACAGCCTGGATATTTAGCCCAATCACCGATATTGTTTTTGTCTTTTGCATGCCGCCGGGAAATGCAATCGTGTTTCGACATCTTGCACCGATACTTCTCGCAAGAAAAAAACGCTGGCCCGCTCAGGTCGATTACATCCGGCATCTGTTGCTATCCCTTTCATAATAAAGCTCATCACCATCTATCTCGACAAAGGCCATGTGGCCGCGAAGCCAGTTTTCATTGAACGCCGCCGCCGGATTTGGCATGGACACCGTCGTCAATACTGTTGACCAAGATAGTGATGGGCCGAATAATCTTCATGCAGTCACCGTTTTCAATCCCAGGACATCGAATTTTTCGATATAGTTGGCTAGTTTATCGATTTGCAATTTGTAAAAGAAATCGCGTTGTTTAATGTCGGATCTCAAAGCCTGTAATTCAGCCACAATTTCATTGCCGCCGTCGCTTCGCCAATCCGCTGCATCCTTTGCGGAAAGTACCGCCTCGGCTTTATGGGTTTGCACCAGGTAACCATCGCGGGGAACGTAATCCAGGCCATCTCTGGCGGAATAATCATATTGCTTGCCGACGATTCCATTCAGATCGCCGAGCTGCTTCAAGTTATCCATGCCCGACCAGCTCGCAGATAAACTATAATCTCCATAAGCGGATCCGCCGGCATCATGACTGCCAGCAATTAGTTTATTGATGCCCCAATTACCAATCTTTTTCAGACCAGCTTCTCCAAGTTTTCCAGCTGCTAAGCTCATGACATCTTCCGCTGTCCATGAACCTAAATATGCAATAAAATCCTCGATGCTCGATATGCCGACTTCGGCAAGGGCAGCTTCATAGGCCGCTGATCCATAAATAAGGGCGTCAGTAGTGCCTCCGGCTATTGCGGCCCCGGTACCGGCCTCTGCGGCTCCGATTTCGGCCATTGTTGCGCCGCCTGCGAGTTCCTCTGCCATTGAAGCGAATACTGGACCAAGCGCGCCCTCTGTGACATATGTAGCCGCCGCCGCTATAACGGCCGGCACAGCCGAAAATATTGTTTTCCAAAATACCGGCGTGAATATGCTTTGTAACGATTCGCCAACCCCGGACATGAAATTATAAGCCCCGCTCATGGCATCGATCATAAAACCGGTAAAACCGCTGAATCCATGACTCGACATCGGGGTCTGATAAATTTGCATTCCGTTTTTCAATGCCAGTTGGACACCTTTTGCCAACGCAATGGGATTGTTTAATGGTTCAAGAGGTCCGGCAAGCGGGTCGCCATTGCCAGGCGACATATTGTATTTATTGGCCGTAGACCACCAGCCGAGATGGTTAGACATCATATACTCGAGACTTCCAGGGCCGCCGATGTTGTAAAGATTGCCGAGGTTACGATATAGCGGATTTGCCGTCGGCGTTGATACCTTATAATATGGAGTCTCACCGGGTTCAGCGCCGTTTATGATATACAATATCGACATCGGATCGATTTTATTGACCGCCGCCGTATATTTGTCCAGATCGGATACTTTACCACCGTCAGCGTAACCGGGCACCTTTCCGTATTCCCGGATATATTCAAGAAACGGCAATGTCTGTGCATTCACGGCACTGCGGGGTTCTACATATTCATCGGGGGAAAGTCGGGCCAATACCGTATCGTTGCCAGAATGGTCGCCAGGATATGAGGCAACACCCGGGACCATACCGCCACCGGCCATCCAGATTTCGTTAGGATCGTAATAGGTGACGTTCAGGCTGTCCAGCCAGCCGGTGATACCGGTCAGATTAAGGAGCTTATCAATGATGGATAGTGCAAGTTTTGATGCTGTGGACCATTCAGCGGTGAACATAGCCATAATTTTTTGGCTTGCCATATCCGCGACGAGCTTGAAAAATGCCTTTCGGGTTGAATCCCAGATCATATTGGCATAATCGCCTAGCCCCTGGAGTTTGCCCTTATAAACATCCTCGAATGATGTTGAAAATGCTGTAACCATGCCGGAATATGTGCCTTTGGCGGTTTCCGACATCGCATCTCCCCAGGTGATCTGATCTTTTTGAATTTCAAGCAGTCCTGCCTTCCAGCCGCCGACAAAAGTGTCCTGATAATCATCGATCATGGATTGTATAATCTCGGCGTTTGTTTCCCTTATCTTTTGGCCCGTCAGTACCTCATAATAAAGTATTTTATCCAATGCATCAGAATTAATGTCTACGCGTTGATCCATCAAATATTTATCACTAATAAGCTTGTCGGCATCCTGCTTGCGTTCCCAGGCTAATAATAAAGATTGAGATTCCTTATTTTTTTCTGCCAACTGGTCTGCCAAAAGCTTCTTCTGGCGTGCTAAATCATTCGCTCGCGCCAGATCCTGCGCATCGAGTTCTTCATATTTTTCTTTATAAAATGCTTCAGAGTTAAATTTCTCCCGTTCTTTTAATTGTTTAAGATTAGCCTCAGCCTTTATTTCATCAATCCTTCGATTGTAATATTCAATATTGATATCTTCCATATCATCGAGTAGCCGCTTGCGGATGGTAAAGTCACTCTCATATCGGACTTTGGCCATATCGGATTCATGTTTTGAATCCTTTTCCATCTCTGACAAATATGTCTTATTCATCGACTGCAGCGTCTTGAATTTAGCTTCCTCAGCAGATATCAAACGATCGCGGGCATATTTTAGCCTTTGCTCTTCCTCTTCCCGCAGTTTATTGTTGGCGGCCGCTGCATCCGCTCTGGCCTTGCTGATTGCTTCCTGTGCCGCTTTTTCCGCCGCCGTCTGTTTCTGTGCCGGCGTCATGGCGGCCTTGGCCTGCATGTCATATTCGGCTACAGCATCAGTAACGCCGCTCTTCAGTATTGCGGCATTTTTCTGACTTAATTCCTCTATCTTCGAAGCACTTTTTTTAGCTTCCTCCCATGCCGTTTTGGCCACATCCGCCTGTCCGGATGCCAGGGCAACCGTCATGGTGACGGATTGCCCCAGGATCTTGGTTAATTCCCAGGTCAGGGCAACCGAATTGCCCAGGAATTCACCGATCGGCTTCAGGGCTGCAAAGACACCGCCCCAGCCATAGGATATGACACCCACGCCGGCGCCGATATCTTTAATAATAGGCGACATGAGCTGAATGAATCCCAGTGCTGCTTTGGTAAGATTGGAGATGTCAATCCAGGCGACTTTGAAGGCTCCGGAAACGATATTTGTCATTTCGTCCCACTGGCCGTTTCCTTTAGCCGTTTCCAGTTCCTTGTTCCATGCCTTCAGGATGTCCGTCACGCCAAACACAGCAGCAGTCAACCCCGGACCGAATAGCTGGCCAAGGCCCAGCTTCAATTCTTCCGTAAATCGGCTGAGGGATAACATGGCCTTGCCTGCAGTACCCAGGGACGCCTCATAGGCGCCCTCAATTCGGGTACCCGCCTCGAGGACAATATTGGCCCGCGCCTGCGCCTTTTCGCGTTCCGTGAGAGCGTCCGAAGATTTGCCCAGGGCAATAGCGGCCTTCTGGTATGCCGTCTCGAAATTGACCTGGAGCCCGATCGTCTTGAGGATCTCGACCTCTCCGGACCGAATTCCGTCAATCATACGGGAGAATGCTTCAGATGAATTGATGTTCCCAATTACCGCGGCATCCTGGGCGACCCTGGCCAACTTCGCGGAATCGGCAACGTCGATCTGTGCCTGGGCTATTTTGATCACCGAGCTTAATGCAGCTTCCGTCGTAATGCCCATTTTCTTGACTTCATCAACGTATTGGCTCATCTCGCCGCGAGAATAACCGGCGTTTTGGCCAACGACACCAAGGACGACACCGAGCGTTTCAACCCGGGCTGCCAGCGTGATTGCCTCTTTGGCAAATCCGACAACTTCAGTCACACCAAACGCAACACCCATCAGCGCGGCCAGGTTTTTCAAGCTGCCCATCATACCGGAGAATGCGCTATTCGCTTCTCCAGTTGCCGCTGCTGTTTTACCCATCGCCTTTTCAGCATTATCGGAAAATTGCTTTACCACGACGGAGCCTTTATCCTTCATCTCTATTTGGACAGAAATTGTATTGCTATTAGCCATTATTGCTGCTCCCCCCTGACACGTCTTATCAGGTTGGTTATGTTCATTTTCTCCCCAGGCACCATATTGTCTTTGAGATACATTCCCAATTTTGGATCAACATCAATAAGCTGTGTTCTGTCTGCGGGAATTCCAGATTGACGTTCTACAATAACCTTTACATTTTCCCCGTTTGCGTTGTCTATCATCTCCATAAGGCGTTCGGGGATACCTGTCTCTTCCATTATTTTCCGGACTTTTTTCCGGATAATTTTGTCTGCTTTAGTTCTTTTCTTGGATTTCTTCTTTTTGCTGCTGCGAATTCCTCGATTCTTCTGGATCTTAGATTTTTTCTTCATCAGCAAACCCATTAATGATCATGCAAACGGTTTCGATAATGCCAAAACCCCATTCCGGAACGGCTATAATTTGCTTGTAGAATAGCCGCCCCGGTTTGGAAGCTCGACGGAGGTCGATGGCAAACTATATTCTAGGCAACAATTGCCTTGTATCCTCCACGATAATCGGCCAATGTGCCGCCATATTCATGGCGTAGCTTGTACCTTATCTTATCTCTGAGGAACATCAGTTCGGAAGTGTTGGGATCATTGGAAACGATAATTTCCGGTTCTTCCTTACCGTTCAGGTACGACATTTCGACAAGCGGAACATCGTTACGGCCACAAATCACGCCCCAGTCGTTGACGTCAGTGATAAAGGGACATGTGACGATTCGCTCATTGTGATCACCGAAGAGTCTATGGCAAGCATTGACGACTTTCGTTGTAAGGTCGTTTCCAGTAAAATAAGATTCTGTCTGATCCAATTGGACAGCTTTTTCCCACATGGAGGTCGAAACGACGAGATTCCAATCAAATGAGGCTAGATCCAAGCCGAGTTTTTCATTTGATGGACTCGGTTCTTCCATGTTGGCAAGCGCTGTAATCGCCGTAACCATAGCGGAAATATCAAGGGCGCTGCCGCTTAAATTTCCGTGATCACTGGTAAACCAAACATCGCCGTCCGGGGAAAGAGCGTTGTTAATATAGAAATTCCAGACGTATCGTGCGTGCGTTCGCCGGGCGGCCCGAGTGAGCCTATTAACAAGGGCGCTTATTAAACCGATGTCATCCGACATGATATGCCGTCGTGATATGGATATTATGACCCCCTTAAGGCTAAGATTAAAATTTTCACCCGCATCTGCATACGGCGCAATATCTCCATAGTCCTCCGTTTCGGGATCAACATCGGGAAGATCGCCAAAATATCCAAGCTGGATTGGCCTGATCTCTCTGAGATCTGAAACCGATTTTTTATCAGAAATGAGCACCTCTTCCCGATAGGGTACATCCTTGTAAATCTTTGAAATATACATGTTCATGGCATTGCCCAGGGCGTAAGCGAACGATCCTGAATTGAAATCCTGGGCTGAACGAAGCTCTTTTAATATTTTTTGAGGATAATAACGGCCTTGAAATTCCAGATCTCCTGTCATGCAGATATAGGCTTCTCGCAATCCGCTGAAAGCTGGGACATTACCGTCCACGATTGCCGTCTTATCAAACATCTTCGCCATTGCCGCCCGCACTTTTTCAACAGGGCTGAGACCGACAGCGATGTTATGTGATTCAGACTCCGTTGCAATTTGCCCCAGCAAAGCGCTTACCTTGGCAATCTTATTTTCCCATATTGGTTTATCGTGAATATTATTCATTTCCGACCTCCGTTCAGAATTGTTTATTTATTTATCAGCTCATCAATGCTGACCCGTCCATTCAGCTTTTCATTCCAGAACATCTCCTTTTGGGGGAGAAAACCTGAAATCTCCGTTTCCGTAAGTGTACACGTTGCCTGAGCGCCAATTTTGTGCTTAATCTTCTTCCCGCCATGTGTAACAACTACCATTGAATCAGTCGGCACGTCATACCGCCAAGCAAGCACAAAACACGGCGGAATGTTATAGAGATTCAATGTTTCTTCCAGTAATTCCTTATACTTCTCTTTGTCTTCACTCATATCATCCTCCAAATTAAAAAAGGGGGGCCGCGCGGATCCGCGTCAACCACCCCTATGGTTGTTCCCATATCTTTAAAAGCGCCCTGGCAGGCAGGTTGGGATACCTGCTTTTCGGTGGCCGATGCCTATCCAGGGCCTTGATTTTTGATTATACTCCTGATAACTGTTTCACTTGATTAGGCTCCTATCTAATCGTATCCTTACGCCCCTGCGGCTGCGACTACAGCTTCAGGGGCGGTTTTCTTATTGCCCATGATCTCCTTACGGAGGCTTTCAAAGGATGTTTTTAATCTAATGGCGGGTACCATCGTATCTTCGATAAAAGAATCCAGTTCATTCAAGTGATGATTGACGGCGACAATGTCTTCAGGTCGGCGTGTTTTGCCAATGAAATCTAAAACCTCTTGAAATCGGCCCAGGGGAAACACCCTGTCATCGTTTCTGTCGATAAATGAAAGTTTTGCATTATCAATCATAATCTCAAGTCCCTGTGAATAATCCTGAATAATATAGCCTAATTCTTCCCCAAATCGTGCAAATCCTTCTGCACCGACATTTTTGCAATTCTGGATCCAAAACATCGTCGCGAAAGCCTCCCCCAAGGCATTCAGCTTCCTGGCGTACGACAACATGTCTTCAATCAAGTCGCCTGTCTGAAACGGTATTCTTTCTTCCCTTTCCTCCATTGTGTTAACCTCCTTAGTTAATTTGTTGTTTGCAATCAATAACTTTACGTTTTTTATATTCAAGCGCCGCTACGATCTTATGTAGTTGCACCGGTGTGCACCATGAAACAGAATCGATCTTGAACATATGCTTGGCTATGCCATCTGCATACATCCCGCTTAATTTCATTGTGGCCAGCAATGCTTCTATTTTCTTCATTAAAGGCTTTTTGTCCCACGGTAAATTCATATAGTTTCCGTACGGCTCTTTCTTTTTGCTGGTTAAAATAAATCCTTCCGCCTGGAATTTAAGTAAAAGTGCTCCATATTGAGAGGTAGACAAATCCTTTGAGGTGGATACGCCAAACGATTTAAGAAGTTTCCGATATTCTTCGTCATTCATCATAAGTTGGCTTTTGGCGATATGAATGATCTGAATCTCCTTTTTGCCGATTTTATCCAACTTCATGGAATTATTCCTCCACAGCCATCGGCCGTCATTCTTTTCTTGCAATATGGGCATGTTTCGGGCAGTTTCGGCCCCACGTCGTTGCGAAGGCGAAACCCCTTGTATTCGCCGCTTCGCCCGCCGATATACGTTCCAACTTCTGTAATAATGCCATGAGCAAGTAACCGATGAATGAGTTTCATGGCATTTGTCGGCGTTGTGCCCGGCACGGTAATAATCAAGTCAGGGATGGTAAATCCCCGGCGTTTGATCCTCATCGTCTGCCACATTTTTTGACGAAAGGTGACCTTTTTGGTGGATCTTGGCATACCTTTTTGACCTGGCATCACTATCGCCCCCGCTGCCGCCGGAACACCGGCTGGTCATAGAACAAAGGTCGGTCACCCCATTCGCTTAGGGAAACCAAAGACAATCCATTCGTCTTTCCAAAACTCTCGATCCTGGAAAGGCCGATAACCATACGGCCTATGTTGGCCCGGCTCTCCTTGTGTAGGTGTTCTACAAGATCATCCGCCAAGGATACATCACACAGCGAATCTGCAGTGATTCGGGCATCGTCCAGATCGATTCCCTGAAACTCAAGCCATTGTGTAATACGGCGGGCGAAACGCCCGTTTTGCTGAATTTTTCGGGCTATTTCCTCCATTCCGATAAGAATTACCGGGGAACCTGTAAGATCATAGATGTCACGCATAACATCCAACATATCATCTTGTTTAAGCAGGTAATCCGCCTCATCAATGAAGATAACCCGCTCTTTTTCGGCCAATTTTACGGTTATCCAATCGATCATGACAGATCGGCGGCGCATGGGAACACCGTCAAGCTCACGGATCAAAGCTTCAAGCAAACTTGTCATGGTCCATCCCCGGTTCGCCCTCAAGTAAACCCCGTCTGTCTGATTATTCGCATAGGCCACGACGGTGCTTTTCCCCTCTCCCGGTTCACCTCAAAGCAGGCCCATTCCTTCAGTTCCAACAGGGCGGCTTCTGAGCTGGTTTACTGCCGATATGAATTTTCTGACATTCTTTGTCTGTGCAAGCGTATGCTTCATCGATCATTTCCCTCCGAATGACTTATCTTCATCGCCTTGGCCGAGCAATTCTTCAATAGAAATAGTGCTTTGAAAAATACTTTTCTTGCCGCGTAAGGATCTGTCTTGCCAGTCCTCATACTCTTTTTTCCATAGCCTATGCGCGGATGTGGCCTTCCCTGCCTTGATCTGATCAAAAATCCAGAAATATATTTCCTCATTATCCGCGAACAACTTTCGTTCCCGGCGCTTCTCTTGAATGCTGACAACCTTCTTCTGTTCTTCCTCGAAAGCGATAACCTCGGGTGGTAGATCCAAAGTCCCCGCAAGCGCGGCCCGATTCTTTTCCCCGTCTCGATCCGCCACGGCAAGGGCCGCTTCCATAAGGGCGGGCGTTGTATGCTCTGTTGTTTCCTTCGGAAGTTCCCTAATGTTCTCCATGAGGCTTTCCCGATAAGCGAGAATTTCCTCGGGTAAGGTCTCAATACGATGTTCTTTCGCCAATAACTTTAATTCCTTGCGATATTCGGCAACGATTTGTTTTTGCTTATGCTTTATATGGGCTGCCTCATCCTGGGCGCTGATTCCGTACCAATCGGGACAAAGCCCCGTGCAAAGGAATTCCCCGGATTCCAAAAAGCAGTAAATTCGCCCTAAATCGGTGTGATCCAATAGTGCTTGAACCCGTTTTCCCTCATAACCAGCCATTTCCATGCTGAAATAGTGGCGCCGGTTCACCTCTACGCCTTTCTTGACAATGGTTCTCCATCCGCCATCTTTGGGGGCAGGGGCAAGGAGTATGTCCAGGGCGCGAACGTCGGCAATGTTACGAACGGGCTCTGTCCAGGACCGTACTTTTAACGCCGGCGTCATACCATCAAGACCGCTGTGGGGGTCATTCATGTAAATTGCGTTTATCCATCGGTCACAAATTTCCTGAAATTCAATGGCTGACAGCTTTACATCAATGATTTCACCCTTTTTCATAAGACGGGCGGCAAAGCTTTTACGGTTCTCAATGGCCTTGCGTTCCGCCACATTATGACCGATATAACCGGGTAGGAGCTCTACAATTCCGTACGAAAATGTTTGTATGAAGCGTTCTACATGGGGTTTTGCTTCCGGCGTGAATGGCGGGCAAAGATCTTGTTCAATTTCCAAGGCATCAAGCACCCGTTTCATGTGGCCTGCGGTAAAATCCTTCCCGTTGTCAGTCCTGAGAACTTCCGGGACGCCCCAGTCAAGGAGGCATCGTCTGATTAGAGTAGCTATTGCCTGAGCCTTTGACGTTGGTATGATAAAAAGCTTAGGGCGGCGGGACCAAACATCAATCACCGCGATTGCAGTATGACGCCCTTCCGTTAGCATGATATCGGCTGGCGTTGCGTCGGCTTCCCACAATTGATTCAGGCGCAAAATATTTTCTGAACAACTGCCAACGGCAAATTGATGCCGGGATCTCCATTCATCGGGGTTCTTCATTGCTAGGAGCAGGCTGGCGTTATCTTTACGATATTTTCTAACAAAGCGTGAAACCACGGGTGAAGCCGGGATAGTAAGCCCTTGTGGGATAAACCGCGCATTAAGACCGGCCATGATCTTGGGGATAAGAACATCTGGATGGTTTGCAATCATGGCCTTGACAAAATCCTTTTGTGAATCCGTCAGTTGTGTAACACCATCCCGATGGCAGCCGTAGGTACCCGCAAGGCCGAAAAGCCCCTTTTCATTGTAGCGCTTTTCCCATCGGTATAGGGTCGATCGATCAAGTTTTCTCATCCCCTTCAGGGCATCGTTTACCCAATCGGGAAGTTCAATATTCCCGGCATTATATTGGAGACTAAACAGGCGTATGCCTTCGTCTTTCCTGAATCTTCCTGCTTCTATAAAGTCATAAGCACCGGCTAGTATCTCATAGCGGGCCTCTGCCTCTCGTTTTCGGGCCTCTGGAAGTTCCGCAAATTTGGCAAGGCCCTGTTCCTTCGCCATGCGCTTTACTTCCTCTCCGCGCCGTATGTCATCCAGGTAGTTAATGGCGGCCACGTACCCGGCCATCTGCCGTGCATCGGTATGATATAAGGGCGTTATATGTTCAGAGGAAGCTTCCATTTTCTATATAATCGGCGGATCAATCCCATATTCGCGCAAACGTCCAGCTATGGCGGACTGAAAAAAACGGTGTATGGCAGATTTTGACACATGTTTTTCCGGCTGCCCCGGCCAATTGTCACGAATATAGGCATCGATATCTTTGTATCGCTTTCCTTCAGCCTTTAGTCGCATGATAGCATCCCGGATGTCCGGATCCGTTAAGCCACCCCGCAAGCGTTGACTTAAACAACATTTTGGACGGCGTTTGATCGATTTTACTAGGGAGATGCGAGCAACATCCTCTTCAACTCGGCTGAGACGCAGCAGGATCGGTTCTAGAATAGTGAGGATCTCTTTTTCATTCATGATAGACCGCCTTTTTTCCCGTTTTCTGTTAGTGCTTCGAGTCGAGATGCTGTTTTAATAACTTAATCTTATTGTTTATTTCTGCTTTTTGCGTTTCCAGATTTCCTATTTCAGCGGCATAAATGGCCTTGCCGCCATAAACTTTAAGGCCGCGACGGCGGGCAAGGAACTCGGTTAAAATATAAGTGCCGGTTGCAACCTCGAAAGCTGTGGCAAATTCAAAAGGAAAGCGCCATTCCGTGCGTGATTCTGCGCTCCACGAATCAAGCATACTTTTGGTGATTTCACGGCCCGTCAGACGGGACATTTCACCGGCAATAGCAAAGCGGTCTTTTTTACAATTTTTAAGAGTTTCAGAAATGAGGTGGCGAAGTTCAAGGCCATAGTCCATGCTCCCCGCCGTTGGGTCTACTGGTGTAGGAATCTCGAAGAGGGTATCGAAATTCATTGTCAATTGACGGTCGTCAAGCTGGCGCTTCATGGTTATTACCTCCCTCCGTAATATCCATTGATTTTTTGTGTTTCCATCTGCTATGAATTTTCTCAAATTCAGCACGGTTGTAACGAACACAAATACATTTAGGCTGGTGGTTTTCATCGTAACGATCCGGCCATAGATCCCAGGGTTCCAGGCCGACATGATCGGCAATGATGCGTTCGTATTTTGGGCTGACGTTTGCTTTGACTCGTAAGAAGTTACCTTTGTGCTTCCCGTACATTCTGCCCAGGTCGCCAAAGGTAATACCCTGTAGGCCCAGGCGGTGCTTGATCCATTCCCAGGTTACGTCTGGTTTTTTTTGAGTCGGCAATTGCTTCATGGTGAAATATACATAAACCCAATTGGGTTTACTGTCAAGAAAAAAATAAACCCATTTGGGTGTTTTGCTATGTCGATTAGTAAGAGACTAAAGAATATTCGCGGAAAAATGACTCAACGTGAATTTGCTGATACATTATCAGTACATACAAATACTGTCGCACGGTATGAAAGAGGCGAGAGGCTCCCAGATGCAGATTATTTAGAGCGGGTTTATAAGCGATTTTCTATAAGTCCAGAATGGTTATTAACCGGCATAGGTATCAAGAATCCGGATGAACATAATAAAAAAATATCCCACGAAATCTTATCTGATACAGAAAGAATATTAAATAGTTATCGTGATGCAGGTGTAATTCCTGAATATGCGATGTCGGAAGATGAATTTTCAATTATTAAAATACTTCGCGCCTTGCCTGATCATCAAGCCCTTGAAATAATTGGTTTATTACTTAATAAATTCAAAAATAATCATGAATTGTGTTCAAACAAGTATCTTGAAAAAAGTGTCCGGCGGCTTTCAACGATCTTTCATTTGAAGAAAGGCCGTTTTGAAAAAGGAATTGATATAGATCAAAAAATATTTGAGTTAAAAAGGGAAGATACTGAACTATCTCATGATATGTATAAATATTATATTGATCTAATTGACTCTTATGCATTAGATAACGATAAAGAAAAATTTGTCGAAAAGTTGAAAAAAAAATCTGCTATCAAATTTGATCAAAATGATCATTAGTACAAACTAATATTTTTGTCAAAAAGGGTCTTAAGCGGAAATAGGGTTACATATGACCGTTATTTCCTTATTTTTTGTGATAAATATTTCGGATATTTGGAGTGAGGAGAATTTTAGTTATCCACATGTTGATAACCATATTATCTTATTGAATTATTTTATTTATAATCATTTAGTCGCAAATTAAGTAACAAATGACATGGTCAAGGTTATCAACATTTTAGTCGCAAAACTAAAAAATCCCGTTTTGATTATTATCCCATCCGGTATCTTCCTGAATAGTTTTGGCAAATCCCGAATCGATTGCCAAAAAAACGCACCCAAATTTACTCGCATATTAAACATTAAATCACACATGCTTGTCCATGCCTTTGAGCATCAATGGATAAGGCAATCCATGACCACAAACAAAAAAGGCGTCTCGCTAACTACGCGATACGCCTTATGTTTTGGTGAGCCCTGTCGGGATCGAACCGACAACCTACTGATTAAGAGTCAGTTGCTCTACCGGCTGAGCTAAGGGCCCTATCTCTTATTGCTATATCTTCTTTATAATTGGTGCGCCCGGTACGACTCGAACGTACGACCAACAGATTCGAAGTCTGCGACTCTATCCAACTGAGCTACGGGCGCACATTTTGTCGTTTGAAATGGGGTGAATGAAGGGACTTGACCCCTCTATTGTCACCCTATCCCGCCGGAATCATTAAGCGTCAGTTCTCCTGACCCTATAATGCCCCTCTCCGTTAAGAGGCGCATCATTTAGCCGACATTGGTTTCAATGTCAAGGAGAAATATTATGGAAGTTGAATGTACATGGTGTAAGGCTTTATCTTATGTAAAGCCCTACTGTATAAAGAATGGTGGAGGTACGGAAGCTATTACTGCTGACAGGTAAGCCGCAGGCCGCTGTATGTTTCAAATGCCATGAATCACCGGGGTCACGGTGCAAGAATCAAAACCTTGAACTGGCTCGGTACCAAATTCGCCCCGGAACAGTTGGTGTTGTTCTGCAATGATATACTGGTCACTCTGGTAACTGGCATTCCGCCGATCAGGCAGGTAAAAGCGGCAGTAAGGTTCCTTTTCGGCCCCATCACCGTACCGGAGGCCATCCCGGTGTTGAGCCCGGCGTTATCACCGTTAGTCAGGGGCACAAGGGTGCTCATGTTGTGGACCGGAGCACAACTAAAAAGCACATTGTATACCGCCTGTACACCCATCATCTGGGTAGCTATATTGGGATAGGGAACCGGGATCGGTCCCGCCGGCGTCGGCGTCAGGCAGACATCCGGGAATCCCATGGCCATCCCTCCCATTTGTGTATTGGCAAACATAAGTGTCCTTCCTCCTATCCGACGTGGATCTGTTCCCCGTCCAGTTTGACAAGCTCCCGGGCATTGATTACGGCATTTTTCCCACGCAGATTGAGCAGCTTTTCCGCTCGATGGTCGATATTTTCCGCCCGTACCGAGTCCGTTTCCTCGACAAAACGATAGGAACGCTTCACTCTCTGGTGCACACGATCAAGGAGGGAATCCAAGCAGCCGGCAAAAAGCTTTACCTTCTTGAGGGAAGCCTGAAAAATATTGCCCGTAAGCAAGGTCTGCTGAATGGTAAAATCAGCGGTGACGGTCTGGATATCGAGCGCCGCAGAAATCATGGATATTTTGTGGGGAGAGGTTATTGCAACTCCATCCCGGATGTCAAGTCCCAAGCCGCCGCCATCCAGACGGAGATTCAGGTCTCCGGCAAAGGAAACGGTAGCGGCAACTCCTTCCTTGCGCTCGAGGACAGCAAGGATATAACCGCTGCCATGATCTGCTGTGCAGAAGAGCACCAAGTCTCCAATAACCGGATCGACGAGACAGCTTACCGCCCGTCGGGCACGATAAACGCCCATATCATTCCTGACTAGCAGTCGGTCTTTCTTGCTGGCGACGACGGTTCCATAATCCTGACACAATTCCTCTCTTTTATGACAAACAGCTAAATTTTTCGTTTGAATGTTTCCTCTTTTGCTTCGCATTAATTCCTCTTCTGATATTTATGTCCCCGAAACTACAAATGCACCTGCCACTGTTCCGCCTCGGCCAGATCGGCATCGTATCCCAGAGTCGCGGCCCGGTTTGCTCCCTTCCAGATGATCCCTTCCTCCTTGATACGATGTAGCTTAGTGCGGAAAAGATGGGCCCCGGAAAGGTCGACACCAGTCAGGTCGGACCGCGAGAGATCCGCATAGGCCAGATCCGCCCCTGTAAAGACGGCGCCGCGACAGTTAGCATCGTTCATGATGCACTGCTGCATGTTGGCGTGGGAAAAGTCGGCGAGAGACATATGGGCCTCCGGGAAAAGGGATTGATATAGATAAGCGCCTCTCAGGCTCGCTCCGGTCATGATAGTGCCGATGAACAGTGCATTTCCCGCCCGGGAGCCATCCAGCTGCGCTTTGGAAAGGTCAGCATCCTTGAAATTGCATTGGGTCAGGTCGGCCTCTCGCAGATCGCACCCGGTCAGATTCGCCTTCATCAACTGAGAAAGCGGTAGGCGAATCCCCCTCAGTTCTTTCCCTGAAAAATCGGTTTCCAGAAGGACCGCAGCCTGGAAAGAAGCTCCCTGCAAATCAGATGCAGTCAGATCAGCTTTCATGAGCACCGTATTTTTCAGCAGGGCCTCACACAATTTCATCCCCCGAGTCGCTCCCTCCAGAATGCTGGTGCGGTCCAGCAGTGTCCGCGACAGGTCGGCATGCTCCAGATTCGGCTTCACCAAGTTAGCTATAGTCAGATCCGCCCCCTGCAGGGAGGCGCCGGAAAAATCAGGTTCATTGAAAGTAGCAAAGACAAGATAGGCGTCGTTCATACGGACGCCCCGCAACACTCCGTTATCAATTACCGTATGATGCAGATTGACGCCGCTCATCTCCGCGCCGGAGAAATCGGGTCGGACAAAAATCGATTCCTTGAGGGACGCATCAAGGAGGTTGGCATCACGGAATACGACTTCCTCGAACACACCGCCAGATAGATCGACGCCGGAAAGGTCCATGCCGGAAAGGTCATACTTCGAAATCACCTCGCCGCTCTTGATGAGGTTAATCAATTCAGCCTTGTTCATGGTGTTTTTCGGATTTCGGCACCGCCGGTCGCTGGTGACTCCCCGCCCCCAAGACTGTCAATTAATTCATCTCCGCTTCCAGCAGCTTGACAGGCAATCAAGCCGGACTGCTCCATTTTTCCGATGATTTCCTGGAACATTTTATATGAATCGAGAAATCCTTTTACCGACATGACGATCCGCTGCCGGAACACCAACTGCGGCTTGTCGTTATTGTCCCGTTGTCCCGTAGTCATGCTCATCAGGTCTATCCGCATCACACCCCCTTTAAATACGATGCTGCCGATCCCATCGGCAAATATCTCCTGCTCCATAAGCCCCTTTCCTGCGTCTCATTGGCCAATTTTTGTTGGTTTCCAGGCAATTATCCGCGTCTTTTTCAGGTTGGCCTGCCGGAAATCGGTACACCGGTCCCCCTTTGCCTTTTCAAAATCAACCTCATATAGGTTAGCGCCGCGAAAATCGGCGCCATGAAACTGTGCCTTGCGCAGGGAACCCTGCATGAGATCGATGGCAACGAGATCGACTCCAGTCAGGTCGGTCTTCTCGAATCTTGTCCCCCTGGCTAAGGCCTGACGCAGGTTCCCGTTCCGGAGGACACACTGGCTGAGGTCGGCATGGTTTAGGCTTGCCCTCTCAAAGGAGCAGGCTGCCAGATTCGTCCCCCGCAGGTTAGCCCGATCCAGCTTGGCCTCCCGGAAATCCGCCCCGGCAAAGGTCGATTCTTTGACGACACGCAGGTTTTCCAGGTCAGCCCCCTTAAAAGAGGTCCCTTCTCCCTTTGCGCTCACGAAGACCGCTTTGGACAGCTTTGCTTCGCTGAAATCGACCCCTCCCACATCGGTTTCGATGAAAATTCCCTCGCTGAGATCTGCACCGGCACTACACAGGCCTTTGAGGTCCGATGAGATGAAAATAAGCTGGGGAGCGGTTATCCCAGAGAGATCGGTATTGAGGAAAATGCATTCAGACAGATCAGCCTCGGTCAGGTCCGCGTCGTTGAACCGCGCCCCGGTTAGGTCAGATTTGGCGAGTACCACACCACGCATGTCAAGTCCGCCGCTTAGGTCGGCGTCTTTCAGAATGGCACGGCCGATGTTCGCCCCGCTAAACTTCGCGGACCTACCTTTTACTCTGGTCAGGTTCGCTCCAGCGAGGACGGCATTCGTAAAGTCGGCGCCGGTCAGGTCAGAGCCCTCAAAATTGACGCCTTCCAGGATGGCGTCGCGGAAATCAACCTTTGTTAGCGAAAGCCCAGACAGGTCGGCACCGCTCAGGTCAGCTCCCGCAAATCCGCTCCCGGTTTCAAATCCCGCTAAGACCATCTCCCGAAGCCGCCGGGCATCTTCGGGAGACGACACCGGAGAGGGAGGAAAATGCTGAGCATATTTGCGGTATACCTCCTGTATTTTCTCCTCCGCCATGCGCAGCTTCCGTTCAAAACCCGGATCGGCGATCATTCTGTCAAGTTCCGGGCTGGATTTGTCCAGATCGTGCAACTGCACCTGCAAGTCTTTGATTTGTTTCAACTGTTGGTCGGCAGAGAATTTTGGCCGTCCGCCCCGCTGTGTTTTGGCTTCCGCAAGGAGCTGCTCGTAGTCGAGCCCTTGATTTGCACAAAGATCCTTTAGCATCCGCTCCGCCTCTGCCTGCTTCAACACTGCGTCCGCCCTGGCTTTTTTCGTTATTTCCTCAAGTTCAAGAAGCTTGACATCCAGTTTTTCCATATTGACCGGTTCCGGGTCGGGGGGCAAGACCACCGGCAGGTGATCATTGGGGTTGATCCCCAACCTGGAGATATGTTCACGGGCCTCGGACAGTTTTTTTTCTATCCCCACCCGCATGTTTTTACGGAGCAGATCTTCTTTGGTAAGCAGACGTTCCATTCCCGTAATCTCATCCGATGTGTCTGTGCCCGCCATTTCGGGAAGAATGTGCAGCAGGTCGCTGTCGCACAGGGAATGCACCGCTCCCATTTCCCTGTCGAGCCGCTTGGTGACAACTTCTCGATAATGCTCGGAGGCCTTCGGTTCACCCTTCTTTTCGGCGGCGGCCACAACGAGGGAGATTTCATCGGCGTCATCCGTGGCAATTTCGGTCCCCCCGCGAAAAATCAGTATCCCCTGTTTGGCCTCCGGCAAGAAGTGGACTGTTTCCAGACGCATGGCGATTTCTTCCAGTGATCCCGGTTCATCCGTCACACGCCGGATGAAGCAGCGTGCAGTCAGGGAGGGGAGCTGCCCTGCAAGGAGCGGTTGCTCCGGATGCATGTGTTCCAGGGAAAAGGCCTCATCGCCGGTGAAAAACCCGTTCAGCCACTGGTCTTCCTGAGCGGTGTTGAAAAAAATCGGATCCATATCCGCGGCGTAACCAGGAAATTGGGTTTCCAGCCACTCCTTACCGTAAGTACCGACCTTGCAGGACCGCTGCGGCCAGGTAATATCGAGGGGAGCGAAGCCGGCCGGTATTGGCCGCTCACCGGTTGATCCGATCATCTCTCTCGGATACTGAATATTGGGCAACGGATAAACCACATTACCGTTTTCCCCCATTATAGGACCATATCCCTTGCCGTGGGGATTCAGCTCGTAGCCGCTGCCGCCAAAGGAGTATTGCCAAGTCAAGGGCATGGTCGTAAACTGCTCCGGTTGGGAAATCCCCCCCAGTGAGTTCCAGTAGCGGTTGCCCAGGACACTGAGCGTTTTATTGACCTCCCCGATCCGCATGGCGACGGAACATGCCCGCTGCGGTGTTCCGTACGGGGTATGACAAGCGCCGCTGACAAGAGCCTCGCCTTGCACCTTCGGCATTCCCATGTCCAGGATGACGTCCTTGCCAAGCTTTTCGGCCACGAGTTTCCACAGGGCGACTTCGGAGCGGATAGCGGCAGGTGTGTCGAATGGGAACAGCATGAAAATCGCAGGGAAAAAGAAACACCTTCCTCCCTCCTCATAGATCTTGAACTGTATGCTTAATTTCTGTGGTTTAATAATTTTCACAGAGAACCTGCCTTGTTGTGAGTTCTTATGCAAACCCAACCATTTCAAATGGTTGGGTTAATTAACATTAGCCTGAGTCGGTGGCACTAAATGTGCGAATTAGCGCTATTTAGTAACCAATACACTAATTATCTACACTACGAATATAGAAGCAGATCATTTCTAGATATAGATACGCAACTTGAGGACAAAGTAGATTCGTTTTTATTAATATCGACTTCAAAATTGCTCTCCTTGAAATTGCTCTTTTCAATTTTAGTTTTACCCGACTTCAATGCCACCGAGCCTTCAATATCAAACCTAGCTCCTAAAATTATGTTCATAAGAGCTCCAACGTTTATCACATTGTTGTTTATAAGATTAAGTTGGCGACGCTCCGCGCAATACACAGCGTTGAATGCTCCAATGTTTAAATCAAATTGTTCACCTATCATCACACTATGCTTACACCCTAGCGTTTTACTCCATTTGTCGCCGTGGACATGTGACCAAGAATCTTTCGTTACTATCTGTCCATGATTACCTTGGACCTCCTGACGCAGATCAGCCATGAAGTACTTTTTCACATCTTTCTCATAAGTTTCATATGCTTTATCCTTAACACGAACGCTCTTTGTCCCGTTGATGACTTCCGAATTATTGCCCGACACCTGTATCACCATATCTGTCCCGGCATTAAGTACATGACGGGCTCTGGTTGTCATGTAATAGTCGCCGGCAATGGGAGTGCGGACTTCTGATGTTGAGCTTTTGCAGTCAAAAAAGGTTTCTGTCATCGCCGGAGTTGCTGTGTTTCCAACCGTGGTCTCCATGAAGGCATCTGTTTTGACGGTAATGTTTTCTCCGGTATTTATAATTCCGGTGCCGTCGGTGCTCAAGGTAAAGTGTGAATCATTAACCTCGTTTATGGATGCATCCCTGAGCGAACCTTGCCTTAATAGCGACGGCGCCCCCAAGTGCAGGAAGGTATTCATGTGCGGCGTCGAGAATCTTACCCGTTCTGATCCTTCCTCATCCTCCATTTCCATCCGGTTGCCTGCCGATGAACGGATGATGTTGCTGGTATGGTTATTGTTCGTAACCGGACTGGGGGTGAGGGGATTGGTGACCGCGGCGGAGATGATCGGCCGATCCGGATCGCCGTCGATGAAAGTGAGCAACACCTCTGTCCCTTTGCGTAGCGGGAAGTGCATGCCATGGTTGCTGCCGGCATATGGCTGGGCCATGCGTACCCGAGAGGAGGCCTTGCCCCCCGGCCTATCACTAAGATCAAAAGGCAGGAGCACCTTGTAGCGGCCATGTTCGTCCAGTTCGGCGTATTTTCCACTCCCTGCGGCGTCAATATGGGCATTGAGCATACCTGAGATGAGTGGTTTTTCTGTAACCCGCTCGGGGCGGAACTGACTGCCGCTAAGGATGGCCGAAAAGGAATTCCGGTAATAGGGCATCTCTTCCCGTTCTGACAGGTCCTGGCCCAGTCCCGCACTGAAGTAAAAGGCCTGGTTTCCATTGTGTTCGATGTTGGTGGTAAGATAGCGGGCATTGAAATCCTCCCGGAAGTGTTCGGTCAATAGAAAGGTGTACCCTGGCCGTAAGTAAGGGATCAGACTTTCACCGTGGAAGACCTTGGCCCGGCATTTCAGCTCCTCGGCGCGGAGTTTGGCAAGGTACGCCCCTTCCTCCGGGGTCTTGAAATGTTCGCCATAGATGTAAACATCACCGCTGCCCCGCTCTGAGACCTGATGCACGGCAGACAGCTCCAGCAACGGATTGCTGTAGTTGTAGTCCTTCAGCATCACCCAGGCCGGAAGCGCCTTCTGGACGCAAGAAATTGTTTTTATAACCCCTTCTCGCGTGTTTTCATCAAGACCAGAGACAGGAGAGAAGGTCATTTTATCGCTCTCCTTCATGACCGGGTGCACAGAGGCGCTATCAATGATTATCAGTTTTTCACGGTCAGCATTCTGCTCGAAACAGAAGTAAATTCCTTCCCGCTCCATCCAGCGGGTGATAAAGCTAAAGTGACTTTCGTTGTACATGCAGACATACTCACGCTCCGGATAATCTTTTAACAGCCGGAATTCGTAATCCAGTCTGCTCAAACCGCCATCCTTGAGGACAGACTCGATGATCTGGGGTACGGTTCGGGCAAGAAAAACCTGATTGTGGTGCGTCATTGTCAAACGCCACAGGAAGGGTGCCAGGATGGCCCGATACCGACTCTGCCCGCCTACGGACAGTAGCTGCTCAAAGGAAATCAGAATCCCGTGAAAATCAATATCCCCGGCAGTACGCAGAATCGTGAGAGTGGCCTTGGAGTAGATGATTTTTTCCAGATCCAGGTTGGGCTTGTCAGAGACAAGCAATATTTCAAAACGATAGAGCTTTGAAAGACCTTCGCTTCCAACGAAGCTTATCACTTCGAATGCTTCCGGTTTGAGCGCCGAAGAGACAAAACGAAATTTTCTTTGTTTGATGATCATGACAGCTCCTGTTATTGGCGATGTTACGCCGTTCAATCTGGTGTTGAGTGGTCCCGGTTCGCATGTTCTTCTTGTCAGGTTATAGCCCGGAATTGAATCCGTCGGAGGAGAAGCCGGGGAACCAGTATAATACCGCCTCCAATTCCCACCAGGCCCGCCAATACCACGGATGCCAATGCCATCATTGTATGTTCTATCAAGACGAAATCCGATCTTTGGCTAAACGCATTTTAGTGGTTTATTTGTCTACCAAATATTTACAAGCGACATATACCTGCCTATTGTTGCAGTGTTATTTCAATTCCGTTAAATATTTTTAACTATTCAGCACAATGTTCTTTGACATCCATAAATACCGGATACTTTTCTTGAAACAGGAAGCGCAAAGCATCAGACGCAGAAACACCTGGTTTCCTATACGTTGATAAATAACCGGTTAAAGGAAGGCAATATTGACACCGTCAATTGTTATCTTTATATTGAGGCGGTTGATTCAAAGACCGAATACAAGGCAATCCCTTTAATACCGGAAGACGTTGAACTGTTTAAATCGTTTCCCCTTTCGCTCTTACCAGAAATGCCGTTTTTCAGGCATGAGGATGGGCGCATATTCGGCCAGAATCATTTCTATCAGTATTGGAAAAAGGCATGTGGTAATTTAGGAATTGAAGGCGTTGAACCATTATGGAGGGACTAAGCACTCATCGGCTAGGGCATTAAGAAGCATTCACAGCCCGGAAGAGATACAACGAGCCATGATGACAAAGACCAATAAAGCCTTTGAGAGATACTTCAAAATTGAGTCTGAGGATGCAAGGATGGTCTATTCATCAAACAGAAATAACGCGGATGCTATAATGAAAAAGGAGGGTCAGGACTGACCCTGAAATCTTTACGCTGGAAAATGAAATTTTGTTTGATTTCATTAAGTAAAAATGGGGTGAGTGAAGGGACTTGAACCCTCAACCTCCGGGGCCACAACCCGGCACTCTAACCACTTGAGCTACACCCACCATGCATTTTTATCTGGTACGCCTGGAGGGATTCGAACTCTCGACCCACGGATTAGAAGTCCGTTGCTCTATCCAGCTGAGCTACAGGCGCATCATCCTGTCTTTATGCCCAAACGAAGAAGCTCCTTAACGTCTTTGGAAAAGTTTGTCAAGCCAAAATCCGAATCCAGTGTCAAAGATTTTATCAGCGGACATAGCCCGCAATTCCGTCAAAGCGATAACCTTTTCGCTGAATACCGTCCCCGCGAGAATCCATGGAATAGAAATAAGATCCCGATGACGGATTAACCCACCTGTATAGTTCCCTCGTCCCACGAAGTCTCATCGTGGCGATGTTACCAATGGGTCCTTCGTACACATATGCCCTGTCGAGCTTTTGGGCTTCGTAGCGATTGTGTGTATAGTAATGTCTCCCCGTTGCAGGATTGAACCACCTCATGAACTCTAAAGTACCCGGCGTTCCATATGGAAAAAGGCGAAAAGCAATGCCTTCCTTCACATATCCCCTGGATGAGATCAGGTTCCAATCCGCCTGGGGATGCGATGTAAACAGGTAATCTTTACCCGATGAGTATCGATATACATCAATGACCTTATGGGATATCTCATTGGGAATCTCTACAGAGATAGGTATAGAAATATTGCCGCCGTTGGATGAAAAATTCACAAAATCGCTGTACACACCCGGATTCATCTTCAGCGTGTTGACAACGATGGCCACATAATCGATTTCCCGTGTCGTATCGCCGATGGCGGGAAGGAGGGAAATCCAGCCTCGGGGGCCCCTAACATCTTTGTTTCCGAATACTTGAAACCCTTCCAGAGTCGCCTTGCCCTCTTTACCGACGATAGTCAGCGTATGTTGTCCCATGGGAAGACGATCAGCCACTAAAAGATCGGACCTTTCCTTCTTATGTCCCTGGGCGTCGATCTCGGCGACAAAATTTTGTTCGATATAAACGGAATACTTTCCGCCATCAGGTTCTTTCCAGAAATAGACACGCAACCCGGTCCCCGTAAAATGGTATTTCATTACGCTGCCTGCATCGAATACAGGATAACCGTCAGACTCCGACCATCGGCCGGATACCTCCATTATCTCTCGATAAATGCCGGGAACTCTATAAGTACCGCTGGATTTTATTTCGTCATTTGCCAAACCGATATAATGGCCCATCCGGTTTCCATAACTGCTCTCTCTGGGAACGTATCCGTGCCATTTCAGGATTCCTCTTCCCGGATTTGTGATTTCGATTCGTTTTGTCGCACGCTGGCCCGCCGGTACCAGCCCGAAATCCAATCGGGGTGGATCGATATGGATTCTAGGCTCTTGAGGCCTCTCCTCTTTTTTTGCGCCATTGAATCCGTTTATGCCATTATTGCCATCGTCACCATTTTTGCCGGCAGTCCCCTGCCCTATCGTCCATCCAGGGAAAAGATACACTAACAAGCTTAAGACAAGACTCATATAAAAGAGTCTTTTCTTGAATGTCATATGCCATCCTTGATAATTTTTATCTCTTCTAACCGATATTTTATCGGAAGGCAACTACACTGGTGATAAAAATTACACCTTGACAGGTCAATTTTTTCCGATATATCTTCCGTTTTTCTAAAATCTTAAATTGCCTACAATAATCATGCGAGATGAAACGGCGACAAAATATTGGATCGCCCTGAAAAGGGTAGATGGTTTGGGAAACTTGGGCATCAAGGCCCTTCTGGACGTATTCGCCACACCGGCCAGGGTCTTTGAGGCCCCTCGCCATATATTAAGCGCCGTACCGGGCATCGGCCCCAAGATCTCCCAGAGCATCAAATCGTTCAGCGACTGGGGCTTTGTCGAAGAGGAACTGGACAGGGCGGCAAGACATGGTGTTGACGTCGTCACATGCCATGACCCTCTTTTTCCGCCATCTCTGAGATATATTTATGATTGCCCGGCATTTCTTTATATTAAGGGAACCTTGATGCCCGATGATATATATTTGGCTGTTGTCGGCTCCCGGCGGGCAAGTTCCTATGGTAAATTTACAACGGAAAAACTCTCCCGCGAACTATCTCTCAAGGGCATTACCATCGTAAGCGGCATGGCCAGAGGTATCGACACGTCAGCCCATCACGGCGCTCTCTCCGTCCGGGGCAGGACCATTGCCGTGCTGGGTTCCGGCATCGATATCATCTATCCGCCGGAAAATAAAAAACTGTACGAGGCGATACCGGAAAGCGGCGCCCTTGTTTCCGAATACCCCATGGGAACGCCGCCCAACGGACCGAACTTCCCCGCCCGGAACCGCATCATCAGCGGTATCTCCATGGGAGTCCTTGTCGTGGAGGCCTCCGACAAGAGCGGCTCGCTTATAACGGCCAGAATCGCTCTCGAACAAGGCCGGGAAGTCTTTGCCGTACCCGGCAGTATCGATTCGGCCGGTTCGCATGGCACCCATAAACTGATCAGGGACGGGGCAACCCTTGTCGAAGGGATTGATGATATTATCCCTGCAATCCTGCCCCAGATTTCGGCCCCACGGGTAATTCCATCGCCACCGATGATGCAGGGCCGCCTGGATTTGACACTTTCAGCGAACGGATATCAAGGCAATGAGGACCATGGCCCCGAAATCAATTTGAACACGACAGAATCAGCCATCTTCAACAGCATATCTGACAATCCAGTTCATATAGACTCCATTATACAATCGTCGGGGCTTAAACCGCCTGAAGTATTGAATACCCTGTTGAACTTGGAACTTCAAGGGCTTATACGGCAGACGGCCGGAAAAACCTACGTACGCAAGGCCGGCAAAATGTGTGAACACAAGGCCAGAGAAATGTATGAAAATAAGGAAGGAAAAGCATGTCTCATTCACTGATCATCGTCGAATCACCGACGAAAATTAAAACCATCAAGAAGTTTCTCGGCCCCGATTTCGATGTAATGGCCACCAAAGGCCATGTCAAAGATTTGCCGAAGAGTAAACTAGGTATCGATATCGATAAGGGTTTCGAACCTACCTATAATATCATGGACACCCGGAAAAAGACGATTGACGACTTGAAAAAGGCCGCCCGGGGATGCGACCACATCTACCTTGCCCCTGACCCCGACCGGGAAGGAGAAGCCATCGCCTGGCATATCGCCGAAGAGGTAGGCGGCAAGGGCAAGACTATCCATCGCGTCCTATTTAACGATCTGACGAAGCATACGGTAATGGACGCCATCGAGCATCCCCGGGAACTCGACGTGAACAAATATGATGCACAGCAGACCCGGCGCATCCTGGACCGTCTCGTGGGCTACAAGATCAGCCCCCTGTTGTGGGATAGGGTCAAACGAGGCTTGTCAGCGGGGCGGGTACAATCCGTGGCCGTGCGCCTTATCTGCGACCGTGAAGACGAGATCCGCAAATTTGTCCCCGAGGAATACTGGAACCTTCAAGCCGTCCTGGAAGGGAAAAATCCTCCGCCCTTCGAATCCAAGCTCTTCAAGATCGACGGCAAAAAGGCAAAAGTCAGCAATCAGGCCCAGGCTGATCAAATTGTTGCCTATCTTAAACAGAACCCTTTCACTGTCGCCAAGGTAGAGAAAAAGGAATCGAGGCGCTCACCACAGCCACCTTTCACGACGAGTAAACTTCAGCAGGAAGCCTCCAGGTGGCTTAGCTTTTCCGCAAAAAAAACCATGAGTGTCGCCCAGAAACTTTATGAAGGTATCGATCTGGGTCAGGAAGGCTCTGTCGGTCTGATTACCTATATGAGGACCGATTCCGTCCGTGTTGCCGAAGAGGCCCTCCTTGAGGCCAGGGAGTATATTAAAGGTATTTATGACTCGCGCTATCTGCCGGCCAAGCCCCATCAGTACAAGAATTCCGGCAGCGCCCAGGACGCCCATGAGGCCATTCGGCCATCATCACTGAAATATAAACCGTCAGATATCAAACCCTTTCTGGGATCTGATGAATTCCGGCTCTACCAGTTGATCTGGAACCGTTTCATCGCCAGCCAGATGTCGTCGGCTTTGTTCGATCTGACAACTATCGACGCGGCCTGCGGTCCTTATCTATTTCGGTCGCAAGGCTCGATCATGAAGTTCCCCGGTTTCACCGTCGTTTATAAAGAGCGGAAAGAGGAAAACACAACGGACAACGACGATGAATTCGGCAAGATCCTGCCGGATGTGACTGCCGGCGAGGCCTTGCACCTTCAATCCCTCAAGCCGGAACAGAAATTCACGCAGCCACCGCCCCGTTTCACTGAATCTTCACTGGTTCGGGAACTTGAGGAAAGGGGCATCGGCCGCCCAAGTACATATGCGACGATTCTTTCCACAATCCAGGACCGGGAATACGTCCGCCTCGTGGAAAAGAAATTCCATCCCACGGAAATGGGCGTCATCGTTACGGAACTGCTCGTCAAGAATTTCCCCAAGATCCTGGACGCGGCATTCACTGCCTCCATGGAAACAAAGCTCGACCAGATCGAGCAGGGGCAAACGTTGCGTCTCGATACCCTCAATGCATTCTATCAAGACTTTTCTCAGGAGTTGAAAAAAGCAGAGAGCGGTATGAACAAGGTTAAGCGCGAAGGAATTGCCACGGACCAGCTATGCGAAAAATGCGGCAGCCCCGTCGTGATCAAACTGGGGAAAAATGGTGAATTTCTCGCCTGTTCCAATTACCCGTCCTGTAAATACACCAGGAATTTCACCCGCTCAGCCGACGGACAGATCATCATACAGTCCGAAGCCGTTCAAACAGAAACGGATATCATATGCGAAAAGTGCGGTAAACCCATGCTCGTCAAGAAAGGCCGTTTCGGCCAATTTCTCGGCTGCTCCGGCTATCCGGACTGCAAGAACATCGTCAATATGACACAGGATCAGGACGGAGCCATACGGCCACTCAAGGAAGAGAAGAGCGATGCCGTTTGTGATAAGTGTGGGAAACCCATGCTGGTCAAGAAAGGTCGTTTCGGGTCCTTCCTCGGCTGCTCCGGCTATCCTGAATGCCGGAACATCATCAACCTGAAAAAGCAGGCCGATGGGACCGTCAAACCCGAAGAAGTGGTGAAAACAGATGTAGTCTGCGACAAATGCGGCAAACCCATGGTGATGAAACGTGGCCGGTTCGGTCCTTTTCTGAGCTGTTCAGGTTACCCGAATTGTAAGAATATCGTGAAGATCAAAAAGGGAGACGGCAATGCCGTAGCCGCCCCCGAACCGCAGATCACAGATACCCTCTGCGACAAATGCGGAAAGCCCATGGCCATAAAGAATGGGCGTTTCGGCCAATTTCTCGGCTGCACCGGTTACCCGGAATGCAAAAACATGATGAAGATGAAGGACATGGTTTGAAGACATCTTCAGGTCCCCAGCCCGTCCTCATCATCGGCGGCGGTTTGGCCGGCTGTGAAGCGGCTTGGCAGCTGTTGAAGCGGGGCCATAACGTGACGCTTTGCGAGATGAAACCCCGGCGTTTTTCACCTGCTCACCATTCGGCTCATCTGGCAGAGCTGGTGTGCAGCAATTCTTTCCGGTCGACTCAGTTGGAAAGCGCCGTCGGTCTTCTGAAGGAAGAGATGCGCCTTCTCGACTCCCTCGTCATGGGGGTAGCAGCGGAGACGGCCATCCCAGCCGGCCGCGCCCTGGCCGTCGACCGCATGGCCTTCTCGGAAGGTATTGAAGGGCGGCTCCTCGCCTATACCGATCTTTTGTCCATTATCCGCGAAGAGATTACCGTCATCCCCAACGAAGAAACCGTCATTATCGCCAGCGGCCCCCTTACGTCAGACGCCCTGGCCCAGGAGATCCTCCGGCTGACCCAAAACGATTATCTCTATTTTTATGATGCCATCTCACCCATTATAGACGGCGATTCCATTGATTATAACCGGGCCTTCCAGTCATCGAGATACGATGAAGGCGAAGGGGACTATCTGAATTGCCCAATGAATGAAGAAGAGTACTCGCGATTTTGGCAAGCCGTTGTCACGGGCGAGGAAGTTCCCCTGCGGGCCTTCGAGAAACCCCGCTTCTTCGAGGGTTGCCTCCCCATCGAGGTTATGGCCAAGCGGGGGATGAAAACCCTTGCCTACGGCCCTATGAAACCAGTAGGACTTATTGATCCGAAAACGGGCGGGCAACCTTACGCCGTCGTCCAACTGCGCCGCGAAAACAAGGATGGGACACTCTTCAACATGGTCGGCTTCCAGACAAAACTCACGTGGCCGGAACAGCGCCGGATATTCCGGATGATACCGGGCCTTGAAAATGCCGAATTTGCCAGATATGGCAGCATCCACCGCAACACTTACATCAACGCCCCGGCCATGCTTTCTTCATACCTGCGGCTCAAGGAACACGATCATATATATTTTGCGGGCCAGATCGCAGGTGTGGAAGGGTATGTCGAATCAGCCGCCATGGGCTTGATGGCGGGGCTTAGCGTCTCTGCTGCTCTTTCCGGCCGCCCTTTTGTCCCCCCACCACCGACTACTGCTCACGGCGCCTTGCTGCACCATCTCACAACAGCTGCAAAGTCGGGCTTTCAGCCCATGAATGTCAATTTCGGCCTTTTCACACCGCCGGATAAAAAAATACCCGCAAAGTTCCGCGGACAATATTACGCCGAAAGGGCGCTGAAGGATTTAAAGAACTGGATGGATAATGCCGGAGGTAAATATCCGCAATGAAGGTTATAATGACAGTCCTGATTCTATGGGCACAGTTGTTCGGGAGATCGCCAAGTTCGTTTTTCCAACTCGTATCAGTTGTGTCATCTGCAGATGAAATGATGGAAAAACCCCCTGAGCCGGAAGACCAATGCCCCGCTTCCAACCATTTGATGTGACTGAAATTTGGTGATGTATTAAGCCCGTTGCCTCAGATTAAAATGTTACCGAAAGTGTAGTGACAAGAGGTAACGTTGCCTCATAAAGAAAGTTACCCCGGTTTGATGTGTGAGAAGATCGTTTTGAGTTTCTTTTCCATAGCCTTTCTTAGCAGGAATGGG
>CAZYDG010000017.1:0-30866 GCA_964645835.1 uncultured Syntrophaceae bacterium
GCTTCGGTGTATTCTTTTTTCGATTGCGGACTCATATTCAACCTCCATAGAAATGGCGGTATTCGGTAATATCGAATTATGAGTCAACGATCCTTTTTATTCACCTCCTTCGGTAACATTTAATTTGAGGCAATTCGCCGGATCATGACAAGATTGACATAAACAGTGATTTACCCTATATCGTCACCATCAACAGGTTATTGAAAAACGCGATTTTTGGCAGGCTGTTCAAAAATGTCCAGATGCAAGGCGCGCCAAAGTCGAGGAATGAGTCGTACATAGAAGTACGTCGATTGACGAGGCTTGCAGCGCAACGAATCAGATGGACGTTTTTCAACAGCCTGTTAGGTAGACGCCCATCTACATTGAGAGGATTAACGCCATGAATTCGGACACCCCGCAGAAACTTACCCTGCGCCTTCCTGCAGACGCCATCTACTTGCCGGTCGTTACGCCTTTTGTCGAATCGGCAGCGGTTGCCTTCGGCCTGCAAAAAGAAGCCGCCCTTCGCCTGGGGCTGGCCACGGAGGAAATCTTCGTTCACCTGAGCCGTGAAGTATGCCGGGGCGAGCCGCTGGAGATCAATTGTTTAAACGGTGTCTCCTACGCCCGGGTCGAGTTTCGTTTCAGTGGTTCGAAATTGAACATGGGTGCCCTCAACATGACCGCTACCTGCAAAGGCGAAGAGAATATAGCTGAAATGGGTCTCATAATCGCTTCCCGGACGATCGACCGGCTCCATATTACATCTGAAAAATTTCAGCAGGTATGCCTTGCCATTGAAAAGGATAAAGATTATCCCGCCGTCACGGAGACCATTCCGTTACCGACAGGCTCTGCGGGCGATTTCACGGTGGAGACTCCCGACACTGAGACGCTAAAACGCTTTGTAACACTGGCCGTCCGGAATGACGATCCCCTGCAGCCGGATTATCTGCGTTACCCTGGCAAGGTGGCCGATATGGCGGCGGTCGGACAGATTCGGGCTTTGGTTGCCATCACGCCGAAGCGGGATATTGCAGGCGGAGTACTCCTCTGTTTTCAGATGGAGCGGATTGTGCAAATTATCGGTCCTTACGCATTTGATTCAAGACACAAGACGGACATCTTCGAATCCCTCCTTGCCGCTTGCCTCTCGGGAATGGCACGGACGAAGGCCATGGCCATCCTGAGCATGGGCGGCATCCCGGCAGAGATACAATCGCAATTTGAGCCTTTGGGAACGCTTTCCTATTACCTGCCTTCCGGCAACGCTGTTGCCAGACATTTATACTACCGTCTTCTCCACGAAGACCCCGGTTGCGTGATTTGGGCCGATGGGTCACTCCGGGATTACCTGAGCAAGGAATACCAGCGGCTGTATCTCGCCCGGGAGATCCGGGAGGTCAAGGATTTCGGCGAAACAAGGTCGGGAGCTTCCATCTTTTCGGCAGCTGTAACACGGTTACGGTCGGAGGTCATCCTTCGCCCCCTTTGGCCCGGCGCCGACATGGATGAGAACGTGAAACGGCATATAGCCTGCGTGAAAGAGGAATCGCTCAGGAATATCTTATTCATGCTCGATATGGGCGTCTCCTGGCATGCAGTCCTCATGCCCATCCTGGTGGATAACGGATTTAAACCAGCTCTGATCTTGCCTTTTGCCGGCCAAAGCGATATGGTGGTGTTCCAATACCATGAACATTGATTTCGAACGCCTTGTTCCCGCATATGTCCGGGAATTTGAACCCTATATCCCAAGTAAACCCGACCGGGAACTGATGAAGCTCTATGGCTGTGACCGGCTGTTCCGTCTCAACAACAACGAAAACCCTCTCGGGCCGCCGCCAGGCGCCCAGGAGGTGATCCGGCGGTTTCCACCCCCCCAGGGCGCTGTCTACCCCAGCGGCGACTCCTATTATCTGCGGGAGGAAATCGCTGCCTTCCACGGCATCCACGCCGACCAGGTTCTTGTCGGGAATGGCGCCAACGAGGTCATCACCTTCGTCATTAAGGCCTTTTGTGAGCCGGGTGACAATATCGTCACCGCGGACAAGACCTTTGCCGTCTATGAATGGGTAGCGACGTTTTCGGGCATTGGGGCCAAGATCATTTCCCTGCGGGATGAGCGGTTCGACGACGGGGCCATGCTGAGTGCCATCGATGACCACACAAAAGTAATCTTCGTGTGCAATCCTAACAACCCCACGGGCACCTATTGGTCCAGGGAGACCCTCAAGGCCGTTCTCGATGCCGTCGATGGCCGGCAGATCGTTGTCATTGACGAGGCCTATTTCGAGTTTGTCGAAGCAGACGATTTTCCCAACGGTGTCACGTTTCTCCGTGATTACCCGAATGTGGTTATCTTCCGAACCTTTTCCAAGATGTACGGTATCGCCGGGCTCAGGATCGGCTATCTTGTTGGTAATAAGGATGTTGTTGATATGATTCGCCGGACCTGTGTTGTCTACTCCGTCAACACCATTGCCCAGGAGGCAGCCCTGGCCTGCCTTCAGGACGATACGGGCCATATCGCACGCACACGGGACCTTGTCCGCCAAGCCAAATCATTTTTGAAGGAAGAACTGACGGCCATTGGTCTTCCCCTTATCACCGGTGAAGGCAATTACCTGATTGCCAAGCTGCCTGGAAGCGATACACTTGCCTACCGGAAACTCATGCACGAGGGGATCATGATCCGCCCCATGACGGGATTTCGCTATCCCAACCATATTCGTATCACCCTGGCCCGCATGGATGCCATGGAGGCCTTTGTCGAGGCATTGAAAAAGGTCCTGAAGACATAGATGGATCTCCTCCAAGCCGCTCAAATGTCATACTTCCTGAAAATGAAAGATCAGTGATGAATCAGACGCGCACCCTCTTTTCCTTCGAATTTCTGGCCCTGAACCTGATTATGGTGGCGGCCTTCTGCAATGTATCGGTCTTTTACAGCTTCTATCATTACCTGGGGATCATCGATATTCCGGTGGTCTGGCGGGGATTCCTTGTCGGACTGGAACCCATGGCAGCGTTTGCTTTGCGTCTGTTCATTATTCCATGGATCCACCTGCGAAACGCCTTCACTGTGATGACGGTGTCCCTCGTACTTCTGGTAGCCGTTTCCTGCGCCTATCTGTGGGCCGGTGCAGTGCCGGCGCTGATCTGCCTGCGCATCTTTCATGGCGCCGTATTCGTCCTCCTGACGGTTTCGACCATCACTCTGCTGGTCCACTTCATCCCGAAGGAAAGAAGCGGTCAGGGTTTCAGTATAATCAGTATCGCCACGATGATCCCCTATGCCCTGATACCGCCCATGACGGAGGCCCTATTGCCTTATGTCCGCACAGAAGCGGACATATATGCGGGCGTTTCCTCATTCAGCATCCTGTCCCTGATTATGATCATGATTCTCCGCGGACATTTCCGCCGATCTTTCGAAAATGTGGATGACACAGCCACGCGGCGGCCGACCCTGCCGGAGATTCGGGAAAACTTCCGGCAGCGCCCGGTTGTGCTGCTTTTGGGAACGGGGCTTTTGATCTACCTAACCCATGCCACCGTCTTCTATTTCATCAAAGACCTGGCCCTTGAAACGGGCATGGGTGATGTGGGAATCTTCTTTACCCTCTCCATGGCGGCCATCATCGCGATGCGCGTCGCGGGCGGTCATGTCTTTGACCGGTATAGTAAACGTCTGCTGTTGCTTGTGGGCATTATCATTGTTGCCCTATGTCTTGCGTTTCTCCCCCATGCGGGCTCCCGCCCGGTCCTTTGCCTCTTTGCCATCCTGTACGGCCTCGCCGTCGGCGTCATGCTGCCCATGTTCAACGCCCTGCTTTTCTCGGCTTCACCGCCCGCCCTGCGGAACCTTAACACCAACATGGCCATGTTTACCCTTGACGCAGGTTATTTCATCATGCCCTATATCGGCGGCATGCTCATCGCCTCCGGGGCGGGATTTTCCAGCCTTTTTTATGTAAGCGCGGGATTCGCATGTGCTGCATTTCTTATTGTCCTGGCTTTGGGAGATATTGAGCATGCATAGTCAGGCTGTTAAAACATATACTGCAAGCTCATCGTAATGCTTGTTTGCTCCGACCATACCTGGACCCCATTTGTCCAACTCACATTAATGCCAAATAAGTCATTTGACAATCGATGGGTGCCGGTGGTCTTAATCCTCAGATAATCCAGCTCCAAGCCCAGGTTGACGCGCTCCGTCAGGCCCGCCTTGATGCCGATAGCCCCGTGCACTGCATCGCCGTATGTCGTTTCATAGGTGAAGCGGTTACCGGCGTGCAGCAGGTGGTGATCCTCGTTTTTCCCTTCAACATAAGCCCAGTCCAGTTGCGTGGTCACAATGAGCCGTTTGAGCTTGAATGGACGTCCCAGATCATATGAGGATTTCAGACCCAAAAAATAGTGCCAATATACTTGTTCAAAATGGAGCAGATCACCGGGCAGCGCCAATTGACCGATTGACACGTCGGACTGTGATCCGTCATGAGTCATGAATGTCAGGCGCTGCCAGCGCATACCGATAACAGGCCTTAAATCCAATCTGGCAGGGAGCCTGAGCCAATCGGCGATGCTCATATCCAAATCTGCACGAACACTGTAACTCGGCTCCATGCGGCAATTGGATTCCGAGTAAATCGTTTTTTGGCTGGGATTTCTTTCATCATCCCAATCCGAATCCTTCATCACGCCACCTGTTTCGCGGCTGATGTTTCTCATCACCTCAATGCCTGCGGAAAAGCGGTTGTTCTTGAAGCTTCGTCTTGCTTCAACTCCGGCCCACCATGAATCCATCGGAAACTCAAGTCGGCTGAGGGGGGACTGATAAGGCGCAAAGAGATTGCCGAATTCGTATGATGTATGGCTCTTGAAAATGCTTCTTGCACGAAGATCGACCGACCATGGATGATCATCGATCGTCTTTTGCGGCATCACTTCCGCCGACCATGAAATGGACGACATGCCGAGCATGAATAGGCAGATGAGGAAGCGATATGAAAGAGAGAGGATTCTCTTTTCTCTTGGATATGAAGTAACCACCTGTTTCAATGGCAAAGAGGCCCTTAAGATATTTCGCTCAAATCCGGAGAAATTTAACTTAATGATACGATAAGTCATGTCCATCGAATTACCGAGAATGGCTTTTGAATCTCCAAACATAACATATGTGACCGTCTCGATTATCCATTCCGGAACAAAGTATTGCAAGCCTTGATGATGGAGAGGGCAGGCAATACAGATATGGTGACCAAGACAAGCAAAAGGGTCCTATTGACCACTGGGAAAAGAAGTGCATAAGGTCAAACCTCATACAGCAAACAAAAAAATCAATATCCAAGTCATAGTGTTGATCCTTCTGACGGTTTAATTGATATCCTTGAGAATATTTTGCAGAGCTGTGAATGAAAAAGGTTTAGTCAGCACTCCACAAAACCCGTATTGTCGGTAATTCTTCATAATGGGATCGTCATTAGACCCGCTTATGATGGCCACCCGGACCTCCGGGTCAATGGAAATCAGCCTCTCCATGGTCTGTTTTCCTCCTATTCCCCCCGGTATGATCAGATCCAAAAGAATCAGTTTATATGGCTTACGGGATTCCTTGGCCTTTATGTACAGATCAATGGCTGCAAATCCTTCTTCTGCCGTGTCAACGATAAAGCCAAGAGATGTCAGCAGATCTGAGAGCATGTCACGGATCATACGGTCATCATCCATAACCAAAATCCGTTCCCTGACAGTTTCTCTTGCATCTGAAGATGATTGGAGCGTTTTGCTCATCACCGCCGGCATGTAAATCTGAAAATTGCAGCCCTGGTTTTCCACCGATTCCACGGTGATGCAGCCTCCATGCTTGCTGATGACAGAATGGCATACAGACAGACCTAATCCCATGCCTTTTTCCGTCCCCCTTTGCTTGGTGGAATAGTATGGGTCAAAAATGAACGGCAATTCATGAGCACAGATGCCCTTTCCCGTATCCTCTATGGAGATCCAGATATAATCCCCTTCACTGATAGGTAATCGGTCTTCCATCTTCACCTGCCTGTTTTCAGCTCTGATTGTCAGTGTTCCTCCTTCCGGCATGGCTTCAACCGCATTCATCGCCAGATTTCTGATCACTTGCCTTATTTGGCCTTCATCTATCTCCAGCAGCCACAGACCGGGATCGATGTGAAATGTTTTTTTGATAAACGCCAATCCGACACTTTTGAGAATTGTATCTTTCAATATCTCACCAATGTCATTGATCTTTCTTATCGGTTCTCCTCCCTTGGCAAAGGTTATGAGACGTTGCGTCAATTCTGTTGCTTGGTGGACGGATTTTTCCGCCGCTATAACTCTATGATATGCATTACTTTCCTCGGTAATATTCATTTTGATCAACTCTAGATATCCCTGAAATATAGCTAGAAAATTGTTGAAGTCATGGGCAATCCCTCCCGCCAGTGTTCCTACGGACTCTAGTTTCCTAACTCTCAGCAGCTCCTCCTCCACTCGCTTGCGTTCAGTGATATCCGTATGGACACTCACCCAGACATCACCATGGACGGAATGTTTGAAAGTGGAGACATTGGCATAGCACCAAAACGGAGTGCCATCTTTCTTCCTGTTACGAACTTCACCATTCCACACACCATTCTGTTGAACTGCAGATTGTATTTCATCGGCTATCGCTTCAGGCGACTTGTCCAGAGGGGCATTGACGACGCTAATGTCCTTTCCTCTTAACTCATCTGGCTCATAACCAAACATCTGTTCAAATTTAGGGTTGGCATAAATAATCGCACGATCACCAGCACTCGTCAAAACGATTCCCTCCGACATGTTAGACATAATTTCGTTGGAAAGACGGAGGGATTCTTCCATCTTTTTTCGTTCGGTGATGTCCCGGATGCTGGAACGGTGTCCAAGACTGGCGCCGTTTTCATCGAAGATAGGGTGCCAAAAAACTTCAGCCCATTTCTTATCACCATTTTTGCAGGAAATGCGAAACTCCAGGTTCCTGCCCGTCGTCCCTTCCACAGCCTGTTTAAAATATGATTGCAGCCATTTCCAATCTTGCTCATCAATCAAAAGCTGAGGGAAATTGTCCATTGCCATACATTCTTCAACAGTATAACCTGTAAAAGGATATACAGCCTGATTTATCCATAACAGTTTGCCATCAGGTCCGACCCAATTCTCCCAGTCCACTCCATAGTCGGCTACGGCCTTGAATCTTTTTTCACTTTCCTCCAGTTCCAGAAATATCTTCTTATAATATGCGTTCTCTTCAAGAAGTTTTTGATAAGTTTCGGATGACCCGGTCATATGAATCTCTCCATCTGTTGAATTGTAATAACCCTTTCCGATTCGGTAAAGCGTTGCGATAGTCGGCTTCCGATGCAGTAGTAGAGAATTATTTATAGAAATCATCCTGGCTAAAGAGGATGATTTCCCAAATTTAATACTTCAATAGTTATCTAAGTATTCAATTGTATAGTTTAGATATAAAGGTATCCTTGAAAGCCTTCAGAATTGCCAAGGTCAATTCAAAAGAATAAACTATAAGTGTCAGCACTACCATAATTCTCTCACCCGTGCCCGGCTATATTCAGCTTAAGAAGAGAATTGACATCTGGATTATGCAGAAGATCAAAGGCCGCAATTTTATTCTTCATACGTTCTTTGATATACAGAGTCTTGTATAGCATCATTCCTCGAACTATATAGTTAAGCGCCCCTCTTTGTTCATCAGTCATTTTTTCAGCCGTCAGCAACGATACCATTTTCAATATTGACGGCTGAAGTGTGCGAATACTTTTCTGTGGCTCAGTCAAATCATTCTCATTACCAGTTTTCCAGAGTGCGTCTATAATGTCATTTGTTGAAATTAAAACCAGCCCCTCCCCGTGCAATCGGACGAGATTGTTTACGGAATCTTCCAGTAGTGGTTCAAGCAGGTCGGAAAGAGTGATTTGTTTTTTTTGTTCATAATTCTCAATATTATCTGAAGCTACGTCATGTGTCATAGATAACATCCTTACAGTTTAAATTGATTCTGACTGATTGGAATGACTAATTAGACTTTAAAATTCTAATATGAGCGAATTTTAATACTATTATGTTATAAAACTGTTTAATATTATATTGTTTTTTAATTAAATAGCAATAATGATTTTTGGGTGAGCTAATATGGAAAATTAATCCACATTGACAGCAGCTCCAGACATTTGTCATATCTCACAAATATAAAGCACATCAATTCTTTATCTGTTAATTTAGGTAGTTATTTAGATCCTTCTACGGAGGACAATATGTCGATTTATGGAATGGATTTCAAAGATTTGAATGTCTCAATTCAACTTGATCTTATGGAGGATCTGCGGCGCCTGGCTGATAAAACCGGCTTATCAGTATCTCAACTTACCGAAAATGCATTGAAACAATACCTTAATGATGAGCGCAGTACTAATGCAGTATATCTGTCTGCACCTGTAAACGCTATGTTAAAAGGCTATTATGAAGAGAATACGACTCTGACTAGCTTGAAAAATCATGGCAATTTTGGCTTGGGAACATTCAACAATCTGGATGGCGAGATGGTTATGCTCGACAATATTATCTATCAACTACATGCCGATGGAAAGACACATCCTGTTGCCGATGACATTCAGACACCCTTTGCATGCGTAACCCATTACAATCCCTCTGTAGTGGAAGAAATTGAAGGAAATCTGGACTATAAAGCATTTAACGACATTCTGAACCGTATGCTGCCGTCAGATAACATGTTCTATGCCATACGCGTAGAAGGATTTTTCAAGCAGGTAAAGGTCTGGTCTGTTGCCAGACAGAATAATTATCAGCCCCTTGTGGAGGACGAAAAGAACCGTCCCACCTTCGAATATGAGAACATTTACGGTGTGCTGGCCGGCTTCTATACACCGAAGTTCATTCGTGCCCTCAATTTTCCCGGATTCCACATGCATTTTCTGACGGCTGACCGCAAGCACGTTGGCCATCTCCATGAATGTCAAACTGAGCACATTCAGATCGGAATCCAATTCATTCCACGGCTTAAGCTGGATCTTCCGATAACTCTTGACTATCTGGCAGCTAATTTGCCTCGTTAATTATCTTCTCTGACTATAATTAGTGATACCTTTGCGGAGAAATTCTTTTGCATACAAAAAGACCTATCAAGTTTAAGTTCTTCATGGAGATAGTGAAACGGATCAATACGAGCATCGATCTTTATGAAACTCTTTCTCTCATCATGGATGGCGCCAAAAAGCTCATTAAATCCGAGGCCAGTTCCCTTATGATGATCGACCATGAAACGAAGGAACTTTACTTTAATGTCGCTACAGGGGAAAAGGGTGAAATCTTGAGGATGAAAAGGATTCCTCTTGATAAAGGCATTGCAGGAATCGTAGCCAACACGGGTCAAAGCATGATTGTTCACAAGGCGGAGAATGATCCCCGCATCTACCATAATGTCGACAAAATGACGAAGTTTTCAACCAGGAACCTGATATGTGTTCCTCTTGTTGTCGAAGGAAATATTATCGGCGTCCTTGAGGTGCTGAACAAAATCGGCCATGACAGCTATGATAAATCTGATCTGGAGGCTCTCGAATCTTTTTCTGAATTTGCTGCTCTGGCAATCAAGCAGTGTAATCTTTACCAGAAAATGGAAAACAAGGCATATGAAACATCCGTCTTGTACCGCCTATGCTTGACGAGCAATGAATGCGATACTATCAACGATCTTCTTCGAGAGAATATCCGCATCGTCTGTGAGGCTTTTCAGTCCGAACGAGTCTCCATTATCACGAGGGAAGGCGATTCTTTTGTCTTCAGAGCATCCGCCGGAATTTCCCCTAAGGTTCTTCGGGCCAGGAAGGTTACGGCAACGGCAAATGTGCTGGAGTATATGACGCGGCATGAATGCGGTGTAGTTTGCACTAATATTCATGAAGACGAACGTTTTACCGCCAGTTCCCATGCAAGATATAGAAACGATTCCTTCATGGCTGTGCCCATGAAGCTCAAGGGCAAGATTGTAGCTTATTTGTGTGTGACCGAGAGAAAGAAAAAAGTGCCTTATCAGCAATTTGACCTCCGACTTTTGGAGATGGTTGCCCAGCAGATAATGGAGAACTATATACATTCCCAACTTACAGAAGAATTTAAGAACAAGCAGAAGATAGAGGCTGAACTGGCAATCATGGCACAAATGCAACAAGATATTCTTCCCCGGGAATTTCTTGTAGATAGCCGCCTGGACATAGCCGCATGCAACATTCCGGCAAAGATTGTGGGTGGAGATTTTTATGACTTTCTTCCTCTCAATGAAGGGAAATATGGCGCAATCATTGCCGATGTATCCGGGAAAGGCGTTCCTGCCGGTCTGTTCATGGCTATTTCGCGCAGCACAATCAGGGTCCATTTCGCACATACCCATAGTCCTGCAAAGATTCTGGAACTGTCCAATAAGCACATTTTTGCCGATTCAAGAGCGGGAATGTTTGTAACTTGCTTTTGTTGCATTCTTGACACGCAGAATAAGGAGATCATCTATGCAAATGCCGGCCATTACGCGCAGTATCTGGTCAAGGCTGGGACCGGTCAGATTATTTCTCTCCATACGCCGGGCAAGCCCTTGGGCGTTTTTCCACGAGAGACGTTTTTAGAGAAAAAGATTTCCTACGACCCCGAAGATTTTCTTGTTCTTTATACAGACGGAGTGACAGAATCAGTAAACGCCCGCTTTGAGGAATATGGGCTGCGGCGTTTGAAAACGAAGATCCGGTATGCAAGATCAGACAGTGCCGATACTATCATGAAACTCATCGTCGATGATATCAACAGGCATCAGGGAACTGCGGAGTCTTCCGACGACATTACAATTATGATCATTAAACTTAAGGAACCGCAACGTCTTGGGGCAAAGTTGCGAGTCAGCAGCCAATTGCAGAACGTGCGGGTGATCTTCAATGAAGCGGAGCGCATTCTGAAGGAAGCTAAAGCGAGCCAGGAACAAGTTTCTGACGTCCTGACATCCGTTGATGAAGTTTTTGCCAATATCGCCCATCACGGTTATGAGGACCGTACCGATGGTGTTATCGATATTGAAATGGGCATGGAGGAGGGTGTTTTTGGGATCACGTTTACAGATTATGCACAAAGGTCCATGCCGGATCGATGCAAGCCTGTCCTGGGTGGAGCTTTGCTTTCGAAGAAAGGAAATCTTGGTGTGGGCCGCTATCTCATTCAGCAACTCATGGATGATGTAAAATATGAGCGGCTGGGAAACCAGAATCGTTTGACGATAAAAAAGAAGATCTCATAGGAGGAGGATATGGATCTACAAAAAATGGACATAGGAGATGTCAGAGTTTTCATATTTGAGGGCCGGCTTGATGTGAGCAGGTGTGCGGAAGTAGAGTTGGAACTCTACGATGCCATAGATGGTGGCATCGTTAAACTGATACTGGATCTGGCAAAGATCGAATGTTTAAGCTCCAGTGGTCTCAGGATCTTCATTGCGGCCTTGCGCAGACTCAAGGAACTCAGCGGTAGACTCGCTATATGCAATATCTCGCCACATGTGTTCAAGGTTTTCAAGGCCGTAGACCTCGACCGGGTTTTTGAGATATACAACACTACGGACCAAGCAATTGCACGCCTCCAATCGCCAGCATAAACAGTTGCGCCGGAGATGACTGAAGAATAGCCGGCTGAAAAAAGACGGGAGAACATCACCTTAAACAAGATTGAACATCAAATAAAGAGTGACGATACTCCGCACGAAATAAAGAATCCCCCTTTCACAAAGGGGGATTTAAACGAATCCCTCTTTTGGTAATGGAGGGGAATCGATTTTGCATTTTGAACAGCCTGTCCAAAATCGAGTATTTTAAAAAGTTTGTTTATGCTTTCTTCTTTTGTTTTTCTTTGGCTGGTGCGGTGGCCGGCTTTTCCGCCGCCTTTACCTTTTTCTCTTTAACTGCTTCCGGATCTTTCTTGGGGGCTGCCGCCTTTTCCGCTTTCAATCGCGCCAGTTCTGCCGTCTTCTTTTCGTTGGCATCAATGGTCTTCAACCGGTTATTGATAGCCTTAATATTTGCCCGGAATTTTTTAACGAGATTGTCTTTTTCAATCTTGCCGGAGTCGAGCCCTTTTTCTGCCAGGACGGCCAACCGATCTTTCAGATTTCGTTCGATGCTTGTTTTTTGCCCGAGTTGTGACTGCTTCGAGTTTGATCCCATATTTTTTCCCCTTTGATAGAATTTTATCTCCGGCAGCTCATAGACACTGTAGAATTCTGCCCGATAAATGAATTAACAAATATCTATATCAGGAATTACGTTAAATAG
The DNA here is from genome assembly GCA_964645835.1 of uncultured Syntrophaceae bacterium. Lineage (GTDB taxonomy): Bacteria > Desulfobacterota > Syntrophia > Syntrophales > UBA8958 > CAZBME01. Next base: position 12,369 of record CAZYDG010000017.1, read on the forward strand.
CCATTACATTTCATTCCAATTCTAAATCAATGCCCTATCTTCTTTGTCTGCGTCATCGGCTCCTTGACGCATTTCTGTATACACCTCAAGTCGCCTCTCGCCGCCTTGAAGAGAGGCTGTCATTCCGGTGGAAACGTGAATCCGGAGGTCCTGGGAGTGTGTTCAAAGTGATACTGGATTATCCGGTCAAGCCGGATAATGACGGAGAGAACTGGAGTTACTGGACCAACCCTGTTGTCATGAGTCGACGCCCAGGCGCCAGGCGCCTACAAGAAGAGTCCTGGTAAAGCGCCGGGATTGTTCCCCCAACGGCGCAATGGGCCAAGACCAGCGTTCATGGGGTTCAGGAAGGGTCAAGCCAGGCATGGTGGGCCCTTCTTCCACAAGAGTTCCCTTCCTGTCATGGATGCGATAAGCGTTGTCTGTGATGAGCAGCACTTTGGCATTAAATTTCGCGAGGGCCTGGTAATGGGCCGCCGCGATCCGGCAGCTCCAGTTTTCGATTGCTTGGTCATCCAACCCGCCAAGGCGGTCGGAGACATACCGGACTGGCAGAACAGGTAATTGGGCCATGAGGTTGAGAGAGACGACAAAGTCTGTCTCTTTGTCCACTTCCGGAAGGAAAACGAGGGGCTCGGGAAGGGCGGTACGACCGGCGCTGACATTTTTGTAGAGATCATGGACGATGCCCGTTACGTCCGCTTCGGCAAACCGGACATTGTCATAACGGACACCTTGCCTGAGGGCGCGGCGGATATGGATGATATCGACAAAGACGACTTCCCTGAATAAATGGGCAAGTTCCGCTACGGGACAATCGAGCAACAAACCGGAGCCGAAGACGACCGCTTTTCGCCGTTGGACGCAGGCAGAGGCCGCTTTGATTATGCAACGGCGTGAGCGGTCCAGATGTGGTTCCCAAGTGGCTTGATGACGCCCGTAACGGCCGGATATGGCGGCGGCTTCGTAAAGATAACCCATGGCCCTCAGAGGACGTGGACATGGGGTTGTAAGGAATGTAAAGAATTCACGGATCATCAATATCATCCCCAGGCTTTTTTCCGATACCCCGTTAAAAAACCCCTCATGCCGCCATTACCGGTCATGAGGGTTCTTTTATGCAAAGTACGGACTTGTACTACTCTTTCACATAAAACTGGAGTTTGAGGCCTCCCGTCTCGATAATGTCGCCGTCCTTCATGTCGTAGCGGCGATCCAGCTCCCTGCCGTTCACCTTGATTGACTTGCCGCCTGCCGGCGTAATAAAGTAACCTTCCTTCCTCCGGTTGACCAGGGCGGCTACCTTGGGTGCAAAGAATCCCTTCAAACGAATCGCGGACCCCTCTTCCTTGCCGATGGCAGAGATTCGTTCCTTCAACTCGTATTCACGCTGGTCAGTGGATCCCTCAAGGACAAAGAAACCGCCGATGGGTTCGGGAATGTCCTTGTCCCGGACGGCAAGGATCTTTTTCTGCTCCTGTGGCGAAATGACCATTGTCTCATCCATGGACCGGCCGCGGATTGCCGCCTTTTCCTCTTGGGGCCGGACATTTTCGCCGACAAATTCAAGGCTGTGGAGTCTCACAAGAACCATGTCTCCCTTGAACAGCTCGCTTTTCGTCATCTTCAGGCCGTTAAGGAAGGTCCCGTTGAGGCTGCCCAAGTCTTCGATAAAATAGTTTTCCCCCTCCCGGACGATCCGGGCATGGTGACCCGACACAGCTTGATTATCGATGACGATATCGTTGTCATCCTTTCTGCCGATGGTCATTATCTCTTTTTCCAGGGGGATTTCCTTGATGGCCGCCTCCTTGAATTTCAATATCACTGTCGCCATGCCTCTACCTCCAAAACCATTTAAGTATGATGGATAGCCAGGAATCCCTTTTCCCTTTTTCCCACTTGGCGAACACGACCGTAATGTTGTCCTTGCCGCCGTTGGCATTTGCCATGGCGATCAGTTCTTTACATACGGTTACCGGGTCAACTCCGGCCGTCGCCACGGCTAGGATTGCTTCGTCGTCCACCATCCCTGTCAAACCGTCGCTGCAAAGGATAAGCATATCTCCGGAAGCCAAGGACATTTCTTCCAGGTCGACCTCGACATCGTCCGTCGTACCCAGCGCCCTGGTCAGGATATTTCTTATCTCCGACCGGGCAGCATCTTCTTTCGTAATCAGTTCCCGTTTGATCTGTTCATAAACAACGGAATGGTCATCCGTTAGTTGTTCTATATTTCCCGCACGGATCAGATAAATACGGCTGTCTCCGATGTGGGCAAGGCTGAGGCGGTTACCTGAAATCTGGGCCGCTGCCACCGTCGTGCCCATACCTGCCAACTCGGCATGGCTTGCAGATGCCTCGTAAACGGCCATATTGGCCAGGCGAATTGCCGACGCAAGCCGGTTAGTGACGGCGGAAAGGTCCTTCCGATATGGGCCGACCTGCAACGGCTTGTCTTTCCCGGGGCCCTTGAAGCAATCCCGGATAATATCGACGGTCATTTTGCTGGCCACCTCACCCGAGGCATGACCGCCCATGCCGTCGGCGACGACAAACAATCCTAATGCTTCATCAAAATAGAAATTATCCTCGTTGTTTTGACGGACCAGGCCTACATCGGTTGCAGCGGCAGCATTAACCTTCACGGTTTCTCCTGAGTCGAAAGGCAGGCTTCCAAATCCCTGACCACTTCCTTACCGGTAGCATAGCGGCCTTCCTTATCCTTGATCAGGAGCCGGTCCACAATGGCCGTACAGGGCGCTGGAATACCGGGCGCCGCAACCTTCAAAGGTTTGGGCTCGGCGGTTGTTATATTGAACATTAATGTGGCGATGCTGTCACCCTCGAAGGGTTTCTCACCGGAAAGCAGTTCATAGAAGACAACGCCTAGTGAAAACAGGTCCGACCGGCCATCCACTCGCTGGCCTGAAATCTGCTCCGGTGACATATAGCTGGGTGTTCCCAGGATGGTGCCCGTCTGGGTCTTGGATGTGGTGACAACCCGTGCGATACCGAAATCGGCCACCCGGACCTCGCCGTTTTTCAAGATCATGATGTTGGCTGGTTTGATATCACGATGGACGACGCCGTTTTCATGGGCATAATCAAGGGCGCTGGCCACAGCGCTTATGATACGGACCACTTCGGGAAGGGGGAGGAGGTTATCCTTCTGTGTGTATTTCGTAAGGTCCGTCCCTTCAAGTAGTTCCATGGCCATATAAGCGATATCGTAGTCCTCGCCCACATCATAAATAGTGATGATATTGGGATGGGATAACTTGCCTGCCGCTTCCGCCTCGCGGAAAAACCGCTTTTTGACCTCCGCCAGATTATCGCCGTCGATCTCTTCATAGCGGAGGGTTTTGATGGCGACTTCACGGTTGATCCGGGGGTCTTTTCCCAGAAACACGGTTCCCATGGCCCCCCGGCCCAGTTCCTTGGTGATTTCGTAGCGGCCAAGGGTAGGTTTCGCAGCGGCGCCGTCCATGATAACCGTGGCGTCTTTCTTCGCGCCGCCCAGACCGAAGATTATCGTATCGCCTACTGTATTGAGCTTTTTGATCCGGTTGCCGACATCTTTGAATGGCCCCGCCTCGGCAATATGTTCATAAGCGGCGACGGCCTTGTTGAACATCCGCTTTCGTTCAAAATCAAGGGCCAAATTATAGATAAGCTCCTTGACGGATTCATCTTCGATGGGACATTTCCGGAATTTATCAAATGCCATATCAAGCATACCCTGGCCCTGGAAGGAGAGGCCCAGCATCTTGTTCGTTTCCACACTGTCCGCCTCTATCCGCTCCTTGGAACGCTCCGTGATGAGATAGCGCTTGGAGGCGATTACTATATAGCCCAGAACAAGCAACAGGGACGGATAGACAACCTTGAGCCAGTATCCATTTACGAGGAAGTAGTATTCAACTACGCCAACCCAGATCAAAAGAAGCATCAGAGACAGGGCTGCTTCCAGGCGGGCCGGAAGGAGGGGGATACCTACAGCGAGAAAGATGCCGAACAGAACGATGACGGCGGCTTCCACGGTAAATGCCCAGGACGGCCGGATGATATGATCGCGGTTCAGGATGTTATCGACCACATTGGCAATGACGGCCCAGGAAGGTACCTGGATGCCGATAGGCGTCGTCAACGTGGTCCCTATCCCTGCGGCGCTTTGGGCAATAATGATGATCTTGTTCTTGAATACTGCCGGTGGAATCTTTCCGGAAGCCACATCGACAAAGGAATAGACGGGGAAGCCCCTATTGAAGCTGATGAGCATAGCCAGATTCTCGTCCGTAGGAATCTTGACGTTATAAATTTTCAGGCCCTGGACTACCTGCAAGTCCCGCAGGTTGTAATTCAAGTACTTAAGGGTCAGTTGCAGGGCATAGGATGGGTAAAGGCGGCTTTCATAGTTGATGAGCAGAGGTTCGTTCCGTACGACGCCGTCGCTGTCAGTCAACATATTGATATGACCCAGCGCCAAGGCGTTCCTGGCAAAGTCGGGTATAGGAGGTATGATCTCCGTTGCCATGGGAGGCTCTGCCATATCCGAGGGAGGAATGGAATTGAGTTTTAGATAGTCGGGAATATTCGTCCCACCGCCGGTCATCCTGCCGAGGACAAAGTAAAGGGGTAAAACGATTTTCTTGCTTTCCTGAATGGCTCCTCCCAGGATAGCATCATTATCAAGCCGTTTTTCCGCGTCTTGAAGGGCGGCATAAATGGAGGCGGCCTGGGCGTTTGCCTGAAGTTTCGGATCGGCCGCAAGCCCTTTTAGGATACCGCGAACTTCAACCAGGCCCTGATTGAGATCGCTTTCGGAATAGATGATATCGACGCCGATGACCTTCGCCTCCGCCTGGTGAAGGAAACGAACCGCCTGGGCTATATGGCTGCGAGGCCATGGCCACCGCCCGATATGGGAAATGCTGGCATCGTCGATGGCAACGATTACTACAGGGGACATCTGCTCTCTTACCCGCAATTGGGAGCCGAAGTCGTAGAAGCGGTATTCGAGTTCTTCCAGAGGGGACCGGGTGATGAAACAAGCCAGAAGGATGATGATGGTTAACAAAGAAGCAATGAGGGCATCGACAAGCACTGATTTTCGCGTCTTTTTCATCTTCAGCTTTCTCAGTATTCTGTGGTCAGCGGCTGTGTCTTTTCCTTTTTATTCTTATCTCTCGTCGTCAACCATTTTTGAACATTCGACTTCTGAAGCCTTGCAAACACCGTGTCCAGCACACGTCGCAAAAACTTCACCTGAAGAGTCAGGGGCAGATTGTTGAGGTCGTCTGCATCAAAAGCCAGGAGGAGACATTCCGTACGGGCCTCGACATGGGCGATTCTCGGTTTGCCCATAAGCCCGACCTCTCCGAAGATATCGCCCGAATTAAGGGATGCCACGATCTTCTCGTTATAGATCACTTCTGCCTGCCCCTGGACAAGGACGTACATATGCAGATCCTGTTCCCCTTGCTGAACGATTCTATCCTGAGGTGCCACCTTAGACCATGTGGCCACTTCCAGGAGCAGGTCCAGCTCTTCTGTCGTAAAATCATGGAAAAAGGCAATACCTTCAAGAATATGCGTAAGTGTGTTCGTGGTCGCCATGGAACGTCCTATCTATAAATACAGTTACCAATTGATGGTTGGAAGTATAGGATAAAGAAACCCCGGATGTCAAAGTAATTTTATGGCATTTAATAGGTGAATTAAGACATTACACCTTTTTTTAAACATTCGCAGGATGGATTAAGACAATTTTGTACCGCTTCATGGGTTCGCAACATTACTGTTCGTCCAATCCCTGTTATTACTGGGCATAATAACAAAATCATTAATTGATATTAATAAGTTACAATTAAAAGAACCAGATGGCACGTTCCTTGATCTCTCTATTTTCGTCCACTTATAAGGGCAATAATATTTGGAGGTGTTTTATGAACACAGGAGATACAGCGTGGGTTTTGGTATCGACAGTTCTGGTTTTTGCCATGACGATACCGGGTTTGGCCTTGTTTTATGGAGGTCTGGTCAGGCGAAAGAACGTCCTATCGATCCTGATGCAGTGTTTTATTATCATGTGCGTGATCAGCTTGCAGTGGGTAATATTCGGGTACTCCCTGTCCTTTGGTCCCGATGCCGGAGGGATGGGTTTCATTGGAAGTTTGAAATGGTTTGGGCTGAATTATGTGGGCAGTCAGCCGAACGGCGATTATGCCGCTACGATCCCCCATACGGTTTTTATGATCTTTCAGTGCATGTTCGCTGTCATCACTCCGGCCCTCATCATCGGCGCCTTTGCCGAGAGGATGAAGTTTTCCGCATTTCTTGCGTTCACCGTCCTGTGGACGACCTTTGTCTATGATCCTCTGGCCCACTGGGTTTGGGGTACGGGCGGCTGGATGAGGGCATTGGGCGGACTGGATTTCGCCGGCGGCATCGTCGTTCATGTAAGTTCCGGCGTTTCGGCCCTGGTCATGTGTATTCTTTTAGGCAAACGATTGGGCTACCAGCGTGTCCCTTTCCGGCCCCACAATCTTCCCTTCACGGTACTGGGCGGCGCTCTTCTTTGGTTTGGGTGGTTTGGTTTTAATGCCGGGAGCGCCCTGGCGGCCAATGATCTGGCGGCCAATGCCTTTGTGACCACCCATATCGCGACAGCCGCGGCAGGTTTGACCTGGGCCGTCATTGAATGGGTGCGGCACGGAAAGCCGACTGTCCTTGGCGTTACAACAGGCGCCGTGGCAGGTCTTGTCGCCATCACCCCGGCATGCGGTTTTGTCAACCCAATGAATGCCATTTTTATCGGTGTCCTCGTGGCGGTCTTCTGCTTCCTGGCCGTTGCCGTTATCAAGGCCAAATTGGGCTATGACGACGCCCTCGATGCCTTCGGCGTCCACGGCGTCGGTGGTATCTGGGGAACAATTGCCGTCGGTTTTTTTGCTGAAAAAGCCGTGAATGATGCCGGTGCAAACGGCCTGTTGTTCGGAGGCAGCCAACTTTGGCCGCAGTTGATCATGGTCGTCGTCACACCGCTATTCGCAGCCGTTATGACATTTATCCTATTCAAGGTTGTGGATCTAGTCATCGGCATGCGCGTGGCGGAAAAAGATGAGACTATCGGTCTTGACCTTACGCAACAGAGTGAAGCAGCCTACACGGTTGTCGAATAAGAAAGGAGACAGACCATGAAGTACGTTATAGCGATCATACAACCCCATAAACTCGATGAGGTAATGGAGGCATTGGAAAAAGTGGATGTGAACCTCATGACGGTGTCCAATGTCCTGGGCCGGGGCCGGCAGAAGGGTGTCACGGAAGTATACCGGGGTGCCGTAGAAGCAGGCAGCCTGCTTAAAAAAGTGAAGCTTGAAATTGGCGTGAATGACGAATATGCGGACCGGACCGTCAAGGCTATCATTCAGGCCGCCCGGACCGGCGAGGTAGGCGACGGAAAGATATTCGTTCTTGACCTCCAGGACGTCATCCGCATACGAACCGGAGAAATCGGCGGTATCGCCATTGGCTGAAAGGAAGACCTAACCATCATTCCGGTTCTAAGTCAAAGATGATATCAAGGCGGTGAGGAAGAGGCGACGCAGGCATATACAGAAAATATGTTGAGGAGCCGATGACGAAGACAACGAAGATAGCTCTTTGATTAGAATTGGAATCCAAACAGGGGTGACTCTATGGAAACCAAAGATAAAGCAATCGGCGAAGATCTTCTAAGGAGCAACGTCGCTGATTTTGAAAAACACATCATTGATTCCGCCCTGAAACGGACCGGCGGAAACCAGAGCGAGGCGGCAAAACAACTGGGGACGACCCCGCGCATCCTCAAGTACCGGATTCAGAAGTATGGCATCGATTTAAGCGCCTATCGCTTCCATGAAGGACAATAGAGCGGCCTCAGAGAGTACGATGAATAAGTTGCAACTGTATTTTACTCAAGAAGTTATAACCACGGGTGGGGGTGAAGGGGCTCTCTTGACCTCTATGATTCCTTTGGCCTTCACCCAATATAATCAGCTCTGATTGCCCAAAATCGAGTTTTTCAGGAACCTGTTCAGTCTCATCTTCCAAGTTCGATTTTCTACTCCTTTAACCAACCCCATGTTTGTTATGATTGTTATAATGTCCAATCTCCATGCCTGGTTTGGAAAACTCCGGCAATCGGAGCAGTAAATGTATTTTATATTAAAGATAAAAGATGTTAAAACGCTTGGGGGCAAAATAGGAGGTAGAAGGATGAAATCGAAATGTGAAACTTGCGCGATGCGTCTTCGTGCAGAAAAAAAACCTGATTCAATAATCTCTAAAATCTGGCGATGGCATACTACATGGTGCCCCGGATGGAAGAGGTATCAGCAGGAATTGAACAAAAACAGATGAGACGTAACAGGCTGTTGAAAAACTCGATTTATGAATCCGCGTAAATGCCTTCTTATCATCAGTGTGCTTATCCTGCTTGCAGGTTTAGGCACTTCTATTATCATCTACCGGTCAGCCGATGATGATGCATACGGTGTTTTGGGATATGAGGATGAAAACGGGTCTCTTTATCCGGTTATGCCCGAAGATTCCAAAGTGTATTTAAGGAATCTGGAACTCTATGGCGGAAAGATGGGCGTGCTGACAGATACATTGAGGCGCTGGTTTGTCAGGCGATGGCATGGGCGAAATCTGGCGTTTACAGTTGCCTTTATTACCTTATTTGTATCTTTTGGATTTATTTATGCCGCTTTTCAATTGCCTTCTCAGGGGCATTCTCGCGCCGGCACGGATATTCGAGGTTCCGACAACCCGGACGGAGAGTAACAATACTGCGTGGGCGCATCCCGCACGCTGCGCAACAAATGGTCATCATTGACAAATATACTGGATTTCAAATGACAGTCAGTGATACATATTTCTTGGCTTTTTTCATCGATGCGACAAGGAGCGCCTGATACGGGATGTCGACTGTCCTGGAAGGCCTCACTTTTACTATGCATAGCGCCTTAAGAGATGCGAATGAACAAGGTTCCTGCACAGAATAGCCTGGGTTTTCCAACCCGGACTCCGGGACTGGAAAGTCCAGGCTATCCGTGCAAAACTTTGAGTATGCGCAATCATTAGTGCCGTTATGATAAATCGGGAACGGAGGGCCTATGGCTGCGATGCGGATATTAATGCTTTTGTTCATCTTTGTGGCTTGTTCTGCGGTCATGCCTTCATATGCCGACGGGCCGGTTGCCGATACTGTTCCAGGCCAGATAACCGTTGTCTCCGACGATAATTATCCACCCTACATTTTTCGTGATATTAACGGAAACCTTCAAGGCATCCTTATTGACGAATGGCAGTTATGGGAAAAGAAGACAGGAATCAAGGTCAACTACATCGCCATGGACTGGGGCAAGGCAAGGGCGTATATGCTTGCCGGCAAGGCAGATGTCATCGATACGATCTTCTATACCAAAGAGAGGGCGGAACACTACGACTTCACGCGCCCCTATGCAAAGCTGGAGGTGCCCGTCTTCTTTCATAAAAATCTCAGCGGTATCGTGGACATCAAATCCCTGCAAGGTTTAACCGTGGGAGTAAAGAGAGGAGACGCCTGCATCGATGTCCTGAAACAAAACGGCATCACCAGCCTGAAGGAATATGACAGCTACGAAGAGATCGTTAAAGCGGCCGCCGCTCATCAGATTAAGGTCTTTTCCATCGATAAACCACCAGCCCTCTATTATCTCTTCAAAATGAATCTGGAAGAAGAATTCCGCCATTCCCTGAACCTTTATACGGGAGAATTTCACCGCGCCGTAAAAAAGGGCAGGGCCAACCTGCTAAAGGCTGTTGAGGATGGGTTTTCGCAGATTACCAAGAGCGAGCACGAGGCGATTGAAAAAAAGTGGCTGGGTACATCTTTTGTCAGACCGGTCTATTTCCGCTATCTTTTATTCGTCATTCTGGCGGTGGGCGTGCTGATTATCTCCCTTGCTTTCTTCAATCTTACGCTGAGACGTAAGGTGAGGGCAAAAACGATGGAATTACAGACTCTGATAGACAATTTCAAGCAGAGTGAAGAGAAATACCGAACCCTGGTTGAGACGACGGATACCGGCTTTGTAATCATCGACAAGAATGGGGCGGTTCTCGATGCAAATCAGAAATATGTTACCCTGACTGGGAACGATAAGTTAAGTGAAATCATCGGCCATAGCGTCGTTGAATGGACGGCTGATTACGAAAAGGAAAAGAATGCTGCCGCCGTGAACCTGTGCTTCAAAGACGGATATATCAGGGGATTGGAGATCGATTATGTGGATTCAAAGGGCCAAATTATTCCGATCGAAATTAGTGCAACCTGCATGAAAACTAAGGATACGGTTCAGATCATGACCCTGTGCCGTGACATCACGCAGAGGAGACGCGCGGAAAAAGAGCAAAAGGAACTTGAGAATCGTCTGCAGCGAGCGGAGAAGATGGAAGCCCTGGGAACCCTGGCGGGCGGGGTTGCCCACGATCTCAATAATGTTCTGGGTGTTGTAATCGGATATGCGGAACTGCTCATGACCAGTGTAAATGAATCAGACCCCATAAGGCCCCGTCTTCTGAACATCATGAAAGGGGGCGAGAAGGCTGCTTTCATTGTTCAGGATCTTCTGACCTTGGCTAGAAGAGGGGTCACCGGAAGAGAAATCCTGAATTTGAACAAGATCATCATCGATTTTCAAAACTCTCCGGAGCTTGAAAAGCTGGTCTCCTTCAATACATCCGTTCGTATTGTGGTCGATCTTGAGCCGGATCTACTGAACATATCGGGTTCCTTCATACATCTCAGCAAAACGCTTTTCAATCTGGTTTCAAATGCCGCCGAGGCCATGCCGGCGGGCGGCATTCTGACCATTAAAGCGTTCAATCAGTATCTGGACAAGCCGCTTCAAGGATATGACGAGATTCGGGAGGGGGACTATGTAGTTCTTTCCGTATCCGATACGGGAGAAGGTATCCCGACCGGAAATCTGAAACACATCTTTGAGCCGTTTTATACGAAAAAGGTCATGGGGAGGAGTGGGACAGGACTTGGACTTGCGGTTGTCTGGGGTACGGTGAAGGACCATATGGGATATATCAATGTTCAGAGTGAAGAAGGAAGCGGAAGCACCTTTACCCTCTATTTTCCCGTGACAAGGCAGGAACTGTCTGCCGCGACTGTTTCTGCTTCTATTACTGAATACATGGGCAGAGATGAATCCATCCTGGTTGTGGATGATGTCAAGGAGCAGCGCGAACTGGCGGCCGATATGCTCCGGGGGCTCAATTACAGGGTAGATATAGCCGCAAGCGGTGAAGAGGCGGTAGCCTATCTGAAGGAACATAATGCCGATCTGATCGTCTTGGACATGATCATGGATCCCGGCATGGACGGACTGGATACCTACAAGAGTATCCTTAAGGTTAATCCTGGACAAAAGTGCATAATCGTCAGTGGCTTTTCGGAAACAGAGCGTGTTAAAGCCGCCCAGGCCCTAGGTGCAGGCGCATATGTCAAAAAGCCTTATATCACAGAAATACTTGGCTTGGCCGTGAAAAAAGAACTGGATAGATAGTGGCCTTATGTATGCCCGTCACATCGTGCATTCACAAGGAAAAAAGATTATCGCGGTCATAGGGGTTTTCTCGGCGTGCTTTCTTTGGATGACGTCGGGATGCTCACGTCATTATCCGGTTTGAACAAGTTTTATCATTCCCGGTCATTCTCTATCGGGTTCTTGAAAAACTAGATTTTGTGTGGGCTGTTCAAAAATGCCCAGATGCAAGGCACGCAAGAGCTGAGGAATAAGGCGTACATAGAAGTACGTCGATTGACGAGGCTTGCGGCGCAACGCAGCAGATGGACGTTTTTCAACAGCCTACTATTGCCTGCTTGGCCGCCCGGATACCGTCCAGTGCGGAGCTGATAATCCCCCCCGCATAGCCCGCCCCTTCTCCACAGGGATACAAACCGGCAAGACCGATGCTTTGGCCGTCGGGGCCGCGTGTGATACGGACCGGAGATGATGTCCGTGTCTCGATGCCGATGAGATTGGCCTCGGCGGTAATGAAACCGGACATTTTACGATTAAAGGCTTGCAGTCCCTCTTTCAAGGGCAGAGCCACAAAATGCGGAAGGGCCTCATGCAGTGGAATGGCCCGGATGCCGGGCAAGAAGGTTGTCCGGCCTGCATCGGGGCTTTCCTTGTCCGTTATGAAATGGATAAGCTTTTCAGCGGGGGCGAAGTAATTGCCGCCGCCAAGGGCAAAGGCCCGTTCCTCCCAATGCTTTCGGAAGGTGAGGCCGGCGAGGGGCGAATCCGTTCCGGTACAGAAATCGTCCACCCGAACGTTGACTACCACGGCGCTGTTGGCGAAAGGGCCGCTCCGCAGTGTATCGCTCATGCCGTTTGTGACGATACCGCCCGCCCTGGCGCTGGAGCCGATGACAACGCCGCCGGGGCACATGCAAAAGGTATAGATAGACCGATTGCCATCGGCTGTCTTGGCTGTCAGAAAATATTCCGCCGGCGGCAGGTGGGGGTGCCCCGCCCACGGACCATACTGGATTTCATCGATCAGGGCCTGGGGATGTTCAACCCGGACCCCCATGGCGAAGGGTTTGGGTTCCAGATGGACGCCCCGCGCATGGAGCATTCCGTAGGTATCATCGGCGCTCTGGCCCGAGGCGAGGATCAGACAATCGGTCGCAATCTCCTCCTTTTCGTTGACGATGATCCCGGCAATATGGCCGTCATGAACGACAATATCCGTCATTCTTGACTGGAATCGGACATCGCAGCCTTTTTGTATAAGATGTTCCCGCAGATTGACCACGACTTCACGCAGACGATCCGTCCCGATATGGGGTTTGCCATCCAACAGGATGGAGACCGGCGCCCCCATGTCCACCAGAACCTGCTTAACCCAGCCCGTCAGGGTATGCTTCGCCCGGCTGGTCAGTTTTCCATCCGAAAAGGTGCCGGCGCCACCTTCCCCGAATTGGACATGGCTTTCGGGATCGAGGAGCCCCCGGCGCCAGAAGGCGGCTACATCGGCTGTCCGCTCGTGAACAGCCTTGCCTCTTTCGAAGAGTGTGACGGGAAGGCCATTCCGGACAAAGGCGAGGGCGGCAAATAGCCCGGCCGGACCGCAACCCACGATGATGGGTTTTTGCGCTCTCAATGATGGAAAGAAGGCCGGAGCAGAAGGCGGTTCATACGGTATAGCCCTGATGGTCACCCCCGGCGGACTATTCAATGGCATTTCCACGTCCGCCAGTAGCTCAAGTTCAACGGCAAAGACCAGGACCGGGGGTCTATTTCGCCTGGCGTCGATGGATTTACGGACGATTTGCCACCGATAAATATCCTCCTCGGCAATGCCGAGCATGGCAATGGCCTTTTCTTTAAGCTGCGCCTTGTTTTCATCCGGGGCAAGGCGAAGCCCCTCCATATGATAAACCATATGTTTTCGAACCCTTTGTGTATAATGCAAAGCTCAATTAATCTTTGCAATTATAAAATGTTTGTTATAATGACGCCTCATCGCACATCGCAAAAATGCTGAGATTAATCAAGGAAATTTATGCCCTGGTATGCAGTCCATACAAGAAGCCGCCATGAAGACCGGGTCTTTCAAGGACTAACCCTGAAGAACCACGAGGTCTTCCTCCCCAAGATTGAGACATGGAGTCAGCGAAAGGATAGGCGCAAAAAGATCTTTTTACCCATGTTTCCGGGATATCTGTTCGTGTCCCTCAACAACACGGACAACGAGACCAAACTGGACGTCCTTAAGACGTTCGGTGTCGTCAAGATTCTGGGGAAACCGCGAGGGTCGGAGCCTCTGCCTGTTCCCGAAGATAAGATCGCAGCCATTCGCCGACTCGTTGAATCCCGTGTTGAGATTCAGCATTTCCAGTATCCAAAGGTCGGTGAAGCCGCCAAGATTATCGACGGCCCCTTCAAAGACATTGAAGGCATCGTAACTCTCACGGACTATGAAAAAGAGGTATTCGTTGTCAAGATCGACATGTTGCAGCGCGCCGTCGCCATAAAGCTGGAGGGGTTCCAGATTGCGAAACTCTGAAAGTGCATCGTTTTTTTATTTTTTAACTTGACATTAACGGCAAGATGAGTAAAAAAGCCCGCATACTTTGACTTTTTGACGGGGTTTATGGCAAAAGCATTGAAAGGCAAAATCATAATCGACGGGGCGCTTTGTAAAGAGTGCCATCTGTGTATCGTCGCCTGTAAAAAAGGCAATATTATCCCCTCCAATGAACTGAACATCAGCGGTTACCACTCTGTGGCCTTCAAGGACGACGGACAATGTACGGGTTGCACACTCTGCGCCGTTATGTGCCCGGAAGTCGCTATCGAGGTCTACCGTGAATAAAGTCCTCATGCAGGGAAATCAGGTCATCGCGGAAGCGGCGGTTCGTGCCGGATGCCGGTTTTACGCTGGCTATCCTATCACGCCTCAGAATGAGATCCCCGAATATATGTCTGATCGCCTGCGTAAGATCGAAGGTGGCGTCTTTATCCAGGCCGAAAGCGAAATCGCGGCTATCAACATGGTCATTGGCGCATCCGCAGCGGGTGCCAGAGCCATGACATCTTCGTCAAGCCCCGGCATTTCCCTGAAGCAGGAGGGTATATCAGCCCTTGCCGCCGATGAGCTTCCCGCCGTCATCATCAATATCATGCGGGGAAGCCCCGGATTGGGCAACATTTTACCGTCCCAGGGAGATTATTTCCAGGCTACGCGCGGCGGCGGCCAAGGAGATTACAGGACCATCGTCCTGGCCCCGGCATCGGTTCAGGAACTGGCCGATCTGACCATGGATGCGTTCGACCTGGCCGATCTATACCGAACGCCGGTTCTGATGCTGGCGGATGGAATGATGGGACAAATGATGGAACCCGTTATCTTCAAGACCCCTAAACCCCGGCAATATGATGAAAGCTACATGCTCAAAGGAAAAGGGCAGGGGAAAAGCAAAATCATCCGCGGCCTCATCCTCGATGCCATCCGCATGGAAGAGCACAACTGGAAACTTTACAGGAAATACCAGGTCATCTCCCAAAAAGAGGCCCGGAGCGAGGCATATTTCGCCGATGATGCGGAGATCTTGATCGTTGCCTATGGGACGGCGGCCCGCATCGCCAAGGGTGCCATCAAGCGCCTCCGGGAGATGGGTATCGCCGTCGGGATGATTCGCCCAATTACACTGTGGCCATTTCCTTCGGAGACAATCAAAGAATATGCGTCACAAGCACGTAACTTTCTGGTCTTTGAAATGAGTACGGGCCAGATGCTCGAGGATGTAAAGCTTGCCCTAGAAGGAGCCGCCGAGGTCCATTTTTATGGACGTCCGGGTGGTGTGATTCCCACACCGGCTGAACTGGCCAAAGTGATTGCTTATCAGGTACAGAAGCGGTAACCCATGAAAAAGATATTTTCCCGACCTCAATCGTTAAAGCCGGCCAAATACCATTATTGCGCCGGTTGCGGCCACAGCATCACCCATCGTCTAATTTGCGAGATCATCGATGAACTGGGTATTCAGGACCGGACTATCGGCGTCCCGCCTGCAGGTTGCGCCGTATTGGCTTACAATTATTTCGATGTCGATATGCTGGAGGCAGCCCACGGCCGGGGCTGTGCATCGGCCACGGGGCTCAAGCGAGTCCTGCCCGATCGAGTCATTTTTTCCTATCAGGGTGACGGCGATCTGGCCGCTATCGGTACAGCGGAAACCTTCCATGCGGCCAACAGAGGTGAAAACATTACAGTCATCTTCATCAACAACGCCGTTTATGGAATGACAGGCGGGCAGATGGCGCCGACGACCCTTCTGGGGCAAACCTCCACTACGACGCCTCCGGGGCGGAACTTTTTGCTGGACGGCCATCCCATTCATATCACTGAAGTTCTTTCACAGCTTCCGGGAGTTGCCTACGCCGAACGTTGCGCCGTCAACTCTCCTGCCAATGTCATTAAGGCCAAAAAAGCCATTAAAAGGGCTTTTGAGCACCAGATGAACCATGACTACGGCTTCACTTTGATTGAAGTCGTCTCCCAGTGTCCAACAAACTGGAAGATGAATCCCGTCGATGCCTGCCGATGGATCGATGACGTAATGACAAAGGAATTCCCCCTCGGGACCATTAAGGATATCAGGACAGAAGGCTGAGAAATACATGCAGGTAAAAATTATTTTCGCAGGATTTGGCGGGCAGGGTGTTCTTATGATGGGATACAGTTATGCCCATGCCGCCATGAACGAAGGTTACTTTGTTACCTATCTTCCCTCTTACGGTGCCGAAGTGCGAGGCGGTTCCGCCAATTGCACCGTAGCTGTTTCCGATGAAGAAATCGCATCCCCTATCGCCTCCGAACCAGACTATCTCGTTATTATGAACAAGCCGTCCCTGTTCACTTTTCAGAACCGGATAGCCACAGGGGGCAGCATTTTTATGAATTCATCCATTATCGATCAGCGGCCGACTCGAGATGATGTTATCCTTTATGAGGTGCCGCTGTCAGAAATGGCCTCCTCCCTGGGAAACCCCAGAGGGCAAAACGTCATTATGCTTGGCGTCTTCATTAAGAAGACGGGAATTGTCTCGCCCGAGGCTTACCTTGCCGGGTTGGAACAGCGTATGAAGGGGAAAAAGGCCGTCGCTATGGAAAATAACCGCAAGGCCTTCGCCGAAGGCTACAGTTATCCATTAACGGCAGTGGGGGATGTTGATCATGGACATTAAACAAATATCAGTCATCCTGGATAATGTCCCCGGCGCATTGACCAAGCTGCTGGACATTCTTGATAAGGAAGACATCAAGACAAAGGCTGTTTCCGCCGCCAGCACGGAAGAGTCCAGCACGCTCCGTCTGGTGGTGAATGATACCCACCGGGCTGTTACCACCCTTCGCAGCTTCAACTTCAACATCAAGGTGGTGCCTGTTATCGCTGTGGAGGTTCCGACTCATCCCGGCGGTATGAACGCTATCGTCAAACCCCTGGCCGACGGAGATGTGAACATCCACTATATTTACACCACCATCGAACGTATCGGCAAGGAGACGATCCTTATTATCGGATGCGATCCCATCGAAAGAGCCATTGAAATTCTCCGGCAGCAGTGGGTTAACTTCGTGGGAGACGAAATCTATTCCCTGTAGTATCAAACCCGTCACACCCTTTTCATAAATATGAGCATCTTCGGCATTTCCCCTGAAAAAGAAGCTTCCCTTGCGGAGCGGATGAAAGCGCTTGGTGTCTCCGAAAACGACCTTCGTGAAACTTTTATCCGTTCTTCGGGACCGGGCGGTCAGAATGTCAATAAGGTATCCACGTGTGTCCAGCTAATCCATGTCCCGACGGGACTTGCTGTTAAGTGCCAGAAAGAGAGATCTCAGGCGCAGAATCGTTTTCTTGCCCGGCGGCTGCTTCTGGACAGGATTGAACGGATGCAAAAAGGGGTTCTGCAGTCGGAACAGATGCGGATAGAGAAGATCAGGCGTCAGAAGCGCAAGCGGTCGAAGCGGGCTCAAGAGAAGATCCTGGCCGATAAGCACGCCCAGTCTGATAAAAAGGCTCTGAGGGAGAAAGTGGATCCGGCGGGATATGAACATTAAAAAAATAGAAAAGGGAAAAGAAGTCTGTTTTTAGTGCCTCTTTTCCCTTTTCAAAAATACCTTATGTAAGAATAGAATAATTAACCAATACCGGCAAGTTTCAACAGCGGATTGGCGTAAAGGATCACCAAGGAGACAACGAGCGCATAGATTGCGACGGATTCCGTCATGGCCATACCGACCATCATGGTGAGCATGATTTTACCCTGTGCTTCGGGGTTTCTTCCGACAGCGCCGTTTGCACCGCTTGTCGCCTGACCAAGTCCAAGACCTGCACCGACCGCACCGACACCCATGGCAATACCAGCCGCGATGACGCTGCAACCAACCATAATAGCCTTCGAGTAATCTACCGCACCGCCGGCAGCAGCCGCCTCAGCAGCCATCGCGAAGGAAGACAGAGCGAGAACCAACACAATACCCATAAAGCTTCTTACCAAACCTTTTTTCATTTCTTTCTCCTTTGTTTTAGTTTGATGTTCAATTCTTTACTGATCCAAAAACCAAAAACCTGCATCCGTCATTTATCCCGTAAACCACCACCTTTCTTCAAGATATGGGAATAACGAGGTCTTCCTGAGAAGATTAACAAGACCCTCACCCCCATTTTACAATACGTTTTACTGCTAAAGTGTCTATACAAACCGGACGAAATTGTCAATAAATTTTTACAAAAATGTTGGGAGTACGTGATATGTCCGGTTTGTAGCACACAATCTGTCCGGTTTGTTAAGATCACCTATGGAGGTGATCGATGCGACAGACGGAGATGCTACAGGAGATCCGGAGGATGCGATTTGAAGAGGTATATTCGGA
>CAZYDG010000018.1:0-57209 GCA_964645835.1 uncultured Syntrophaceae bacterium
GCTTCGGTGTATTCTTTTTTCGATTGCGGACTCATATTCAACCTCCATAGAAATGGCGGTATTCGGTAATATCGAATTATGAGTCAACGATCCTTTTTATTCACCTCCTTCGGTAACATTTAATTTGAGGCAATTCGCAAGTCGAAATATCACTTGACTTTGAATCTACGATTACGATAAACACGGCGTTCATGCAGGATTAATAGGTGAAAGGAGCTTTCATGGCAAAGTACGAATCGAAGGCGCTGAGAAATGTAGCCATTGTCGGGCACGGAGGAACCGGCAAGACGTCATTATGCGAATCTTTCTTGTTTGTTTCCGGTAAAGCGGACCGTTTGGGCCGTGTTGATGACGGTTCTTCAACCATGGATTTCGAGCCGGAGGAGCAAAAAAGGCATGTATCCATTAGTTCTGCTATTAACTTCTTTGACTGGAATAAATGTAAGGTCAACATCCTCGACACCCCGGGTGATTCCAATTTTGCGTTTGATACACAAAGCTGTCTTCGTGTCGCTGACGGCGCCGTTGTAGTTATCGATGCTGTCGGCGGCGTAGAGTTCCAGACACAGAAGGTTTGGGAATACGCCGATGAGTACAAGCTCTCCCGTACGGTTTTCATTAACCGTATGGATCGCGAACGGGCCGATTTCTATAAGGCCCTCGACACTATCCGCGAGAAAATGAAAATTAAAGTTACGCCTGTTTGCCTGCCCATCGGCAAAGAAGCTGCGTTTAATGGCGTCATCGATCTGATTGCCATGAAGGCCTATATCTTTGACGAGCCTAAAGGCGCCTTCAAAACAACAGACATTCCCGCTGATATGATGGACGATGCATCAACGTATCGCGAGACCATGGTCGAAGATATTGCCGAATCCAATGAAGCCCTCATGGAAAAATACCTTGATGCGGGCGAGTTGAGCCTGGAAGAAATCAAAGAAGGTCTACGCAACGCAGTCATCGACGGGGCCTTGATCCCCGTAACCTGCGGCACGGCCACGACCCATGTCGGTGTCGCCACGCTGATGGATATCATCACGGCCCACATGCCGTCTCCCGTCGACCGCGGCGTGGTGAAGGGCACCAATCCTGCCGGTGGCGCCGAAGAAAGGGCTCCGGAAGAGTCGGCTCCTTTCTCAGCTATGGTTTTCAAGACCATCGCCGACCCTTATGCGGGCCGCCTCACACTGTTCAGGGTTTACTCCGGCTCTTTAGCGTCGGATACCAGCATTTACAATGCTTCCCGTAAAATCACGGAACGTTTCGGTCATATATTCTTTCTCGAAGGCAAGTCCCAGAAACCGACGGATCAGGTTATCTGCGGCGATATCGCCGCCGTGGCAAAGCTCAAAGAGACAACAACCGGCGATACGATCTGTATGGAAAAAACCCCCATCATCTATCAAAAGCTGGTTGTGCCGCCACCTATCATGACCTTTGCCATGGAACCGAAAAGTCGCGGTGACGAAGAAAAGATCACGACAGCCCTGCATCGCCTCCTTGAAGAGGACCCGACGCTTCATTTCTCCCGTAACGAAGAAACCAAGGAGATGATCCTTTCCGGTATGGGCCAGATCCATATCGAAGTTGCCGTCGAAAAGATGAAAAGAAAATTCGGCGTTGAAGTAAACCTGAACGTGCCCAAAGTTCCCTACAAAGAGACCATCAAAGGCAAAACGAATATTCAGGGCAAATACAAGAAACAGTCCGGCGGCCGCGGCCAATTCGGCGATTGCTGGATCGACATCGAGCCCCTCCCGCGAGGCGGCGGTTTTGAGTTCCTCGACAAGATTGTCGGCGGCGTTATCCCTCAGCAATATAGGCCGGCCGTCGAAAAAGGAATTGTCGAGGCTATGGAAGGAGGCGTCATCGCCGGGTATCCCTTTGTGGATGTCCGTGTATCCCTTGTCGACGGTTCTTATCATACAGTCGATTCCTCCGAAATGGCCTTCAAGGTTGCCGGCTCCATGGGCTTTAAAAAGGGCGTCCTTCTTTGCCAGCCGACATTGCTCGAACCCATCGTCAATATTTTCATCGAAATTCCCGACGAATATATGGGCGACGTCATCGGCGATCTGAACAGCCGTCGCGGAAAAGTCCTTGGCATGGACACGAAAGGATCTATTCAGATTATCAAGGGGCAGGTTCCCCTTTCGGAAATCCTGAAATACGCCCCCGATCTGCGATCTATGACCAGCGGTCGCGGTACCTTCACGTATGAGCATTCGCACTATGAAGAAGTGCCGCCTTATATTGCTGAGAAAATTATCGCAGAATACAAGAAGAAGGAAGAAGCGGAAAAATAGTGATTCGAGCAGCCGTCATCACTGTCAGCGATAAAGGCTCACGGGGAGAACGGGAAGACCTGAGCGGTCCCGAGATTAAACGACTGCTTGAAACCATAAATATCGAAGTTGTGCACACGGCCATAATCCCCGACGAACCGGACCGGATTATGGCCATTCTCATGGAATGCGCAGACATTCATCAATACGATCTGATCATAACGACGGGGGGGACGGGTGTCAGTCCCCGCGATGTTACCCCCGATGCGACCATGAAAATCCTGGACAAGACAATACCCGGCATGGCAGAAGCCATGCGCCGTGAAGGGGCTCTTAAAACACCCCACGCCATGCTTTCGCGGGCCGTTGCCGGAATCCGGAAGCAGTCCCTGATCTTCAACCTGCCGGGCAGTCCCAAGGGGGTCAGGGAAAATCTGGAGGTTCTTCTTCCCGCTTTACGGCATGGTATCGAAAAGATCCAGGGCGATCCTTCCGACTGCGCCAGATAATTAATGATAAATAATGTAAGATTGTAATTACGAGCAACTGACCCTGGTCGCTTCACTTCGGGATTATTGAGTCAAGTAACATCTGGTCTTGTTATCGCAAGCGGTCCCTCGGACGGCGTGGCGATCTAAAAGCAACATTGCCGCGCTTCGTTCGCAATAACTCTTCATGTTTCTTAGGAACGATATAAGGTAACGTCAGGACTCAGGATTCGATGTCTTTGTTGTTGTCCACAACAGGCGGGGGTACATTCGATCGAAGTTCCCGCCGGAGTTCGCGAATCGTCTTGTGGAGATTATTGATGGTCCTGTTCAGGCGAAACCGTTCCACTATTCCCATAAACCCCGTGAACAGAACACCGGCCAGGAAAGCAATGAAGATGAGCATATAAGCGGGCAACGTCACATTGATTATATCGAGATATTTTAATTGAACTGGAAATGTGTTCGTCAGGGAAAATGTAATAACAAACAGGACGAGTACGACGACGATAATCGTGTAGATGACCTTCATTTCATTCCTCCTCATCGGCATGATCAAAGTAGGATTTTAGTTTCTCCCAGGTCTTGACGATACCCTCGGGAATCACTCTCACCTCGCCGACCACACTCATAAAATTGTTATCACCGTTCCATCGGGGAACAATATGGATGTGCAAATGGTCCTCTAAGCCGGCTCCGGCCGCATTGCCCAAATTGATACCGACATTGAAACCATCGGGACTCAAAGCCTTCTTCAAGACCTTGACCGACAGTGCGACCAAATCGAACATTTCAGTTCTTTCGTCTGCATCGAGCCCTTCAATAGTCGCAATATGACGATAGGGTAAGACCATGATATGCCCGGATGTATACGGGTAAAGATTCATCAGGACAAATGCCTTCTCCCCCTTACTAAGGATATATTCCTTACATGCAGGGTTCTTGTCCAGGCAAAATACGCAATGATCTGATTTATTTTTATCCTTGATGTATGTCATTCGCCATGGGGCGGATATTGCGTTCATCATCTTTCCTTCTTACGGGAACTGAAACGGCCCGAATTATATCCATATGCATCAAAAATACAAGAGTTATTTGCCATGGTGGCAAAAGAATCTAACAGGTTGTTGAAAACTCGATTTGGGGCAGGCTGTTCAAAAATGTCCATATGCAAGGCGCGCAAAAGTCGAGGAATGAGACGTACATAGGAGTACGTTGATTGACGAGGCTTGAAGCGCAACGCAGCAGGTGGGCGTTTTTCAGCAGCCTGCTGGGATTTCTTCTCCGGGATTGACTTTCACATGACTAACATATAGAGATAATAATTGGAGATCCAAACTATGCTTGAACAAACTCTGATTAAAATGGCGGATACGATCCTGCATCTCGATGAGGCCTCTATGGTCGGCTTATGGGAAAAATACCGCAAACGGATGGAACAGGTTGACATGAGCTCTGAATGGCAACGCTCCGTCGTCATTTTTTTTATTATTAACGCCGTCCGGGCAAAGAACCAAATGTTTAACGAAATGGTTTTGCAGCAAAAAGACATGAAACCGCCCACTGACATCAAACCTGCACGAAAGAAACCCTCACTGAGATTAATTAAAACGGACCATGAGTAAAGACGATCCGATTGCCCTGCGTATGGAAGCGCTTCGAGAACAGTTGCGTTACCATAACATGCGGTATTATCAACTGGATGATCCTGAAATTACGGATAGCGAGTACGACCGCCTTTTCAGGGAACTCTCCGATCTGGAACGACAGCATCCGGAATATTTAACCGCTGATTCCTCGACCCGGCGTGTCGGCGCGCCCCCCCTGGAAAAATTCGCTACCGTGAATCATCTCACCCCCATGCTGAGCCTCGCCAATGCATTCTCCAATCAGGATATTCTTGATTTCGACGAGCGGATCCGACGCATCTTAGGGGTTGAGGGCGGCATCGCCTATGTCGCCGAGCCAAAGCTCGACGGCGTCGCCGTGAACCTCCTGTACAGCAAGGGCCATTTATCAGTGGCTGCTACCCGCGGTGACGGGACGACTGGTGAGAATGTCACACAGAATATCCGGACCGTGCGGACTGTTCCCCTGTCCCTCGCATCCGCAGATGGCGTCGGCTCGACGATTCCTGAAAACATAGAGATTCGGGGTGAAATCGTAATTGAGACGGCGTCCTTTAAGTCCCTCAATCAACGCCGTCTGAAAAATAGCGAGCCGGCCTTTGCCAACCCGAGAAATGCTGCCGCCGGTTCCCTAAGGCAGTTGGATTCGAAAATCACGGCCAGAAGACCGCTTGATTTCTTTGCCTACACCGTTGGCCTTGTCGAGGGCATGACCTTCCAGAGCCACTGGGACATCCTCCAAACCCTTCATGCTTGGGGATTCAGCATCCACCCTGACGTGATTCAAGCTTCAACCATTCAGGAATGTATCGATTACTACGACCTGATGAGCCGTACGCGTTCAGAACAACGCTATGAAATCGACGGCGTCGTCCTCAAAGTGGACCGTCTTGATCTTCAGCGCCAATTGGGTGCTGTTTCTCGCAGCCCACGATGGGCCCTAGCCTGCAAGTTCCCCGCACAGCAGGAAACAACGGTTATCGAGGATATCATCGTCCAGGTGGGCAGGACGGGCGTCCTGACACCCGTTGCAGTCATGAAACCCGTGCCCGTCGGTGGTGTCACGGTGACGAGGGCGACGCTTCATAATCAGGACGAAATCGACAAAAAAGATATCCGTATCGGCGACACCGTTATAATCCAACGGGCAGGCGATGTTATTCCAGAGGTCGTCCAGGTCGTCACTTCAAAAAGAAGTGGCATCGAAAAAGTGTTCAGGCTACCCGATACGTGCCCGGAATGCGGCGCCACAGTCGTTCGCTTACCCGGCGAGGCCTCGCACCGTTGCACAAATCCCACATGCCCGGCCAAGATTAAGGAACAGGTGACCCATTTCGCCTCGCGGGGCGGTCTGGACATTGACGGCCTAGGTGAGAAACTCGTATCACAGTTGGTCGATCAAAGGCTTGTCCAGGATATTGCCGACATTTTCTTTCTTAACCGCGATCAACTGGCCAACCTGGACCGAATGGCCGACAAATCGGCGGACAACCTCATTGCCGCATTACAGGCGGCCAAGCACCCGCCCCTCGACAGGTTCATTTTTGCCTTGGGCATCCCCCTCGTCGGAGAAAGCACCTCAAAGATGTTGGCCAGGTCATTTCGTACCATTGAGGATCTGGCGAATGCTTCCCTCGAACAATTACAGACCTTGCCTGACGTGGGACCGGAAGTGGCAAAAGGAATCGCCGGATACTTTGCCGATCCCGCATACCGGACAATTTTGTCAAAGCTTGCGGCCGGCGGCGTCGTTCCACTAGTTCAGGAGCGACAGGAAATCAGCTCAACCGCTACGATCTTCTCAGGAAAAACAGTGGTTTTCACGGGAACCCTTGAAAAAATGCCGAGAGATGAGGCCAAACGGATCGTGGAGACCATGGGCGGCGCCGTATCCAGTGCCGTGACGAAAAAAACCCACATAGTGATTGCCGGTAACGCCGCCGGTTCAAAGCTCGATAAGGCCAGATCCCTCGGCATCCCCATTCATACTGAGGAAGAGTTTCTCTCATGGATAAACCTATAAACAAGCGTCTTCATGTCGTCATATCCGGTCGCGTGCAGGGCGTAAATTTCCGTGCATACACCAAAAGAACGGCGGTGTCCCTGGGCTTGACGGGGTGGGTGAAGAATCTAGCCAGTGGCCAGGTAGAGTCGGTCTTTGAAGGCCCGGATCAAGCCGTAGGGTCAATGCTGGCCTGGTGCCACGAAGGTCCGCCCCTTAGCCGCGTTGACCATGTCTACAGTAGAGAAGAACCATTCACCGGTTCTTTCCCTGATTTTCGCATTCTTTATTGAGTAAAAGGGAACTCATGACAAAATATGACAATTGTCGTTTAACCAGCTATTCCGCCGGTGATTATGTTATCCGGCACGGTGAACTGGGGGATGATATTTTTGTACTCCTCGTAGGTAAAGCCGAGGCATTGAAACATGACCAAACCGGTCAACCTTATGTGATTGCGTCGATAAAACCTGGACAAGCGTTTGGAGAGATCGCTTTTATCATGGAGGAACCACGGGACATATCCGTACGTGCCCTGACGGATATCGAAGTTGAGATCATTAATCCCCGAATATTTGCCGAGTTGTACGACTTGGACATCGGGCGGCATATCCGTCCCATCATTCAGGCCTTCTCGGAACGCCTTCGCAATAGTTATTCCCGAATATCAGAAATAGAATTTCAGGAAAAAATACGTGCACTGAAGTCTCCCGAAAGTTGCCTTCATGTGGATGTTACGATTATCCCGGAAACGGAGCATTCGCGCAAGGCCATGAACGGCCTTAAAGAACAGAAAATTGAAAAGATGCCTTTTTACATCGGAAGGCACTCCTTTCGCCGTTCCGACATGCTGTTCCATGCAAATGAATTATTCCTCTTTGACCAAATCCCCTATTCCGTCTCCCGTTCGCACTGTGCCATAGTCTCCGTCATGAATGAGATCTATTTCGTGGATCGGGGCAGTACGTTGGGAAGTATTGTCAACAATGTCCGGATCGGCGGCGCCCCTAACACACCCAAAAAAATCCTTCTCAAAGCCGGCAAAAACGATGTCTTTCTCGGCGGACCTGACAAGAGCGCTTATGCCTTTACGATACTGATCAAACCTAAGTAACGGCCCATCACAACATTTGTTTACGTGTCTTCTTAGTTCCGCCATGCCGGTGAAGGGAACCCAAATCCGCCACTAAAACCCAAAGACTTTTCTTAATATCTGGCTAAGAATAGCGAGGTATCGGTCTGCAGGCAAATAGGATTTTTCCCGGCTCGCATCAGTGATATCATCTGCAACACGAAACGTGGGAAAAATCTCCTGGGCAGGAAGACCTATGCCTCTTACTCCCCACTCGATTACTTGAAATTCAGAAGAGAAGAACCCTTGACATGGGTGGTATTACGAAGTAATATATTCTTTTTATTTTTAGGAGAACGGTCCATGAAAAAGAAGGAATCCATCATCACTTTCAAAGTGAATGATGACCTGCTAGAAGTAATCAAGACCTTACCCAACCGGTCGGAGTTCATCAGGGCGGCGATTATGACGGCCCTCGATAGCGCCTGCCCACTCTGCAACGGGACGGGCATACTAACACCTAAGCAAAAAGAACACTGGTTAAACTTTGCAAAGCATCACGCCGTTAAGCGATGCGCCGAGTGCGATGAACTCTATATGGAATGTTCAAAAGAAGACCTTAAGCAAGAGAAGTCCGGGGATAGGCCATGAAAAAAGGATTAGCCGTTTTCATAGTCATGGGTTTACTGGCAATTTTCCCGCCCTCAGGCCAAGGAGAGACGAAAATCCCCGTCTTTGTAAGCATTCTTCCCCAATCATACTTTCTTGAACGTATCGGCGGGAACCATGTCGATGTGGAAGTTCTGATTGGAAAAGGCCAGTCTGAACACACATACGAACCGACGCCGAAACAAACGGCAAAATTGGCCGGTGCAAAGGCCTATTTCAGCATCGGCGTGCCTCCCGAACGGGCTGTCCTAAGGAAAATCCGGCAGTCCCACAAGTCACTTTTGATTGTCGAGACCCAAAAGGGAACAACCTATCGTTATCTTTACGGGTATCAACACGATCACGACGATGATCACGGAACACAACCTCATGCTCGCTCAGGAGGAAAAGAACCGGATCCCCATATCTGGATGTCTCCCAGGCTTGTCAAGATACAGGCCCAGAATATCTATGAAGCCCTCTGTCGCCTCGATCCGGTCCATAAACAGGAATACGCGGCAAACCTGTCGGCTTTTCAGAAGGATCTGGACCGCATCGACGTCAGGCTTGCCCATACCCTGGCCCCCTTCAAGGGAAGCAGGATGTATGTCTTTCACCCCGCTTTCGGGTATTTTGCCGATGCTTACGGACTGATAGAAGTTCCCTTCGAGGTGGAAGGCAAGGAACCCAGCGCCAGGCAACTGGCCGATCTCATCAATCGGGCACGGCAAGACGGCGTCAAGGTCATCTTCGTACAACCTCAGTTCTCGCCAAAAAGTGCTGAGGCTGTCGCTAAAGCTATTGGGGGGATCGTGGTTCCCATTAATCACCTGGCCCGGGATTATATAGCCAATCTCGAAAGTATCGCTGCTGCCGTGGAAAAGGGCTTTCGGGGGAAAAAATGAATAGTAAACCGGTCGTTTCTTTTCAGGATGTCGCTTTTTCTTATGACGGTCTGCCGGTTTTGGATGACGTTCATTTTACAATACAGGAACGTACTTTTATCTCCATTGTCGGTCCCAACGCCGGCGGTAAGACAACTCTCCTCAAACTCATGCTTGGCCTTCTCCATCCAAAGAGTGGACACATCGAAATCTTCGGTCTGTCCCCGGAAAAGGCGCGTCCACGCATCGGCTACATGCCCCAGTATTTGCAATTCGACCCCTATTTTCCCGTGAGCGTTCTTGATGTCGTCCTAATGGGGCGCCTCGGAAAAGGTGTCCGCTTCGGTCCATTCGGCAAAGCCGATAAGGCCGTTGCCCTGGAAGCCCTGCATCAGTTGGAGATGGATCAGTTCAGGCATCGCCCCTTCATGGCCCTGTCCGGGGGGCAACGCCAACGAGTGATGATAGCACGTGCTCTGGCCGCAGAACCGGCTCTCCTCCTTCTGGACGAACCTACGGCCAATGTGGACATGGCAGTGGAAACGGAACTTTTTCAACTCCTCCACACAATGAGCGAGACTATCACAGTCGTAGTTGTCAGCCACGATCTGGGGTTTGTATCCCAATATGTGGAACAAGTCATCTGTGTCAATCGGCGGGTCATGGTTCATCCAACGACAGCCGTCACAGGCGACTTGATCAGCTGCGTTTACGGGTCGGACGTCCGGATGGTAAGGCATAATCACGAGACTTGAACAATTTTTGAAAACTATATTTTTACAGGCTGTTCAAAAGCTTGTCCCGGACCTGATCCGGGATGCTCAGATGCAAGGCGCGCAAAAGCTGAGGAATGAGGCGTATATAGAAGTACGTCGATTGACGAGGCTTGAAGCGCAACGCAGCAGATGGACGTTTTTCAACAGCCTGTTTACAGAAAGATCAATACGATGAATGACTTTCTTGCAGACCTGTCAAAGTATCCCTTTCTTCAGTATGCCCTCCTTACGGGCATCCTGGCAAGTATTGCTTGCGGGATAATCGGCAGTTATGTAGTAACGAAACGAATCACATATATTGCAGGAAGCATCGCTCATACCGTCCTAGGCGGCCTTGGCGCCGCCCGTTACTGCCAAACGGTCTACGGGTGGGAGTGGTTTCATCCCATAACCGGCGCCGTCCTGGCGGCCCTTGTTTCGGCCCTGATCATCGGCATAGTCAGCATGAAGGCACGACAGCGGGAGGATACAGTCATCGGTTCCCTATGGGCCATCGGCATGGCTGCAGGTATCCTCTTTATCTACAAGACCCCCGGTTATAACGAAGACCTTATGAGCTACCTTTTCGGCAGCATCCTAATGGTATCTCCTCAGGACCTCTGGATGATCGCCGGACTAGATGTTTTGATCGTCATCATCACCGTCCTTTGCTACAATCAGTTTCTTGCCCTTTGTTTTGACGAGGAATTTGCACGCCTGCGGGGAATACCGGTGGAAGCCTACTATCTGCTGCTTTTGTGCCTGACGGCCCTGACAGTGGTTCTCCTCGTCACTGTCGTCGGTATCGTCATGGTTATTGCCCTTCTGACACTACCAGCCGCCGTGGCCGGCGAACTGACGAGGAGATTGTGGCACATGATGGTTCTAGCCGGGGTTATGACGGTTCTTTTCACGACTGGCGGTCTGGCGCTAAGCTACGGTCCGGACCTTCCCGCCGGGGCAACAACCATCGTTATAGCCGGAATTACCTATCTTATCGTGGCCGGAGGCCTTAGGCTATTCAAATTGCGGAACTCGCAATAATTCTGGTTCTAAATCAAAGTTCTATCTTCGTTATCTTCTTATCGTATCCTTGATTTATTTCTGTACACGCCTCCATCATTTTCCCGTCATTCCCAAGAAAACAGGCATCCAGGGGTTTTGTTACGCATTCGATATGATGCTGGATTATCCGGTCAAGCCGGATAATGACAGAAAGGGGGCGTCATTCCCGTGAAAACGGGAATCCAGGAATCTTAAGGCATACTCGTTGCGTATGCTGGATTGTCGGATCAAGTCCGACAATAACGAAATAAGGGAACTAAATAATGATTGAGGGAAAGGCTTCTCCTCACCGTTTCCTCAACACAAGACTGCCGACGGAATATCCGGCGCCGAAGGAACAGATCACCCCGATGTCACCTTTTTTCAAGTCGCTATTGTGAAGCTTGAAAGCAATAATCGATCCTGCGGAGGCCGTGTTCGCATACCGGTCAAGAATGGTAGGTATGAGATCGGCATCCACCTGATCCCCGAGAAGCTGTTTTACCACCATATTGTTCATATTGATATTAGCCTGGTGAAGCCAGAAGCGTTTTACATCCCGGGGTGTCAAATCAAGACTTGCCAGGTGGTCGCTGATATGCTGGGCGGCAACGGGACTGACCTCTTCAAAAACCTTGCGCCCGGACTGGTGGAAGAGCTTATCCCAACCAAAAGGATCGACATCGTTGGCATACGACATATGACCGAAATTTGAGCGGATGTTGTTTGAAAATATGGTCAGCGCCTTTGTGCTCAACACGTCATAACTATCCGGGCTCGTACAGGTTTCAGCCCGTTCCATAATTATGGCTGTCGCAACATCGCCGAAGATGAAATGGCTATCCCGGTCGCAAAAATTTACCTGGGTCGTTACCAATTCCGGATTGATGGCGAGAACACATTTTGCTGTACCAGCTGCCAAGCTGTCATATGCCCGATGGAGACCGAACGTCGCGGCTGAGCAGGCCAGGAGCATGTCAAAACCAAAGCCCTTAATACCAAGCGCATTCTGGACTTCAATGGCGATGGCAGGATAAGCCCGTTGCGTATAAGCACAGGAAACAATGACCATATCAATATCGGACGCCGTCTTCCCGGCGTTAGCCATGGCCTCGCGCGCCGCAAATAATGCTATTTCCGCTTGATTGCTTAACTCCTCCTCTTTTCTTTCAGGAAACTTGGGACGCATACGATCAACATCTAAAATGCCTTCTTTGGTATATACATAGCGGGCTTTTATTCCGGATGTCTTTTCAATAAACCTTACACTCGAAAGCGGCTTTTCGGCGATTTTACCTGCTGCGATATCAGCTGCATGCTTGGCATTGAATGTCTCAGCGTAGAGGTTATAGCTTGCCACCAGTTCTTCATTTGTTATAACATTCTCCGGTGTCCAGAGCCCCGCACCGCTTATGACGATCTTGCCTAACGTATTCACTACTTTCATATTGCTTATTCCTTTATTTTCATATTTTGAACGACGCATCGTTCTTTGTATCACGTTCGCAGTTTGAAATCTACCCTGTAAATAAAAAAAGTTGATATTTCTTCATCAGGAATGACTTATTCCGGCTGCAAGGGCTCAATTTCATCCAGTCTTTCGCCACCTGCCAATTCACCAATCCGTTCTTCTGATAACCCGGCATCGAGCATGTCATTGACGTCCGCATTGCCTTTCTCATACATTTTTGCAAGTATTAAATGCAAATATTTCCGCCATCCGTCACTTATCTTGCTCAAGGGATCAGGTTTCCAATTTTTTCTCGGCCTGGCAATGATGGAAGCAAGGAATGCAGATTCTACGGGTTTTAGCTCTTGGGGCGTTTTATTGAAGTAATAATTTGCAGCCTGGCCAATTCCATAGATGCCATCACCCCACTCGATGATATTAAGATAGATCTCCATGATTCGTTCTTTAGACAGGTGTTGTTCCAGGGCCATCGTTATGAACATTTCTTCTAATTTGCGGTTGAAAGTTCTTTCTTGGGAAAGAAACAGGTTCTTGGCAACTTGCATCGAGATCGTACTTGCTCCGCGAACAATACGCCCTGCTTCCAGATTTTCTACAATGGAATTCCTTATTTGCCGTTGATTAAATCCTTTGTGAGAGAAAAACCCTCCGTCTTCAGCGGTACAAACGGCACTGATCAAAGATTGGGGAATATCTTTAATCGGGACATACCGGGGATTGCCTTCACCAACCAGAAATGTTATCATTTTTCCTTTAGGCGTGCGCACAGTATGATGGAAAGAGGATTTTCGGGAGTTAATGTTTACTCGTGAGCCCAATGACAAGACCTTTACCGGCTCGTATTTTCCCTCAAATCTGTAATCAAGACTGGCAGCCTTTTCCAAATCGACATAAAAATAAAATTTACCCATAATCTTGCCCTCGACCTTCAAATCCGGAAGATCGGAATGAAATGACCTGGGCAAGGTACTTACGGCCTTACCGATGGAAAAATCAGGAAAGGAGAAAATCAGGTCAACCTCAGGACTACTTCCGTTAGAGCACCAGCCGTTCACAAAAAGGTGTTGTTCACCTATGGAAATCTTTCCATTTTGAATAAATATTCTGGAATCAATTTTTCTACCGGCGACGTCAAATCCAAGAAAGTTTTCTCTTGCCTTAAGAGGCGATAGAAAAGAGCTTCTCCGACTTAAAGATTCAACATTTCCGGAAATGGTAAAAGAATCTTCAGCACCCTTTACCATCATCCCTTTTACATTGGCAGTGACAAAAATATCCGCTAACGGAACGCTTGATCCCAGAAAGGGTGACAGGATTGCAAGCCCGAAGGAATCAGTCTCAAGATTAAACTCTCCGGAATCCTTTTTGACCGATAAATTGATCCGTTCACCATCACCGATGACTTCGAGGGAGCCGTATCCTTTCCCCCGGTCAATCTTAGCCGTCATCTTGCGGTAGGAATGGCTTGTTGTACCTTTATCCGTTTGGACATTGACGGTTAGATTACCGACTTGTAGATTGATAGGCATTTTATCGGATCTTGCAGGTGACGAATGATCTCCGGTCGCTTGCCTGATCAGGGGAAATTCCCATCCACCGGTTTTTTTGTGATGCAAGGTCACTTCAAGATTCTGAGCATCCAAACTCCGGATAAGATGAAGCCCTGCTTTCTTTGTATTAAAATAGGCAAAAGGGCGAATCCCGGCAGTGATGCTCGTTGCTTTAAGCCATTGCCTGCCATTGTCATCCGATAGACGAACGTTTAAGGCGCTGAGGCCGGTGGGAAAGATATATGAAAGACGTTCGATTTCACAACGTAAACCTGAAGTCGTCTGAACGTATTCAATAACGGTGGGCAGTTCTTTATTGATCCGCCTTTCGGCAAACCATGTCAGGGCAGAAAAACCTACCAGGACAAGAATTACAAGCAAGATAAACTTTGGATTCAATAACCGAAGCGCAGCAGACAAATCTTTATTTGATTTCTTCTTGATAATATTAAACATCATAACAATATAATCATTACATACAGTTAAGAGGTATTTTGATTTGGAATTGCTTTTTGAACGGTGAAGTTTAAGAAGTCGGGTCTCTTGTGTCAAGAAAATATTGGCAGGAGGGCAGATGCCTCTTACTTCTCTTCCTGAACCTGATTAGTGCTGGAGGAGGTTGTTTGTTAACCTGCCTTCTTGGGGATATTATCTTCGATGGTTTTGTAGAAGAATTCTGCATACTGTTTGTCCCCGAACCGGGCTATTGTGAGGACAACCTTGGTGACGTTTTGCTCAACAGGGAGAATATCGATCACCATCGGCATATTACCGCCCGTTTCCACGTGATATCCTTTATTTGAGGATAGGTCTTGGATCCTTGTCTCAAGTTTAAGCTGCTCGGTGGTCTTCTTGACGGCCAAATAAATCGTATCTAGATCATTACCGTAGTATCTGGTTGCTTCTCTTCCTTTCCAGACGACGTACCCTTCATAGGCAGCACCGGCAAATGGAATAAAGGGAATTAAAGGAGCAACGGCGCACCCCGATGAGAGATGGGCGGCAAAAAGCAGGATTATTAGTAAAGATATTTTTCTACTCATAGTCCGTCTCATCATCCACCATCCAGGTTCGGAATGAATCTATGAAAGAATCAAGGGTAATCCAATCACCGCTAAAAAAGATTTTCGTGAGAATCCAGTTGCTTCAGAAACAATATCCCTTATTTATTTCTCATTTTTTGAAAAATCTATGCACCTGAGCCTTATTCGCAGCGTCTCAAAAAAGGAAATCGGCATTGAGTTTTGGTTGACGGCAGAAGTGATGGAAGTGCCGGAATCTTATTTTAACGGGAGTGATGTCCTCACTTTGATTTGAACGGATGACGTTTGTTATCTAATGATTTTCGAAGTGGGAAATCAGGATATCCGGTTATTTATAACTGGAAATATCCTTATTTTCAATAAATTCCTCAGATCATTTTTCATTGACTTTTTTATGAAATTCAGATCATTGTTTGGCCTGATCATTATGGCATGATGGATAACAAATTATCCGAATTTTTAGACTTCACAGGCATTTTTTTATATAAGGAGGTTTTATGGCCGAGGATCAAACGATCGTTCAATATGCCTATGATTATTGGGTAGATTCCATTCAGCGATCCATCATCTATTTGGACATCATGCGTAAACGGGGGAACAATTACCTGGCGCATATGAAAGCGCACCTTCCGCCTGTTCTTACCTTTCAATATGAGATTGTGCTTGACGGCAGAGAATTTGAACGCCCCGTGAACTATGCCCTGGTGCAAATCATCGACCGCAGAAAATCGCCGGAACAATGCAAGCAGGAAGAGGAGGAACAGCGCCACAGCAGACGGGCCGCAGCCGCAGCCCGAAAACGGCCCATTATCATCTTTGATCCCAGGGCTGGTCACGGTCCGGGGATCGGTGGCTCCAAACGGGATTCCGAAATCGGCATCGCGCTGAATAACGGGCACCCGGTCTACTTCGCCCTTTTTTTCCCGAATCCGGAACCGGGACAATCCATTGTTGATGTGGAAGCCGCGGAAGTCCGGTTCATAGAGGAAATACACAAACGTCACCCCCTATCGGGACGGCCGGCCCTCATCGGCAACTGCCAGGGCGGCTGGGCGGCGGCCCTCATTTGTGCGGACAGACCGGACCTGACGGGTCTGCTGGTCTTGAACGGCGCCCCCCTTTCTTACTGGTCAGGTGTAGAAGGCGCGAACCCCATGCGTTACCGTGGCGGTCTTCTAGGCGGTGTGTGGGTCAATTCCTTCTTGAGCGATTTGGGCGGAGGGAAATTCGACGGCGTCAATCTCGTCGACAACTTCGAAGATCTCAATCCGGCCAATACCCTCTGGAAGAAACAGTATAACGTCTACTCTCAGGTCGATACGGAAGAAGAGCGCTACCTGGCCTTTGAGAAATGGTGGGGCGGGTTTTATCTTATGACCGCCGAAGAAATACACTTCATCGTCGCAAACCTTTTCATCGGAGACAAGCTGGAAAAAGGGGAGCTAGAGCTTCGCTCAGGCCGTCGTGTGAGTCTGAAAAATATTTCCCATCCCGTCATCGTCTTTGCTTCCAAGGGAGATAACATCACTCCCCCCCAACAAGCCCTTGACTGGATACCAAAGGTCTATTCGTCGGAAGAAGAAATTATTGAACTGGGTCATGTGATCATTTACATTATCCACGAAGAAATCGGTCATTTGGGTATTTTCGTTTCCGGAAGCGTAGCCAAGAAAGAACATACGGAAATCATCGGCAACTTTGATCTGGTTGAATACCTGGCACCGGGACTTTACGAGATGACCATCAACGAACATGCGGGCAAACTGGGCGCGACAGACTTCGAGCCCCATTTCGAGATGAGAACGATCAAACAGATGCTCGAACAGATAGGGGGCATTGAAGTTGATCGTTCCGGCGAAGTAGGGGGTGATTTCCGGCGCGTCGCCGATCTGTCGGAAATCAACGACAAACTCTACCATGCCTTTGTACATCCATTCATCTCGTTATGGACCAACGACTTCACAGGAGAGCTCTATCGCTCCCTCCATCGCATGCGAAGGCAGCGTTACATGTATTCAGATGTCAACCTCTTCATGCTGCCCATGAACTTCATCGCCCCCTATGTGCGCAAAATGCGCAAGGACAACATGCCGACGACATCCGACAATCTGTTTATCAAAATGGAACGTATCATGTCCGATGGGATTGAGCAAATGCTTGATATTTATCGTGAAGTCCGCGATCGTTTCGACGAAATCACATTCAAAGGAATTTATAACTCCAAGTTTATGGAAACCATACTTCCAAGAGACATCAACAAAGAAGCGGATGCCCTGGCCTGCCATAAAAATGATCTGGTTAAACGGAAACGTCTGACGAAAGAAGACTATGAACGGGGCGGTTTCCCTGAGGCAGCGCAAAGACTGATCATTCTCGTCTGCGGGATCGATGGGAGTTATGACCGCAAGGAATTTGCCGAAGCGGAAAAAATCGTATGGGCTTACGATGAACTACGCCATGTACTCCCTTCCGCATTAAAACAGATGATCCGGGAACAGTCGCGCATTGTCTACACCGATCCTGAACTGGCTCTCAAAACCATTCCCCACATGGTCCCGGAACAGACCAAGCGTCAGGAACTGTACAGTATTTCCTTGAGAATCGCCGAAGCAAGCGGTAATGTGACAAAGGCGGAAAAAAAGATCTTGGAAAAGATCAAAAAAACCCTTAAACTATAGCATTAGCAATTTGGTGAAAACTCAATTTATGCCGGCTGACAGAGAATCAACCCTTCCATTCTTTGTCAAAGGAGGGAGTCATTTCAGTCCCCCTTTGACAAAGGGGGATTTCAAAGCTGTAACTACCTGAATTCTCTCATCGCCTTTCCGAAACCTTCCATGGAGTTGATGATCTTATCGTCATCGACACAATAGGCGATCCGGAAATGCCCCGGCCCGATAAACCCGCTACCCGGCACAGTAAGTATTCTATATTTCTTCAGGGTTTGTACGAAGGTCACATCATCGGGGATGGGCGTTTTCGGGAAGAGATAAAAGGCACCTTCGGGCTTCACAATATCATATCCCTGAGCGGTCAATCCGTCACAAAACAGATCCCTTTTCCTTCTGTAAATATCTACATCAACGGTAATCCCCTGAAGTTTTTCAACAACACGCTGCATCAAGGCCGGTGCATTGACAAAGCCCAGCATGCGATTGCAGAGAATAAGGCCTCCCATGACCTGCGTTTCTTCTTTTATATCCGGATGAACGGCAATATAACCGATCCGTTCGCCGGCTAGGGAAAGGGTTTTGGAATAAGATGATGCGATAATGCTATGAGGATAGGCTTTGAATATGCTCGGTACAATAACGCCATCAAAGACAATATCGCTGTAGGGTTCATCGGAAACAAGATAGATGGTCTTACCCAGTTGATTCGATTTTTTCACTAGAATCGCCGCCAGACCGGCAATGGAGGCCTCATCATAGACCTTTCCCGTGGGATTGTTCGGCGAATTGATCAGAATGGCTTTGGTCCGCTCTGTAATACCCTGCTCAATGGCATGCAGATTGAGGGAAAAGTCCTCGTTTGAAGTGATGAACTTGATTTTTCCCCCGGCATTGTCGGCATAGAATCCGTATTCTACAAAACAAGGCGTCGGGACGAGTACTTCATCTCCGGGATCGAGAAGGGTCTTGAAAATGACGTTCAGGGCGCCACCCGCCCCGCATGTCATGACAATCCGCTCCGTGTTTATGTCCATTCCATGGATACCGGAAAGATAGCCCGCGATTGCCTGCCTTGTCGCGGGATAGCCAGCATTCGGCATATATGCATGTTTCCCCGGCATTTCCTCTGCAACGATCCGGCCCAATGTCTCTTTAAAAATGGCCGGAGGCGGAACATCAGGATTTCCCAGGCTGAAATCATAAACATTGTGAGGACCAAATTGCTTTTTGAGTTCTATTCCCTCCTCAAACATTCGCCTGATCATGGAAGACTGAGAGATAAACCCTTCGATTTTTTTTGCAATGGACATGGTAACCACCTAGCAAGTTATTGAAAAACTTGATCTTATGCAAGCTATCCAAAAGCTTGTCCCGGACCTGATCCGGGATGTCCAGATGCAAGGCGTGCAAAAGCTGAGAAATAAGGCGTACATGGAAGTACGTCGATTGACGAAGCTTGCAGCGCAACGCAGCAGATGGACGTTTTTCAACAGCTTGCTGGTTTCACATATTTTTCTTTACGCCGTTTCTTAACATAACTGTCCATCTCCGTCAATCACCGAACCTTGAACATAATTCTCAACAAAATTCAAACTGATTGAGCAGAAAGCAGCAGATTTGATCATACGAATGATGGGCATTCCAAAGCAGCACATGGAGTTGTTGCAACCGATTGTGTCGCTGTCAGATTCCATAACAACGGAGGATGGATGCCAGAATTAGAGGCCCATTGCATCCAACTCATCCGGGTTGGCGACCTTGTTTTCCTTAAAATTTAGGAGATGCTCTAATTCATGCCCGAGAATTGCCTGATTGACAATGATTTTCCCATTGATCATTTTCCCTAATATCCAGATCTCATTGTCGGTATTGGCATAGGCTGCAATAGGGGAGCCAAAGGCCGCGGCCACGTTCCAGTTGAATTGTTTGCGGGATCCCACAATATGGACCTTTACCTCTTTCAACACGATGACCTCGTGAATGTCAGGCGTTTCCGGAATTGAGGTAAAACCCTTCTGGAACGCATCGAAACCCTCCTTTCTGCGATCCGTAGCGACTGTTGTACACCCGATCAGTAAAAAAACGAGACCGATGAAAAACAGACCCGAGATTTTATGTAAGCATATGTGAAGCATGCGTTACGGATTCCTTAATTTCGAGACAACTTTGATACCTCGATCAATAATCTCGATCATCGCTGCCCAATAAACCTTCATTTTTTAAAACACTAAGACCTATAAAGAGAAACATATTGGAATGAGGTCGGGATATGCATTTCCCCACCTTAAGTTAAATTTTGAAAGCAGGATAGAGGAGCTCAGGATAAGAAACAATGCGGTGACGTCTGATTATTATTATGAGGTTATGTCCTACGTGAGATCCGTAAAACGGAAAAGATTCAGTCGGTTAGGAAAACAAGATTATTCTTTAAGGCATAGTTCGTCAGCTCGGACATCATCATTTTTATGAAAAACGCGATTGAATATTTGTACGTTACGACTCGTACTCAATGAATCCGCAGGCCTGTCGTGCTAACTACATGGAATTTGATATAAAGATGTAAACGGAAAGTCAGCCCGACACTCTGAAAGTGAGGGAACGTACAATGCAACATGAAATGGATATCAGCTTACTAAGATTGAATCAGTTTGACGGATATCCGTAATTGCAATCTTTAGATGAGTCATTGATCACATGATCGACGAATCTCGCAAATCTCAGGCAATGATCTATTTTGCTGTCCTCGTCACGGCTCATATACAAGCAATCCGCACATTTGATTGTATCACGATCATTAACCTCTCCCTGCCGGATATTTGTGTAATTCACCATAAATGCAACCTCAATTAATCCTATTTCATCTGATATGATGCGGGGAAACCACCCTACAAACTACCTCATTATTCTCATTATTTTCTTGTTATTGCTCATCAGTTTCCCCCTTAGTTTGCAAGCTTTTCAATTTCCACTGCCTTGCCTTGCTGAAAAAAACCTCAGGAGCAGATGTCGCCCATGGGGCATACGGCGATGCACCGGAAGCAAGCATATTGAAAGCCGATGAAAGAGGCTTGGTATAGGCTCATGAATAGCGGGTCTTTAAGCAGTGCCTTCTGTTCATCCGGAGTTTTGCCGAAGAAGCTGCGGATATATCCAACGGCGGTGCCGATCCCGAATGGCTGCGATGCACGCAGACATTTAAGATCCTCCGTCTTTCCCTCCACGTCCAGGGCCTTGCCCGGACATGCTTCCACACATAACCCGCAGTCATTGCACGGATTCTCCGCCACGGCGGGATCGGAAGAAAGCGGCAGCTCAGTCAACAATCCCGTGAAGCTGAGGCGCGACCCGTAAACGGGGTGAATGACGAGATTGTGTCTGCCAAAGCAGCCCAGCCCGGCGGAAACCGCGGCATGGCGCAGGGAGACATCTCCCAGAAGGCCCAAGGCCGGCACGGACATATCCAAGGGATACGATGACAAGACCGGCGTCGCTTTCGCCCGGTACTTTTTTTCAATGAATCTTGCCATCAGATACAGATGGTTCTTAGAGGTGTCCATGACGCCCATCCGGCCCACCATGTTCAGTCGGGGATTATTGCTGTCCAAGGCGCCGTCGATCATACGGTGGCCGAATACGATGATGGATGCTGCTTTCGGCAGAATTTCCCTTGGATCGGGCGATCTCTCGGAGCGGTAATCCTCAAGCGCGGTGAAGCCGACAACGTCGATACCGATATCCCTGCCGTAACCCCTGATCTCTTCCTTGTCCATGTCCTCTCCTCCTTATAAAAAGATTAATGGCTGGCCGCTTCATTTTTGGAAGTTCTTCAAAATGCCTTCCAGTACTTTCCGATAGGCGTTGATTTCATCCGCCGTGAAACTCGATTTGATTTCAGCATTGACACTATTGACAACCTTTCGAGCTCTCTCCTCTTCGGCCTTCCCTGCCGGCGTAAGGCGTATGAGGATGGCTCGGCGATTCCCGGGGTCCGTAACCCTTTCCACCAAGCCGATTTTCTCCATGCGATCTATCACCCTGGTCATGGCCGAATTGTCGACATGGATGGCGTCCCCCAGCTCCGACATCTTCCTCATGTCGCGAACGGAAAGCAAAAACAGGATCCCGGCCTGAGCAAGCGTCACCTTCGCGCCGGCCTTCGTAAGCTTGTTGTTGACATGCGTTCTTACGACCACTTGGGCCATGGATAGCAGATAGATAAATCGATCCTCGGTCTTCACAACGTCCCTTTCGTTAAGGCGTAAATGTTGTGAATGATATATTTGATTAGTCAATATTTGTCAATATAAAATAATTGGGCGGTTGAACGAGATGAAGGATCGCCGATCGTCATCTGAGGCAGTTCTATACTTGAAGCACCGGGATTGAGCATGAGTAAATGTGAGTTACTGTGTCCCTAATGACCGTAATTTGTAAGAAATTTAATACATAATTAAAGATGTAGGAGAATCGATGGTTATGAATTGAAATGTTCAAGACCGACTCAAATTGTGCCTTATTGAATTCAGGAAGGAAGGCTCCCAGCCACTATATAAGAAATGTCAGCTTGTGAAGACTGAATGTTTCATACCGTTATGTTTTCAGACTGACTCCGTTTCCCTTTTTCCAGCGGCTTGTTGGCAGCCCTGATAATCCTGCTCATCTTACCTCTGGAAGTTTGATATCGGAGATGCCCTTGCGATGAGGCTGCTGTTTGCAGTAGGTGCCTTCTCTTCCAGGTTCAATTTTGGCACGTTGAGAGCTTAAACGGTAAATATGCAGCGATGAGGCTTATCTCTATTTCAGGAGATGATCTTTACTTTTTCAGAAAGATCGGGACTTACCTGCTGGCGACCATCTTCGTCGACGTATTGCAGAGTCAACAATAGCCAACGGAAATCCGGTGATGACATACGCGTCAGCTTCATGATCATCTCCTGCAGTTTATCCTGCGCGGTAATACTCTCTACTTTGACAGGGTAAACGATGCCAAGCCACGCCTCTTTCATGGCGTCGAATATTTTGCCTTGATTAGCCTCTGCAAATAGATCAGTTACTTTGCTGCCCGTTAGGTCAGAAAGCGTTTTGCCGGTGAATAAAAGCGCCCGCTCCGACATGAATTTCACCTGACCCTGTCTGTCCACCAGAAAGCAAATATCTTGCTCGTAGTTATATGTTCTCAGGATATCACGGCTTCTCCGCATCGACTGATAAGCAATCTTAAGATTCTTGTTTGTGTCTTCAATATCTCGGTTAATCTCCAGCAGGCATTCTTCCAGATTCGCCTCAGCAGTTATGTCGTAAGCTACATGGACACTACCGATCAGGTTTCCGTCTTCTTCGGTAAACGGTGATGTCGTAATGAGAGTCGTCCCGCCCAGACTTTCTTCATAAATCTCAATTCGGTGTTCCCGGGCATCCCTCATGGTTCTGATATGGGGACAAAAAAACGGCGCCTCAGTTGTACCATGAATCAGTTGGTAGCATTTTTTTCCTATACACTGCTCTGGCGGCAGCCCCAAAATATCGGCCATGCTCCTATTTATACGGAGAATCGAATGGTCCTTGCCGATCACAGCTATGTAGTCCGGAACAACATCGAAGGTCTTTTCCCATGCCTTTTTCGCTTTGCTGATTTTGTCGATCAGAAGTTCGTAGCGGTTGCATAAAGCTTCCAGTTCAGTAACTTTACGGTGAAGGGCTTCCACCTCGGTAGTAATATCAGCTTTTGTTTCAGATTTTTCTTTCATAAGAACACATAATTCTCTGGCGGTTCAATAATTTATAGACAGCCCAAATGCCCGATTCGCTATGAGTGATCAATAAATATGCCGATATATACATAATTTACAAAAGAATGAAAACTGATTAATCTATACCTACACGGTTCATGAGCTTTTTGATAACGCCTCTACTCGGGCACGGTCCTTGATGATGAATTCCAGTAACTGTTTTGAAAAATCGGAATAAAGCTGGATGCCCGAGTAATCGGTTGCCTGTTCCAGCCTCTGCAGCAGGAGTCCATCGCTTCCAAACCAGCGCGGCATAAGGGCGGAATAAAAAAAACCCTGCCGGTTCAGAACATCACAAAGGGCGCCACACCAGGCCTTATTCAGGGGGATGAACATATGTAGCACCACGATCCCTTCTGCAGTATATTTCTTTGTCATGCCGGCGATCAATTCTTCGATATCCCTCCCCGCCTCCAAGATAGTAATCCGCAGGACCCCTGCCGAGGCGATGAAGGTAGTTGCATAGCGGGTTTCTACACCCTCCGGCAGCGGCTGGGCATCCATTTCAAAACAGCGTTTCCTGTTCGCATATTCATAGACGCTTTTCAGCACATCAGCGTAGGGAGCCGGCAAATATACACTGTGCGGATTATCCTGAAAAAGGAGGTGGCCCACACTGGCGCTAACCCGTCCGAGGGCCGACTTTTCCGTCTTGTAAGATTCTGCAGGCATAAGGTCCAATTCAATACCCGTCTCCTTGACGCCGAATTTGATGCCGGTTTTAAGCATAAAGACATGATTGGTGACCGCCTCGCCCCAGATCTCTTCGATCCCTAACGCCGGGACCAAAACTTTTGTCATATAACTCATCAGGATGCCGTTGAGCCCGCTGCCTCGGTATTCGGGCAGTATCATTACCTGTCCCATTTCATAAAGACCTTGATATGTTTCCGCCAAACGGTAGAGGGCCTCCTGGGCCACCACCTTTCCGGATGTATCCGAGATTACTACGCGGTACATCAAGCCTGATTCCTGTTGTTGGAGAATATATTCAGGTTCGTACATCTTCCTGATCGGATAATGGTTCCCATAAATCGCCCGGTAAAGTGACACAACTCCCTGAACATCATGCTCTTGCATTAATCGAACCGTGTAATCTCCGAACTCCTGAACAGGTACTTCTGTCTTCATAATGTTCACCTTTCCGAAGGATGAATCTGTTTTTGAAGGCTTTTCCCATAAGGAATGTGCAGTTTCTTCATCCGGCTTCTCAAAGTGCTGGGGTTGATTCCCAGAAGGGAAGCAGCACCCTTGGGGCCGTGCACGACACCATTTGCCGCCTTCATGGCCTCCCTGATGTGGCGGGCCATCATCTTATCGAGTCCGCCTGTCTCATATTGAACGGCAGAAGGCGGGCCACCGCATTTTTCATCCGTCTCCAGTACATTAAAACTCAGAGGGCCTTTCGAGTTCAGTATCATTTCCCTCTCTACCAGATTTTCCAGTTCCCGGACATTGCCCGGCCAATGATAGTTCATCAGGCGGTCTATGGCGTTGTGCGCGAGTTCCGGAGAAGCAGGCAGCTTCAGTTCCTTCACCTTCTTGCCTATAAAGTGGTAGACCAGCGAAGGTATGTCGCCCTTCCGTTCACGCAGGGGCGGCACTCTTACCGGAAAGACATTGATGCGGAACCAGAGGTCTTCACGGAACCGGTTTGAGTGAACCATCTCCTGAAGGTTGCGATGGGTGGCCGCAATGATCCTTATGTCCACCGGGATGGCTTTGGTGCCTCCAACGCGCTCGATGATTTTGTCCTGGAGAACCCGCAGCATTCTGATCTGGGCCTGGGGCTGCAGTTCACCTATCTCGTCTATAAAGATGGTCCCGTGATCGGCCCTCTCGAAGCGACCTCGTTTCTGTTCAAAAGCGCCGGTGAAGGCTCCCTTTTCATGTCCGAAAAGCTCGCTGTCCAGCAGCGTCTCCGGGATGGCGCCACTGTTTACCGTGATGAAAGGCCCCTTGCGGCGGGGCGATAACTGGTGAATGACTCCGGCGATCACGCCTTTTCCGACCCCTGTCTCTCCCAGCAGCAGTACCGGGCTATCCAGCGGCGCGACCTTCTGCACCATGTCCATGACTTCCTTCAAACCGAAGTCACTCCCGACGATCTCATCCCCTGAGAGGCGCAGCAACTCATCGTGCAGGTAGCGATTGTCATCGGCCAGCATTTCCTTCAGTTTTATGACCTCTTGATAAGCGAGAGCGTTTGACAATGCAATTCCGAAAGGTTCGTTGAGCAGGGTGAGAAGGTGGGCGTGCTCTTCCGTGTATCTGTCGAGGCCGTCCGCCGTGAGCACCAAAGACCCGATTCTTTCACCCTCGATTACCAGCCGCATTACGAGCGAAGACGAGTTCAGCATATGGAAAGTCCCGGCAATCCTTCCGATAACGGGATCGTTCTCTGGATTGTTTACGATCCTGACGTTTTCTACACCCGGCTTTTCGAAGCTCTCCCGCCCTTCCCTGGACAGCGGCGTAATAAGTTCGAGAGCTTTTATCCCGGAAGCGGTGACCTGGGCGATAGTTTTAATGGCGCCCATACTCTGTTCGTAAAGATGCAGGAAAACGGCATCGGCTGGCATGAATCTGCCAAGATAAGACAATGATCGTTGCAGAGCGGTATCAATATCAAGACTGCTGCAGATCCTCGTTG
Source organism: uncultured Syntrophaceae bacterium (assembly GCA_964645835.1). Classification (GTDB taxonomy): domain Bacteria; phylum Desulfobacterota; class Syntrophia; order Syntrophales; family UBA8958; genus CAZBME01. Next base: position 25,985 of record CAZYDG010000018.1, read on the forward strand.
TCATTTGGTGAAAAAAATCATTTTCGTCAATCTTCATTCTTTACCTTCAAATGCAGGATTTATGCGGTCTGCTCATTGGAGAACAGGCATGCTTTTCGTCGCAAATATGTACGTTGTTGTCATATTTAGCAACCTATTGCTACAACATATTGCGATATTTAGCAACGATGTGTAATACCGCATGTGAATTTTGCTAAATATCGCAATCTATAGACAGCATTTTAGATAAATATCTGTATTAATATGTTATTTATCTTGGCACATTCTATGCCATAATGGAAGTCAAACGCTTGTAAGAGGCAAGAAAATGAAATGGACCGAGGTCATTATGGTTCAGATTTCCGCCCGGGAGACCGACCAGGTTGAGAAGAAGATAGAAAAGCTTGTGGCGGAGATCGGGAACGGCGGCAGGAAAGTGAAAATGAACCTCTATCGCCGTGCACTGGTGGAAAATGATTTGAGCATCCACCTGGATTGGGAAACGGAGAAGGCGGAGATACAGGGGAGCGCGACAGGTCTCTGCCTGAGCCACGTTCTCAGGGAATTCGGGCTGGTCTCACATACCGTCTGGCTGCCTGCAAACGGATGGTTTGTGAGGAAATTCACTAGCAGGAGTGAGAAGACAAAAAGGTTCAATTAACTCAACAAGCGATATCGAAATGGAAGGTAACATAAAAAAAGTGCTGATTGCCAACCGCGGTGTAGTAGCCGTCTCCATTATTAAAGCACTACATGAGATGGGAAAGGAAGCAGTTGCCGTCTATGAAAAGACCGATGCCGATGCAAGCTTCATACGTCTCGCCGATGAAGCATTCATGATTGGCAACGGGCCGGTCGTGGATTACTTGAATATCGGAAAGATGATTCATGCAGCACGCCAAACAGGCGCTGATGCGGTCCATCCAGGCTATGGCTTTCTGGCCGAGTCAGCGGATTTTGCTGAAGCCTGCAAGAGAAATGGTCTGATTTTCATTGGTCCGCCTGTTTCCGTGATGCGTGGACTGGGCGCCAAGGTTGCAGCTAAAGCCACGATGAAAGAGGAGAGAATTGCTACGATTCCAGGAACCGACATCTTCTCCCCTGGAAAAGCAGGTATGCATGAAGCCCTCGCTTTTGCAGACCAGGTTGGCTACCCCATCATGCTGAAAGCCGTCGCAGGGGGCGGTGGTCGTGGAATCAGGAGAGTTGATGAACCATCCACGATGAAGACACAGCTTCATCGCGCCCGCCATGAGGCGGCATTTTCGTTCAATTGTGACAGTATCTATGCAGAGAAATGCATCATGTCGCCACGTCATATCGAAGTCCAGATACTGGCTGATCGTTTCGGACATGTGATCCATCTGGCTTCAAGAGACTGCTCCATACAGAGGAGGCATCAGAAGCTCATGGAAGTTGCACCGGCACAGATTCCGGATGATATTGCAGGAGCCATGTATGCCGAGGCAGTCAGGATTGCAAGGCATACGGGATACGTGAATGCCGGGACAGTTGAGTTTCTGTATGATACCGAAACTGACCGCTTCTGGTTCATGGAGGTGAACACGCGCCTTCAGGTCGAGCATCCCGTCACCGAGATGGTAACCGGCATCGACATCATAAAAAAACAGATTGAGATTGCCGAGGGCAAACCCCTGGAACTGCACCAGAGCGATGTCACCACAGAGGGTATTGCCATCCACGTCAGGATAAATGCTGAAGATCCACTGAGGGATTTCTGCCCCGATGGCGGCAGGAAGATTGAAGCCATACGGCATCCGCACGGCTTCGGCCTGCGGCTGGAAGAGGCTATTTACAGGGGTTATACGGTGCCTTCCTTCTATGATTCACTGCTCGCCAAGCTTACCGTGCGGGGAGATCACTGGGTTGATGCCGTGGACAGGTTGCAACATGCCCTTGAAGATTTGGTGATCCTTGGTCCCAAGACAACTATTCCTTTCTACCTTGCCGTCTGCAACGAAACTGATTTCAGGCGGTCCATATTCACAACATCATATTTGGAAAGCCATAAGAGTATTTTTGAACGGATGAAGAAATCGATGAAACCGGATGTTGCAGGGCTTCCGGTACAAAAAGATTATAAAGGCGCATTTTCGGATCATGTACAGCCCGGACCATCAAAGATGTGCAAATGTTCGCTACGGCGAGCCGGACATAGTTTTTAAATGATGTACAACCTTAACAGACTGTTGAAAAACGCCCATCTGCTGTGTTGCGCGCTGCAAGCCTCCCCGGCTTTCGCCGGGGCAGGCTACATCGACGTACTCCTATGCACGCTGTCCCCCGCTGGCGGGGGTGCAGGGGGTGGTAGCCTCAGCTTTTGCGCCTTGCATCTGGACATCCCGGATCAGGTCCGGGACAAGCTTTTGAACAACCTGCCCAAAATCGGGTTTTTCAACAACCTTTTAATTGAATGAGATTTTCAAAAAATGAATAGGAGGAAATAAAAATGAAACTTTTAAAACTTATCGCAATTGCAGCGGTCATCGGCATGATAGGCTGCACCCAGTCTACCCAAAACAAACTCGAGTATGGGCATGGAATAGCATGCGGGCAGGTGCAATACGGAGGCATGACGATACCCCTTTCATCCGGTACAAGCGAGCCTGACCTTTACCATCCGCAAAAACAGGGCATGAAGGAAACAGCTAAGGTACAGGCTGATGAATATTCAGGCACGATCTCCTCGGTACGGATCGGCGCGGGTCTTAAATGTGAGTTCTACGAGGAGACCGATTATAAGGGCGGCAAACTGGGTCCGCTTGGAACGGGTGAATATCCCGATTTCCATGCCCAGGGCTGGAACGATCACATCAAATCCGTCAAGTGCTATCCGGCAGGCTGACATCTTACGGAAAAGAACTGGTTGATACTCATGCTATCAAGAGAACTTTGTCCATCGGCAGATTATTGCCTGACAGGTTGTTGAAAAACTGAATTTTGGTCAGGCTGTTCAAAAATGTTCAGATGCAAGGCACGCAAAAGTCGAGGAGTGAGGCGTACATAGAGGTACGCTGATCGACGAGGCTTGCAACGCAACACAGCAGATGGACTTTTTTCAACAGCCTGCTAAAGAAAGGGCAGTTTTGACCGATATTAGAACTATGAAGATAGCACAGTCAGCCGTCTCGATGCTCTCCATGCATGAATTGCAAACATGGGAGAGCCGATCGGAAAAATTGGAAGCCAGGGTAGCAACCCTGCCCGGCGGGCGGCCTACGCAACCTGTTGATAAGGTGACCCTTATGAGCGGTATGGGTATTGATCGACCCCTTTGCCCTGATAAGACAAACGATGCCGATGGGCTGGACGGGTCGTATACCGCCGTGGACCGTGCTTATATGAAGATTAAGATCCTTTTTGAAGCCCTGCTGGGAATCAAAATACATTGGCTGAATCCAAAGACCCAAAGTGGCCATGCCTGTAATACAGTCCAAGGCAATGCTCCAAAAAGCGATACAGTAAAAAGCGATACGTCGAATTCCGCGCCAGCAAAAGGCGCGGAATTCCGTTATGAGGAGACGAATGAACGATCCGAAACTGAGCAAACAGCCGTGGCCATATCGGGCACCGTGAAGACCTCAGATGGCAAGGACATTTCTTTTGAACTCAATTTGCAGATGTCCCGGAGCTTCTCAGAAGCAACATCCACTTCACTGATACCCGGGGAGGCCCAAAAGGTTGACCCCATCGTGGTCAACTTTGACGGCGCTGCAACGTCTCTTACAGACTGGACCTTCGATTTTGATCTCAACAGTGATGGGACAAAAGAAAAAATACCCTTTGTGAACGGCGGTAGCGGTATCCTGGTCTTTGACAAGGACAGTAACGGCCAGGTGGACAACGGTCAAGAGTTGTTCGGCCCATCCACGGGCGACGGCTTTGCTGAACTCGCCTCCCTTGATGAAGACAAGAACAATTGGATCGACGAGAATGATGCAGCCTTTAACCAACTGAAGGTATGGCAACGCGACGAGGCCGGCAATGAAACACTAAGCGCCCTTTCGCAAATGAACATCGGCGCCCTTTATGTCACAGGGGTTCGTTCCAATTTCGATTTAAAGAATCCATTGAACGTAACTCAGGGGCAGGTGACCAAGACCGGCGTTTACTTAAATGAAAACGGCGGGGCAGGATCATTGCAGCAGGTGGATATCTCCGTCTAATACGCTGTTGAAAAACGCCCATCCCACGCTTTCGCGGGGATGGCGTCTGCTTCGCTTCGTCTGTATTCTCCAGCCCTTTAGGACTGCAACAAATAGACACAGGGCTAAAGCCCTGCACTACATTTACTTCAAAAAAGTAGGGTGGAACAAGCGAAGCGGTTCCACCGGCGGATGGTGGATGCGCTTCGCTTCATCCACCCTACAGCTTAAATGAAAACGGCGGGGCAGGCTGTTCAAAAGCTTGTCCCGGACCTGATCCGGGATGCCCAGATGCAAGGCGCGCAAAAGCTGAGGAATGAGGCGTACATAGAAGCACGTCGATGTAGCCTGCCCCCGCGAAAGCGGGGGAAGCTTGCGGCGCAACGCAGCAAATGGACGTTTTTCAACAGTCTGCTAAGAAGATGGAGAAACCGTGATGACAAACACCTTCTTCTTCACGGGGGCAACACCTTTTTCCCAAGACCTGACATATTCGAGGGTCACGATCGTCTTCCCGGCGCCAACTGTCTTGAATAGCCACATATCCCAGCCTCCGACGCCGACACGGCGATTCGCCTTCGGCGCTTTATAACGATGCCCCGAAAGGACTATGATCTTCTCTTGAAGCGGATCAGCCAGCTGCCAGCCGTATCCCGTCGTGGGATTCGCCTCCACGGTGATCGTGATGCTGCTCCCGGAGACGACATTAATTTTGGTACTATCCTGCTGATAAGTGACCGCCTCCGGACTTTCTTTGCCATTGATCAGGACGTAAACATCCTGAGCGGCAATGGCATGGCCGGAGCAGGCAATCATAATGAAAATTACGACTAAATAGAATGATTTCATGGCAACCTCACAATTGGATATAACTGTGTAGCCCGGGGAGGTAGTTCACACCCAGGTAGGTGAAAAGAACCGACGCGAATCCTATTATGTTCATCACAGCCATACGTCTGCCCCGCCATCCCCGGACATTCCGGGTATGAAGGATAAGGGCGTAAATGAGCCAGGTGATGAGCGACCAAGTCTCTTTTGGATCCCAACTCCAATAAGATCCCCATGCATAGTGAGCCCAGATGGAACCCGTCATAATGCCGAGGGTCAGAAAGATGAACCCCAGGGCATCACCCTGGTACATAAGTTCATCCAAAATAGCCGTATCGGGAATAAGACGGATGATATGGCCGTTATCCTTATCGCCGTCTGCTAACCATTGTTTTATAAAGTACATGATTCCTATACCAAAAGCCATAGTAAATGCTGCATACCCCAAAAAACAAGTCAGGACATGGCTCGTCAGCCAATTGCTCTGAAGAGCCGGAATAAGGGGCTGGATACGATTGCTGATATTCGGCGAAAGCGAGGCGAAGGCCATGAGCAGAAAAGCGACAGGCAGGACAAATGTGCCCAGGGTTTTGTTTTTTATTCGTATTTCCATAATGATGTAAAGTAAGACAATCGTCCAGGCAAAAAAGATCAGGGATTCATAAAAATTGGATAAGGGCGCATGGCCGATCCCCAGGTCATAGGAGGTCTTCCAACGTATAACCAGGGCGGCGGTCTGGGCGAGAAGACCCGCCATCGCCGTATACGTGGCCAAACGTCCCCAAATATCGCGGTTCAGGATCATCCGGAAAAGATAGAAAACAAAGGCCAGAAAATAAACAAATGTCACCAGACTCAGGATCGTTGTATGGATCATTCCTCAGCTCCTGCACGTTCCCGGATTCCGCCCAGGAGACGATTGATTTCACGTTCAAGGCCAACAGGATCTTTATAACTTCTGCCGGCAATACTGATCCGTCGACACGATTTATCCTCGTCTATTCGTATCCAAATTTGCCGATGAGATGAAAAATAGACAAGGATCAATCCGGCGACCATAAGGAAAGCTGCCGCTGCCACAAGGGGAACGCCGGGGTCCTGGCTGACTTGCAGGCCCGTATAATATTTTTCGGCCATGCCGTTCATGACAAAGACATAGGGGCTAAAAAGTGCGGCATTAAAAAGGGGCACCTGTTCCATAATACCTGGATTAAATTCCTTGATCTTGGCTATCTCGCGAAACACCCAGAATGTTGACTCTCCCTTTGCACCCCGGATCGACAGCTTGATGGCCGGTCCCATCTGCATGAGGTTTTCCTCGACACGGAGGATATGGATCTTACCATCCCCACCGGGCAAGTCATATACATCGCCTGCTGCGACGGACATATCCGGCCCCTTCTTGCCATTTTTCAAATAGGAAAGAGATGCCTTCCCTTCCGGTGCCTGACCATAGCTGGACTGATAGAAACGAATACCTTCGAAACTGATAGGATGATTGACCAGCACAGCCCCCTGAAGGGCAACCCGGTCGTTTTTAAGGAAGGTCAAATCGGAACGATAGGTCTTTGGGGCACCGTTTTCATAGAAATCAATCGTGAAACGGTCGCAACGGATGGAAAACGGCAGGGCTCTGGTTCCCTTACCGTTTCTCAGGTCTATGGTATTGACCGTCTCGCCTTCACTGATATTGACGTAACCTTCAATACCGAACAGGGAACCGCAAACGGCGCCTGCGACGAGCAGAAGAAGGCTCAGGTGGACGATATAGACACCTAGATGGGCAATGCGGCCTTTATCTCCATAGAAGAAAACACCTTTATCCGTCTCCTCTTTCAGGATGCGGCGAACCCCACGTTTCAGTTCGGCATGAACGGTCCCGATGACAGCCGTGGTATCAGCTTTCGTCCGAATCATTCGCTCCTGCGAAAGACCCTTGAAGGCATCCGTCTCAGCAGCGGAGACCGGCTTTACCCGGAAACGTCGCCAAGCTGATGGGAAACGGGTTAACGAACAAACGATCAAATTCAGGGACAGAAGGCCCATGAGGAGGAAAAACCAGACTGAATGAAAGAGATCGAAGACCTGCATTGTTTGCAGAAAAGATACAAGGCCGGGCGACATCTGCCGGGTGAACTCCCTTGCGCCTTCCTGCTGGGGAACTATGGTTCCGATTACGGAAACAACGGCAATAATAGCCAGGAGGGAAATGGTCAGTTTAACGGATGAGAAGAATGACCAGAAGCCGGATTTGTTGTCGGACAAGCGTATACCTCTTTAATATTTATTTTTCCTGTTTTTCTTTTATACGTTATCCTGCGCGGGCTTTCAATAAAAAATGGCGGCCCACAAGATCAAAAAGAGAAGAAAGAGCCCCAGAATGAGGCTGCCAAGCCCAAATACGGACGCAAACAACTGTGCCCCAATGCCCGGTCCTTCCCGCTTGAGGTCATCAAGACGCCCTTCCGCCACGAGCCGCTCAAACTCCAGGGGGCGTTCCTCCTGCATGGCAGCCAATCGATAACGGCCCGTAAAGATGTTGGGCTCCAGGGGGAATTTATTGGGAACCAGATGGTTATTGAAGAAATGGACGGTAAAGATAAACACGGCAGCCAGAAAGGCTTCCTCCGAGTGAATAACAGCGGCCAGGTTGATCAGCCGTCCAGGCAATACATAAGAGAATAGTTCAGGAAACCACAGCACGAATCCCAACCCGCCAATCGCCGTCATCCCCCAGAAGACAGCCAGAAAATCAAACTTCTCCCAATAGGTCCAGCGGTCCAGTTTCGGCATGTCCCCTTTATGGAAGAACCAAAGGAACATTCCCTTAATATCCCTCAGGTCTTTCAGGTTCGGAAATAATGAGTCGGGACTGAATAGCCGCGAAAGACTACCTTTAAACTGCCTCTTTGGGAAGAGGAATTTTAAGGATAACCATAGTGTATACAAAAACTGTCCGCATAAGATCAATGCGGCAATCCGATGGAACAGGCCTGCCCGATAAGCACCGCCCCAGAGATTCACCATCACCTTTGCCCAGGCAGTGTCATTATATTTCAGGGAGAACCCCGTCATGACAAGGGTAAAGAAAGAAATCACAAGTATGACATGCATGGCTCGCTCTATTATAGAAAAACGCTGAATCTGCATCTCAACACGACACTCAGGAATCACATGCTGGTCCCAATACCCTGCTTTTGTCTGTTTGCATTTATCAAGGAATGCACGTCTCCACCACAGGAGAGAATGAATCCAGAAAAACAAGAAAGTGCCTGCAAGCAGACAAATCATAAATACATTGGTCCAATAAAGGCCGGGGTCTTTTTTGGCATCGTGGGGATCAGGATGGGGGTTGAAAGACACAAATCGCTTGTGCATCCCCTTATGGCAAGTCCTGCAAGTGTTATAAAGATTATCAGGATGGCGGGACGATCGCGTATCTATTTTCGGCAGCGTATTATGGCCCAGGTGACAATCAGCACAGCCTGCTACCCGTTGGGGAAACCCGATATTAATAACCTTTCCATGATATGTCTCATCAAAACCACTGACCGTTTTGGTTGAGAAATTATTTCGTTTCGCCATTTTGGCATCGGCATGGCACGCCCGGCAACGCCTCGTATAATTCTCGCGGGCAGCAGCCACATCCCTTTCCTGGCTCAGATTGTAATATGGCGTATTATGCAGGCCATGACAATCGGTACAAGTAGCTGAATCAGGATTCCCCGCCGCAACGGCCCTGCCGTGACCCATGAGGGCATAATCCGCTGCGGAATGGCATCGGGTGCAGTTTTCAGCCACAGCCATTTTAATATCCATTTTGTTTTTCTTAATCTCATGGATATTACTGTGGCAATCCTGACATTCGAAATTTTGTTTTACGGCATGGACGTCTTTCTTGAATTTTAAAGCGATATCCCGGTGACAATTTGCACAATTTACCTTTTCCGGGCGGGTCGCACCCGACTCATGCTCCGAGAGGTTCCACACTCCTGTATGGCAACTGGTGCAACTGTTATTCCCATGGGCGGATTGGACAAAGGCCTTGCCATAGACAACCTCGTCATGGCACGATTGACATGCGCGCCTCACGGACATTCCGGCAGAGGATGGTATGTCCTGAGCCAAGGCAACAGTGACAGGGGTTGCCAGCATTATGCAGCAAATTAAGTATAAAGCGGCATAAGCGCAGGTAACAGGCAATCGGCCTTGTTTTATCCATCCGCTCATTTCTTTGATCCTTTTTTTACATAGGCATCCCAGGCCGACATGCCGCCTGCAAGCCTTTCTATGGATTTAAAGCCTTTCCGGAAAAGGTAACTTGCCGCTAAAAAACTCCGGGAACCATCTTCATCGACAACGACAACAGGACGATCCAGGGGAATTTCCTGATAACGCAAGTGAAGAAGGGACATGGAAATATTCATGGCATCTTTAATATGGTTATTTTTAAAGGCATCGGCAGAACGGATATCGAGGATCAACAGGTTTCCGGCATTTTTGCTCCTGTCGTCAATATCCTTAGGTTTGATGGAAATAATGCTGACGCGGGGAACCCTCTGAGTGGAGACGATGTCATAACCCAACCGTCGCCAGCCAGGAAGGCCGCCTTTAAGGATATACAAGCGGCTGTATCCCTGCCGGACAGCTTCTTCTATAATCCTGCATTCGGATGTGAGCGGAACAGATCCATCATAAAACACGAGTTTTGTTTCTTTAGACGGAGGCAACTGAATGCTGTTGTCCTGATCGCATGAGCCACATAAAGAGCCGGAGATCATTGCATCCATACATTCGAGATAACCACCGACATGAACAGGAATCACAGACTCCCGATTATCTATCATCCGAATCAGGGCCTTGGCGTCGATCCGTTGCAGCGTCTTCGCTTCACCGAAGGCGCCTTCGGTGACCCCGATAGCCAGGATGATGATAAATCCGATTAATATAGCGCATTCCCTATTCATCGCATGCCTCTATTCAAAAGACGGGACTCTGCGAAGTCCCCATGTCTCATATTGTAGCACAGCATTGGGTTCTTTGGGCTTGGGGTAATCATCCATTAGAAAGCCCCGTATATTCTTAATTTCCATCTTCGAGAAGAAGGGAGCATTGTCACGATGGCAATCCATGCAGCCATCCGGCTTTCCCTTGGCGCCATAGGCCATCTTCTTGGCAAGCGGAGCAACACCGTGTTGTATGGGATAGAAAAGTGTCTTTTCAGGCAACGGATAGGAAACAACACGCCCCTGCTCGAGGGCGTAGACCCGGTCAGATAAATATACTGCTTTACGGAATCCCATCGCCGTCAAACGTTTTATCATCTCCTGAATGTCCCGATCGGAAACAACGGTCTGCCGTTTATCCATCGCGCCGCCGGGCATGTTGGCCGAAATAACCGTTAACCCAGGCGATGTTTTGGCCGCCTTTTCGATATAACGTAGCGGAATAGGCCGGATCTCACCATTCAATTGTTTTTCCCCAAACCATTGCATCCACTTCGGTACAGCCGGTAAATACTGACTGTTGCGAATCTTCCAGGTCGTCCATGGCTTGCGCACCGCTTTAGCATACTTGGCAGGCTGTGGGATACCTTCAAACCGATCCGCTGAGTAAGCCATTTCCTGACCTGTGCTCATATCGAGGAGAACCATGGCCTGAGCCGGCTGAGCGGTTACATGACAGCCGTTGCAGGCAATAACGTAAGTATGGAATGTAGCTTGGGGCAAAAGACCGGCATGAATAGTCACAGGATTTTTCGCCGCTTTCGGCATCCCTGGCCGCGTCGGGCGGTATTTACCCAGAGAATGGCAACCAACGCACGTTTTCATCCCGGCACCATCCAAATCCTTACGAACTGTGAGAATGGACGATCGCCCCTTCGCGATCTGGTGGCGCAACCTTTCCGCCGGTGATTTGCCGGTCATAATATGACAATCCGTGCACATAAGTCCTGCTTTGACATGGGCATCATACTCGGAAGTATGAAGGGTACCGGTGTTTTTGGCCTCCCCTTCGCTATGGCATTGAAGACAATTTCTCGATGCGACCGCCTTTTTTACAACCTGACCATTTATACGGCCATCAGGCGCGAAAAGTCGCCGATCAGACCATGCAAAAGACACGACGGGACGTCGCGAAAAGTTCCAGATTCCCGAAGCAAACTGACTATTCCCCGGTCCGGCGTCAGGGTGGCTGTAAGAAAAGACGGCACCGATAACAGATCCGAAGCCGGCCCCCGCCGTCGCTGCCCAACGGTAATTTCGTCGTCCCAACTGCTCGTTCCTTTGTTCCATATTATAACCATTCATATGGCAAATCAGGCAATCCGCCTCAACCACGCCGCTTTCCCTAAAATGACTCTTCTTATCCGGCGTGGACTGAGAGCTGAAATCGCCATCCAGGGCTTCACGATTCCGAATCTCGCCCTCGTACAGAATAGCATTATGATCCGCTCGGCCTTGAGCGTCACGGCCATATTCCATGGGCCCACCACCCGGATGGCAGGAACCACAGGACGCCGACTTCACTTTATGCCGGGTGCTATTCTTGGCGCCATAGCCGATCCAGTCGTATGTTGAAAGATCGATCTGCCTTGTATCCGTGTTGTGCTTCGCTGCCAATCTGCCTGCGGCAGCCGTCGGCAGCCATTTGCCGAACATGCCCGGTGATAGGTTCCAAGGTCTTTTTTGATCGAAATGATCTTTCATTTCGTCGAATCCCTGTTGAAAATGATAGCCAGACGTGATTGTCACATAATGATGACAGCCACCGCAGGTCTTACGTGGGCTGTAGGGATCGACACTGTTTTGTATCGGTGTGATTATGTCTCCCTGTTCATTTTTCAGCCAAATATCCTGATGGCCCCAAGCCATGGCGGGCAGGCATATCATCGCAATAAATAATAAAACAATCTTCCGGCATTCGGCCATAATGCGCTCTTACAAAAATAGTCTGCAATCACCGGTTAATGGGTCTGGGAACGACAATCAAGCCTTCATTGGCTTTCGATCCGTCTTTTATCAATCCTCCTTTGGTAAGGAAGCCTGTTCGACTGACATGACAGGTGTCACAGGAATGGGTCCGATCTGTCCTTTTCCGGATATTATGGGCTGGTGTATCCCAGTAATTGGGCAGGGTGTCATAGTTTTCCATTTTTATTCCCGCACTGGCAAACGTATCGCGCACTGTCGGTATCAAACGCAATGTCGTCAATGTTTTCTTATCCCGGGGGTTCAAACCAAGGATCATCCCCGGGGTCGATTTGGCGCCTGATCCAAGATGACATTGCTGACACTGGCGATAATCCCCTGATGAGTGGCAGCCATAGCAGCTGACCTTGCCGTAATGCTTGCTGTGGGCGATTTTAGCCGTCAACTTGGCCTCCTGTCCCAATTTGTGACAATTTTTACAGGCCGGCCGGTCCTTGACATGCTGCTTGGATGCATAGGCTACACCGTCGCCATGCAATTCGGCTTTCTTATGACAATCCATACAAAGCATACCCTTTTGATAATGGACATCCGGAGCTCCGCCATACTCTCCCGTGTACTCGGGGTAAACCCGGCCGCCATGGCAAAAGGCGCATGTCTTGCTTTCATCTTTTTTCACAAACTTATGCCCCTTGATGAGGCCAATACTGATGCCGCCAACAGCAGGCGCCTTTACATGACAGTCACCACAAGAGGCATGACAACTGCGGCACGACTGTTCAAATACCTTTTTATCAAAGGTCTTTAATTCTTCCGTCGAAAATCTGCCCATGATCCCGTTTCTTTGTCCCGCCGTCGTATAATGAAGAGATTTGGCATAGGTATCGGTAATTTTTTTGTGACACATGGCACAGTTTTTAAGATTATCCGAAGGCCTGACGACAAGCCCTTTATGGGCCGCATCTTTGCCCGAGCCTTTTTCATCGCCTTTATGACAGAATTTACATCCCATTCCCAAATGGGGGTCTTTTTTGAGGAGATCCTTATCAATAAGATACCCCTGATATACCTGCTCCGCCTTAACTGGCGGAGGCGCGCCCGCTCATCCTTCCCCCTCGCCCGCAGGTAGAACTGGTACCTTGCAAAGGGCTTTCATGATCGCATCGTTGGTATGACAATTGATGCAGCTGCTTGACGGCGCTGCATAAACGGACAGGGAGATAAGAAGAAATATCACTGCTACAAAGGAGGAAATAATACCAATTTTTCTCATAGTACCTCCCATTGGTGATTTCTACTTCAGGTTAACAGATAGGGGAAAACGTGTCAAACAGATTTGGTGGTAGATTTGGTGGCAGATTTAGCAGGTTGTTGAAAAACTCGATTTTGGGCAGGCTGTTCAAAAGCTTGTCCCGGACCTGATCCGGGATGTCAAGATGCAAGGCGCGTAAAAGCTGGGGAATGAGGCGTACATAGAAGTACGTTGATGTAGCCTGCCCCGGAGAAGGCCGGGGAAGCTTGCGGCGCAACGCAGCAGATGGGCGTTTTTCAACAGCCTGTTAGGTGCTCCGACTTCCACGCTTTCATCATACACATTTGATTTGCTGTAGTCCAGACCTTTAGGTCTGCGGTTTTGATTTAAGACTTTAATATTTAAAAGTATTTGCAGGGCTGAAGTCCTGCGCTACAGTCGAATCGATCAGAGAAACCCTAATTGCGACTCAGTCCAGGGGTGCAGCGTGAGGGTCTCTCGCGAAGGCGCAGGACGTGCGCTTTCAATAGCCTGTTAGAATCGTAATTACCTTGTACTACGTTGAGTCCCCAAAAACATCGGCTGAGAAAATGAATATCTTTGTGGTCGGATCATTCCAGGCAGTAGGGGGCAGCCCGGCCTTGAAGCACGTCTGCTCAAGAAACGTCTGGCGGTCCCATCCATATTCCCCTGCCACCTGCGGCAGGAGAAGCCCCGAACGGTGACCCTTCGCGATGTATAGTCCATGTATGCCCACCTCAATCTCATTCACATCAGTGATCTGTTTAAGGGGGCTCAGGACGGATATCTCGAAGCTTAGGCCGGGCAGTTCTTCCCGCTGCAGAGGCGGAAACCTGGGGTCTTGAAAGGCTGCTGCCTCCGCCATCTCCGAAATGGCCAAGGCCAAAGGCTTTACCGCCTGGATGTAACCTATGCATCCACGCAGGTTGCCCCGCTTTTTGACGCAAACGAAGGCCCCCCTGCTTTCCCGCATGATTTCCGGCTCTGCCGGAGGCACCGGAGCTTCCTTGCCGGCAAGACGGTTGGCAACGGTATCTCTGGCCAGCTTCAGAAGGGCTTGCCGTTCTTTCCCCGCCAATTCCATAATATTGGTCCTCATAAAGCTTAAGCTAGGTTTTATCCCTAAAAAAGACTGCTGCCGCATAGCCGACAACACTCTGCCTGTCTCCGGTCACATCTCCGGAATTGGCATACTGCAGGATCTCGGCATGGTGAGCCCCTCTCTTGATGGAAACCATGAGGGCCGTCGCTGCCGGACCGCCCCCGCAAGCCTCACCGTGTCCCATAGACAAATCCCGGAGCAGCCCCGGCGCATCCATTTCGGCCAAGTGATTAAGGACGATCCTATCCATACTTACGGCTTCATCGTAGCTGTGGAAATGAGAGAGGTCCGAGCTGCCTACAATCAGGATATTCGGCCCTGCTGATCGATGAATCGCCTCGGCCAGCGCCTCACAGGTCTGTCGATCCTGATTTCCCATAACCAAAGGCACCATGGTGAACGAACCCAAGGCAACCTGCAGGAAAGGGAGCTGTATCTCCAGGGCATGTTCACCGGCATGAACGGCAGGAAAATCAGTCACCAGGGGGCTTGCCTTCAGAAGCCTTTCCGACAAGTTTTCGTTTACCGGAATCACTCCGAGCGGAGTCTCATATCCACCTCGTCGATAGAGTGAGGCACCCTGGAATCGGTGGTGGTGGCTCGGGCTGATGATGATGACCGCATCATAAATCCTGTCTCTTATCCCCTTATACGCATATGCGGCCACTTGACCGGAATAGGCATATCCCGCATGGGGCGCAACCAGACCGATGATCTCCCCGCCAAGGGCATGGTCCGGCACTTTGCGAAAGTAGCCTTCGATTGTGTTTATCAAGGTCTTCGGGTTTCCTGGATACCATGTCCCGGCAATCACAGACCGCCTGATTTCCTGTTCCATAATGCTTCCCTTTTACTGGATTGTCACCCGCACCGCTTTGTTGATCGCTTCCTGATTCATGGGCATGACAATCCTTAGCACCCCATCCTTGAATACGGATTTCACCTTGTCATGCTGTATCTCCGCAGGAAGCATGAAAGTCCGGCAGAAGGAACCGTAAGAACGCTCCAATTTGTAATAGTCCTTCAACTGCACCTCATTTTCTGTATTTTTCTCTCCGGAGATGGAAATGGTTCCATCGGTCAGGCGGACATCGATATCTTCTTTCCTTATCCCCGGAAGTTCAGCTGTTACCACGATATTGCCATCTTCCTCAAAAATGTCCATAGCTGGAATAATGAATGACTCAGTATCCCTTAACCAGAAGTTCCTTGACGATGGCCTCTTCAACGGCAGGCGGACAGGAGAAATTTCCATCAATTTCTCATCCCACCGCTTCTCCAAATCCCACAGAGAAGATGACCACCACTTTGATTCCTGTTTTCCGACATCTTGTTTGTTTTCCCCATTCATACGCACCTCCGGATAAAAATCTTTCCTCTTCACAAATGCCCCACAGGCCGGCATCCCCTTGGTTATAGTGAAATTTTAAGCTGTTGATAAAACGAAAACAATAAGAATTAAGTGGAAGAAGAATCACAGGTGCAAACTACCTCTACCAGCATGAAAGATATGGACACCTGCCACTTCTACGCTTCTTATAAACGAACTCTGGATTATTAGCCGATTTCATGATATTTAAAACTACTATACTATAATAGATAGAACTATGAAACTCACCACCAAAGCCTTTGATGAAACCGTTCAGCAAGCCATAGCGGGTATCCCGGACGAAATCAACCGGCATTTGGAAAATATTGTTATCTCCGTTCAGAGACGTCCCACTCGTGAAATGCTCAGACAACTTAACTTCCCGCCCGATGAGGAACCTCTAGGACTCTACATGGGGAACTCTCTCATGGAGCGCTCTGTCTTCGCCCCGGTTAATTATCCCGATACTATCTATATTTTCCAGGAACCTCTGGAAGAGATGTGCCAAACGCAGGAAGAGCTGGAAGAACAGATCCGGATTACAGTTGTTCATGAAATCGCCCATTATCTGGGTATGAGTGACGACCGCTTAGACGAATTGGGCTACGGATAGCAGGCTGTTGAAAAACGTCCATCTGCTGCGTTGCGCCGCAAGCTTCCCCCGCTTTCGCGGGGGAAGGCTACATCGACGTACTTCTGTGTACGCCTCTTTCCTCAGCTTTTATGCGCCTTGCATCTGGGCATCCCGGATCAGGTCCGTGACAAGCTTTTGAACAGCTTGCCCTGAATCCAGTATTTAACAACCGTTAGACCGGAATACCACTGTCAGAAACAAGAAAAACCCCTGGTCAATCTGCTTATAAAGCGTGTTCGATCAGGGGTTTATGCAGTGAATGTTGGATACTCTTATTTCTTTCTCTTCGCCAGTTCCTCGGCTCGCAGTTCCTTCCTCAATACCTTGCCGACCGTAGACTTGGGCAACTCCTTGCGGAATTCGATTTCTGATGGCAGCTTGTAGGTAGCCAGCTTCGTCTTGGCAAATTCAATCAACTCCTCCTGCGTCGCCGTCTCTCCATCTTTCAGGACAACAAAGACCTTGACGTTTTCGCCGCGTTTCGGATCGGGAATACCGATGGAACAGGCCTCCATAATCTTCGGATGCTCATAGAAGACCTCGTCGATATCCCGTGGATAGACGTTGAAACCTCCGGAAATGATCATATCCTTCTTTCGATCGACGATATAGAAGTATCCATCTTCATCCATGGTTGCAATATCGCCGGTATAGCACCAGCCGTTCCTCAGGAGGTTCGCCGTTTCCTGCGGATTGTTCAGATAACCCTTTGTAACCTGGGGTCCGCGTATAATGAGTTCGCCCGGCTCGCCGACAGGCATGTCCTTCTCACCCGTATCGAGATCGACGATGCGGGCCTCCGTGTCGGAAATGGGCAAACCGATGCTCCCAACCTTACGAACACCAACAAAGGGATTAGTGTGCGTAACGGGCGTCGTTTCCGTCATACCGAAACCCTCTGCAATTGCCGTCCCCGTTTTTTTCTCAAATTCATTGATAACATCCACGGGCAAGGGCGCACTGCCGGAAAAACAGCCTTTAATGGACTTCAAGTCGTCTGCCTTCAAATCGGGATGGTTCAATATCCCAATGTACATGGTGGGAACGAGAGCGGCGAAAGTCGGCCTGAACTTTCTGATGGCCTCCAAAAGCGGCTGTGGCTGAGGCCGCGGAATCAGGATCGTTCCCCAGCCCATGTGTATATGGTAATTCATGGAACAACTGAGCCCAAAGACATGAAAGAAGGGCAAAGCGCCGAGGCCCGTATTGTTCCCGCCCCTCTTGAAGGTGGGGAACCACCCTTCGATCTGCTGAACCTGCTTACTCAAATTGGCATGGGTCAAGATGACACCCTTGGAAACACCCGTCGTACCGCCCGTATACTGATACATCGCCGTATCGTCAAAGCTGAGCTTCGGTCTCGGCGGTGCGGGTTGATACTTAGCCACACAATCTTTCCATTTATATACTTCACTGGCTTCTTTTACATCAGCGGCCAGTTTCTGTTTTTTGCCCACAAGCGGAAAGAGGAAATTCTTCGGAAAAGGGAGATAATCGCCCAACGTCGTATAGATAATCTGCTTTACCTTCGTCTTCGGACGCAGATCGATCATCCGGTTTGCCAGAAGATCCAGCGTAACGACGATCTTCGATCCGGAATCGTTAAACTGGTGCTCCAGTTCCCGATCGGAATAGGTGGGGTTATTCATGACAGCAATGCCCCCGATGCGGAGGATGGCATAATAGGCGGCCACACAGGGGATCATATTGGGCAGGACAATGGCGACGGCATCGCCTTTCTTGATACCGAAAGCTGCAAAGCAGGTCGCCATACGATCAACCATGTCTTTCAATTGTTTGTATGTTAATATAAATCCTTGAAAATTCTCGGCCATGCGGTCGGGAAATTGTGACGCCGACCTGTCGAGAATGCCAGGCAAACATATTTCTTCATAGTTGATGTTGGCAGGAACCCCTTCGTCGTACGATTTCAGCCACGGTTTTGAAGCATAGGTAATCTCTCCAGCCATTCTAACTTCCCTCCCCTATCGTTAAAATGTTTAAAATGATGTTCAACCTTAGCCCAAATTTATTTTATTTTTATAACAGATAATCCTCACTTTTAATTAATATTTATTTGCTGCGCGTTTTTATTTCATTACTATTATTTCCCGCTAAATGCCAACAAAATTATCCGATTAAATCATTCATGCTGATTGTCATTATATTTTATTAAGTTAATCGTCACAAACTGACTGGATATCACCAGGGATTTGATCATCGTGCGCCATGCTGCTGATAGTTATCGAGTCCTTTAGGCTAAAAAGCCATTCTGAAGTAAATTTTTTTTCCTTTCAAGGAAAGACATGCAAAATAAATGACCGGCAACCATATAAAATAAATAAATATATACGGCATGATAGAGCAATTATTTTTTATTGACTTATAGTCATAATCGGTCTATAATTCATCCATGCTGAAAAAGCGATGATACAGGCGTATCTGAACGTTTGAAATTAAAAAAAATTTGGGAAGGGAGTTAGTTATGAGTAATTTATTAGTTAACACCAGGGATCAGCAGTTTGTTCTGTTTGAACAGCTGGGCATTGAAAAACTTTTTGAATCGGAAGCTTTTAAGGATTTTACCAAAGATGACCTGTTGATGATTTTGAACGAAGCCGAAAAGCTGGCGGTCAATGTCATTGCTCCGACACTTAAAGAAGGCGATGAAGAAGGATGTCATCTAAAGGATGGTAAGGTGTCGGTCCCAAAGTGCTATCGGGAACCCTTCAAGACTTTTTGCGATGGTGGATGGCTTAATCCTATGGATTCACCCGATGTAGGTGGCCAGGGTATCCCTGCTGCGGTCGGTTTCGCGAATTTGGAGCTTTTCGGAGCCGCAAACTACGCCTTTATGATGTATCCGGGCCTCACCCACGGCGCAGCCGGCCTCATCCATTCTTACGGAACGGACGCTCAGAAGGAAAAATACATGTACAAACTCTTCTCCGGTGAATGGACGGGTACAATGTGCCTTACCGAACCCGGCGCAGGCAGCGACGTCGGCGCGCTGAGAACAACGGCAAAACGTCTCCCCGATGGAAAATACCTGATCAGCGGCACAAAGTGCTTCATCTCTGCGGGCGATCACGATCTCACCCCGAACATCATTCACCCCGTTCTGGCCCGGATCGAAGGCGATCCTTCCGGAACAAAGGGTATCTCCATCTTCATTGTCCCCAAATACCGTGTAAATGATGACGGCTCCATGGGCGAGTTCAACGATGTCAACACTGGCGGCATCGAACACAAAATGGGTATTAAGGGATCGGCCACGGCTACATTGAACTTCGGCGAAGACGGAAAGTGCATCGGCGAACTTCTGGGTAACGAACGTGACGGAATTAAGATCATGTTCCAGATGATGAATGAAGCCAGACTGGGAACTGGCATGCAGGGCCTTGATCTAGCCTCGGCCTCCTACGAGCACGCTGTGGCCTATGCCAAGGAACGCGTCCAGGGCACCCCCATCTGGGAAATGAAAAATCCGGATGCCAAAGCCGTTACCATCATCAACCACCCTGACGTCCGCAGAAAGCTCCTGTGGATGAAAGCTCATGTCGAGGGTCTCCGGAGCATGTGCTACTTCACTGCCTACTGTATGGATATGTCCAAGGTAGCAAAGACCGAAGCGGAAAAGGCCAACTGGGAAGGATTCCTCGATCTCCTGACGCCGGTTGTCAAAGCCTACACTACGGATAAGGGCCTCCTGGTCTGTTCATTGGCCATGGACGTTTACGGCGGTTATGGTTACTGCCAGGAATATCCCGTCGAGCAATACATGCGCGATGAAAAGATCGCCACGATTTATGAAGGAACCAACGGCATTCAGTCCCTCGACCTCGTCGGCCGCAAACTCGGCCAGAGAAAAGGCGCTAACATAATGAATCTGGCCGGCTTAATTCAGGCCAACATCGCAAAGATGAAAGGCCACAAGGAACTCGGCAAGGCCGCCAGCGCCCTGGAAGAAGCTTCCAATGCCTGCCTCGAATTGACCATGTTTTTCGCCCAGGCCGGTAAATCGGGAGATTTCCTCCTGCCTGTCCTCAATGCCTGCAAGTTCCTGGAAATTTTCGGAGACGTCATTGTCGGCCACTTCCTGCTCGAAGCCGGCGGCATTGCCTATGATAAACTAGCGGCCATCTATGATGAGAAAGGCGCTGAGTCCATTGGAAAACAGAAGGGTCTCCAGAGAACTGACAGAGAGGCCGCATTCTATAGCGGCAGGATTGCTTCCGCAAAATTCTTTGCCAACGAAATCCTGACCTCCGTCAAGGCCCGTTGCGAAGCGGTTAAGATGGGAGACAAAACACCTCTGGAAATGACCGAAGAGTCGTTCGCTTACTAAGATGAAATCCCCTTGCCTCCTTGGTTAAGCGGGATTATCTAACCGAAGTGTCTCTTTGATCACAAATGAAGGGGGTCCCGGATATTGCCGAGACCCCCTTTTTTATAAGCGAGGTAATTATCATGGAGCAGATGGTTTCGCGGATCGATCATGTATCAATTGCCGTAAAAGATTTTGAAAAGGCTGAAAAATTCTTCAGAACACTCCTGGGTGGAATCCCGGGTGCGTCGGCTGAAGACAAGAAAACCAAGTACTTCTGGCAGATTTATTCTCTTGGCGATCTCACACGGCTGGAGCTGATTACCTCGACGGGGGCGGGCAGTTTCCTCGATAATTTTCTTGCCGAGCGGGAAGGCGGCGTTCATCATATCACCCTTCAGACACCGGATATTGCCGAAACCAGAAAGATCCTCGAACAGCAAGGCATTCCTTATTTCGGATACCATGAATATAAAGGCGCCTATTGGAAAGAGCTATTCATTCACCCGCGTCATGCCTTTGGCGTTTTGATTCAGATTTCTGAATTTCATCCTGATGATTGGCTTGCCAAAACTGTCAAGCTTGAAGAAGGCAACCGATGGATCATCAAAAAGGATCAAGTTGGCGTCGGCCTCCATTTCTCTCATCCCGGAGGCGGCAAGGTTCAGATAAATCTGACGAAAGACGATGTCAAGAAAATGATTGCAGACTTGGAGACAGCCCTGACAAGTTGTTGAAATTTTTTATTATCATCCCCTGTCAATAGCAGTAAGAGCTTCTTCGATCTTTGATTGATTACCCTTGTCCAGCACCGCATGAGCTGTTTCGGTGAAAGCGCAGTCGAATTCTTCGTCATTTATCTGTGTCCATAGCTGACATTCAGACTCCAAACACGCTGTTTTTTGGAATGGGCAGATTCTTGAAACTTCCTTTTTCATGTTCACTTTTTCAATTAATGAATAATATATTTTGATATTATAAAATATTCTGAGGAAATTTCAAGGGATATTCTTCGGATATTCGATCAGAAACATTGTTCGTTTCAAAAATAACGGCAGATTGGAGTAATTTCTTTTGTCTGCTATGCTACCCTGTAATAAGAAGTATTCAATTAGCCCCAATACCAGAAATGGGTGCAACAAAACATAAAATTTTCTATTTTACCCCCTGGCAAAGAATGATAAAGGATTTTCAAATAGACAGGAGGGATAATTTGACCGGCACAATCGTCAACACGGGAGCCATCATCGTGGGTAGCGCCATTGGAATAGTGGCTGGGAATAGATTGCCCGAACGTCTCAAGACAATTCTGATGCAATCCCTTGGCCTCTCGACATTGCTCATCGGTATGCAAATGGCCCTGTCCGGCAGGGATGTCATCCCCATCATCGGCTGCCTCCTCCTCGGGGCTTTGACTGGGGAGCTTCTGCGGATCGAAGACGGTCTGGATAGGGTCGGACTGTGGTTAAAGACCCGCTCCCGCTCCAATTCATCGACGTTTGTTGAGGGTTTTGTAACCGCATCGCTGTTGTACTGCACAGGCGCCATGGTTATTGTCGGTTCCATTCAGGACGGCACGACAGGCAACGCCACGACCCTTTACGTCAAGGCCATGCTGGACGGAGTGGCCTCTATCGCATTCGCCTCCACCCTCGGCATCGGCGTGGTCTTTTCTGCCGCAAGCGTCTTTCTCGTTCAGGGCCTTATCACTCTACTGTCATCACAGTTGTCCTTTCTCCAGGAACCGGCCATGCTTGGCGCCGTCACGTCAACGGGAGGCCTTCTTATCGTCGCGATCGCCGTGAATCTCCTCGGCGCGGCAAAAATCCGCGTCGGCAATCTTCTTCCGGCCCTTGTCTACGCCATCTTGTGGAATAGTTTTTCAGCAGCCGTCTAGCAGGATGTTATGGGTAACGAATTCTACCAACAGAGCCTTTCCGGTCTACAGATCTCACGTAGGACTGATTCTCATAGAATTAATCAGATATCACCCCATTGTTTATTATCCGGAATTTCTCTATCACATGTTCAAATCTTGGACATCTTACCAATAAACTACCGGAGCAAATACAGGAACGTTTAAGCGAAATGATTCCGGCTTAATATTCATACAGAAATCGGTACCTTTCATTTCTTAAAGAGAACGCGGACAGCATTCTTACAGATCGGCACGAGACGATCGGAAATACAATGTCTGCACTCACATAATCAAAAGAAAGGAGTTTCAAGATGATGCGGAAACACGGAGTCACACCCAAGAACCTTCTCTTTTTTTGTTCGCAGTTCATGCTGTCCCAATTTCTCTGCCTACCCCAAGCGGGGGCGGGCGAAATTTTGCCCCCGCCGGAAGAACCCTTTCGTGGCCATATCGGCAGGACGGCCACGGACTCAGTCCCGGATTTTCCCAAGCCGGTGAAAGCACCGAAAGGGGCGCCGAACGTCCTGATCATCATGACCGACGATGTGGGTTTCGGCGCGAGTTCCACCTTCGGCGGGCCGGTTCCCACACCGACCTTTGACCGCCTGGCAGACAACGGCCTGCGGTACACCCAGTTTCACACGACAGCCCTGAGTTCGCCCACACGGGCGGCCTTGCTGACGGGACGCAATCATCATACGGCTGCCACTGGCGTCATCATGGAAATGGGGACCGGTTATCCCGGCTACAACACAGTGATGTCGAAAAGTGTCGGCAGCTTTGCCGAGGTGCTGAAGCTTAATGGCTACAGTACCTCCTGGTACGGGAAAAACCACAACGTCCCTGATTGGCAGACAAGCCAGGCAGGACCGTTCGATCTCTGGCCGACAAACCTCGGATTTGAATATTTCTATGGTTTCCTCTGCGCCGAAACCAACCAGTGGCGCCCTGCCCTTTTTGAGGGAACGAAACCAATCGAGCCGCCTTACAACGACAAGAACTACATCCTGGACAAGGACCTGGCGAACCACGCTATCGACTGGATCAAGACGCAGCATGCCATGGCGCCGGACAAACCCTTTCTGGCCTACTACATGACTGGGACCGCGCATGCACCCCATCATGCGCCACCGGAGTGGATCGCCAAATTCAAGGGACGTTTTGACCAGGGCTGGGACAAGGTCCGGGAAGAGACATTCCGTCGCCAACAGGACATGGGCATCATTCCAAAGAGTGCCAAGCTGACCCCCCGGCCCGTTGAGATTCCCGCCTGGGACACCCTCAAAGCGGATCAGAAAAAACTCTATGCCCGTATGATGGAAGTATATGCCGCGGCCCTGTCCCATGCGGATTATCAAATCGGGCGGGTTGTGCAGGCAATCGCCGACCTGGGCAAGCTGGACAATACCCTGGTTATTTATATTCAGGGAGATAACGGTGCCAGCGCCGAAGGCCGGCTGAACGGTCTCTACAATGAACTTACAGTCCTGAATGGTCTCGAGGAGGATTACCGCGCGACTTTGCAGCACATGGACGAACTCGGCAGCCCTGCTACCTACAACCACTATCCGGCGGGATGGGCCCATGCTATGGATACGCCGTTTCAATGGACCAAACAGGTTGCCTCCCATTTCGGTGGGACGAGAAACGGCCTCGTCATCTCCTGGCCCAAACAGATAAAAGACAAAGGCGGTATCCGTAGCCAATTCCACCATGTCATCGACATAGCACCGACTGTGTTCGAGGCTGCCGGTATTCAGATGCCCGCAATTCTCAATGGCGTCGCCCAGAAACCGATCGAAGGTGTGAGCATGGCATACAGTTTCAATAATGCCAAAGCGCCGTCTACTCACCTGACGCAGTATTTCGAAATGTTCGGCAATCGCGGCATTTACAACGACGGATGGATCGCCTCGACGACACCTCAGGTCTTGCCTTGGGGCACCAAACCGCGCGACCCGAAACGGGTGACACTTGATGATGCCAACTGGGAACTTTACAAACTTACGGAAGACTTTACACAGGCTGTCGATCTGGCCCAAAAAGAACCAAAGAAACTGCGGCAGATGCAGGATCTCTTCTGGGCGGAGGCAGCCCGCTATAACGTTCTGCCCCTCGACACCGATCGGGTGACCCGCCTTGACGTACGCATCCGTCCCAGCCTGACGGCGGGCCGGAACAGCTTTACTTATTATCCGGGCATGATCCGCATCCCGGAAGGGGCGGCTCCCAACTTCAAGAACAAGTCCTTCCGCATCACAGCTTATGTAGATGTACCGGCCAAGGGCGCGGAAGGCGTTCTCCTTACCCAGGGAGGGCAATTCGGCGGTCTCGGTCTGTATCTATATGAAAACAAACCGGTCTTCGTCTACAACTTCGTCGGCCTAGCCTCGTACCGTATCGCTTCTAAAGAGAGCCTAAAACCGGGCAAACACAAGATCACCTTCGAATTCACCTATGACGGCGGGGGCATCGGCAAGGGCGGTTATGGAACCCTGTCCGTGGACGACCGGAAGGTTGCGGAAGGGCGTATCATCCATACCAACCCCCTGCGCATCTCCCTGGATGAATGTTTCGATATTGGACAGGATTCGGGAACACCGGTCAGCAAAGAATATGAGGAGAAGATGCCTTTCAAGTTCAACGGCGACCTCGAAAAGGTGACAGTTGACTTGATGCCGGTTTCTCTGACCAAGGATGATCAGAAGAAGGTCCGGCAGGCAGAGGTGGACGCTGCGGCACGATAGGCCCTATCCATCTCCGGCGATTGAGTGAGAGCTTTTTCCAAGATCTCTTTTATAAACCTCCAGTGGACGCAGCACCGCTGCTGCGTCCACTGCCTATCTCAAGGATAACCTCTATGAAGATTCATTTTGTCAAGATAAGGAAGATCAGGAATTTTTCGGCCATGGCCGGCAATCATGGCTCCATTATGCACAGACTATCCTTCTTGCTGCTCTTGGCTGCGCTGTTGATGATCCCGACCCTCGCCGCCTCTGCGGATCTAACGACGGGATCGGCGCAGGACAGCCAGCAGAGCAAACCGGAGGTTTCCGACAAGTGCAGGGAATTGACCAGCCGCGTGGATATCGATCTCAAAGAAGTCGTTCGGGCCGGTTGTCAACCCTCCCAGGCACAGCTTTCCAAGATGATGGACAATCCTGTAGGGAGTCTCGTTTTTGTCGCCAACCAATTTTACTGGACCCAGATCGAGGGACCGCGCACGAATGGGACACTGGATGCCTATGCTTACAAACTGATTCCGACGTTTCCCATCCCCATCGGCAAATCATGGAATCTGATCAACCGGCCGGTATTTTCCATCGTCAGCGCCCCCCTGAAGAAAGAGGTCGGTAATTTGATCGGCATGAGCGAGACGGAGATCATCCAGCAGCCGTCCCTTTTTTCGACGATTCGGGACCCATTCGGCCGCACTTCGGGATTCGGAGATATCTCTTATGTCGGCCTGTTATCACCGAAAACGCCTGACAAGGTTGGTACGGGCATCTTCGTCTGGGGTATTGGCCCGACCCTTATCTTTCCGACATCAAGTGAAACGATCCTGGGCCAGGGCAAGTACCAGGCGGGACCGGCGGGGGTCGCCGCCTACATCGGGAAGAAGTGGTGCTTCGGCCTGTTTCCCCAACACTGGTGGTCCTACGCGGGCGACAGCGACCGCTCTGGCACCAATATGACAAACATCCAGTATTTCATCTACTACAATATTACCGACACCGTAAAAATCGGAATGGGCCCCAATGCCACCATCAATTGGACTGCCAACAGCAGTGACATGGTGACGCTGCCCGTTGGTCTGGGAGTCAACTGGATGACCAAAGTCGGTAAACTCCCGGTCCGCTTCGGTATCGAGGGGTATTATTCGGTTATCCATCCCCAGGATACCATGGGTTCGCGTTTTAGTGTCAAGTTTACTGTGACCCCGGTAATCCCGACTTTTTTGCTTTTTTGACCACCGAGGCAGATTTTCGACTTTCCGTCAACAATCGCGCTTGATCACCAACGGTCCCTTGATGGCCTCCATAACAAGGGAGGCGGAAAGATTGTTTTCAAGGAGTTGGCGAAAAACCCGCAGGTATTTTTTGCAGTACCGAAAAAACTTCTGATAACCTGCGCAGAGGTAGTTCAGTCCCGGTTCATCTTCGTATGTCTTTAGGAAACGGTGCTTGGGGCATCCTCCCCGGCATAATCCCAGGACATCGCAATCGCGGCACTGACGGGGCAGGGAAGTTTCCTTCGCCGTCCCGAATCCTGCCGCGGTTGATTTGGAGATCATGGACAATGGATTGTCGTCCAGAATATTCCCCAGGCGATATTCTGGATAGACATGGTGATCACAGGCGTAGACATCGCCATTGTGCTCCAGAACAATCGCCCGACCGCATTGCCTGGCAAAAACACACACAGGAGAAGCGTTTCCCATCCAGGCATTCAGCATCCATTCGAAATTCATTACAAACACCCGGCCGACATCAACCCTCACCCAGGCATCAAAAACAGCGATCAGGAAGTCGCCATAGGTTTCAGGTGCTACGGACCAGGGCGTTGGTTCGATGTTTGTTTCCACTCTGTCAAGGACTGGAGGCATCCCCAGACGCAAACCGCATCCTCTGTCAGGCTTGTCGGGCATGCGTTCGACGACGGGAAAGAACTGGATGAACTCGATTCCTTCCTTTTTGAAAAAATCATAGACATCCAGGGGATTGTAAGCGGTTTCCCTGGCTACACAGGCCATGACATTGTACTGCACATCATACTTCCGCAAGAGATCAAGACCCTTCATGACCTTGCCGAAGGTTGCCTTTCCGCCACGATCCCTCCGGTAACGGTCGTGAATTCTCTGCGGACCGTCGAGACTAATACCGACCAGAAAGCCATGCTCCTTCAAAAATCGACACCATGTATCAGTCAAGAGGGTACCGTTTGTCTGCAGGCAATTTCTGATCATCTTTTGCCTAGTGAAGGGCCTTTGCAGCTCCAGCACTTTCTTAAAAAAAGGGACCCCTAGAAGGGTAGGTTCTCCTCCTTGCCAGACAAATTCCACCTCCGGTGCGGACTGTGCCAAGATATATTTCCTGATAAATACGCGCAGAACCTCATCCGGCATACGATAGGTCTCATCTTTCGGGAAAAGAGCCTCCTTTTCCGTATAGAAGCAATAATCACAGGCCAGGTTGCATACAGGGCCGTTTGGTTTGGTAACGATATGAATGCCCAATTGGGAATCTGCTGAATTTCTTACTTCAGATCTCATTTCATCTCCTGTCAGGTAGCAGGTAGCTCTATCGATTAACGGCAGGATTACATGCTCTTTTCAATTGATATTGATAAGAATCTCCTTGTTGGAAGCGGAAGCATAAGGCAAGGGAATCTTATATGTCAAAGGATATTTTACACAATTTTCGCACATGTATAAGCAGGTTTAAGTATATATTTATTTTATAGATGGGCGTTTTTCCGCAGCCTGACTAAATTCGTTTGACCTGCAGGGTATTGGTCGTCCCCGCCTTCCATATGGGATGGCCCAAGGTTATGACAACAAGATCTCCCGGCGATAAAGCTCCTGTTGACAGAACGGTGCAAGCCGCCTTTTCAAGAAGGTCATCCATATTCTCAGGATTTTCTGCAAACAAAGGAAGACAGCCCCAGATCATGGCCAGACGGGCTACAGTTTCACGTTCCGGCGACAGGGCGATGATCGGCTGGCGTGGCCGGAAACGCGAAATGAAACGGGCCGTCGCCCCCGAATAAGTGTGTGTCACAATTACCTTGGCGTCAAGGTGATCGGCA
This sequence comes from uncultured Syntrophaceae bacterium, assembly GCA_964645835.1. Taxonomy (GTDB): domain Bacteria; phylum Desulfobacterota; class Syntrophia; order Syntrophales; family UBA8958; genus CAZBME01. Next base: position 54,321 of record CAZYDG010000018.1, read on the forward strand.
AGGGCGCAAGCTGCATGTCCAACCGATTCAGAAATTTCCTTTTCAGGCGTCATGTTAAGGAATTTCCGGTAATGATACCCTTCTTCAGCTGCACGGCATATTTTGTCCATAAAATGGACTGCCTCAACGGGATAGTCTCCTGAGGCCGTCTCCTCCGACAGCATGACCGCATCCGTCCCGTCCAGAACGGCATTGGCCACATCAGCCGCCTCTGCTCTCGTCGGCGTTGGGGCACTCACCATTGACCGGAGCATCTGTGTCGCCGTAATCACAAATTTTCCACCGGCATTAGCCTCCGTAATGATCCGTTTCTGAATCAGAGGAACATTTTCCAAGGGGATCTCGACACCCAGGTCACCCCGCGCCACCATGACACCGTCCGAAACAGCAAGGATTGCCGCTAAGTTGGCCACTGCCTCATGCTTTTCGATCTTGGCGACGACGGGAGTATCTTTCCCTTGGTCCTTGATGAATTTCTTGATCAGGATAATATCTTCGGCGTTACGGACAAAGGAAACTGCTACATAATCAACATTTTGAGACAGGCCGAAAACAAGATCACGGCTGTCTTTTTCGGTCAGGATAGGGGTCCGGATCGTTCCTGCCGGCAGATTGATCCCTTTGTGGGATGTAAGGATACCTCCCGTTACGACGCGGCAGCGGATCTCTGTCGATCCCGTATCGATGACGGTCACTTCCATGACACCATCGGCCAAAAGGAGACGATCTCCCGGTTTAACCTCTGTCGGAAGGCCGGCGTATGATATGGAAACCCTTTCCTGTGTCCCCTCCTGTTCCACGGTCGTCAGGGTTAAAATAGTACCCGGTTGTAAAACAATCCCCGGTTCGGGAATGATACCAATGCGGATCTTCGGACCCGCCAGATCCTGGAGGATGGCCACGGGTTTTTCCAGTTTTGCTGATAAGTTACGGATGATACGGATCTTTTCCCAGTGGTCATCATGGCTGCCGTGGGAAAAATTCAGACGGGCGACATTCATGCCTCCGTCAATCATTTCTTCAATCCGGGCCGGGGAACCGCTGGCCGGTCCGAGAGTACAGACGATTTTTGTCCTGCGCATGGGGTCCATTATTGCCTCCGTTTTTCTAAAGACATTTTACAGAATCTCCGGCAGGAGACAAGAAGGAAAATATTACCGGCAACACTCCATTACGCTAGCCAGAGGATCAACATCAGGCTTGATGATACCTCCATCAGAACCGGCGTATGCATTGCTTTTCTTACTGCACACTGTAGCCGCGACCTTCAAGGCAGGCTGCCATTGCACGCCGGAAATCTTTTGCCATTCCCGCATAACGAGCATCCAGTGTTTGATCGCGTCTGTTATAGGCTTCTTCTAGTTGCTGAACTTGCTGACGTCGAGTTGCATCCGATACGGAACCGGCAACAGCACCACTTCCAGCGCCTATTAGCGCACCGGCCCCTGCATGTCTCGGTCCGGCTATTAATGCACCCAGCACTGCACCGGCAATGGCCAAAACTGCAGTATCGTGACCGGGCGGAGGCATGGGCACCACTTTCACGCGACGCTCGGGAGGAATCGAAGACTGACTTGGGTCAAAACCGGTTTTTTGTATTGCCCAGTTATAACATTCATAATGGTCTCGTGACTGTTGCTCCGTTGTCTGGCCCTTTTTCGGATAAAAATACACCTGAGTAACAGGCACCGTTGTTGCTGCCCCTGTACTACGAACCTCTTGATATGTCGCTGGAGCACATCCAAACAATGCATTGATTAATAAAATGAGTATTAAAAGAAGCAATAGCTGGCCGCCTGCACGTGATAAATGCCCTTGCCGCACCTGTCCCCCCATCCCAACTCTCAAAATTGATGTCATTAGTCATATCCTCCTGCAAAGTTTTCTTATTTCCCACTTGAGCAGGCTGTTCAAAAGCTTGTCCCGGACCTGATCCGGGATGCCCGGATGCAAGGCGCGCAAGAGCTGAGGAATGAGGCGTACATTGAAGTACGTCGATGTAGCCTGCCCCGGCGAAGACCGGGGAAGCTTGCGGCGCAACGCAGCAGACGTCGTCCCCGCGAAAGCGTGGGATGGACGTTTTTCAACAGCCTGTTAATCCGGGCTCGGCCCCTCAGTGACTTGTACAAAGCCTGTGGGCCGAATCCATTTCTTGAAGGCATTTCGTACCTGCACTGCCGTAGCCTTCCGGTAATGTTTCGCAGCCAACATGGGTTCCGATAGGGGCAGGCCTTTGACGGATCGGGTAAGGAGCCCGGTTGCAATACCATCGATGCTTGCCTCGGCCAGGGGAATCTGGCGGAAAAGCAGGATCTTGGCACGTTGCAACTCCCCGGCTGTCACGAGAGTTGTCTGCATCAAATGAAGGTTTTGCTCTACAATGGCCCGTGCCTTTGAGACATTGGACGGATCGCAACCATAGGCAACGCTGAACAGCGACCGATGTTTTCCTGCCTCAAGAGAAGATCTGACGGTATAGACCAGTCCGGATTTTTCACGTAAATCGCGGTAGAGGCGGGAGGCGTATAAGGCGCCGGACAGGATATGATTACCGAGCATGAGGGTGTAATAATCGGGATGCTTACGCGTCACGCCGATTGTTTCGGCAAGGATTACCTCATCCTGGACCCTGCTCGCATCGTTTACGACAGACCGGGAAGGCTTGTTGTTTGGAACAGCCGGAAGATCCGTTACGGGTTTCGCCCCTGCCGATTTCCATATACGGAAATACTTTTCCACAACTGTACACGCTTGCTTAGGAGTCACTTGACCAACGATGACGATTGTTGTCATGTCGGGACGAAAGATTTGGGCGTGATAGGACTTCACGTCAGCCAGGGAAACAGATGCCACCGTTTCCGGGTTCGCGTCACGGAGCGCCGGGTCATT
>CAZYDG010000019.1:0-26417 GCA_964645835.1 uncultured Syntrophaceae bacterium
CCCTTTCTAAACAGCTTGAAAAGCTCAACCCATTCCTGCTAAGAAAGGCTATGGAAAAGAAACTCAAAACGATCTTCTCACACATCAAACCGGGGTAACTTTCTTTATGAGGCAACGTTACCTCTTGTCACTACACTTTCGGTAACATGTTAAGCTGAGGCAACGGGCTTGGCCTCAGTTGCCAAATCCACCACAAATTCCAGCAAAGTACCATTGGAGAGCAGCGTGGCATCGGTCTTCCGCCTCAGGGGATTTTTCCATCCTTTCGTATGTATGGGTGACACATGATAAGATCCGGGAGAAATTCTATTCGCCTCCAGACCAATACCACACTGCTCTTGGTCAATCCATCCGAAAGCAGTGGGGCATCGGCCTTGCTCGCAATGACGCTTCAAGTTTCTCAGGCGTTGTGGGGCATTTTTGAAGGCATTTTGGGGGATTTACAAACACATTGACATTTACGGAAAAAAACAGTATAAAAACCAATTTGCATATACAGTATTAATATCCTTGCTGGAAGGCAAACCTGTTTTTTCCGGCTAATTAATCAGTGTAAAATCAGGAAGGTAGCCAATGAGTGTTGAAAAAAAGATCAAGAAAGTTTTAATTGCCAATCGGGGAGAGATTGCATTGCGAATCATGCGGACCGTCAAGGAAATGTCTCTTGATGCAGTCGTCATTTATGAAAAGCCTGATTCGGATGCCTATTATGTCCGTTTGGCAGATGATGCGATCCTCATCGGTGATGGTCCCCGAAAGGACTATCTGAATATTGAAAAGATCATCTGGGCGGCCAAGAAGAGCGGTGCTGATGCTATTCATCCCGGCTACGGCTTCCTCTCCGAGAACCCCGATTTTTCTGAGGCATGCCAAAAGGCTGGAATCATTTTTATCGGTCCGCCGCCTGATGTGATCAAAAACCTGGGCAATAAGGTCACGGCCCGGAATATAATGGAAAAAGCCGGTATCCCTTTCATTCCGGGCACATCTGATCTCGTTCAGGTGGGAGAGGGTATCAATGACGCCTTCTCGTTTGCTAAGAAATGCGGATATCCCGTCATGCTTAAGGCATCGTCCGGCGGTGGCGGCCGGGGCATCCGTAAGGTGGTCGACGAAGCCGATCTGATGATACAGTTCCCCCTGGCAAGGGCTGAGGCTCTGTCGGCATTCAACGACGAAAGCATTTACATGGAAAAGTGTATCGAGGCCCCGCGTCACGTGGAAATCCAGATACTTGCGGATAACCATGGGAATATCATGCACCTGGGATCACGCGACTGTTCCATCCAGAGACGCCATCAAAAGCTTCTGGAGATTGCGCCTGCCGATTTGCCGCAAGATGTTCTGGATGCCATGTATGAATACGCAATCCGGGCGGCCCGTGAGGCCGGTTATATCAATGCGGGAACTGTGGAATTTCTTGTAGATTCCAGAACCAATGAGTTCTGGTTCATGGAGATGAATACCCGGCTCCAGGTGGAGCATACCGTTACGGAGGAACTGACGGGAATAGATATCGTCAGGGAGCAGATCCGTATCGCCGAAGGGGGTGTGCTGGATATTCCCAATGAACGTGTCCGCCTCTTCGGCAAGGCCGTCCAGGTGCGAATTAATGCAGAAGACCCTAAAAACAACTTCATGCCTGAAGGAGGCAAGAGGGTGGAGGTATACCAATCACCCGGCGGACCCGGTGTGCGGCTCGACGGCGCTGTTTACCAGGGGTACAAGATACCGACGGATTATGACTCCCTTCTGGTCAAAATGACAATCCGGGGTTATAACTGGGAGCAGACGCTTCAACGGTTGCGCCGAGCCCTCAAGGGGTTTGTTATCGTCGGACCGAAAACGACGATCCCCTTTTATCTGTCCGTTTGTGACGAGCCTGATTTCAAGGCGGGAAAGTTCGATACGGGATATCTGGACTCCCATCCGGAGCTCTTCGACTATCCCGAAGCGGAACGCGAAATTGCCAAACTTGGTAAGCTTATCGCCGAGATTCACGCCTACAAAACCAATAAGCATGCCTACTAGGCTTGTCGAGTATACTGGAAGGCAGCGATAGAAACGAACAAGGAGTTAAGACGTCATGATGACCATTGATAACAGAGTAACGCCCCAGGAGTTGAAAGATAATGGGGTGTCCTATATCCTCGATAAGGTTCGCCGATCTGAAGGCTATTTTGTTACCAACACGGAAAGGGACCTGTCCCAGTCCGATTTCAAGAACCGCATTATGCCCCACACTCAACTGCTCGTTGCCCAGGAACGGGACAATTCAGGTTTTTTCTCCATAGAAATCACTGGAGGCGCTTCAGTTCATGTCGATATGCTGCGCCGGCAGATCAATCCCCTGGAAAAACTGGCGGTACTGAGTGAAAAGATGCCCAATACGCTTTTCCAGACCCTTTGCCGGGGGATCAATCTTTTCGGTTATCGTCCGTACCCGGAGAATGTCGTTCGGCTGACCGTCAAGACCTTTGCCCGTTATGTCCATGTCTGGCGCGTCTTTGATTTTTTGAACTACATCCCTAACATGGTCCCCGTTTTTGAAGAGGTGAAGGCCGCCGGTTGCATACTGGAGCCCTCTATTTGTTTCTCCACCGGTCCTGAACACACGGATGAGTTTTATGTCAAAAAGGTCAGTGAGATTATTGATGTAACAGGTCATGAAATAATTCTGGCCATCAAGAACCACGCGGGTCTGGGAACACCTAAAAGGATCGGCGAACTTGTCCGGGCGATTAAACAGAAATATCCCGATCTGATCATCCATTATCACGGCCATAACACGGATGGCGCAGACATAGGGCGCATTGTTCATGCCGTTCAGAATGGCGCCCGGATTATAGATGCGAGCGACCATGCCTTTACGGGATTCTATGGGCCGCCGCCGCTTTTGTCCGTCGTCGATATCCTGGAGGATAACGGCTATACTGCCCCGGGGCTTGACCGGCAGGCGGTCATCGACACATCGAGCAAACTGCGTTCGGAGCGTGAATATTATAAGGACTTTGAATCTCAATTCCTCGGATTTGATCCAACGGTCCAGATCCATAAACTGCCGGGAGGCGCCACAGGGTCAAGCTTCGAGCAGGCAGTCAAGGGTGGATTTCTCCACCGGATGCCGGAAATTCTTCAGAAAGAGCTACCCCGTGTGCAGGTCGAACTGGGCAACTGGTGGAGTGTCACTCCTGGATCGCAAATCCTCTGGACAACGGCCGTCAATAACGTTCTGAAAGGGGAACGGTACAAGGATGTCTCCGATGATCTGAAAAACCTGATGCTGGGCCGTTACGGCGAATTTCCGTTCTACCGCCCGGCGGATGAAATATACCGGCGCGTCTTCGGTGATGAATGGAAGAGTATTGTCGAATGCGATACGTGTTACCAGAAGATCGATGATGTGGACATCGATGTCGAACGAAAGATTCTGGAGCACCGCCTGGAACGCTCCGCGACAGATGATGAACTGGTTCTGTATCTCCAGCATCCGAACGATGCCGTTAACTTTTTCAAATTTGAAGCAATGTACGGCAAGACCTGGGTTCTTTCGCCGAAGATATGGTTCAGGCGGGGCGGTTTCAAGCCGGGTGAAAAATTCGAAGTCCCCGATGCCTTCGGGAAGCTCCACTCCATCGAGATTGGCCCCCAAAGGAAGACCAGTTCGGGGGATACGGCCACCTATTTGATCATCGATCATCACCTGGAACCGATAGTGACTGAGCAGGAAGAGGGCGATGAAAAAGCACAGAAAAAAAAGACCCTGTCACCAAAGGAAATCGATGCCGCGTGGAAGGTCGGCGATATCCGGGCCCACATAACAGGAACGGTCAATGAGGTCTGTGTGGCCGTCGGTGACGATGTATCATTCGGCCAGGTTCTTCTGGTCCTGGAGGCCATGAAAATGCTCAACAACGTTACCAGCGAGGTTAACGGCAAGGTCTCCGACCTTTACGTATCGCCGGGCGATAAGATCGTTATGGGTGATCCCCTGATGTTCATTACGAAGGAATAGCATAAATTTTCTTGACACAGGCCGTCTGCGTGATACGGTTATCGTCATTGTGTAAAGAGAAGTCCGGTAACTGATTACCGGATTTTTTTTGAAGAGAAAAAGGTGTAAAAAAATGATCGGGTCATTATTGAAGAAGATTATCGGAACAAAAAACGAACGAACGATCAAGCAATTGTCGCTTATCCTTGATGAAGTCAACTACTTTGAGCCCAGAATGACAGCATTGTCCGATGCCGAGCTGACGGCCATGACGGACATATTCAAAAAGCGGCTGGCAGACGGGCAGAGTCTTGACGATATCTTACCTGAAGCCTTTGCCGCCGTTCGTGAAGCGGCCCGAAGAACCGTAGCGATGCGGCCCTTCGATGTGCAGATTATAGGCGGCATTGTACTGCATCAGGGGAAAATCGCTGAAATGAAGACGGGGGAAGGAAAAACCCTGGCGGCAACCATGCCGTTATACCTTAACGCCCTGTCAGGTAAAGGTGCACATCTGGTAACCGTCAACGACTATCTGGCCCGGCGCGATTCGGAATGGATGGGTCCGATTTATAATATGCTGGGTCTCACCGTCGGTGTCATCGTTCATGGTATGGAAGACGAAGAACGGCGCAACGCTTATCATGCCGATATTACGTATGGAACAAACAACGAATTTGGCTTCGATTACCTGCGGGACAACATGAAGTATGACCTCAGTGATTATGTTCAGCGCGATTTTTACTATGCCATTGTCGATGAAGTGGACAGTATCCTCATCGACGAAGCGAGAACGCCCCTTATCATTTCCGGACCTTCGGAGGAGTCAACTGATAAGTATTACCGGATCAACCAGGTGATCCCGAGACTGCGGCCCACCCAGGATTATACGATTGATGAAAAGAGCCGTACCGTAGTCCTGACGGAAGAGGGGGTGCCCAGGGTTGAGCAGTATCTCAAGGTCCAGAACCTCTATGAGCCTAAAAATATCGAGCTTCTCCATCACGTCAACCAGGCCTTGAAGGCCCACACGCTTTTTAAGCGGGATGTGGATTATGTCGTAAAAGAAGGGCAAGTCATCATTGTCGATGAATTTACGGGGCGTATCATGCCCGGACGGCGATACAGCGACGGGTTGCATCAAGCTCTCGAGGCGAAAGAAAAGGTCAAGATCGAGCGGGAGAACCAGACCCTTGCCTCCGTCACATTCCAGAACTATTTCCGCATGTATGAGAAGCTGGCGGGCATGACGGGTACCGCCGATACCGAAGCGGAGGAGTTCAAGAAGATATACAATCTGGATGTCGTCATTGTTCCGACGAACAAACCCATGATCCGTGAAGACCATCATGATGTGATTTATAAAACCGAGAAGGAAAAAATCAATGCCGTCATTGAAGAGATCAAGGCTCTCCATGAGCAAAAGCGGCCCGTCCTGGTAGGAACGATTTCCATCGAGAAATCTGAATTGTTGAGCACATATTTGATGAGGACGGGAATCAAGCATCATGTCCTTAATGCCAAGAATCACGAACGGGAGGCGGAGATTGTTGCCCAGGCCGGTCAGGCGGGTATGGTTACCATCTCGACCAATATGGCCGGTCGTGGAACGGATATCAAATTGGGCGAAGGCGTCGCCGCTCTCGGGGGACTTCATATCCTCGGAACGGAACGTCATGAAAGCCGGCGCATCGACAACCAGCTTCGCGGCCGGTCGGGCCGTCAGGGCGATCAGGGATCTTCCCGGTTTTATCTTTCCCTGGAGGACGATCTTCTCCGCATATTCGGCGCCGAGAAGATATCTTCCATCATGGACAAGATCGGCATCGAAGAGAATGAACCTATCGAACACCGTTTCATATCGAAGGCTATCGAAAATGCGCAGAAGCGGGTCGAGGGTCAGAACTTCGACATACGCAAGCACCTCCTCGATTTTGACGATGTCATGAACCATCAGCGAAAAGTTATTTATGAACAGCGGCGGAAAGTGTTGACCGGCGATGGTTTGTGGGCCGATGTTGAAGAGATGATCGATGAAATTGTCGAGGAATTGGTGCCCGGCTATATCGATGAAAAGGACCATCCCGAGGATTGGGACATTAAAGGCCTCGATGACATAATCTATAGTCAATTTTCCCTGAAACTCGGCTTGATCGAGAAAGGAAAAGAGATGAACGCCGGCCAGATCACGGAATATATCACCGAGGCCATCAAGGGGCACCTCCGTAAAAAAGAGGCTCAGTTCGGTGAACCCCTGATGGATTACCTTATCAGGATGATCATGCTCCAATCCATCGACAACCACTGGAAGGACCATCTTCTGGGCATGGACCACCTGAAAGAGGGTATCGGTCTTCGCGGCTACGGCCAGAAGGACCCCGTGAGAGAGTATCAGAAGGAAGGCTACGATGCCTTTCTCGCCATGACGTCCCGGATAAAGGAGGACACCATCGAAAAGCTTTGCATGGTCCAGGTGCGAAGTGAGGAAGATGTGGACGAGATCCGTGATCAGGCCGAGGAGGATTATATACTAAGCCGAGGCGGAGATGAAGAAGCGCCCAAAACCGTGCGGCACGAAAAGAAAATAGGTAGAAATGACCCCTGTCCTTGCGGCAGCGGGAAAAAATATAAGAAGTGTTGCGGAAAATAGAAATCCGCCGACCGAAAGGTTTTGAAACTCAATTTTGGGCAGGCTGTTCAAAAATATCCAGATGCAAGGCGCGCAAAAGTCGAGGAATGATTCCGGTTCTAAATCAAAGATGATATCAAGGCGGCGAGGAAGAGGCGACGCAGACGTATATAGAAATACGTCGAGGAGCCGATGACGAAGACAACGAAGATAGCGCTTTAATTTAGAATTGGAAAGGCGTACATAGAAGTACGTCGAATAACGAGACTTGCAGCACAACGCAGCAGATGGGCGTTTTTCAACAGACTGCTAGAAGGATTAAAATAAAATGACATCTTGCGATGATAAACTTTCCGTTCCCGGTTTTCTTGCCAATGGGGTCCCCTGCGGCATTAAAACCAACGGAGCCAAGGATTTGTCTCTGATTTATTCCAAAAAACCCGCGCTGGTTGCGGGTGTTTTTACGACAAATTGCTTCAAGGCGGCCCCCGTGATTCTATCCATGGAACGGGTGGCTGAAGGAATGGCCCAGGCCATTATTAGCAACAGCGGCAATGCCAACGCTGCTACGGGAGAAAAAGGATATGAAGACGCCGTCGTCATGGCCCGGGAAGCTGCCCAAGCTCTGGGGATCGATGAGCGGTTGGTTCTCGTATCATCTACAGGCATCATCGGCCATAATCTTCCCATTGACAACATTCGGGATGGAATGGGGGCACTCGTCGGGGGATTGTCTGCCTGCGGCATTTCGAAGGCCGAAGAAGGCATCATGACGACGGATAAATTCCCCAAGGTGGCTATCCGCAGGAAACACATTGCCGGAAAGGACATCACCATCTGCGGTATAGCCAAGGGGGCCGGCATGATTCAGCCGAACATGGCTACCATGCTGACCTATGTGATGACCGATGCGGCCCTGGATAGCGAAGGTCTCAAGAAGGCTTTCAAATATGCCGTGGACCGGACGTTCAATGCCATTTCCGTTGACGGATGTATGAGCACCAACGACACGGCCCTCATACTTGCAAACGGAGTGGCCGGGAATCGGCCCATTAAAGCCAAAACGGCGGCCTTTGATCAATTCCGTGACACCCTGACAGAGGTTATGGAAGAATTGGCAAAGTCAATTGTCCGCGATGGCGAAGGCGCTACCAAGGCTATTGAAATCGTTATTGAAGAGGCGTCTACGGTTCAAGAGGCCAAGAAGATCGCCTATGCCATTGCAAACGCCAACCTGGTCAAGGCGGCTTTTTTCGGCCAGGATCCCAACTGGGGACGGATTATCTCCGCTGCCGGCGCGATCGGCATTTCTCTGCCCGTTGAGGATGTAAGACTCTATTTTGAAGATATCCTCCTGTTTGCGCAGGGCGGCGGCATTTCGGGCCAGGAAGCAAAGCTCCGGGAGATTATGGCGCGTGAAGAGATCCGAATGACCTTGAAGCTTGGCAAGGGTAACAAGCGTTGGCGTATCTATGCATCGGATCTCACATTCGATTATGTCAAAATCAATGCCCATTACCACACCTGATGTTTCACAAATGTGAAATGAGACGCCCAGAACCCTGGTTGTGATCGGCACCTTATTGTTCCCAAATCCATCACCTAATTTCAGTCAAATCAGAGGAGAGAAGCGGGGCATTGGCCTTCCGGTTCAAGGGATTTTTCCCATGTTTGTATGTTGCAGATGACATAACTGATACGGAGCGGGAAAAATCCAATTCACCTTCAGACCAATACCCCGCTTCTCTTGATACAGACATGCATTAAGCCTTTCGTTTGGCTGTGGATTGGGGTGTTTATTCGTTTCGGGTCTTATACGCCGCGGCTTGCCGCGCATCCGTCATTCCGGTGAAGGCCGGAATCCAGAGAATCGGGACTGGATGCCGGATCAAGTCCGGCATGACGAAATGGGTTTAATATCTCGCTGCTTGTGGCGGATTGCGGTTGTTTATTTTGTCTTGCGTATTTAAAATCTTTATGTTAGGTCTTTTCGGATTTCACACATTCCCGGATTGACGGTGTGTTGCTTTTCCGCGTTGGAGAGTTGGCCGCCAAGAGGAAGGGAATGGCGGAAAAAAACACAAAACAAGGAGATAAGTTATGGCAAGTATTTCAATGAAGTTGTTGCTTGAGGCTGGTGTCCACTTCGGTCATCAGACCAACAAATGGAATCCGAAGATGAAACCATACATTTTCGGGGCGCGAAACGGCATTTACATCATCGATCTTCAGCAAACAGTCGTTTTGTTCCAGAAGGCCTATGAATTTGTCGCCGACACGGTGGCCGATGGCGGTCAACTCCTTTTCGTCGGTACGAAGAAGCAGTCTCAGGAGTCGATTCGCGAGGAAGCGAACCGGTGCGGTATGCCTTACGTAAATCAGCGATGGTTGGGGGGCATGCTGACGAACTTTACGACCATTAAAAAGAGCATTGACCGCCTGAACTATCTGGACGGTATGTTCGCCGACGACAGCATTCGCGCCTTCCCCAAGAAGGAAATCCTCATGCTCCAGAAAGAACGGGATAAGATGGAAAAGATACTGGGCGGCATTCGGACCATCAAGGGATATCCGGGAGGCCTTTTCATAGTCGATCCCAAGCGGGAGGACATTGCCGTCAACGAGGCAAAGAAACTGGGGTTGCCTATCGTGGCCATGGTAGATACGAATTGCAATCCTGACGACATCGACTACATCATCCCCGGTAACGACGATGCTATTCGGGCAATTAAATTGTTTACATCCAGAATTGCCGATGCCGTATTGGAAGGCAAGAGAAAGTTCGAAGAAAAAATTCAGGCGGAAAGCGACAAGGATTCGCCCGCTCAGGAAATCAAAATCAACGATCTGGAAGAGACGGATGTCCCCGACAGCGTGGAGATGAAGAACGATATAGCAGAATAACAGGCAGATCAGATCCAGCTCATAAGGAGGTAGTAAAACAATGGTTATAACTTCAGATATGGTTAAACAGTTGCGGGTGAAAACAGGCGCCGGCATGATGGAATGTAAGGAGGCCCTGACGGCCTCGGAAGGTGATTTTGACAAAGCAATCGATTTCTTAAGGAAGAAGGGCCTCTCGGCGGCAACGAAGCGGTCTTCCAAGGCGGCAAAGGATGGAACGATTGCTTCCTACGTCCATATGGGTGGAAAAATAGGCGTGCTCGTGGAACTCAATTGTGAAACCGATTTCGTGGCTAAGACGGATGATTTCCAGGCTATGGGCAAAGATATTGCGATGCATGTAGCAGCCTCCAATCCTACATATGTCCGTCCCAGTGAAATCCCCGCGGATGCCATGGAGAGAGAGAAGGAAATCTATCGAGGCCAGCTTCAGGCGGAGAAGAAACCGGAGAAGATCTGGGACAAAATCATTGAAGGAAAACTCAACAAATATTACGAAGAAGTATGTCTCTTGAATCAGAAATTCATCAAGAATACCGACATTACAGTGGAAACTCTGATCAATAACATGATCGCCAAAACCGGGGAAAATATTGTGTTGCGGCGTTTTGCCAGATTCCAGTTGGGTGAGGAACTCAAATCGTAACCAATGGCGGAATGCAAATTCAGAAGGATCCTGCTGAAACTAAGCGGTGAGGCCCTCCAGGGAAATAGAAGCCAGGGCATTGATTTCGGAGTCGTAGATCGAATAGCCTCCGAGGTTTGCTCCGTTGTCGGTCTTGGCGCTCAGATCGGCATCGTCATCGGGGCGGGCAATTTTTGGAGAGGGCAGGAAGCTGCCACGGTCGGCATGGATCGTTCCATGGCTGATTATTCAGGTATGCTGGCTACCTTGATCAATTGTCTGTCCCTTCAGGATACCCTCGAAAAGAAGGGATTGCAGACCCGGGTCCAGTCGGCCCTCGACGTCAAAGAGGTCGCAGAACCTTATATCCAAAGAAAGGCTATCGATCATCTTGACAAGGGGCGCATAGTCATTTTTGCGGCCGGAACAGGAAACCCCTATTTTACAACGGATACGGCAGCCGCTCTTCGGGCGGTAGAGATCCATGCGGACGTTTTCCTCAAGGCCACGAAAGTGGACGGTATTTACGACAGGGATCCGGTAAAAGATAGAAATGCCGTAAAATATGATAAGATATCCTATACGGAGGTTTTATCAAAAAACCTCCGAGTTATGGATTCGACGGCGATAGCTATTTGCAGGGAAAATAAACTGCCTGTTGTGGTGTTTAATCTATTGGAGGCGGGAGTAATTCAGCGTGTCATATCGGGTGAAAATATTGGGACCATTGTGGAGGATTAATGTATGAAAGACAAGATCTTTGCAGAGCTTAAAGACAATTTGGAAAAATCGATTCAATCTCTGGAGAAATCTTTTAGTAAAGTCAGGACGGGACGGGCGTCACTGGCCCTTCTGGATGGCATTAAGGTTGATTTTTACGGCGTGCCTACGCCTTTAAATCAGGTGGCGAGCCTTTCCACGCCGGAGAGCCGCTTGATCGTTATCTCGCCATGGGATACAGGGATAATCGGGGCTATTGAGAAGGCCATCCAAAAATCCGAATTGGGTTTAATGCCCTCCAACGATGGGAAGCTCATCCGTCTTTCCATTCCACAGTTGACGGAAGAACGGCGTAAAGAGCTCGTCAAGCTGGTCAAAAAAATGGCCGAAGAGTGCAAGGTCAAACTTAGAAATTCGAGGCGGGATAGCAACGAGGCCTTTAAAACATTGAAAAAGGACAATAAAATCTCTGAAGACGAGATGTTTGGTGATCAGGAAGAGGTTAAGAAACAGATGGATAAATACATCGAAAAGGTTGATGCGATTCTCCGTGCCAAAGAGAAGGAGATCATGGAGATTTAGTCGTCAATTGTTTCTATGGTTGCTGGATTGACGGGGAGCCCAAAGGACTCCCCGTCTTCGTTTTTCCATGATCCACCACCAAATTTCAGCCAAATCGAGTGAGTATGCAGCGGGGCATTGGTCTTTCGGCTCACCAAAAGGCGTCTTGATAATCCATAAATGATATGTTAGGGCAATTAGAATAATAAAAACAGGTTAAACTTATTTGCTTTTTAAATTATGAACGCTATTATTTCAAATAATTTACCTCAGCATATCGCCATCATCATGGACGGAAACGGCAGGTGGGCCGAAAGGCATACGATGGGACGCATTTCCGGTCATAAAAAAGGGGCGGAGGCTGTAAGGGATACCGTGAAGGCATGCAGGGAAATCGGTATAAAATATCTGACACTGTACGCTTTATCGGTTGAAAACCTGTCGCGGCCGCCCAAAGAGATCAATGCCTTGATGAAGCTGCTGGGTGAATATATTCGATCAGAACTTGACGAAATGTTGAATAACGGAATTCGCCTGACGATGATCGGCGACATGGCGGCTTTGAAAGAACCGGTCAGGAAGCTCTTGGAGAGGGCCATGGCGGAGACCGCTGGCAATAACAGAATGGTCCTCAATCTTGCGTTGAGCTATAGCGGCAGGGACGAGATTGTGCAGGCAGTCAGGAAAATTGCCCGTGATATACAGTCGGGAAAGATTTCGTCCGGCGATATATCAAAAGACCTTTTTTCACAAAATCTCTTTACGGCGGATATGCCGGACCCGGACCTTTTGATTCGCACCAGCGGGGAATACCGCTTGAGCAATTTCCTCCTCTGGCAGGCGGCCTATACGGAGTTTTATTTTACGGATGTCTTATGGCCTGATTTTCGAAAAGAAGACTTGCTCAAGGCCATACATGTTTATCAGACGAGAGAACGACGATTCGGCCTCACCAGTGAGCAACTGGGGAAGGGATGATGTATTGAACAGCCATGCGCAAAGATGGATCACGGCTATTGCGGCGGTACCCGCTCTGTTTGCCCTGGTATGGTTCGGCTCGGCGATCGTTTTCAGCGCCTTGATCTGGGGCTTGATTGTGTTGGGTGTTTATGAATACAACTCTCTGGTCTTCGGTAAGCCTTTTTGCTGGGAGAAGATAGAAGGACTGGTGATTGCCTGTCTGGTGCCCATTGCTTTCTATTGCGGCCATGCTGAAACTGTCCTGGGCTTGCTCAGCCTGGCCATCCTGACTGTCTTCTTTCTCTATATTCCGAAGATCAGGCAGGAGCCCTTCGATGTTATACCCGTTATGAAAGTCGTTTTCGGGATAATGTATGTCGCCGTCATGATGTCTTACCTGATTTGGCTTCGTCTCGGCCATGACGGTATCCGGTGGATATTTTTCGTAATCGTCCTGGCCTTTTCCGGTGATGTTTCCGCCTATTATGTCGGTAAAACATTTGGCCGGCATAAACTGATACCCCTGGTCAGTGCCGGCAAGACCGTCGAAGGTACTGTGGGGTTGGTGGTGGGCAGCACGATCTTCTGCATCGGCTTCGCATGGCTGTTCATGCCCAATCTCCAGTGGGGTCATGCAGCGGCCTTAGGGTTTTTTGGAAGTGTCCTGGGCCAATTGGGCGATCTTTGCGAGTCCGTAATAAAAAGGGCATCCGGTGTCAAGGACTCCGGCGTTATCCTGCCGGGCCACGGCGGTATTCTCGACCGGTTGGACTGCCTGATCTTCATCGGCCCTTTCGTTTATTACTATAAGGTGTTTCTGATATTATGAAGCATATATCCATACTCGGTTCAACAGGCTCCATTGGGACGAGTGCTCTGGATGTCGTTTCCTTTAATACCGATCGATTCAAGGTTGCGGCCCTTAGCGCCGGGCGGAACATGAGGCTTCTTGCTGAGCAGATCGAGGCATTTGGCCCGCGTCTTGTCGCCGTCATCGATGAAGAGCATGCGGAGGTTCTCCGCGGGCTTCTGAATCCGTCGCGCCGGGTGGAAATCGTAACCGGTCCCTCGGGATATATCCTGGCGGCTACGCTTCCGGAAGCGAATCTCGTCCTGTCGGCCATGGTCGGTGCCGCAGGACTCATGCCGACGCTGGCCGCCATCGATGCGGGAAAGGATGTAGCTCTCGCGAACAAGGAAACGATGGTCATCGCGGGCGCTCTGGTTATGGATATGGCAAAGGCAAAAGGTGTCCGGATTCTTCCTGTGGACAGCGAGCACAGTGCCATTTTTCAATGCCTGGAGGGGCAAAAAAGGGAATTTGTTAAAAAGATCATCCTGACAGCATCGGGGGGACCTTTCCTACATTATTCTGCCGACGAGATGGCCCTGGCCGGACCGGATGCAGCTTTGAAACATCCAAACTGGTCCATGGGCAAAAAGATCACAATCGATTCGGCCTCCATGATGAACAAGGGACTTGAAATCATCGAGGCCCGTTGGCTCTTCGATATCCCCTACGATAGAATCGATGTGGTTATTCATCCCCAAAGCATCATTCATTCCATGGTCGAATTTGAAGACGGATCGGTTATTGCCCAGCTTGGTCAGCCGGACATGAGGGTACCTATAAGCTATGCCCTCGCTTATCCGGAGAGGGTGAATAATGCTGCGGGGGGGCTCGATTTTACCGCTTTATCCCCTTTGTCTTTTTCAAAACCTGACGGGGAGCGATTTCCCTGTCTCGGACTTGCCCGGCAGGCGGGGAAGTTGGGAGGGATCATGCCGGCAATCCTTAATGCCGCAAATGAGATCGCCGTAGAGCACTACCTGGAGCGAAAGATACGTTTTAACGATATTCCCCGTGCCGTAGCGGCGGTTATGGATCAATACGTGCCGACATCCTATGCAACGGATGCGGATGGTCTACTGGCTGCCGATGGGGCAGCGCGAAAAACGGCAAACGACTATATGAAGGAATTGGTGAATTAATATGGCAGGTTCTGGCATTCTGCTGAGTATTGTGTCCGTTGTAGTTCTATTGGGTGTACTTATTTTTGTCCATGAGTTTGGGCATTTTCTAGTGGCCAAGTACTTTAATGTCGGCGTCATGAAATTTTCCCTTGGGTTTGGCCGCAAGATCGTTGGGAAAAAAATAGGTGAGACGGAATATCTCCTGTCCCTGATTCCTCTTGGCGGGTATGTTAAGCTTATGGGTGAGTCCGAAGAGGAGACCCTATCCGCCGAGGATGAAAAGCGTTGCTTCATCAAGCAAACGGTATGG
Organism: uncultured Syntrophaceae bacterium; assembly: GCA_964645835.1. Classification (GTDB taxonomy): domain Bacteria; phylum Desulfobacterota; class Syntrophia; order Syntrophales; family UBA8958; genus CAZBME01. Next base: position 14,678 of record CAZYDG010000019.1, read on the forward strand.
AAGCGGATGGCCATCGTGTTTGCCGGTCCCTTCTTCAATTTTGTTCTGGCGTTTGTGATCTTTACCGTCGTTTATATGATTGGTGTCCCGGTCCTGACCAACCAGATCGGCATGATCCAGAAGGACGGGGCTGCCTATGAAGCGGGGATGAAGGAAAACGACATTGTCCTTCAGATTGACGGCAACCATATTCGCCGTTGGGATAAGATGGCGGAAAAGATCAATCAGAGTGACGGCAAGCCTTTGAAATTCGTCATTGAACGTGATGCGGCGAAACAAGAACTGACAATTGTTCCCAGATTGATGAAGACCAAAAACATCTTCGGCGAAGAGACGAACACTTACAAGATCGGTGTCGGTCCCTCACCAAAGACCACAATTGAAAGGCTGAATCCTTTGGCTGCCTGCATCGAAGGCTCGAAGCAGACATGGTTTATCACAAAAATGACCTTCGTCAGCATCGTGAAGATATTTGAGGGTGTCATTTCACCGAAGAATCTCGGCGGGCCCATTCTGATAGCTCAAATGGCCGGGGAACAGGTAAAGGGTGGGATAGTGCCCTTCGTCTTCTTTATGGCCCTTCTCAGCATCAATCTGGGTGTCTTGAACCTGCTGCCCATACCTGTTCTGGACGGGGGGCATCTTTTCTTCTTTGTCATCGAAGCCATTACCCGTAAAGAGATCAGTGCCATCTGGAAGGAAAGGGCCCAACAGGTTGGCTTTGTCCTGCTTATTGCGCTGATGATCTTCGTCATGATCATGGATATTGACAGGCTCAATATAGATTCCGTCAACGACATTACCAAAATATTCACTAAATAAGATATGAAGATACTGGCCATTGATACATCGGGACAATCCGCAGGCCTTGCGATTCTGGAAGATGATAATCCTCTGTATGAAATAAATATCAACATGGAGATTCATCATTCCGAGATACTCCTGCCCGCCCTTGATGACATGTGCCGTGCGACCGGGATCGCTGTGAAGGATATGGACCTGTTTGCCTGCACAACGGGCCCCGGTTCCTTTACAGGGTTGCGGATCGGTCTAAGCACGGTCAAAGGAATGGCCATGGCTACAGGGAAACCCGTAGTGGGCGTCTCTACGCTTGAGGCACTAGCCTGTAACGCCATGCAATCTTCTCTTACGGTTTGTCCCGTGATGGATGCAAGGAAAAACCAGATCTATGCTGCTATGTTCAAGACCGATCCGTCTTGCGTCCCTGATCGTTTCGGTCCTGATGCCCTTGCAGAAGTGGATACATTTCTTGGTTCAATCAAAGGTCGGGCTCTGTTCCTTGGGGATGGCGCTGTTCGATACGCTAAGGAAATCTTGGCGTTCCTGGGCGATCAATGTTGCTTCGGGGAATCTATTCAGCACCGTATCCGGGGTGCGGCGGTGGGGTTTTTGGGTTATAGAAAATACCGGGCCGGTGAGGTTGATGATGCCCTGACCATAATGCCCCGCTATCTGAGGCTTTCCGAAGCGGAAGAAAAAAAGCGCCTGGCAGGTATGCACAATGAGCCAGACAGGCATTGACAAGCTCCGGAAAGTAATATAGATAGCGAATATTAGGACTATGGCGGGAGGTACAGGTTATGGGGGGAAGACAATGAGGGTCCGCGGGTATGCATAACAGCCCTGTCGCTGCGGAAGGTGTTCCCTTTATCCTTCCTCCTGCTGTATGCGCCGTCTTTGCCGTATGCTTTGGCTGGAATATAAGCGCCGCCGTATTGGCCCTGGTAACCTTTTTTATTGTTTGGTTCTTCAGAAATCCCGAAAGAAAAACACCGGAAAATCCCAAACTCATTACGTCTCCCGCCGACGGGAAGGTCATTCGCATCGAAGACCTGCCCGGTCACGATATATTGGCCGGTCCGCTGAAAAAGATCAGCATCTTTATGAATGTATTCAATGTTCATGTCAACAGGGCGCCCTGTTCCGGACGGGTCGACCGGATTCAGTATTATGAAGGGCGTTTTTTTTCGGCAAACCTGGACAAGGCGTCGAAAGACAATGAACGCAACGCCGTTATTATCCGCATGGCTGATGGCAGGTGCGTGATGGCGATCCAAATTGCCGGTTTGATTGCAAGAAGGATCGTATGCTGGTTATCGGAGGGTATGAATGTGACCAAGGGGGAGCGTTTCGGGCTTATTCGTTTCGGTTCCCGGCTGGACGTTTATATCCCCCATGACTCGAAAGTCCTGGTTTCAATCGGTCAGACGGTCAGGGCAGGAGAGACACCTCTAGGAGAATTGTCATGAAAAGTAAAGACGCCTTCAAGAAGGACAACATGAAGAAGGGGATTTATATTTTGCCGAACCTCTTCACGACGGCCGGTCTTTTTTCCGGGTTTTATTCCATTTTGGCGTCAATGAAGGAGCACTTCGAAGTGGCGGCTATTGCCATTCTTGTCGCGGCCGTCTTGGACGCCCTGGACGGGCGGATTGCCAGAATGACCAATACGACGAGTAAATTCGGTGCTGAATATGATTCCCTTTCCGATTTAGTCGCCTTTGGTGTTGCACCGGCCCTGCTGGCCTATACATGGTCCCTGTCGTCTTATGGGAAATGGGGATGGGCCGCTTCCTTCCTGTTCGTTGTTTGCGGCGCCTTGAGGCTGGCAAGGTTCAATATCCAGATTGGCATCATCGAGAGCAAGTTGTTCAACGGTCTGCCCATCCCGGCTGCTGCCGCCGTTGTGGCTACGTCCGTTCTGCTGTTTCATAAAATCGGCGGCGAAGGACGGTTCGAGAATATATCGGTCATCATCAGCGTCTTTACTCTGGCCCTTTTCATGGTCAGTAGTATTAAATATTATAGTTTCAAGGATCTTAATTATTTTTCGAGGAAACCTTTTACGTCATTGGTCGTTATTGTCTTCATTCTGTCCCTCGTAGCGGCGGAGCCTCAGATTATGCTCTTTACATTCATCGCCGGGTACAGTCTGTCGGGTCCAGTTTGGCTGATTTACCGGCTCATTCATACGAAGGTCCAGGAGGCGCGGGACCGTAAATTGGGGAAAAAATATAGCATTCTTAAATAATTACATGTCATAAACCAACCGGTAAAGGTTGTGATATCGTGAGGAGAAAGAGAAGATGAAGACTTACAGTGTGGCCGTCGTGGGCGCCACAGGGGCCGTAGGAAATGAAATGATTAAAATCCTGGAGGAACGTAAGTTTCCCGTGGGGTCTGTTAAATTGCTCGCCTCGGAGCGATCCTTAGGAAAATACCTGGAGTTCAACGGTAAAGACGTTCCAGTGGAGGTGCTTGACGAGAATTCCTTTGCGGGGGTTCAGATCGGATTGTTCTCTGCCGGGGGCAGTATAAGCGAGAAATTCGCCCCCATCGCCGCAAAAGCGGGATGTGTGGTCATTGATAACACGAGCGCCTTCAGAATGGTTCCCGATATCCCTCTGGTTGTGCCGGAGGTCAACCCGGAGGCCATTGCCCAGTACAAGAACAAAGGGATCATTGCAAATCCGAATTGTTCCACCATTCAGATGGTCGTGGCCTTGAAACCCATTCATGACGCCGTCAGGATTAAAAGGATCGTTGTGTCAACCTATCAGGCCGTTTCCGGAACCGGGAAAAAGGCCATTGACGAACTGGCCGAGCAGACCAAGGACCTCATGAACTTCAAGGAAGCCAGAGTAAAGGTCTATCCTCATCAGATAGCGTTCAACTGTCTCCCTCAGATTGATGTGTTTACCGACAATGGTTACACCAAAGAAGAAATGAAAATGATCAATGAAACAAAAAAGATCATGAACGATTCCTCCATCAACGTTACGGCCACAACGGTCCGCGTTCCCGTTTTCTATGCCCATTCCGAGTCGGTGAATATCGAAACGGAAAAGAAGATTACGGCAGATGAAGTCAAAGCGCTCATGACCAGGGCGCCAGGCGTCGTTCTCGTTGATAATCCCGCCAATCGGGAATATCCGATGGCGATTAATGCGGCAGGAAAGGATGATACCTTTGTCGGGCGCATCCGGGAGGACGAATCGATTCCCAACGGCATCAATATGTGGATCGTTTCCGACAATATACGAAAAGGCGCCGCCTTGAACGCCGTTCAGATTGCGGAGATTCTGATTTCGAAATACCTATGAGAATTATCGGCGGAGAAGCCGGCGGCAGGACCATTGCCTCTCCCAAGGGTTTGAAGGTCAGGCCGACTTCGGAAATGGTCCGGGAGGCCCTGTTTAATATCCTCGGCTCCCTTGAGGGCACGACCTTCGCCGATATTTTCGCCGGTACGGGCTGTGTCGGGATCGAGGCCTTGAGCCGGGGGGCTTCAAAGGTTGCCTTTGTGGAAAAGAATCCCCGAATGGCACATCAAATAGAAAACGTTGTTCAGGAACTGGGTTATGTCTCCCGTGCAGAAGTATTGGCCACGGATGTGAAAAACGGTATTCTGCGCCTGTCGAGGGCAAATCGGCCATACGATATCGTTTTTGCCGATCCTCCTTATGAAAGGGACTATATATCAAAGACCGTTCAGTATTGCCTGGAAGGTGAATTGATGTCAAAAGACGGCCTGATGGTTATCCAGCATTCCGTAAGGGAATTGCTTGCCTTGCCGTCCGGCATGAAAGCCTTCATCAATGTGCTTGAGCAAAGACGATATGGTGACACCGCCATCTCGTTCATACGCTATATATAGAAGGAGCAAGACATGAGCAAGAAAATAGCCATATATCCGGGATCATTCGATCCTATCACCAACGGACATATCGATATCATTACCCGTTGTCTGCGGATGTTTGACGAACTGATTATCCTGGTGGCCTACAACCCCAACAAGATGTCGCTCTTTACCGTTGAGGAACGAAAGAGCATGATCTACGAGGTCGTTGCGAAGGAGCATGAACAGATTCGAATTGATGCTACATCGGGACTTCTGGTAGACTATGTGGAGAGCATGGGGGCAAATGTTATTATACGGGGATTGCGCGCCTTATCGGATTTTGAATATGAGTTTCAAATGGCATTGATGAACCGGCGGTTGAACCGCAATATTGAGACGGTTTTTTTGATGACGGGTTATCAGTGGTTTTATACGAGTTCAAACATCATTAAGGAGGCGGCCGGTCTGGGCGGTTCGGTAAAGGGCCTGGTACCGGATATGGTGAATGATAAATTAATCGAAAGGTATAACAACATCAGGGAAAGAGAAGCATGAAGCTAGCGCATCGCATATCGACGATAAAACCCTCCCCGACTTTGGCCATTATGGCCAAAGCTAATGCTCTCAGGGCGGAAGGCCGAGACATTATCAGCTTTAGCGCAGGAGAACCGGATTTCGATACTCCGCAACACATAAAGCTTGCGGCCATAAAAGCCATTGAAGATGGTTTTACGAAATACACTGCCGTCGGTGGAATAGATGAGCTTAAAGATGCCATTGCGGGGAAACTCATGAGGGATAATAATCTGAGCTACCGGCGCAATGAAATCGTTGTATCCTGCGGTGCGAAACACACGCTCTACAATCTGGCCCAGATCCTTTTCGAGGAGGGAGATGAAGTCATCATCCCCGCGCCTTATTGGGTTTCATATTCGGATATCGTCGTCCTGACGGGTGCGACACCGGTCATCGTCCAGACATCGGAAACCTCGGATTTCAAGATGAGCCCGGAGCAGCTCAAGAAGGCCATGACAGGAAAAACGAAGGCTGTCATTCTCAACAGTCCCTGTAATCCTACAGGCGCAGCCTATACAAAGGCCGATATTGAAGCACTGGCAGCAGTCATTGAGGAAACGGATATTGTCGTCATATCGGACGATATTTACGAAAAGATCCTCTATGACGGTTTTGAGTTTTTCAGTATTGCCTCATGCAGTGAGTCTCTAAAAAAGCGGACCGTAGTTATCAACGGCGTTTCCAAGGCTTATGCCATGACCGGGTGGCGTATCGGTTATGCTGCCGGCCCGGAAGAGATCATTGCAGCCATGGTCAAGCTTCAAAGTCAGAACACCTCCAATCCGACATCGATCTCCCAGAAGGCCTCCGTAGAGGCTCTGAATGGTGATCAAGCCCCTGTTGCGCAGATGGCCGTCGAATTTGAAAAGCGTCGCAGCGTCATAGTCAATGCCCTCAATAATATCTCTGGTTTAACATGCCGTATGCCACAAGGGGCCTTTTACGCTTTTCCCAATGTGTCAGGCCTGTATGGGAGGAGCTTGGGAGGGAAGATCATTAATGGATCATCGGATGTGGCCGCCTATCTTTTGGATGCAGCCAATGTGGCAGTTGTTCCCGGCGCCGATTTTGGAGATGACCGGTATATACGACTTTCTTATGCGACATCGATGGCGCTCATTGAAGAAGGGACAAAACGCATCAAGGCGGCTATCGAAAACCCTGCATAAAAGTGGCCGGATGGGGAAGCATCCCCTTTAGCAATTCCGGCTTCTTGTTAGGCATGATATCAAGATGGTCGATGCCTGTTCAGGAGCATTCCTCGGGTGCACGAAGACATAAAGAGAAGAAAAACAAGACCCCTGTGGATAGGGTCTGTCCAGGTCGGCGGTGACGCTCCCATCGTTGTCCAATCCATGACATCTACCGATACGCGGGATGTGCGGAGGACCGTTGCCCAAACCCTGCGTTTGGAGAAGGCCGGCTGCGAAATCGTTCGCGTAGCGATTCCCGACGCAGAAGCGGCGCAGGCCGTGCGCCGGATCAAGGAAAAGATTCACATCCCCCTGATTGCGGATATTCATTTCGACCATCGCCTGGCCCTGGAAGCCATGAAACACGGTGCCGACGGCATCCGCATCAACCCCGGTAACGTAAAAGAGGAGGGGATCAAGCAAGTTGTAAAGGCTGCGAAATCCTGCGGAACAGTCATCCGCATCGGCATCAACGCAGGGTCCCTGGAAAAGGACCTCCTGGCCCGTTACGGAAAACCGTCGGCGGAAGCCCTCGTGGAAAGCGCTGTACGGAATGTCCGCCGCATCGAGGATATGGGGTTTGACAGGATCAAGATATCCGTGAAGTCTTCCGATGTGCCCACTATGATCGCCGCCTATCGCGGGCTCTCCAGCCAAGTGGATTATCCTCTTCACCTCGGGGTTACGGAAGCGGGAAGCCTTCTGAATGCGGCCATCAAATCGTCTATCGGCATAGGGACATTGCTTTTTGACGGGATCGGCGATACGATTCGTGTATCCGTGACGGGGGATCCCGTGAATGAAATACCTGTCGCTTACGGGATTTTGCGAACCCTGGATATTCGCAAAGTCGGCCCGGATATTATCTCCTGTCCCACTTGCGGGCGCACGGAAATCAACTTGTCCCGGCTCACGAGGGAGGTGGAACGCCGGTTGTCGGGGGTGAAATCCCATATTAAAATCGCCCTGATGGGCTGCGTTGTCAATGGCCCCGGAGAGGCTGCAGAAGCGGACATCGGCATTGCCGGGGGCCGCGGTTACGGCATGCTTTTCAAGAAAGGCAAAACGGTCCGGAAGATCAAAGAAGAACAATTCGTCGCTGTCCTCATGGAAGAAATTCATGCCATGCTGGCCGACAAGAAGGAGGATTAATGCGTTATTCAGAAATGTTTTTGCCCACGGGCAGGGAGGTCCCCTCCGATGCGGAAATTATCAGTCATCAGCTCATGCTGCGAGCGGGTCTTATTCGTAAGCTTTCCAGCGGCATATATAATTATTTGCCCATCGGTTACCGGGTTGTCCGGAAGCTGGAACAGATCATCCGTGAGGAGATGAATCGCGCCGGGGCACAAGAACTGCACATGCCCATGGTTCAGCCTGCCGAGCTCTGGAAAGAGTCGGGCCGTTGGGATTTCTACGGCAAAGAGCTTTTGCGCTTCCGGGACAGGCGCGATGCGGAATGCTGTCTCGGGCCGACCCACGAAGAGGTTATTACCGATCTGGTGCGCAACGAGGTAAAATCCTATAGGCAGCTGCCTTTGAATCTCTATCAGATACAGACGAAATATCGCGATGAAATCCGGCCGCGGTTCGGCGTTATGCGATGCCGGGAATTCGGGATGAAGGATGCATACAGCTTCGATATCGATGAGGCGGGCGCTGAGATAAGTTATAACAAAATGTTCGAGGCGTACAATCGCATCTTCGAACGGTGCAGCCTGCGCTTCCGTCCCGTCGAGGCCGACACGGGCAGTATCGGAGGCAGCTATTCCCATGAATTCCTCGTCATGGCCGAATCCGGTGAAGATGCCATGGCCTATTGCGCCAAATGCGGTTATGCCGCCAATCTGGAGAAAGCGGAGATTTCCAGGCCTGATTTGACGCCTCTTGATGAGACGGCTTTTATTCCTCTTGAAGAGGTATATACGCCCGATGTCCGCACCATCGACGAAGTATGCGCCTTTCTTTCCGCCGCTCCCGGGGATATTATCAAGACCCTCGTGTTCGTTGCCGATGGTCAGCCGGTTGCCATCCTGGTTCGTGGTGATGAAGAGGTTAATGAGATCAAGGTGAAGAACTATCTGAAATGCGACATCCTGGAAATGGCTATGGACGATATGATCAGGGATGTGGCCTCCTCCCCGATAGGGTTTGTCGGGCCTGTGGGGATTAAGTGCCGGGTTATCGCCGATTATTCGATTATGAACAGGATCAATATGGTGGCAGGCGCCAACAAAGAGGACCATCACATACGGAATGCGAATCCCGGCAGGGATTTCAAGCTATCCGAGTATGCCGATCTGCGTGTCGTCCGGGAAGGGGACTGCTGCCCGAGATGCGCCGGTGAAATCAGGTTTGCCAGGGGTATTGAAGTAGGGCACGTGTTCAAATTGGGGACTAAATACAGCAAGACCATGAAGGCCATGTATCTTGATCGTAACGGCAAGGAACAATTCATCGTTATGGGTTGCTACGGCATTGGCGTCGGTCGGACTGTCGCAGCCTGCATAGAACAGTCCCATGACGATAACGGCATCGTGTGGCCCATGGCTCTTGCCCCATACCATGTCATCGTCACGCCAGTGAATATGAATGAACCGAATCTGGCGGAAGCCGCGCAAAGATTGTATGAATCGCTGATTGAGCAAGGGATCGAGGTGATTCTCGACGACCGTGACGAGCGGGCCGGCGTCAAGTTCAAGGACGCAGATCTGATTGGGATTCCCCTGCGGATTACAGTAGGGCCGAAGCGCCTCTCTGAGGGGAAGGTTGAGATCAAAATCCGGAGATCGGGCGAGAATGTAGTCCTGCCCATCGCCGAGGCTGTTCCTTTTATCGTTGAAAAAGTCAAAGAAGGCTAATTGGCGTAATGTTACGCATCACGGATATTCTTGATAAGACGCAGGCTTACATGTCGCCTGAAGAACTGGAGCGGATTGAAAAGGCTTATGTCTTTTCCGCTACGGTTCACCAGGGACAGTTGCGCCTGTCCGGGGAACCCTATCTGACCCATCCCATGGAGGTGGCCGGTATCCTGGCGGACATGAAACTTGATGCCGCCACGATCATTACGGGCCTTCTTCATGATACGGTGGAAGACACCCTGACCACGCTGGATCAGATCGAAGAGGCCTTTGGAAAAGATGTGGCCCAACTGGTTGACGGCCTGACCAAGATCAGCAAGATAACTTTTGCCAGTCAGGAAGAACGGCAGGCAGAGAATTTCCGTAAGATGATTCTGGCCATGTCCTCCGATATCCGTGTTCTCCTTGTCCGTCTTGCCGACCGTGTTCACAATATGAGGACCCTTCAGTATCAGACGCCGGAAAAGCAGCAATTTATCTCACGGGAAACACTCGAACTCCATGCCCCCCTGGCCAATCGTCTTGGAATCAACTGGATGAAGACGGAACTGGAGGATCTGGCCTTCTTATATCTCAACCGCGAGGCCTACGACGAGATATCCAAAAGGATCGACAAGAAAAAAGAACAGCGGGATCTCTACACGGAAGAAGTCAAGAGGATCATTTCCCAGGAAATGGAGAAGGTTGGCCTGAAAGTAGAAGTGGAAGGCAGGGCTAAACATATCTTCAGCATCTATACCAAAATGAAGTCTCAGGGAATCGATTTCGATGAGGTTTACGATCTGATCGCTTTTCGTATCATCCTTGAATCCGATAAGGATAAGGAGTGCTATGAAGCCTTAAGCGTCATTCATGCCCTTTGGAAACCCGTTCCGGGACGTTTCAAGGATCGTATCGCCATGCCCAAAGCCAATGGATACCGCTCCCTCCATACGACCGTCATCGGTCCCTATGGGGAGCGGGTAGAAGTACAGATCCGGACGCGGGCTATGCATGATTGGGCGGAAGAAGGGATTGCGGCCCACTGGCGCTATAAAGAAAAACGGTCCACCATGGAATCCGATGACGAGCAAATCCGCAAGATGCGGGAACTCCTGGAAGTCCAACAGGACTCGGATAATCCGCGCGAGTTTATGACCAACCTCAAAATGGCCCTTTTCCCGGATGAGGTCTATGTCTTTACACCAGGCGGTGATGTCAAATCTTTCCCCCGGGGGGCAACACCCATCGATTTTGCCTACAGCGTCCATACGGACGTAGGTACACAGTGTATCGGCGCCAAAATCAACCGCAGCATTGTGCCTCTGAAATATGAGCTGCAAAACGGCGATACGGTGGAAATTATTACCCAGGCCGGCCATCACCCCGGCAAGGATTGGCTGAAATGGGCCGTTACATCCAAGGCCCGGACCAAGATCAAGACATGGATCAAGACAGAGGAACGAAAAAAGAGTGTTGAACTAGGCCGGGATATCCTGGAACGGGAACTCAAGAAGCATAACCTGAAACTCTCGACGATCCTGAAATCCGATGAGATCCGCAAGGTATTTGACGAGCACAAGATCAACAACGTCGAAGATCTCATGGCCCTCGTGGGTTTCGGCCGTGTTTCGGCCAAGCATATTGCGAATCATTTTCTACCAGATGAAGTAAAAAAGAAAGAGGAACAGGTACCGGAGAAGATCAAACAAAGGGAATCGGCGCCGTCAACGGTCGGCATCTCCCTGACAGGCGTGGAAGATGTTATGGTCAAGTTCGCCAAGTGCTGCGCGCCTATCCCTGGAGACGATATCGTCGGTTTTATTTCCAGAGGGAGGGGGATCACGATCCACACCCAGCAATGTCCGAATCTTCTTGAACTGGACCAGGATCGAATTGTCGAGGTACAGTGGAACGTCAAGAAGAAGCAGACTTTCTCCGTCCTGATGCGCGTCGTCTGCCGCGATAAAAAAGGTGTTCTGGCAGAGGTCAGTGCCGTCATTGCCTCTATGGATGTCAACATTACCCATGCGGAGGTGGATACGACGCCCGATTTACGGGCCATCTGCTCTTTTAAGGTAGAGGTTCATGATCTGAACCAGTTCAATCATATGGTTTCATCCATTAAAGGCCTTAAATCCGTTATCTCCGTTGAGAGGTCCCGGCAGAAATGATCTTTGCAGGTAGCAGCCATATCAGCAGGTTGTTGTTGAAATACTCGATCTAGGGCAGTCTGTTCAAAAATGTCCAGATGCAAGGCGCGCAAAAGTCGAGGAATGAGGCGTACATAGAGGTACGTCGAATGACGAGGCTTTTAGCGCAACGCAGCAGATGGCATTTTTCAACATGCCCGTTGCCTCAGATTAAAATGTTACCGAAAGTGTAGTGACAAGAGGTAACGTTGCCTCATAAAGAAAGTTACCCCGGTTTGATGTGTGAGAAGATCGTTTTGAGTTTCTTTTCCATAGCCTTTCTTAGCAGGAATG